>CAZVGR010000028.1:0-53281 GCA_964626845.1 uncultured Anaerolinea sp.
TCTTGGCCACGCTGATACCCGTCACCGCCTCCTGGATGGCTGCGTTGACGTCGGCGATAGCCTGGAAGCCGCGACGAGTGACCATGCGGGCGATGCGGCGCAGGCTATAGGCCACCAAGACGATGGCGACGGAGAAGACCAGCACAGCCACTGTGAGCTGCCAGGAGATGCTCCACAGGATCGCGCCCAGGATCACCAGCGACAGCAACTGGCTGACGATCTCGGCGATCAGCACCACCACCTGGGAGAACTCCTGGGTGTCGGTGGTGATGCGGCTGATGATGCGGCCGGCGCGGAACTGGTCGAAGAACGACATGTCGTGGCCAATCACGGCTTCGAAGGCATCCACCCGGAGATCGGCCATGACCATGCCGGTGACGCGGGCCAGCATACGGCGGCGCAGCCAGCTCACGCCCCAGATCAACAGCGCAATCAACAACGAAAGCAGTACCAGCGCCACTAGAGCCGTCGGAGCCGGGTCCTGCCCCAGCAGGTTGATCCCCTGGGCGACGATCAGCGGCTGGACCGCGGTGATGACCGCCAGCAGCACGATGGTGACCAACGTCCACGCCATGCGCCGCCGGTCGCGGCCAAAATACGTCGCCACGCGGTGCACCAGCTCGCGGTCGGTGTAGGTTCGGTCGTAGGCTTCGGTGTTCAGGCCTGAGAACATAGATTTGACCTTGCTATGCGGCTAAGACAACCAGCATTACATCCTCCAGACGCGTCTCTTGCGAAGGTTGTAGATTGCTTTGCTGTGTAACATGTTTGTGATGCGGGAAGGTTGACACCGTCTTGTGATGTGGAGCGTTGTCCCAACCGATCAGCAGTGCGTCTTGTTCTGTCAGCCAGTAGTAGCTGTACCGGGTGAGCTTCGCGCCGTCCCACTGTTCAGTCACTCGCAAGTTGGAACCATCGTACAGGTAAATGGTCAGGCGCAGAGTCTCATCGTCAAGCTCGATGGGCACGATGCTCTGGACTTGATCCTCGTAAGCCCGTTCAATCTCCAGGAGCCTTTGGCTAGCCTGCATAGTGGGCCTCCATCACCCATAGGCCCTGCCGCTCGATCTCTTCCAGAGAAGACAACTCGCTCCTGGCCTTTTGCGCAGCTTCGGTCCAATGATGCCACATGATGAAATCTTCGTGCATCTCAACACCGGCGGCGTCGGGCAGCCCTTCGGCGTCAAGCCTGGCAAGCGACGTGTTGTACCTTCGCTCGAAGAATTGTACCTTGCTCTCAGCGAGGAAGATGCGTTTCCTAAGGTCCGACAGACGCAGCGCGACTCCGTGCCGGATGATAGTCGCCCTCTCGGTCGGCGGCAACGCCAGAAACGATTTCTCGATGGGTGTTTCAACAGTGAGGTTCATACTTAGCTAATCTCCTTGGCACATTGCGCGGTGCCACCTGCAACCTGCCACTTGCAACCTGCAACTTGCTCACTCATAGCTCGCAAAGATGTTCCGATAGGCCTCGGATTGCTCCAGCAGCTCCTCATGGCTGCCGATGGCGGCGATGCGGCCGTTCTTCAGCACCACGATCAGGTCAGCCCAGCGGATCTGCGAGAGGCGGTGGGTGATCAGGATGGTGGTGCGGCCGCGCGACGCCTCCTCGATGGCCCGCTGGATGCGGTCCTCGGTGGCGCTGTCGATGGCGCTGGTGGAGTCGTCCAGGATCAGCAGGCGCGGCTCGGTCAGGAAGGCGCGGGCCAGGGCGATGCGCTGGCGCTGGCCGCCTGACAGGGTCACGCCCCGCTCGCCCACCTCGGTGTCGTAGCCGTCGCGAAAGCCGAGGATGAAGTCGTGAGCCTGGGCCTTGCGGGCCGCCGCCTCGATCTCCGCGCGGCTGGCCTGCTGGCAGCCAAAAGCGATGTTGTCGGCCACGCTGCGCGAGAAGAGGAAGATGTCTTGTTCGATGATGCTGATCTGGCGGCGCAGGCCGGCCATGTCCCAGTCGCGCACGTCCACGCCGTCGATCAGCACATGGCCCTGGTTCACGTCGTAGATGCGGTTGACCAGCTTGGCCACCGTGCTCTTGCCGGAACCGGTCTGGCCGACGATGGCCACGGTCTGGCCCGGCTCGACGCGGAAGCTGATGTCGTGCAACACGGGCGCGCCATCGTAGCCGAAGGTGACGCCGTCGAACGCCAGCGCGCCGCGCATGGGCTGGCAGAAGCCGCCCTGGTTCTCGTCCAGCGCTGTCTCCTGGTTGAGGATCTCCAGAATGCGCCGCGCGCTGGCAATGCCCGACGACACCTGCGAATAGGCGAACTGGCCGACGAAAGTGGGAAAGAAGAAGAGCAGGATCAGGCCGTTGTAAGCCACCACATCGCCGATGTTCAGCACGCCGGCCTGGTAGAAGTAAAGGCTCTGGGCCAGCGCGGCTGTCTGCACCAGCCCCAGCAGCAGCAACTGATAGAAGCGCGCTTCTACGTCGCTCTGCCAGATATAGGCCCGGCGCCAGCCATCCACCGCGCGGCGGAAGCGGCTGGTCTCGCTGTTCTCCTGGGCCGCGCCCTTGACCGTCTCCACGCCGTCGATGGCCTCGGCCAGCACCGTGTTCATCTGGCCGAACTCAGCCCGCACCGCCCGCGTGGTTGGGTCGAGCTGGCGCAGATAGATCCAGGTGCTGACGACGTAGAGCAGCAGGTAGGCCAGCGGGGCCGCGATCAACGCCGGGTAGATGCGCGGGGCAGCAAAGATGGGGACGATCAGGAAGCTGGCCGAGCCGATCACCAGGTTCAGCCCTGGGTTGAACATCAGGTTGATCTCGCGCACATCGTTGGTGGCGCGCGCCATCAGGTCGCCCGTAGGGTGCGAGTCGTGGAAGGACATGCTCTTGCCCATCAGGCTGCCGTAGACCTCGTCGCGGCTGTCCCGCTCCAGGCGCTGGCCCAGCACCTCGCTGGAGAAGTTACGGCCGATCTGGGTCAGCCCGCGGATGATCTGGCTCAGCGCGATCAGGAAGGCAATGCCCAGCAGCGCCTGGGTGTTGTCGGGGTTGGCCTCCAGCACGTCAAAGGCCTGGCCGGACAGAATCGGCACCACGCCGGCCAGCGCCGCGTTGGCCAGCGCGCCGACGAAGACACCGACGATCCAGATCCAGTTTCGACGCATGTGCGACCACAGCCAGCGCAGCGGGCTGCGGCGGTCGGAGGTCCAGGAACGTTGCACGGAGAATTCACTGAGGGACATGGCGACATTTTACACTACGTTGGCGAAAATCATAGCACGCGCCTGGCGCGTTGGCGCTGCTTCGCGCCAGGATAGATGTTGGCGATCATGGCCTGTTGTGCTAAAGTACCCTGGCAATGACGCCCCCGCCGCCTTTTCTCTTCTCGCTGTTGATCATGCCGCTGCTGGCCGGCATGATCATGTTCATCATGATTCGCCGGCCGCGCCAACTGCTCACGTGGGCCTTCGCCGGCGTGATGGCGGGCTTGATCGTTTACTACCTGGCCGATGTCATTTTGCACCAACCTGGTATCTCGGTGCAGGCCGGCTTAGCCTGGCAGTTTGTTCTGAACCAGGGGGCCAACCTGACCATTCTGTCGGCGCTGGCTGTACTTTTTCTGCTGCGCGAAAAACGTCTTGAGAGATGGGAATGGGCGGTTGTCAGTGTTGTCCTCGTGCGTATGGCCATAGATATCCCGTGGCTGGCGGGGCACCTACGGCATGATGTTCCACATCTCTGCTTGAGCTCATGGGGCCTACCCAGGCTCACCTGCCCACCAGGCGATCGGCTGGCCATCGCTGCTGCGGCGCTTTCGGGTCTCTTGGTGATCGTGTTGTATGTCAGCACAGCCTACAACGCTGCCGAGCCGAGAAGAACCATTCTACGCCGTTACATTCTTCGCATCGCGCTGCTGATTGCCGTCACCAGCGTTGGTTTGCAGATCCTGGTGTTGGCCGGACAGGAAGGCTTTGGCGTACTCCCCAGCGGTCTTACGACGTTGCTGGCCATCCTGATCGGCCTGCGCATGTTCCTGGCGCTGGAGGAAGCAGAGACCGGGGTGCGCTTTCCCGTGCTGAGTTGGCGCATTCTGGTCTGGTTTGTCTTGCTGTTTATGGCGCTGCTGGCAGACCTGACGTGGGGCTGGCTCAACGCGCCGGTGCTGACTCTCGTCGTGCTGGCGGTAGGCATGGCGGGGGGCGCAGCATTTGGAATCAACGCGCTGGCGCAGCATGGCGTCGTGGTCCAGGCAACCGGTGAGGGGGCGCCGGCCGCGCCGCCAGCTTTTGCCAGCTCAAGCCTCGTCGAGGCTTCAGCGCCGCTGTGCATCTACCTGCTTGGCCCGCTGCGGTTGATCCGCAACGGAGAACTGCTGCCCAACACCACCAACGTTTGGCGCTCGGCCAAGACGCGCTCGCTGCTGGCTTGGCTGGCATTGCGCCGCGAGGCCGGCGCAACGCAGGTTGAGCTGGTCGATGCGCTCTGGCCGCTGGGCGCGGAGCTGGATGCGGATGCCGAGCGGAGCAGCCTGGCGGCTCTGCGCAGCTATCTGTCCACGCTGCGCCGGGTGCTGGACCCCACCGGCCCGCGCGGCAGCGATCGCTTCATCAGGCACGAGGGTGAGCGCTACATCCTGCGGCCAGACGAAGTATGGGTGGACGTATGGCAGTTCGCGGCGTTGGCTGGGGAGGCTGAAGCCCTGCTGCGGCAAGGTCGCTCGGCAGAGGGCATGGCCTGCTGGCAGCAAGCCATTGCGCTCTACGCCCCCCAAGGGCTGCTGCCCGACGAATCCTATCTGCCCGCCTCCCTCCTCGAACCGGCGCGCGAGAGCTTGCGCCAGCGCTGGCTGAGTGGGCTGCGCTTCTTGGCGCGGGCTGAGCAAGACCCAGCCCGCGCGGTCGATTTCTGGGAGGCCATTCACCAAGCTGAGCCGTTGGATGAAGAAGCGACTGTCTGGCTGATCGAGCGGCATCGCAGCTCGGGCAACACCACCGGCCTGCGCATGGTGCTGCAACGACGCCGAGGCGCTGAGGCTGAACTGAAAGCGTTATGACCATCTCCCCACTATCAACTCGCTACGGGGTTACTGCCAGTGATGCCTGTAAACAGCGTTGTACTGCCTCCCAATCACCGTCGGTCAGCTGTCCAATGCCCGTGCAGGGAAACTCGACCGTGACGACATCACCTGGCTTCAGCATCGTGATGCTCCTCGTCCCAAAGACTGTTTCTGGCGTAGGCCAAGCTCGCCATTGTGAGATCTTCAAGATCCTGCTCGCTCCATGAGTCGGCCACATCGACCTTCTCCGCAGCAGCGTAGCGATCCTGCAGGAAGCTCACGAAATCCCAGACTTCGGCGACCTTCTCAGGGGGCAGTGAGTGCAAAGTCCGGACGATTTGTTGGACATGGGTCGCAGTGGCAGACAGCTCGATCACAATTTGCATCTTGGACTCCTTAGAACGTGTTCAAACTTCTCACTCGGCTTTGGATTTCGGGCAAACAGGCAACTGTTCTGCATTCTACCCGTCTAACTTGGCAAAGTCAAGGCCATGATTTTGCCATTTTTTCACAATCGGGCCGCCAGGTAGCAATTCCGTAGCACCTGTATGATACGGTCAGTGGGCTGATACGCGAAGACCGACCGGATTTTGCTGGCGGCTCCAACTGCGGGGGACAAAGCAAGAGATGCCTCGGTCAACGAATCGATTGGCCGAGTTACCTCTATGCCAGGAGATCCGGGGAGTCTCCGGGTATCAGCAGGGCGCCAGCGGCCTCGGCTGCTGGCGCCTCTGGAAGCACTACCAACTCATCTCGGAGGGTACCATGCAACGCAGACATCTCCATCGCCTGTTCAGCCTTGTGCTGGCCGTGACGCTGCTAGCCGGCTCCGTGCTCGGCGCAGCTGCGCAAGGCCCGCAGCCGCCGGACAGCAGCCGGCCATCTGTTCCATCGGCCAAGCCAGCGCCAGAGCCGGTGCAGCACGAGCCACAGCCTTGGCTGCAACGCCCTGCCGGCGACCAGCCGGACGCGGCCATCAGTCCTGCCGTGCCCATCGGCCAGCCAGGCCTCAGCTTCCGCCACGTGCAGACCTTCGGCCAGACCGAGACCCCATACCTGGCCGACGCGCAGCACCTGAACGATCCTACCAGCTTGTTCATCGACGGCGCCAACTCGCTCTACGTGCTGGAAGAGGCCGGGCAGCGCGTGTTGAAATACAACGCCAGCGGCGCCAATACCCTGATCGTCGGCGAGGCCGGTCAGCCCTGGAACTACGATCAGTTCCTGGCATGGCCCAAGGGCGTTGCCGTAGATGCCTCCGGCAACATTTGGGTAACCACTGCGCACGCCGTCAAAGCCTTCGACCCGGCCGGCAACGTGATTCTGCTCTACCCCGATGTCGATCCTTGGAACGCAGGCAGCGGCAATGACCGCTTCGACCAGCCGCGCGGCATCGCCTTCGACAATACGGGCCGCCTGTTCGTGGCCGACCACTACAACCACCGCGTGCAGGTCTTCACCGTGTCCGGCGGCAGCCTGACCTACCAGGCCACCATCGGCGTGACCGGCGTGCCGGGCAGCGACAACAGCCACTTCAACCACCCGGCGGAGATCGCGATCGACAGCAGCAACCGGCTCTACGTGGCCGACGTGGAGAACTTCCGCGTGCAGCGCTGCACCTTCAGCGGCGCGTGGACTTGTTCGACCTACCACGGCACGGGCACGGCAGGCGGCGGCGCCAACGAGTTGTCCTGGGCCTACGGGTTGGGCCGCGACGCCAGCGGCAACACCATCTTCATCGGCGACGGCGCCAATGGCCGCGTCAAGCGCTGCACCACCGGCGGCGCCTGCACCGTCTTTGCCTCCGGGTTTGGCTGGCCGGCCGATATCGCTGCAGACAGCGCGGGCAACGTCTTCATCAGCGACACTGCCGACTTCACGGTGCGCAAGTACACCAGCAGCGGCAGTCTGATCGGCGTCTTTGCCGGCGTCAGCGGCGTGCCTTACCTGACCGACGGCCAGCACCTCAACGGGCCGTGGGGCGTCGGCGTGGGCGCGGACGGCAGTGTCTACGTCAGCGAGAACTATGGCTACCGGCTGCTCAAGCTGGACGCCAGCGGCGCGGCGCAGTGGACCGTGGGCGAGGCCGGCGTCTACGGCGGCGACAACGCCCACTTCGGCCAATGGTGGACCGGCCCGGAGGGCAGCATCGCCATCGACGCGGCCGGTCGCGCCTACGTGCCCGATGAACCCAATCACCGCATCCAGATCTTCAACGCCGACGGCAGTTATCATGGTACTTTTGGTTCATATGGCGCCGCTAACAATCAGTTCGTCGGCCCGTCCGGCGTGGCTATCAATCCGATAAACGGTGACATCTTTGTCGTCGATCGCAGCAACCATCGTATCCAGGTTTACAACCCCCACTGGGTCTACCGCATGACGCTAGGTGTTGCGGAGCAGCAAGGCAGCGACAACCGGCGCTTTAGCTGGCCGAGAGGTGTGGCCATCGACGCCAGCGGCGCCGTGTACGTGGCCGACGCTAACAACTTCCGGGTGCAGAAGTGCATCCTGTCGGCCAACGACTACACCTGCACGACCTTCGCCGGCGAGACCGGGGTGTTCGGCAACGACTTCGGCCACCTCTACCCCATGGATGTGGCGGTCGCCGCCGCCGGCCGCGTCTACGTGGCCGATCCCTGGAACACCCGCGTGCAGGTCTACGACGCCAGCGGCGCCTACCTGGCCACCATCGGCGGTGGCTGGGGTAGCGGCAGCGGCGACCTGCGCGACGCCCTGGACGTGGCCGTGGACCGGGAGGGCAACGTCTACGTGGCCGACCGCGCCAGCCACCGCGTGCAGAAGTTCAGCCCGGTCGTACCCGGCTGGAAGCAGGTCAACGTCACCGGCTTTGGCGAGCGCTGGTCGTCGTTGGGCGGTTTGACTGCCTTCAGCGGCCGGCTGTACGCGGGCGGCGCGCACAACAACGCGCCCTGGATCTGGCGCCAGAACGCCGGCGGCGACTGGAGCGCCGTGGTCAGCGGCGGCCTGGGCGGCGAGAACTACTGGATCAACCATCTGGCCGAGTTCAACGGCCAGCTCTACGCCAGCACGGGCCACTACGCCTGCGACCCTGACTGCGACAACGGCTACACCCTCGGCGGCCAGATCTGGCGCAGCGCGGACGGCGTCAACTGGTCGCTGGTGGCCGATGACGGCTTCGGCGATCCGGAAAACCTGGAGATCTTCCACATAGCGGTTTTCGGGGGCCAGCTATATGCCAGCACGCTCAACCCCGTGGCCGGCGGCGAAATCTGGCGCAGCAGCACCGGTAACGCCGGCAGTTGGACGCGCGTCGTCGACGGTGGCCTGGGCCATGCAGGCAATGAAGGCGCTATGACCTTCCAGGAACACAACGGTGTGTTGTACGCCGGCACGTTCAACGAGCCGGCTGGCGGCCAGGTCTGGCGCAGCAGCAACGGCACAACCTGGACCCTGGCTAACGTCGGTGGTTTTGGCGACATCAATAACGCTGGGGTCGCGTCGTTGGCATCCTTCGGCGGCTCCCTGTACGCTGGCACTACCAACTGGAACACAGGCGCCCAGATCTGGCGCTGCTCGGCCTGCGACGGCAGCGACTGGAGTCAGGTGATGGCCGGCGGCTTTGGCGATAGCTGGAATCGCCGCATCATGGCGCTGCCTGTGCTGCGCGGCCGCCTGTATGCCCTCACCAGCAACCGGTCTGGCGAAGGCACGCAGGTCTGGCGCTCGGCCAACGGCCAGCAATGGCAGCAGGACGCGCCGGCCGGCTTCGGCAACGGCAACAACACAGGGCCCTACTGGGGCAACTCGGTGGTGGTGTTCGGCGACCGGCTCTTCATCGGCACGTCCACCGATGGCGTCGGCAACCAGATCTGGCAGAAGACCGTTACCGCCGACTTCAGCGCCACGCCGCTCACCGGCCGGCCGCCGCTGGCCGTCAGCTTCAGCAACGCCTCGGCCGGCGACGTCACCAGCACCCAATGGGACTTCGGCAACGGCCAGACCAGCACGGCCGCCAACCCGACGCACACCTATGGCCAGGCCGGCGCCTACACCGTGCGCCTGACCGTCAGCGACGGCGTGGACAGCCACACGCTGACCCGGCCGGCTTACGTCAACGCCTGGTATCGCACGTTCCTGCCGATCTCGGCCAAGGGCTACGATCCGACGATCTATGACAACTTCGACAACCCTGCCTTTGACGGCGCCTTCAATCCGCTGCTTTGGTCAGGTGAACAGGCTGCGGCCCAGTATCGTCAACAAAACGGCGCCCTGCTGATCAATGAGCCGGCGACGGCAAATCCACCCGGCGGCACGCTGCGGGCAATCCGACCTGAGCTTCGCCGCTGGCAAGATGTGAGCCAGGTGGAGGCGCGCTTGAAGGTCAGCAGCGACCGCAGCGGCGCGTGGGCGCCCGTTGGGATTACCCTCAATACCGAAGAGATCAACGGCCACGGCTGGTTTACGCTGTGCTTGCTGGCAGGGGCTGCCAGCTCCCCGCAGGCCGCCTTTCAGTGTTATATCTACATCAGCCAAGACGGTGGTTATCCCACCGAGTATGCAACGCCTCGGGTCTGGGTCGGCTACGACACGTGGCATAAGGTCCGTGTCGAAGCTGATCCCAACACCGGCGCGGTGCGGCTTTATCTGAACAATGCGTTGATCGGCAGCCATACCCCCACCGACGCAGCGGCGTTAGTCACCAGCAACACGATGAAGGTGGCGGTGGTGACCTGGAGCGTGGCGGCTAACAGCGCAGCCACGCGCTACGTGGACGACGTGCGCATCACACCGGCCCGGTAGTCAGTAGGTCACGTTAGCAACGTGACACTCCTTCGTGACGAGGCCACCCGTCGGGCTGGTAGCTGCGCCTACAATCAGGCGGGTGGTACGTCACGTCGGCAGCGTGACGTACGCCAGGCATTTTCTCGTCTGAACCGTCCTTAACTGACAGCGCTCGATGGGATTCCCCGGAGTGATTCGATGACAACTACGAAATACCTGCGCTTTGTCTGCATGTTTCTCGCATTGATGGTGATCGGCCTGCTGGCTGCCGCGTTCGTAACGGGCACGCCTGCAAGCAGCGCTGCATCTACCCCGCCGCCTGCCGCTCAGAGATCGACGCCCACCTGGCTCGGCCAGGGCGTCTTGCCAAACGCAGCAATGCAGGCGGGCACGGGTGATGCACCAGCCGCCGCCCCTGCATCGCTGCCCGGCATCGTCCGCGTGATCGACAGCGGTGATGGCTGCCGGGTAATCCTGGCCGCTAAGGCTGCCGAACACGCGCAGGATGCTGACGGCATGGCAGCAATCATCGAATGCCACAACGTTGCGCCGGAGTCGACGCGTCTGCCGCCGGCCTCAAGCCCTGATGATGTCCCTCCCGCGCCCATATTACTTTCGCCCGTTGACAACGCCACGCTGAACACATTGCTGCCGCGTTTCTTTGTGGACACCACGGTGAGCAATGTACAGATCAGTCCCAACATTCAGGTCTCCAGAGACCCTGGCTTCGGGCAGTTGACTGGGGGAGTGACCTTCTGCGGCTGGACGCGACCTCAGTCGCAGTTCGATTATCTGACGTCTGAGAATTTACTGCCCAACACGCGCTATTACTGGCGCGCCAGGTCGGCCTACGGCGACGCCTGTAGCAATCCCAACCTGCCATGGAGCGGCTGGTCGCCCACCTGGTCTTTCGTTACCGGCTCCAACGGCGCGATTCTACCGGCGCCCCAACTGGTGTCGCCAGCCAACGGCAGCTTAGTTCCTCTAACTCGTCCCACGCTGAACTGGCAATCAGTCCCAGGGGCTGTTGGCACCCAAATCGTGGGCCGCCCGGTTCCTCCTGTCATCCATCCGGGTGATTTCGGTTGGGGCATAACCTGGGAGACTGGCGTGGCCACGAGTGCCCAAGTCTATCGCGACCTGACCCTTGGCCAAACCTACGAATGGTATGTTCGGTTCAGGAACGAGTACGCATGGGGCAACCAGTCCGAACGCTGGAGGTTCATGGTTGGCAACTCGTCGGCTTGCGACAGCGCCACGGAGATTCCGCGCAGCGAATGCGAGGCGTTGGTGGCGCTCTTCACCAGCACCAATGGCGCGAACTGGCTGAACAAGAATGGATGGCTGGTAACAAACGCGCCTTGTTCGTGGCATGGCATAACCTGCGCCGGGGGCCACGTAACACGGCTCGAACTCTGGCGCAATCGATTGGACGGCACGATCCCTTCTGAGCTAAGAAACTTGGACCACCTTATGTTTCTAACACTGGGTGGAAACAATCCTCAATATGGTGGTAACCTGAGGGGTGGCATTCCAGCAGAACTTGGCAATCTGTCGAGCCTACTGATACTCTACTTGCAAGACAACGAACTCACTGGGAGCATCCCGTCCGCGCTGGGCAGTCTCGCCCAACTAGAAGGGCTTGTTTTATCCAACAACCATCTCAGCGGATCAATTCCGCCTGAATTGGGACAGTTCCAAAGTCTTGACGTACTCGATCTTAGTGGCAACGAGCTTTCTGGCTCGATTCCGAGGTCGCTAGGGAATCTGGTAAATATCAGATACAGGTTGCTTTTGTCAAACAACAACCTGTCGGGACCGATCCCGACAGAATTGGGTCGATTGACTCATCTCGAGTTCTTGACACTGGACAACAATCAGTTGACCGGTGCGCTGCCGGCTGAACTGGGAAACATGGTGGCCATCAAGGTTCTCTCCGTGTCAAGCAACGTCCTCACTGGCGTGCCGCCCAGCGAATACAGCAACCTGGGCAACCTCCGATTGTTGCGGATCGATCACAACCCGTTGGATGGCGCTCTGCCATACGAGTGGATGCGTCTTGCGCTGAACACGTTTTCCTTTCAGGAAACAGGCCTGTGCGAGCCCAGCAACGCGGCTTTCCAAAACTGGCTGGCCAGCATTGCCAACCTGCAAAGAACGGGCAACCTATGCGCAACGCTGGAGGTCAACTTCCCGGCTGGCGCGCCGGGCAGCTACTTCTTGCTCACTGGGTCGGGCTATCCACCCAATGCCAATGCGACTGTGACCGCAAACGGCAGCGTGATTGGAACCGTATTGTCAGATACCGGCGGCGAATTCTCTTTTCGTCTGGAGACGCCCGACGCTGACCCGGGCTTCTACGTGGTGACGGCATCTGTCAACCCGGCTGCGTCGACATACCTTCACTTGAGCCTGGATCAACCCGTACGGCCTCTTGAGGGCAATGGGCCAATCTTGAATGTGCCGTCGGGGATCGCGTTGGATAATGCGGTGTTCTTACCTGTTGTTTGGAGGTAACAGAGACACGTAGGTCACGCTACCAACGTGACAATGGCTTGTTGTGGCCCACATCGGTCGGACTGGTAGCCAGACCTACGCAACCATTGGCAAGCGGATCATTCTGCGCCGCAGACCAGCACGCCGGCCGCGTTGCGTTGGACGCCCAAAAACGGGCCCGGATCGTAGGTGTTGGCGATGTCGGTCTCGTCGGCGTAGCTGCCGCCAGGGGTGGACTCGACGACGGAGAAGTGCAGGTGGATGCCGGTGGGGCTGGCAGCGCACGCCGGCCAGCACCGTCCACTCCAGGTTGGCCGCTGGATCGGCGAACCAGGCCCGCAGGCGCAGCAGTTGCTCGGCGGCGACGGCCAGGCGCGGCTACACTGCGACCCCGCCCAGCACCAGCGCACCGCAGAGGATCAAGAGCAATGCGATCATCGGCGCAACCAAACGGGAGCGCTGCCGGCTACTCCTTGTCTCGTTCCTCATGTGCGTGCCACAAACATACCTGAGTTCTTGGTGATCCGGATCACGCCCTCGCCGGCAAGCTGCTGCTGGACGCGCTCGGCCAGCAATCTGGTTGCTTCAGCATCCCCCTGGACCCCCCACAGTTCGCTGCTGCTGGCATAGGCGATTAGCGGCTCCGCTTCCGTGACGAGCAATGCGTCGGGGTAATCACGGCGCTCGACGTGGGAGAACCAGGGCGTCAACTGTTCGCTGCCGTTCTCCAGGCCGAAATGCAGCTCCGAGCGGTTGGCGCCGCGGCCTGCGCCGGCCGCTGGCAAGACCATGTCCCACAGTTCGGCCATGTGATCCTGGCCGTTGGCAGCAGCGAAGAGTTGGCCGCCCGGTTTGAGCACGCGACGAATCTCGGAGAACGCCCGCTGCCGGTCAGGCACGTGGTAGAGCATGTGGTTGGCCACGACGGCATCGAAGCTGGCGTCGCCGTAAGGGATCGCCTGCGCGTCGATCACGTCGAATGCGAACTGCCCTGCGTTCTGCTCCGCTAGATTGGCGCGGGCTTGGTCGACCATCCCCGGCGAGAGGTCGGTGAGCACCACGCGCCAGCCTGTCGGTATGCGGTCGCGATTGTGGCGCCACAGCCAGGCTGGCCCGCAGCCTAGCTCCAGGACGCGACTCTGCCCCGGCAAGTCCGCCAGTTGGTCGAACACCCAGGTGAACCAACCCGTCTTGTTGGCGCTGAACCGTTCGTGCAGTGAGCTGCGTGCGGTCAGATTAGCAGCATCCTTGTATTGCTGCGTTCTGAGATGATGCTGATCCACGAGAGAAGGCACGGTCGATATCATCGCGGTGGACGATTCACGCGGATCAACAGCCCCGAAAGATTCTGATGAGCAGAGACAGCCTCGTGGATACGCTGAGCTTGTCCTGCGACGTCGGCATCTTGTGAACAGATGATGATCCCCGCGTGTTTAGGTGACTGCCTGTGCAGCCGAATAAAATCGCTCCGGTTGAGCGTCAACACAGCACGGTTGGATTGCACCGCATAGCCAAGAACGGCGCTGTCTGGGATGGCCTGACCGGCGTTGCCAGCTTCAAACGTGGTCAACACGTCGTGACCCTGCAAGCGAAGCATCTTCACGACCCCGAGCGGGAAGTTCTCGTTGGCGTACAATAGGGCCATGAATCAAGCCTCTTGGTTCGCAAGGATGGCCTGATCAATCTCGGATCGGTGGGCAGAGACATAAGCCCAAGCTTGCGCCAGGTCGCTAACCCGCAGCGTGGGATAGTTTTCAAGAATCTCAGCCTCGCTCCATCCCAGCCGGCGATAGCCCTCCAATGTCCAAACAGGAATGCGCGTGCGCACGATGCATGCCTGACCGCCGGAGACACCTGGCGTCTTCTCTATCGCAGGCCAGGTGTCGGTCAAGTCAAAAAGCAGAGTCCGGAGAACCCGTACCTTCTCTGCAGGTGTCAACTCGCTGAGCCTAATCTCCAAGTCAGCAACTGTCATCTTTTACCTGCCTATAAACTCCCACGGGATGCTTCGGCGGACCTCAGCATGACAACCGGCGAGTTCGTCGTCATAGCATATCCTGCCGCGGCGGGTTGGGAAACTCACAAGAAATCCGTCTACGCAGGTGCATCAGCTAACGATCCCATCAATGACCTGACCTGCTGCCAATCTTGTGATTTTTGAGTTGCGTGTCAAAGATCGTAAGCTCGCTGAACATTCAGCCAGAACTCCGGTGACGAGTTAGGAAATGCGCGCGACAAACGTAGAGCCATCTCAGGAGTGACCGACTTGCGCTCGTTGACGATGGCCGAAATCGCCTTGCGCGAAACCCCCAGGGCCTCGGCCAACTGCGTGTTCGTCACACCCAACGGCGACAGATAAAGGTTCTTCAGTATCCGGCCGGGATGCGCTGGCGGTCTATTCCTGGTGCTCATAGTCAATGATAATCCTCATAATCTAACTGATGAACGTCTCCATTCTCGAACCCGAAAGTGACTGTAACCCCAGGGGTGGCATTTGTCAAGATCCTAAAACACGCGAATCACCTACCCAACATCATCCTGCGGCGTGACCATTTTCTGCCGGAGGCAAGCGCACCAACACCGTCTGCACCGTCAACCCTTCCACAGTCTCGACCTCCAGCGTGACGCCGTCGACGGCGATACGGTCCCCTTGCTCGGCGACGCGGCCCAGGCTGGCCATCACCAGGCCACCCACGGTGTCGGCCTCGGGGTGCGCCAGCGCGAGGTCGCAGAGCTGGTTCAGTTCGTCCACCAGCAGGTCGCCGCGCACCCGCACCAGGTTCTCCTCCAGCCGCTCCAGCGGCGCGATCTCCTGGTCGAACTCGTCCAGAATCTCGCCCACCACCTCTTCGATGATGTCCTCCAGCGTGACCAGGCCAGCCGTGCCGCCGTATTCGTCCACCACGATGGCCAGTTGGCGGCGGTCGCGGCGGAAGCGGGTGAGCATTTGGTCCAGCGGCAGCGACTCCGGCACGTAGACCACAGGCCGGGCAAGCTGGCGCAGGTCGAAGGGCTGGCTGGTGCGGTTGGCCTGTTGACGAGCCAGGGTTTTAACATGCAACACGCCGACGATGTCGTCAGGCCCCTTGTCGTAGATGGGATAGCGCGAGTGGCGCTCCTGGCAGACAAAGCGCAGCGTCTCCTGCTCATCGGCGGTAACTGGCAGGCCCACAATCTGCTTGCGCCGCGTCATCACCTGGCCCACGGTGCGTTGGCGCAGGTCAAAGATGTTTTCAATGAAGAGCTGTTCGGCCGGCTCCATCAGTCCCACCTCCGCGCTCTCCTCCATCAGGTACTCCAGTTCATCCGCAGAGAAGAGGCGAGCCTGGGCGTTGACCGGCGGCACCCCCATCATACGCACGATGGCGTTGCCGATGCCGTTGAGCACCAGAACAACCGGCGCGAAGATCTTGCGCATGACGCGCATGGGCGCATCCAGCCGCAGCACCGAGGTGTCGGCATATTGAATGGCGAGGGATTTAGGCACCATCTCGCCCAGCACCACGTGCAGATAGGTCAGCACGCCGATGGCCAGAACGGTAGCAGCCGTGTGGGCCAGCGGGCCGGCCAGCGGGGTGAGGCGGCTGAGCGGCTGATAGAGCCATTCAGCCACCGTGTGTTCACCGTACATGCCCAATCCCAGGCTGGCGATGGTGATGCCGATCTGGGCAGTGGCCAGGTAGCGGTTTTGCTGGGCAGGGTCGGCTAAAATGCGCAGCACATTCCGGGCTGCGCCGGAGCCGCGCTCGGCTGCCTGGGTCAGAACGGTGCGCGGCGCGGCGACGATGGCGAACTCGGCTGCCACAAACAGGCCGTTGAGCAGGATCAGCAGGCTGATGATCACGATGGGCACGAAGTATTCGCTCACGCAGCGGTCTCCTCGCGTATGCGCTCCACCTGATCAGGGGTGGCGGGCAGGCTGACTGCTGCGACCCCCTTGCCCTCGACCCGCTCGACCCGCAGCGGCACGCCGGCCACTTCGATGATCTCGCCCACCTCAGGCACGTGAGCCAACGCGTTGAGCACCAGGCCGCCGATGGTGTCGGCTTCTTCGCTGGGCAGTTGCAGATGCAGCAGATCGTTCAGGTCTTCGATCAGCCAATCCCAACGCACCAAGACCCGATTGCCCGGCAAGACACGAAACAGCGGCACTTCCTGGTCGAACTCATCCTGCACCTCGCCGAAGATCTCTTCGATCAGGTCCTCCAGGGTGACGATGCCGGCGGTGCCGCCGAACTCGTCCAGCACAACTGCCACGTGGTAGCGCCTGGTTTGCAAAAGCGCAAAGGCATCGTCGGCCGGCATCGATTCGGGGATGAACAAGGCCGGCGCCATCACCTGGCGGGCGTCGCTGCACTCTCTCTCCGGCTGGGCGTGCAGGCACAGCAGGTCTTTCAAGTGGACGATACCGACGATGTTGTCGATGTTGCCCTCGTAGAGGGGGAGGCGTGAGAAGTAAGATCTGGCAAGCTGGCTGAACAACTGGTCGCAGGGGGTGTCCACAGGCGCGGCCAATACCCGCGTGCGGGGCACCATGATCTGCCGCACGCTGGAGCGGCGCATCCAGAGCGTGTTCTCAATCAGGCGGCGTTCCTGTTGCTCCAACACACCGCCGGCGCCGCTTTCCTCCACCAGGATAGCGATCTCATCGGCTGTGTGGACGTGGACATGTTCCCGGGTCGGTTCCACGCCCATCAATTTGAGAATTGCCTGCCCGCTGCCGTTGAACAGCCAAATCAAGGGACGGAAGAGCGCCATCGACCAGCGCAGCGGCACTGCCGTCAGCAGCGCCAGCCGCTCAGGATATTGCACCGCGATGTTCTTGGGAACTAACTCGCCGATCACCACCTGAAAGCTGGTCAGAACCAACAGGATCACCGTGGCCGCCAAGGACAACGCGGCCAGGCCCGACGAGATGCCCAGCCGCTCCAGCCAGGGCGCCACCACGCCGCTCAGCGCAGCCTGGGCGTAGAAGCCCAGCACCAGGCTGGACAGCGTGATGCCCAACTGGCAGGCCGCGATGTAGGTGTCGAGGCGGCGCGGTTCTTCGACGATGGGCAGCATGATGGCTGCCAGGCGGTTGCCCTCCTCAGCCATCTGGGCCAGCCGCGCGCGGCGGCTGCTCAGGGTAGCAAATTCAGCAGCAACATAAAGGGCGTTGATTAACAACAGGGCGGTGATCACCGCGAAAACAGCTAACAACTTTTGCTCCGGGCCAGGATCAGGATCTTCAGTTCAGCCGGCAGGCGCCGGGCGCTATGGTTGATTTGCAGATCGTGTTGACTTCATAGACGCCGCTGCACATAGCAATGATGGCTGAATAGTCACAGTATATGCTAACTGTTATCTTGACCGCAAGTATAGCAGCATTGCTCTTGCTCTGGTTGTATGCTATAATCCGTGACCGACAGCCCAAGGAAGGAATTCTATGTCCAGCGAAATCGACCTCTCTCTTTTCATAGCTGCTTTACGCCGCCGCTGGTGGATCGTCTTGCTTTGCCTGATGGTTGCCCTGATCGTTGCAGTTAGCATCGGTCTGGCCCAGGCTCGGCCTTATGAAGCTGCCAACACGCTCTTGGTCCAGTCGCCGCGCTACCAGTGGCGTTTTGCAGGCGAGATCACGGCGATTACTGATCAGCGCCGCGATTTTCAGCGCGAGGTTTTGGCCATTGCGCGCAGCAACGAGATCGCCCAGGCCGCGGCTGTCACATTACAGGCTCAGGGCCTGGAGCCTGCCGTCACGGCGCAGGCGCTCACCAGCGCTGTGACGGTGCGGGCGGGCGATGGCAACACAATCATCGTCACTGCCACCTCGGACGATGCAGAGCGGGCTGCAGCTTATGCGCGGGCTTGGACAGGGGCGCTGGTTGCTGCTGCCCGTGATGTCTACGGCGCTGCAAGGGATCTCGCCGTCTTTCAGGACGAGCTTGAGCGGTTAAACGTTGAGCTGCAAGCACAGGAACAAGCGCTGGCCGATGCGCGGGCGCGCACGGGGGTGTACAACAATGCCAATGTCTCGGACGAGGTCATGCGTCCCAGCATCAACTTGCAGCAACTGAATCAGGTCAACGAAACCCTTGCCGGCTACCTGATTGCCATCCAGAATATCCGGCTGGTGCAGGAAGCCCTGGCAGCAGCAACGACCGGGACAGACTCGGCGCAACTGCCATGGGAACTGCTGGACACGCCACTCCTCAGCCAGCGCGGCCTCGTTACGCCAGACATCGCCCGCGCCAGCTTGAGTGATCGGGCTGCGCTGGCAGCTTTGTTGCAACAGGAAGCCAGCGCGCTGCAGTCCACTGCCGATGGATTGCGAGCGGAAGCCGATCAGCTTCAGGCTGCGCTGGCCGCCGACTGGCAAGAGTATGAAAACATCTTCCGCCTGCGCAATCAAGCCCGCGAGACCTACCAGATCGTGAATCGCAAAGTCAACGAGTTGCTGCTGCAAGAGCGTGTCGATCCCAGTTTGCTGACCATTGTGGGCAGTCCTGAGCCGCTGGTGACTCATGTGCGCGCCCCCATGCTTGGTCTGCTGGCCACCGCCGCCGTGGCCGGGTTGATCGTGGGCGTTCTGGTTGCGGTGTGGATGGAAGCGTCCAGCCGCAAGCGACCTCGCTGAGCGGCTCAACGCGCGGTCTGCGGATCGATTCTGGTCGCTGCGGCGTGGTTTGAGTATTGACAAACCGCTGGCTAATCTGGTATAGTTTAGCCATAGTTCCGCACATCTGGTCTCTGTCATGGCAACGCGGTCTGACCCTGTTGCCCATCGCACCGTCGATACACTTCTGGCCTGGCCCGAGGTGCAAAGTCAACCCATTCAGCTTTGGCGCTTTAGGAGGAGAAAACGGTTTCATGGACAACAAACCCTGGTTGAAGAACTACGACAAGGGCGTGCCGACCACGTTGCAGCCCTACTTGCAGCAGACTATGATCGACATCATGCGCGATACAGCCAAACAGCGCCCCGATCATATGGCTCTGTATTTCAAGGGTACCAAGATCAGCTATAGCAAACTGGATCAACTGAGCGACCAGTTCGCCAACGCCCTGATCGCCATGGGTGTCAAGAAGGGCGACCGGGTCGCGCTGATCATGCCCAACATTCCGCAGTTTGTCATAGCCGAGTTTGGTGTCTGGAAGGCTGGCGCGGTGGCCGCCTGTATCAATCCGCTCTACACCGAATACGAGATGGAGCACGCGCTCAACGAGTGCGGCGCCGAGACGGCCATCGTCATGACCACGTTCTACAACAAGGTCAAGAACGTGCAGAGCAAGACCAAGGTCAAGCGGGTCGTTGCCGCCGCCGTCCGCGAGTACCTGCCGTTCGTGTTGCGCCTGCTCTTCACCCTGGCCAAGGAGAAGAAGGAAGGCCATCGCATCGAACTGCAACAGGGCGATTTCTGGTTCAAGGATTTGCTCAAGCAGTACAAAGGCTCTGGCCGGCCCAGCGTAACCGTGAGCCCCAGCGACAACGCGATCATCCTCTTCACCGGCGGCACCACCGGCCTGTCCAAGGCTGCTGTGGGCTCCCACGAAGGGCTGGTGATGTCAGGCAAGCAGATTTACGCCTGGTTCCAGAACATCTTGCACGAGTGGGAAGACGTCTTCCTGACTGCCCTGCCCCTGTTCCACGTCTTCGCCAACGCCGGCGTGCAGATGGCGGCCCTGACGGCACGCGGCGGCATGGCGCTGGTGCCCAACCCGCGCGACATCCCTGACGTGATGAAGACCATCGAGAAGACCAAGGCGACCTTCTTCCCCTCGGTCCCCACCATGTTCAATGCCATGCTCAACCATCCTCTGGTCACAGGAGGCAAGGTCGATCTGACCTCGATCAAGCTGTGCATCTCCGGCGCCTCGGCGCTGCTGCAAGAGACCAAGGAGCAGTTCGAGAAGCTGACCGGCAGCCGCATCGTCGAGGGCTACGCGCTGACCGAGTCGATGATGGCCATCTGCTGCACGCCAGTGGAGGGCAAGTACAAGGTCGGCTCCATCGGCATGCCGGTCTCTGACGTCTTCGTGCGCATCGCCGATGTGGAGGATGGCAGCAAGAACCTGCCACTGGGCGAGGGCAACGTGGGCGAGATCATCCTCCGCGCGCCGCAGTTGATGCGCGGCTATTGGCAGCGCCCCGAGGCAACGGCCGAAATGCTGAAGAACGGCGAGCTGTTCACCGGCGACTTGGGCTATATGGACGAGGACGGCTACATCTACATCGTCGACCGCAAGAAGGACGTGGTCAAGGTCTCCGGCTTCCAGGTCTGGCCGCGCGAGGTGGAAGAGGTGCTGGCCACCAACCCCAAGGTGATGGAAGTCGCCGTCGCCGGCATCCCCGACCCGCGCACCACCGAGGCCGTCAAAGCCTGGATCGTCCTCCAGCCGGGCGTCTCAGCGACCGCAGACGAGATTCAGAACTTCTGCAAGGAGAAGTTGACCGGCTACAAGGTGCCGCGCTTCGTCGAGTTCCGCTCCGAGCTGCCCAAGAGCACGGTCGGCAAGGTGCTGCGCCGTGAGTTGGTGAGGGAAGAGCTGGAAAAGAGCAAGTAGGCTGCCCCTTGGCTTGCCTTCTCCTTATAGCCTGATCCCCCATGAGGCGTGAAACGTGAAACGTGACCTGAGGATCGCCCTCGGTCACGTTTTACGTTTCACGTCTTCACGTTTTCACGTCTCATCCCATGTTTAACGCTCACATGCGCGCCGCTATGCGCTGGCTGCTGCGCGTCGACCCTGTCCCACCGCCCCGCAGCGCCCTCGACGTTGCTCAGGAGGTCGAACGCAACTATCCCTGGAACTTTGCCTTTAACCTGTTGGATGGCGCGACCTTCTGGCTGGGCCTCAGCTTCATGTCCAGCGCAACGATCGTGCCGCTGTTCGTCAGTAAGCTGACCGACAGCCAGCTGGCCATCGGCTTGATCGCAGTCATCGCCAACAGCGGCTGGTTCCTGCCCCAGTTGTTCACTGCCAACGTGGTGCAGCGTCTGCCGCGGCGTAAGCCGGTGGTGATCAATCTGGGCTTCTTCACCGAGCGGCTGCCGCTGTGGTTGCTGCCCCTGGCCGCACTGCTGGCCGTGGAGTCGCCCACGCTGGCCCTGGCGCTCTTTTTTCTGGGCTATGCCGGCCACGCTGTGGGTGCAGGGCTGGTCGCCACCGCCTGGCAAGACCTGGTAGCGCGCATTTTTCCAGTGGACCGCCGCGGCCGTTTCTTCGGCATTACGACCTTCGTGGGCAACGGCACGGGCGCACTGGGGGCCACCTTCAGCGCCTGGCTACTGGCTACCCTGGTCTTCCCGACCAACTTCGTCGCCACCTTTACCCTGGCAGCCTTTTTCATCACGCTGAGTTGGGCGTTTCTGGCCCTGGCCAGGGAGCCGGAGCAGGCAGTGACAGCCCCGCGGCAGAGCAATCGCCAGTTCTGGGCCAGCCTGCCCCAGATCATGCGCAGCGACCACAATTTTCGCCGCTTCATCCTGTCTCGCCTGCTATTGGTGTTGGGCAGCATGGGCGCTGGTTTTCTGACGGTGGCGGCCGTGTCTCGCTGGCAGGTGTCAGACGGCGTTGTGGGTCTCTACACCCTGGCGCTGTTGATCGGCCAGACCATTGCCAACGCGGCCGCGGGCTTGCTGGCCGACCGCACAGGCCATAAGCTGCCGCTGGAGCTGGGCAGCGCGCTGCTGGTGATCGCCTATCTGCTGGCCTGGCTGGCGCCCGCCCCGGCTTGGTACTATGGCGTATTTGTTCTGCTTGGCCTGGGCACGGGCGCGGCCGTGGTCTCTGGCACCATGATCACCCTGGAGTTCTCGTCGGCCGACCTGCGCCCCACTTACACCGGCCTGGTCAACACCGCGCTGGGCCTGATGGGCATGGTCAGCCCGCTGATCGGCGCCTGGCTGGCCACGCGCAGCTACGACGCGCTCTTTGGCTTCAGCGCTCTGTTCTGCCTGGCCGGCCTGGTGGGGCTGCGCGCCTGGGTGCGCGAGCCGCGCCGCCAGCCTATCGCACCCTGACGCCAGTTCGTAACGCAATCCGCCGGATTGCGCTACGATCAAAAACACACTACCATGATGCAACCACCCTTCGACCAACAGATCACCTTTCTCTACACCGCTGACCTGGCTGCCACCGCCCGGTTTTACCAGGAGACGCTGGGCCTGCCCTTGGCGCTGGACCAGGACGACTGCCGCATCTATCAGGTTAGCCGCGACGGGCTGCTGGGTTTCTGCCAGCGCGCCCACGCGCCGCAGCAGCCGGCCGGCATCATCATCACGCTGGTGACACAGGATGTGGATGGCTGGTATGTGCGCCTGGTGGAGCAGGGCGTTCATTTCGAGCACCCCCCTGCGCTCAACCCCAAATACAACATCTACCACTGCTTCCTGCGCGACCCCAACGGCTATTTGTTGGAAATCCAGCGCTTCGAGTAACGACGCATCCATAGGTGCCGGGCACTTGAATCTGCCTGTGCATGGGCCGCAAGTGCCCGGCACCAAAGTAGTAACCGCTTCGAGTGATCCATGCCCTTGCTGACAGACTTGATCCGACGGGTCAACTATCACGAGTGCGACGTTAATCAAATCGTGCGCGATGCCTGCTATCTGCGCTACATGCAGGAGGCGGCCTTTGAGGCTTCGGCCGCGGCCGGCTACTGGGATGACCGCTACCAGGCCATGCGGCGCATCTGGCTGATTCGCGAGAGCGCGGTGGAGGTCATCGAGCCGCTGCGCTACGGCGACAGCGTGCGGGTGCGCACCTGGGTGGCGGACTTTCGCCGCGTGCGCTCGCGGCGGGCCTATGAGCTGTGGGCGATACGGACAGACGGCCCCATGAGCTATGTGCAAAGCGGCCGGGATACCGACCGCCTTGTGGCGCGGGCCTACACCGACTGGGTTTTCCTCGACCGGGACACGGGCCGTCCGGCTGTGATTCCCGAGGAAGTGATTGCGGCTTTTCTCCCCGCCGAAACCACCGTCGAGGCTCAGGAGCGTGAGCGTTTTCCCGCCGCGCCGATGCCAGCCGAAGGTGTTGTCACCCTGCGCCGGCCGGTGCAGTGGCGTGACCTGGACAGCGTCGGCCATGTCAACAACGCAGCCTATGGCGACTACATCGAGGACGCCGCCCGTCAGGCTGCCCGTCTGCGCGGCTGGCCGGCCAGTCGTATGGCGGCCGAGGGGTTCGACCTGGCCACGCAGCAACTGCGCATTGAATATCGCCAGCCAGCCCTGCCAGACGACGAGCTGGTCATCTCCACCTGGCTGTCGGGCGTGACAGAGCAGGGCGCAGTGCGTCACACGACAGTGGCGCGGGGGGCCGATGGGGAGTTGCTGGCGCAGGGCTATGCACGCTGGGGGTGCGTGGATGTGAAGACGCGGCTGCCGGTTGCCATGCCGTCAGATTTTGCACGTTCGCTTGTCAGCGGCGCTGTCCTGCCATGACCCGTTTTCTCCTGCGCCGACTGCTCCTCCTGCCCATCGCTCTGCTGGCGGTCAACTTTGTCGCGTTCAGCTATGCCCTGCTGGCCCAGCGTGTGCAGCAGGCCCAGAACCCCTTCGGCAGCAACGTGGACGCTTCCGCGCCGATCTGGTCCCTCTACCGCGCCTACCTGGCCAGCGTTTTGACAGGGGACTGGGGGCAGATGCCGCTGGTGGGCAGCGCGGCCCAGTCTGTGCGCGCTGTGGTCTTCGACGCAGCCGGCGCCAGCCTGGCGCTGCTCCTCGTCGCCTTCTTACTCAGCCTGGCGGTTGGGCTGCTGCTGGGCCTGGCGGCCGTGCGCGCCCATCCGCGCGGCATCAGGCCGTGGCTGCCGCCCTTGGCTTCTGTCGGCCTGGCCTCGCCCAGCTTTTTTATCGGCGCAGTGGGCATTGCGCTGGTCTTGGCGCTCTACCTGCGCAGTGGGGAGAACGGCCGCCCGATCCTGCCCCTCACCGGCTACGGCCTCGACTTGCACCTGGTGTTGCCGGTGCTGGCGCTGGCCGTGCGCCCGGCCATGCAGATCGCCCAGACCACGGCCAGCGTGTTGGTGGATGAGCTGGGCCAGCAGCACGTGGTTACAGCACGCAGCCTGGGCATCCCCTTGCGCACCATCCGCCGCAAGCACGCCCTGCGCAACGTGATGCCGGCGGTCATCCTGGTGATTGCGGCCGCGCTGCGCCTGATGGCGGGCGAGTTGATCCTGGTGGAGTGGCTGTTTGGCTGGCCAGGTTTGGGCAAACTGCTGGCCAGCGCACTGTTACCGCCGAACGTGGCCTCAGCCGGTGGACTTGCTGGGGCCACGCGCAACTTCCTGCACCCGGAACTGGTGGCGGCCATTCTCACCCTCTTTGGCCTGCTCTTCCTGGTGGCTGACCTGATCAGCTCGCTGGCGGCCTATGCCATCGATCCCCGGCTGCGCACGTCACTGGAGGCGGCCGGCAATGACTGAGCGCACCTGGAGAGCCCCGGTCAACTGGCCGCTGTGGATTGGGTTGGTCCTGCTGGCGCTGATCCTGCTGCTGGCCTGGCGCGGCCCGCAGATCGCCGCGCACGACCCGGTCAAGCCGGTCTATATCGTGCAGCACCCGGAGACTTTGGCCTTTATCAAGCCGCCTTTTCGTCCAGGGCAGATGCCCGGCTATCCCTTGGGTACGGACGCGCTGGGGCGTGACACCCTGAGCCAGATCTTGTGGGCGTTACGGCCCACCCTGGTGCTGGTGCTGGTGGCTGCAGCGGTCCGGCTGCTGCTGGGTCTCGTGATCGGCGTGGCGTCGGGTTGGGGCGCAGGCCGTGCGGCGCGGCTTCTGGAAGGCATCACTGCCATCGCCGTCGCCATCCCGGTTTTGTTGGTTGCGCTCTGCCTTGTGGCAGCCTTCGGCCCCCAGTGGGGCGTTTGGGCCTTTATCTTGGGGCTATGTCTGACCGGCTGGGCTGAGTCTGCGCGCGTGGTCCACGATCAGACCAGCCTGATCAAGACCCAGCCTTACGTCGAAGCCGCCCGCGCGCTGGGCGCTCCGGGTCTGGGCGCGGTGGGAAAGCATGTGCTGCCCCATGTGCTGCCTATGGTCTGGATCTTGTTGCCTTTCGAGATCAGCACCGCGTTGCTGGTGACGGCCGGGCTGGGCTTTCTGGGCTACTTCGTCAACGCCATTTGGGTGCCTCTGGGCGATTGGACGGCCATCCGCGCGGCCGGCCAGCCCGAGTTGGGCCAGATGCTGGCCAGCGGCGCAACCATCGCCCAGCAACACCCCTGGCTGCTCCTGACGACTGGCGCCGTCATCTTTCTGCTGGTGTTGACCTTTAATCTGTTGGGTGAAGGGCTGCGCCGCCAGGCCGATCCGACACGGGCGCGGCGGCGCAAAGGCAAGCTGGGCGCCGCCGTCGAGCGCGCCAGCCGCGACTTCAGCCAGATGGCGCTGGAGCGGCTGGCCCTGGGGCGGGGCGGGCTAACCACGGCGTTGGGCGTGGGCGCGCTGTTGGTGTTGGCGGCGGCCAGCGCCGCGGCTCTGCTGGCTGCCACGGCCATCCCTACGGCCCAGTCGGCCATCGTCGTGCCCGGCGGCCATCCTTGGGCAGCGGGCCGCCACGACGCGCAGGGCACCTACTGGGCCAACAGCTTCGGCCCCAGCCAGCCTGAGATCGTCTGGACGTTGAGCGCCGAGGGCGGCTGGGCGGGCGGGCCAGTGGTGGCCGCCAATGGCACAGTCTACGTGGCTGCCACGGATGGGCGTCTCTATGCGGTGGACCCGGCCGGCAACGTGCTGTGGATCGTCAAGCTGCCCGGCGTGCCCTTCGGCGCGCCGGCGTTGAGCGCTGAGGGCTATCTTTACGTGCTGGACAGCAAGGGCGTGCTCTACGTGCTGGGGCCGCAGGCTGACCTGATCTGGGCGCTGCACGCCGAGCCGGGCGCGGCGCCGCTCTCCAGCCCGGTGGTGGACGCCCAGGGCGTGGCCTACTATGCGACCGAACGCAGCCTCCTTGCGGTCCGGCCCTTTGGCGAGCTGGCCTGGCGGGTCAGTCTGCCCACCTACAGCTACGTCTCGCCTCAGCCGACCCTCTCCCCTGATGGCCGCTACGTGTTCTTCGAAGACATTGCGCTGGATGCCGCCACCGGCCGCACGCTGGTCAAAGCCAGCGACGCCATCCTGGACCGCTACGTGGTGGGGGCCGACGGCAAAGTCTACCTGGCCGGCCAGGACAGCGTGGCGCAGGCCATTCTGGACGGCGATCAGGCGCAGTTCCAGCCGCAGGCGCAGCTCGATCTGCTCAACCTGGCGTTGGGCTTTCGCATCCCCAGCGCGGCCGGGGTTGGCGCCAACGGTCGCATCTGGATCTTCTATGCCAGCAGCTTCGACTTTCCTAAGCTGCTCTGGGCCGAGGCCAACGGCAGCACACTGAACGTGGTGGATTATCCCTGGTCAGGGCCAACCGGCCTGCTGGTGGCTTTGGGGGAGGATGGCACGGTGTATGCCTGCGGCAACAACGCCCGCGCCCAAACCGGCGGCTTGCTGGAGTGCAGCAGTTACCTGGCCGATCGACCCTCGGCGAGCTGGCGGCTGGCGTTGGAGCCGCGCGGCGTGCCGTTGGGCGGCGCGCTGGTCGATGGCCGGCTGTACGTGGTCAGTGGGAGCACGCTGTACGCTATCGAGGATGGGTCGGAGAGGTAAATGATTTCATTGACAATGAAATCATTCGGGTGTATCATTTCATTATGAATGAAAACCCTTGGCGAAACAGGTGGTCACGAGACCAGATTCTCGCTATGCTGCTGGAGCAGTATCAGAGCTTTTGGGAGCGCGACACCGGCATCCCGCGCGATCAACTGGCGCAGGTCAGGCAGGCAGCGCCCCTACCGCATGCGGTTATCGTTTCAGGCCTGCGCCGGGCTGGCAAGTCCACCCTGCTGGCCCAGATGGCCCGCGAGTTGGGCGCTGAGAAGTTCTATTACATCAACTTCGAGGATGAACGTTTCCTGGGCTTTTCAGCCAGCGACGCCAATGATCTCTATGGGTTGTTGGTCGAACTATTTGGCGAGCGCCCCATCTTCGTAATCGACGAGATCCAGAACATTCCGGGTTGGGAGCATTTCGTCCGGCGATTTATGGACATGGGACTGAAGTTCTACATCACTGGTTCCAATGCCTCCCTGCTGAGCCGCGATCTGGGCAGCCGTCTGACCGGGCGCTACGTTCCTGTGGAGTTGTTCCCCTTCTCATTCAGTGAGTACCTGCGTTTTCGCGGCCACGACTTGTCTGACGCAGCGCGCATCACAACGCTGGATGCTGCTCATCTGCGCAACCGGCTGGATGAGTATATCCAGTTGGGTGGGCTGCCAGAAGCGCTCAAATATCCTGATCTTCCATTGGCGCGCACACTCTACGACGACGTTTTGTATCGCGACATCGCAGCCCGCTACCGGATCGGCGACGTCACTGCGCTCAAAGAACTGGCCTTCTACCTGATGAGCAATCCGGCGAATCTCGTTTCGTTCAACAAGTTAAAGGATCAGTTTCGCCTGGGCAGCGTGAACACCGTCAAGAGCTACGTCGATTACCTGGAAAACAGTTGGCTGATATCGACGACGCGTGTCTACGATTACTCCGTCAAACGCCAGCAGGTAGCGCCGAAGAAAATCTATGCCATCGACACCGGCCTGGCTCGCGCGGTGGGCTTCTTCTTCTCGCCAAACACAGGAAGGCTGTTGGAAAACCTGACTTTCCTGGCGCTGCGGCGGCAAGCTCAGGATATCTACTATTACACCACGCCCGGCGGCTTTGAGGTTGATTTCTATCTGCCACAGCATGGGCTGCTGGTCCAGGTTGCCCAGAACCTGGACCAGCCGGGCGTTCGAGAGCGCGAGGTGCGAGCGCTCCGCGATGGCATGAGGGTGCTGGGGCTCAACCGCGGGCTCATCCTGACGGAGACCAGCGCCGAACCGATGCAGCAGGATGGCATGACCATCGAAATCCGTTCGTTGGCGCAGTGGCTGTTGGAAGGCCGTCTGGCGATCTAGCGCAGTCTGGCTCGCATAGGGACCGGCCTGGCAAGCGTGCGCCCCAGAGATGGTGTAATCGTGGAACTGTGTTACAATGCGTCCTTGTTGACTTGAGCGGTCAAGCCGGCAACCATCTCGAGATCGCAGGTGAAGACAGGAGTTGAGCATGTTTGGGTTCGACAGGATAACATTCGATCCGCAGGTGATGGGTGGCAGAGCATGTATCCGCGGTATGCGTATCACGGTCTCGTTGATCGTCAATCTTGTTGTCAGCGGGATGACCATGGAACAGATCATCGAGGATTATCCTTACGTTGAGCCTGACGATGTTGATCAGTCACTGCGCTATGTGGACTGGCGCAATCGGAACACAATGAAAGCGACAGGGACTCGACATCTGTCATGCGCCAACTAGCACTTTTTCCTGAGACAACCCAAGCGTTGCCTGGGGTCTTTGCAGTCGATGGGTTTTCGCACAATGGTGTTTGCCCCAACGATGCTCGGATGGCCCTGGAGCAGCGTTATGGGAGTCTGCTGGAAGAAACCGATCTCTTCAATCGTCAACTGGTGAGCTTCCAAGCGAACAAGACGGAGACGTTGCACAGTTGGATGAAGTACCGCGAGGGCTTCTCGGCGCAGTTGGTTGAGATGTTGATGCAGGAGTTTGGTGCGGCGCCGGGCGATTGTGTTCTGGACCCGTTCGCTGGATCATGTACTACGTTGTTGGTGGCGAAGATGGCGGGGGTCGATGCTGTTGGCATTGAGTTGCTGCCCCACTGCCATCTAGCCTGGGAGGCGAAGTCCAGAGCCTTCGAGTACGACCTGGCTGAGCTGAAGCAAGTACAACAGATGCTGACGCATGACGATCCCAAGCCAGCAGGCAGCAGCTTTCCCCATCTCCAGATCACCGCCTCTGCCTTTCCTCCGGAGGTCGAAGCGGACCTGATGGCTTATTCTGCCTGGGTTGAGACGTTGCCAGTAAGCGACAACACGCGAATTCTACTCAAGCTGATCTTGACCAGCATCCTGGAGGACGTCAGCTATACGCGTAAGGATGGGCAATACCTGCGTTGGGACGAACGTGCTGACAAACTGCGTGAACGCAATAAGCAGCGCACTGCTCAAGGTAAAAAGACCATTCAGGGCATTCACAAGGGCGACCTGCCTGAGGTCAAAGATGTGATCGGCCGTGCGCTGGCCAAGATCATTGCGGACATCGTCCGCTTGCAGCGGCAGCCACCAGCGCCAAGCCATCAGGAATTGATTGCCGGCAACACGTTAACGGTCTTGCCGACCCTGGAGGCCGATCGCTTCGCCGCAGTGATCACGTCACCCCCCTATGCCAACCGCTATGACTATACACGCACCTACGCGTTGGAACTGGCATATCTGGGCGTCGATGAAGAGATCTTCCGGTTGCGCCAACGCCTGCTCTCTTGCACCGTGGAGAACCGTCCCAAGCTCGATTGGCTGCAACAGCACTACTCAGACTTGGGGAAGAGCGAACGCTTCTCGCACATCATCAGTGTTGTCCAGGATAACGCTGCGCTGCAAGAGATCAACGAGGCATTGCGCATCCGCAATCAACGAGGTGAGATCAACAACGCCGGTGTACTGGGCATGATCGATCAGTATTTCACGGAATTGACATTTGTCTTTGCCGAGTTGTATCGTGTATGTCGCCCTGGCGCGCAAGTTGCCTTTGTGAACGACAACGTCCGTTATGCCGGCGAGGTGATTCCGGTTGACCTGTTGAGCACCGACCTGGCTGCCTCCTTGGGTTTCGAGCCGGTCAAGGTCTATGTCTTGCCGCAGCGCAAAGGCAACAGCAGCCAGCAGATGGGTAGATTTGGTCGAGTCGCGCTTAGAAAGAGCATCACGATTTGGCGCAAGCCATAGCCAGCACTGGATTACGCGGAGGTTGTTCGTTGGCACGTTCGGCCGAAAATCAAGCAAAGATCGATATCTGGCAAGCAGACCAGACCACCAAGAGTGAGTTCTTCCGTCAAAAACTGCACGACTATGGTTTGCTAGACGTTGCCTATGCCATCGAGGCTGTGCAGGGCGAAAACCTGCAATGGGACCTGTCAGCCTTGGGCATAACAGAGCGTGCCTGGAACAGGGTAGTACATCGTGGCATCAAACCGTTGCGGGTATTTGCGCATCCTGACATCCTGGCAACCATCCACCGCTCGGTCGGGTACTATCAGAAGCTTGCATTGGTGTCGCTGAAATCGATGGAGCGCGTCGGGCTGCGGGTCACATCGTTTGATTCAGGCGTCAATCGACGCCAGATGAACAACCAGACCGCAATGGACGTGGCTCGCCGACTGAACGCGTTGATCAGTCGCCTCATCGAAGCCGAAAGCGACCTCGATGCTCGCTTGTTTGATGTGTGGCGCGGCATGACAGCCGGTTCTACCGCTCAAGGTTCGTGGCAGAATCGAAAAGGCAAGATTGCTGAAGATATCGTCAAAGGCATCATTCGCCAACGCCTGCGTGACCAGCAGTTGGTGTTGACTGATCGCAGCAGCGAGACAGCAGATCCTCTTATCGATGGCCGTGCTATCCGGTATGGCAGCGAACCAGATATTGCACTGTACAGCGACACAGGAGAAATCCTTGCTGCTGTGGAAGTGAAGGGAGGCATCGACGCAGCTGGTGTGCTAGAGCGGATCGGGGCGGCGCTCAAGAGCCTCAGTCGCGCCAAGTACGAAAACCCGCAAGCGACAACCGTGTTGATTATGTATCGCGTTTCGATGACTGAGCAGGCTCATCAGGAACTCGAAACACATCGCCCGGAAATCGACTACTGGTTCACGCTGGAAGATGTGTTGAATCGAGACGCAAGCAGGCAACGTATCTTCGAGTTGTTGGCGATCTAGCCCGTATAGCGTGAGACGACGATGGGCCAAGTATCGCTCCCCCTCGACCAGATCATCCAAGGCGACTGCATCGACGTGCTGGAGCGCCTGCCTGAGCGCTCGGTCGATCTGATCTTCGCCGACCCGCCCTACAACCTGCAACTGCGCCAGGCGCTGTGGCGGCCCAACATGACGCGCGTCGATGCGGTGGACGACGAGTGGGATCGCTTCGACGGCTTTGCGGCCTACGACTCGTTTACGCGTGCCTGGCTGTCAGCCTGCCGCCGCGTGCTCAAGGACACGGGCACGATCTGGGTGATTGGCACGTATCACAACATTTTCCGCGTCGGCGCGATCATGCAAGACCTGGGCTACTGGTTTCTCAACGACGTCACCTGGATCAAGACCAACCCCATGCCCAACTTTCGCGGCGTGCGCTTTACCAACGCCCACGAGACGCTGCTCTGGGCCGCCAAGGCGCAGGGCGCGCGCTACACCTTCAACCATCATGCCATGAAGGCGCTCAACGACGACTTGCAGATGCGCAGCGATTGGTATTTGCCGATCTGCTCCGGCCGCGAGCGCATCCGCACCCCCGACGGCGACAAGGCGCATTCGACCCAGAAGCCAGAGTCGCTGCTCTATCGGGTGATCCTGGCCAGCAGCCAGCCGGGTGACGTGGTGTTAGACCCCTTCTTCGGCAGCGGCACCACCGGCGCGGTGGCCAGAAAGCTGCACCGCCGCTGGATCGGCATCGAGCGCGAGCCGGCCTACATCGAGGCGGCGCAGCAGCGCATCGACGCCATTACGCCCGCGCCCTTCGACGCCGCCGTGTTTGATGTGCGCGACCAGAAGCGGCTGCAAGCGCGCATCGCCTTCGGCAGCCTGCTGGAGCAGGGCCTGCTGCTCCCCGGGCAGACGGTCTACTTCCGGCAGAACCTGCAGCAGGCGGCGCAGGTCAAACCCGACGGCACCCTGCGCTTGGCCAGCGGCTTCGAGGGCTCGATCCACCAGGCTGGCCGGCATCTGATGGGCGGCAGCCCATGCAACGGCTGGGATCACTGGTACTTCGAGGCTGACGATGGATCGCTGCGTCCCGTCGATGAGCTGCGAGAGGCACTGCGCGACCGGATGGCCCGGCCGGTAGACTCAAACGACGACCATGACTGAATTCCTGCAACTAGCCTTAGCCCTGGTAATCCTGATCGCGGCCGCCAAGCTGGGCGGCTACATCAGCCTGCGTCTGGGCCAACCCTCGGTGCTGGGCGAGCTGATCGCCGGGTTGATCCTCGGCCCGTCGGTGCTGGACCTGCTGCACCATACGCCCTTCACCAGCCAGCACCTGGACGAGACCATCGCCCTGCTGGCCGAGATGGGCGTGCTGATGTTGATGTTCCTGGCCGGCCTGGAGCTGCACATCAAGGACCTGGTCAAATCGGGCAAGGTGTCCGCGCTGGCCGGCACGCTGGGCGTGGTCTTTCCGGTGATCATGGGCTTTGGCGTCGGGCTGGCCTTCGGCATGTCCGGTGTGCCGGCGGTGTTCATCGGCCTGGTGCTGGCCGCCACCAGCGTCAGCATCTCGGCGCAGACGCTGATGGAGCTGCGGGTGCTGCGCAACCGTGTGGGCGTCGGCCTGCTGGGCGCCGCCGTCTTCGACGATGTGTTGGTGATCCTGGGGCTGTCGGTGCTGCTGGCGCTGACTATCGACGGCGGCGGGCTGGCCGAGGTGGGTCAAGTGTTGCTGCGCATGACGCTGTTTCTGGTCGTTGCCAGCGCCGTTGGCGTGCTGCTCTTGCCGCGTTTGGCCCGCAGGATCGACAGATTGCCCATCAGCCAAGGCCTGGTCGCCTTTGCCCTGGTTAGCCTGCTGCTCTTTGCCTGGGCGGCCGAGGCGCTGGGCAGCATGGCGGCCATCACCGGCGCGTTCCTGGCCGGCCTCTTTCTTTCCCGCAGCCCGCTGCGCGACCGCATCCAGGCCAGCGTGTCGGTGATCGCCTATGGCTTCTTCGTGCCGATTTTCTTCATCAGCGTCGGCCTGGTGGCTGACACCCACATGCTGATCGGCCCAGGCTTATGGCTGGTAGCGGCCATGATCTTGGTGGCCATCGTCAGCAAGGTGGCCGGGGCCGGGCTGGGCGCGCGTCTGGCCGGCTTCAACAACCTCGAATCCCTGCAACTGGGCGTCGGCATGATGTCGCGCGGCGAGGTCGGGCTGATCGTGGCCACGCTGGGCGTCAGCCAGGGCTTGCTGACCGGCCAGGTCTTTGCGGGGGTCGTCGGCGTCGTCGTGGTGACGACGCTGCTTACCCCGCCCGCCCTGCGTTTCCTGTTTACCCGGCCCACTGCGCCGGCGCAGAGTCCGCCAATGACGGCGGCCGAGGAGTAAACCATGGCTTATCTGGTCGTGTTGGTTCTCGACGACCCTGATCTGAGCAACGCGCTGTTGGACGCCTGGGAGACAGCAGGCGCCAGGGGCGTGACCATTCTGGAGAGCACAGGCATCGGCCGCGTGCGGCGTGCTGCGCTGCGGGATGACATGCCCTTGCTGCCCAGCCTGCGCAACATCATGCGTGGCGAAGAAGAGCACCACCGCACCTTCTTCTCGGTGGTCGAGAGCGAGGAGCAGGTGGAGGCGCTGGCTGAGGCAGCGCAGCGCGTGGTGGGCGATTTCAGCCAGCCCAACACCGGCCTCATCTTCGCTGTGCCCATTTCGCACGCGTATGGCCTGCACAAGGCTATGCCGGCGGCCAAGGGCAAAGGCAAGTACTAAACGATGCAGGACGCACGGACGCTGGCGCTGATCCCAGCCTACAACGAGGCGCAACGCATCACACCGGTGATCACGGCCACGCTGGCCCACCTGCCCGCGCTGGTGGTGGACGACGGCTCGCGCGACGACACGTCCGCCGTGGCCGCGGCGGCCGGCGCTACGGTGCTGCGCCAGGTCCCCAACCAGGGCAAGGGCGCCGCGCTGCGGGCTGGCCTGCGCTGGGGCCTGGATCATGGCTACGACGCCGTGCTGACCCTTGACGCCGACGGACAGCATGACCCGGCCGAGATCCCCGCCTTCCTGGCCCGGCGCGCGGCCAGCCAGGCTGACCTGCTGATCGGTTGTCGTGACTTCAGTCAGATGCCGTTGACCCGACGCGTAGCCAACACCCTGGGGCGCTGGAGCTTCTCCTGGGCGCTGGGCCAGCGGGTCGAGGACAACCAATCGGGCTATCGCCTGCTCAGCCGGCGCATGGCCGAGGCGGTGCTGGACAGCCAGGAGCACGGCTTCGAGTTCGAGGTCGAGATGATCGTAACCTGCGTGCAGCGCGGCTACACGCTGGACTGGGTACCCATCCGCACCATCTACGGCGACCAGGGCAGCCATATCGACCCCTGGACGCACATGCGCAACTGGGTGCGCATCGTGCGGCAGACGCGGCGAGCGATGAAAAAAGGAGACCACACATGCAAGAGAAACTGAACGAGTTGAAGACCCGATTGCAGGAGGTCAATGACCTGCAGTCGGCCGCAGCGGTGCTGTACTGGGATCAGGCGACCTACATGCCGCCGGGCGGGGCTGAGGCGCGCGGGCGGCAGTTAGCCACGCTCAGCCAGTTGGCCCAGGAGAAGTTCACCGATCCCGCAGTGGGCCGGCTGCTGGAGGAGTTGCAACCCTACCAGGATAGCTTGCCCTACGACAACGACGAGGCCAGCCTGATTCGGGTCACACGGCGCGAGTACGAGCGGGCCACCAAGCTGCCGCCGGAGTTCGTGGCCGAGGTATCGAGTCATGCTGCGCGTTCCTATCAGGCCTGGACAGTTGCACGGCCGGGCAATGACTTCGCCGCCATGCAACCGCTGCTGGAGAAGACGCTGGAGTTGAGCCGCCGTGCGGCTGAGTATTTCGGCTGGCCGGCTGATGGCCACATCGCCGACCCGCTGATCGGTGAAGCCGACTATGGCATGACCGTGGCTGCGTTGAGGCCGTTGTTTGCAGCGCTGCGCCAGCAGATTGTGCCGCTGGTGGAGGCAATTCAGCGCCAGCCGGCGCCTGACGACTCGTTTCTTTACCGCCACTATCCTGAGCAGCAACAGTGGGACTTCGGCGTAGAGGTGGTGAAGCGCTTCGGCTACGATTTCCAGCGCGGCCGGCAGGACAAGACCCATCACCCGTTCATGATCAAGTTCGGGCCGGGCGATGTGCGCATCACCACCCGCTTCCGCGAGGACGACATGGGCGACGGGCTTTTCTCGACGATGCACGAGTCGGGCCATGCCATGTACGAACAGGGCATCACCCCGGCCTTCGGCGGCACACCGTTGGGCGGCGGGACCTCGGCGGGCGTGCATGAGAGCCAGTCGCGGCTGTGGGAAAACCTGGTGGGGCGCAGCCGGCCCTTCTGGAGCTACTATTACCCCCAGCTTCAGGCCATCTTCCCGGAGCAACTGGGCGATATCCCGCTGGATCTGTTCTACCGCGCGATCAACAAGGTGCAGCCCAGTCTGATCCGCGTCGACGCCGACGAGGTGACCTATAACCTGCACGTCATCATCCGCTTCGAGCTGGAGCTGGCGCTGCTGGAGGGCAGCCTGGCCGTCAAAGACTTGCCTGATGCCTGGCGCGCCAGCTATCGCGACTCCTTGGGCGTGGATGTACCCAACGACAGAGATGGCGTCCTGCAGGACATGCACTGGTACTTTAGCCAGATCGGCGGCGGCTTCCAGGGCTACACGTTGGGCAATATCATGAGCGCAGCCTTCTGGCAGGCCGCTCAAGCCGCTTACCCTGAGATCGATGACCAGATTGCCCAGGGCCAGTTCGACACCCTACACGGCTGGCTGCGCCAGCAGATTTATCAGCACGGCAGCAAGTTCACCGCCCCCATGCTGGTGGAGCAGGTAACCGGCGCGCCGTTGACTATCGATCCGTACATCGGCTACTTGAAGAGCAAGTATGGCGAGCTGTACGGGCTGTAACGAGTAACCCGTAATACGTAACCCGGAATTCCGGGCACGACTCCCTCTCTTCCGGGTTACGGGTTACTCGTTACGCATTACGCAACACCAAACCACCACTATAAACCAACGAAAGGACATCACCATGAGCAAGAAACAATGGACCTTCCCCCCTGAGATGCAGATCGACCCTGCCAAGAAATATACAGCGACCATCGCCACCAACCGGGGTGATATCGTGCTGGAGCTTTACCCGCAATATGCCCCCAAGACGGTCAACAACTTCGTCTTCCTGGCCGGCGAGGGCTTCTACGACGGCGTCACCTTTCACCGGGTGATCCGCAATTTTATGATCCAGGGCGGCGACCCGACCGGCATCGGCAGCGGCGGCCCTGGCTATCGCTTTGAGGATGAGGTGCGCAGCAACCCGTTGAAACATGAAACGGGCGTGATCTCTATGGCCAACGCCGGACCCAACACCAACGGCAGCCAGTTCTTCATCACCCACTCGCCGCAGCCGCACCTCAACGGCAAGCACACGGTTTTTGGCAAGGTGACCAGCGGCATGAGCGTGGTCAACGCCATCCGTCAGGGTGACGTGATGACCGCCGTGACGGTCGTTGAAAGCTAACTGCTCAGCCACTGGCGCCTTGGCGCCAGCAAGAATAGCGACCTGCTGAAGCTACCAGAATGGCAAACGCCTCTATCCAGACCGGATAGAGGCGTTTGACGCTTCTGGACGCTTCTTTTCTATGCCAGCGCCCGTTGTATCAGCCCCAGCGTTGCCGGGCCTGGCTGGGGACCTTGATAGCTGCCCACCACCTGCCCGCGGGGGTCGATCACTACCACTGCCGCCAGCTTGCTGGTGTCCTTGGCCTGAAAGGACTTGGTCACTGCGCCGTTCCAGTCAGGCAGCAGGAAGACATAGTCGGCCGGATCATAGCCCTTAGGAATCTCCCTGGCAGCCTGGTCATAGGCCTGCTCCAGCATGGGCTTGACTGCGCCGTGCAACAGCCGCGGCACAATGCTCAGATCGAGCACGCTGACCAGCACCACCGGTTTGGGGTCGGGATAGAGCGGCCGCACGGCCTTGTTGATCTCGACCACGGCCTGCACCGTCTCGCGGCCATGAAAGACCAGCCCCAGGACATCGCCCTTGCAGCTTGCAGGGCTAATCTGGCGGCCGGACTTGACTGTAGTCAATGAGAACTCAGGGGCCGGCCTGCCGGCCGGATAGAACGTATAGGTGTCCGTTGTTTGGCTCATGCTGTGGGTTGTGTACTTTCGATTTCAAAGCCGGCCAGGGTTTCAAGCGCCTTGACCAGCGCGTGGTTGCCGTCGCCGCTCAATCCTTTGGCCTCCAGCGTGCGGTAAAGCTGGAAGATTAGCGCTGTGCCCGGCAAGGGCACGCCCTGCTGGTCGGCCGCCTCCAGCACCAGGCGCAGGTCCTTTTGCTGCAAGGCCACCGTGAAGCCGGGCCGCCAGTCGCGGGCCAAAATCTGCGGGCCGCGGTTGCTGAGCATCCAACTGCCGGCCGCGCCGCCGCTGACCGCCTCCAGCGTGCGGGCCAGGTCGACCCCGCCAGCCTGGGCCAGCAGCAATCCTTCGGCCATAGCCAGGCAGTTGCCGACCACCATCACCTGGTTGACCAGCTTGACGGTCTGGCCGGCGCCGTGAGGGCCGACGTGGGTGATGCGTTTGCCCATGGCTTGCAAGACTGGCAAGGCCCGCTGCACGTCTGCCGCTTCGCCGCCCACCATGATGCTCAACGTGCCGTTGGCCGCGCCCTCGCTGCCGCCGCTGACAGGCGCGTCCAGCATCGCTGCGCCCCGTTCAGCCAGAAGCGCCGCGATGCGGCGCGTGGCCTGCGGGCTGATAGTGCTCATGTCAACCACCAGGCTGCCAGGACGGATGCCCGCCAGCACGCCTTGTGGGCCAAGGATGACCGCTTCGACATCGGGCGTGTCGCTGACACACGTGATGATGATGTCGCTGACGGCGGCCAGCGCGGCTGGACTGCTCGCCGCTGCCGCGCCTGCTGCCGCCAGCGGCTCGGCCCGCTCAGCCGTCCGATTCCACACCGTCAAGGGGAAACCGGCGCGCAGCAGGTTCATCGCCATGCCGCGGCCCATGATGCCCAGGCCAATGAATCCCAGGTGTTCGGTCATGCGCAGATTAAGTCCTCGTCTTGGCTTTTGCCCGTTTCCTGAACCAGTTTTCTAACGTCATATAATGACAGATTGTACACAAATCGCTGTTTCAGACAAGCACGAATGGCGCACCGTAGATGACCGCAACCAACACTATTCTCATCGTCGATGACCTGCCCGCCATGAGCCAGTTGATCGCCCGGCTGCTGAGCAGCGACGGCTATCGCCTGGAATTTGCCTATAACGGCGCCGAGGCGCTGCAAAAGGCGGAAGCGCTCAGCCCCGACCTGATCCTGCTGGATGTGATGATGCCAGACATTGACGGCTTCGAGGTGTGCCGCCGCCTGCGGGCCACGCCGCGTTTGGCCGAGATTCCGGTCATCATGGTGACGGCGCTGGACGATCGGGCTTCGCGCATCCGCGGCCTGGAGGCCGGCGCCGATGATTTTGTCAGCAAGCCTTTTGATCAAGCAGAGCTGCGCGCCCGCGCCCGCGCCATCACGCGTCTGAACCGCTATCGCCGGCTGCTGGCTGAGCGTGCTCGCTACGAGCGCCTGATCGAGCTCTCACCCGACGGGATTTTTATCATGGATCGGGCGGGTCAGGTGCGTCTGGTCAACCCGGCGATGCTGCGCATGTTGGGAAGTGACGACGAGGCGGAGGTGCTGAATCTGCCGGCCGAGGGTTTGTTGGCGCCGAGCGAGCGCGACAAAGGGCGGCAAGCTATTGAGGCCAGCAGCAATGGCCAGATGCAGAAACATCTGGAGTCCCGGTTTGTACGGCGTGATGGCAGCCAGTTCCCGGTTGAAATCAACGTGGGGCGGTTCGAGTGGGACGGCGAAGAGATGATGCAGGTCATCGTGCGCGACATCACTGATCGCAAGCTGGCCGAAGAAGCATTGAGACAACGCAACCAGGAGTTGGCGCTGCGCAACCGCGCCAGCCAGCGCTTCGTCTCCAGCCTTGATCTGCACCAGGTCTTGAGCACAGTTCTGGATGAAGTCAGTATGCTCTGTCCGACCATCAGCGCTGCGGTGTGGCTGGTAGACAGCGCCAGCGGCGATCTGATCTGCGAGCAGGCGATCGGCCCAGGCGGCGAGGCGTTGCAGGGCAGGCGCATGGCGGCCGATACAGGCCTGGTCGGTTGGACGCTGCGATCTGGCGAGACTGTTTGGCGAACTGACGCGCCGGCAGACCCGCGCCACGACCAGCAGCTAGACGTGATACCAGGCACGGCGCACCGGTCGGTTCTGTGTGTTCCCTTTGTAGTGAAGAGTCAGGCCTTCGGCGTGCTGCATCTGTTTGACCACCAGCCAGAACGTTTTCGTCCGGCGGATGTGAGCCAGATCGAGGCCCTTGCGGTCATAGCTGCCATTGCGACGGAGAATGCATTGCTGTACGAGGCAATGAGCGCTCAACGCGGCCAGATGCGAGCCTTGGCTGCTCGCCTGGCTGAGGTGCAGGAGCAGGAACGCCAGAACCTTGCCCGCGAGCTGCACGATCAAATGGGCCAGAATCTGACGGTAATCACCCTGAGCCTCAATCTGGTTGAGCAATTGTTGCCGGCTGACACCCCGCCCATGGTCAGCCATCACCTGCGCGACTGCATCGACCTGATCGATCAGATGGTGCAGCAGGTGCGCAGCGTTATGGCTGAGCTGCGGCCGCCGGTGCTTGATGATTATGGGCTGCTGGCAGCGCTGCGCTGGTACGGGCAGCAGTTCTGGCAGCGCACCGGCGTGGAGGTGGATGTCGAGGATCGTTGCATCGACCAGCGTTTTGCGTTGACCACCGAGACCGCGCTCTTCCGCATTGCCCAGGAGGCGTTGAACAACGTGGCCAAACACGCCAATGCCAGCCTGGTGACGATGACGGTGCAGTGCGATGATGGCCCAATCCGCTTGAAGATTGCAGACAACGGCCGGGGGTTCGACAAAGCCGCAGTGCAGCAGGCGTCTCAAGACCCGCACTGGGGCTTTCTGACCATGCAGGAGCGCGCGTTGGCGGTGGGCGGGGTTCTGCAAGTAAACTCCCAGCCGGGCGTCGGCACAACGGTTATCGTCGAGGTCGAACAATGAGCCAGCAAATCCGTGTGTTGTTAGCTGACGATCATGCCATGTTGCGCGATGCGCTGTCCCTGATGCTGGCAACGCAGCCAGACATCGAGGTTGTCGGCGGGGCCAGCAACGGCCGTGAGGCTGTGGAGGCGGTGCGCATGCTCCAGCCAGATGTGGCGATTGTCGATATCTCCATGCCGGAGTTGAACGGCATCGACGCTGCCTTGCAGATCGCGCAAGTCTCACCACAGACGCGGGTGATCATTCTTTCCATGCAAGGCACCGCTGAGCATCTGTACCGGTCGTTGCAAGCGGGCGCGTATGGGTATCTCCTCAAAGGCTCAGCCGGCAAGATGCTGGTGGAGGCGGTGCGGGCTGTGCATGCTGGCAACCGCTACTTCAGCGAGGAGATGACCCACATGCTGATCAACGACTTTGTGCAACAGCGTGAGCGGGGCACTCAAGGCAGCCCGTTGGAGCGGCTGAGCGCACGCGAGCGGGAGATTTTGCAGATGGTGGTCGAGGGCAAGTCGAGCACTGAAATCGGCGATCTGCTGGCGCTGTCGCCGAAGACCGTCGAGACCTACCGCAGCCGGCTGATGAGCAAGCTCGGCATCAGAGATCTGCCCAGTCTGGTCAAATTTGCCGTCCAACACGGCCTGACTCCCCTGGAGTGACTGTTTTTGTGGGGATGCCTGACACAACCTGATAGTTATTTGACTGAATCGCACCAAATCTCCTGACAGACACAGGCTAAACCTTGTGGTATAGTGAGACAAATTGGCGCGTCATCTGCCACGCGCGCCGATTGGACTTGGCTATACTCAGGAAGGTGCAAAGATGACTACTATTAAGGTGTTGCTCATTGACAGGCAAGACTCGATGCGGGAGCGGCTGCGCGCTGCGCTGCACAACCATGCGGACATCGCGGTTGTGGGAGAAGCAGCGGACGCTGCCGTAGCGGCGGTGCTCATGGTGAAGATGCAGCCGCACGTGGCGATCATCGGCTTGTCCGATCTGCCCGGTACCGACTTGCTGGCCAGCATCTGCGATTTTCGTCATCATTGCCGCGTGGTGGTTCTGGCAACGCACTCCGATCCTAATCATATTCTGGGGGTCTTGCAGGCTGGGGCCCATGGGGTTCTCTTAAAAGACTCTGCCCGCCAGTCTCTGGCTGACGCTGTGCGCGCAGTCCAGGCCGGCGGCACTTTTTTCAGCGGCGAGGCGTCAGCCGCGTTGATGCGTGACTATGTCGGCCCGCGCAAAGCCATCTCCCAGCGCCTTACAGTTGATCTTGCTCGCCTCAGCTCGCGCGAGCGGCAGGTGTTGCACATGGTGGTCAGTGGCCTGAACAGCCGCGAGATTGCCCAACAGCTTGCCATCTCTCCCAAATCGGTCGGCACCTATCGAGGGCGGCTGATGGCCAAGATCGGAGTCACTGACACGCCTGCTTTGATCAATTTCGCTGCGGAAAACGGACTGATGTAAGCGGGGTTGGGGGAAGATTTCCTTAGGGGGATCTCTTCGCGCGTCTTGCTTCGTCCCTGGCAACCGTATCAAGTTGTCAATCGTGTACTGATGAACGATCCCCATCAATTTGTCATGATCTCCTGACAGACAAAGTCCCCCCAGTCCGTTATACTGTGACCAGTCGTTCAGAAATGAACACAACACGTAAACGAAATTCAGAAACACAGGAGACACACAGTCATGATTATTCGCACCAAGATTGTTTTGACGGCTATCATCGCAGTAATGTTTGCAGGGTTGGTTTTGATCCCTGCGCCGGCTTTCGCTGATAGCATTGGCAATCATGACGTGACGTTTGTCGGTTATCGCTTCGACTATCCCAACGCAGGTCAGAGCACCTGGTTCTACACAGTGACCTCCGGTCGCCGCCCGGCCATCAGCCATGTGACATTCGCACAGGAAGGCTGCATCACTTTGGTAGGCGGCGGCGTTTGGTCGGGCAGCGTGGACATGCCGTCGATGAACCCTGACAATCTGGTCACCTGGGTCAACCCGGACCCCACCACCCAGACCACTGGCATCAAGTTCGACAGGGAATTCGAGGACAACGAGATCCGAAACTATTACTACATTGTCACCGGCGCCGATGCGGTTAGCGCCAACAATACCGTGGTCCTCAAGGGCAGCACCAGCTTCGTCAGCGGCGCCACCAGCGGCCCCCAGTGTGAGCAGGTTGCCCAGCCGCTGGATGCTGGCCTGGATGCGCAGATCCAGTTGCTGCCGTACGATGACCCCGGCCTCTTCGAGATCACCATGACCGACCAGCAGGGCGCTGTTGTGGCGAACGGTCAGGGACTGGGCCATGGCGCCATCGTCAGGAAGCGCCCTGCCCAGCCTGGTCGCTATCGGGTGGATGTTGATGGCAGCGAAGGCACGACGATGCAGCTCTACACCACCGCTATCGAGTGCAGCGCCGGCGACGGCGAGGGCCGCAGCGCAGTCATCGCTAGCTGCACCGACTGCACCAGCCTGGAGGACATCACAGTTCCTACCGATGAGATCGTGACCTGCACCGTGACCAACATCAACGCCCAGCCTCCGCTGGCTGTGACGATCACCCACTTCGAGGCCACCTGCCAGCAGGGCGCTCCGCTGGTCGAGTGGGCCACCGATCAGGAGATCGACACCCTGGGCTTCAACCTGTACAGCGGCGCAAGCGCCGACGGCTGGGACACTCAGATCAACACGGCAATGATCCCGGCGCAGAACCCTGGCGGCACCACCGGCGGCTTCTACCAGTGGCTCGACACCAGCGCCCAGGAGCAGACCCGCTACTACTGGCTGCAAGATGTGGACCTGAACGGCGTTGCCACCATGCACGGTCCCGTGTCAGTCACCTGCCTCGCTCCCACGGCAGTTCGGCTCAACACCATGAGCGCTGACAGCGGCGAGACCAACTCGACCCTCGGCTGGGCCGCTGCCTTCGCTGCGCTGACGATGCTGGCCGGCCTGGTCGCCTGGAAGCGCCAGACCAACGCACAGTAAGCGCTCTTCACAAGGCTGCATTCGCAACCGTCAGGCATCTGGTTGAGCCTGACGGTTTTTTTTATGCCAGGACTTACTACGTCGTAAACAAAGTTGCTGAGGTGCCCGGCACTTGACACGAGCCTCTGTTCATGTACGAATCGTCGCCAAAGTGCCGGGCACCAATACGCAGCTAATTTGTTTACGGTGTACTTACGTAAAACAGGTCTCGATTCTTGCTCGATTTGCGTGGTGGGGGTGTCAGCGCGGACAGATCGCGCCTGCTTGTTGCAGGCGCCAGGGCGGGCGGGCATGGGGTCTTGTTGCCCTCAGCCTCTACCAGGGCACTGATCGATACCGTGCGGGCCATGCATGGGGGCGGCGTGTTCATCAAGTGGTGAAGCCTGCTCACTGCTTCTGCAGAGCTACCTGGGCAGCCTGGGGCCAAGACATCCAGGTCGTGTAAGCACATTCTAGCACCTATGTGCCAGACCGGGGACAAGGGGTAGATGTTGCATAGCCTGATTTGCGATAGATTGACAAGGAAACGTGGCTACTTTGTCCTATTCTCCTGACAGACAGCCTTCACCAAGCTCTGCTATAATTCTTGTGTATTGACGATGAGGATACACATCGGGCATTTGGAGTGTATGCGTCATACTCCGATGTATCCATTGATCCTATGCTGTCATGTCAAAGGAGAGAGACAAATGATTACCCGTACCAAGATCGCCTCAGCAACAGTCATTGCCGCCTTGTTGGTTGGCATGCTTTTGGTTCCGGCGCCGGCCTTCGCCGTGCAAATTGGCAACCATGACGTGACATTCAGTGGCTATCTCAACAATTACCCAAACTCTGGCCAGAGCACCTGGTTCTACACGGTGACCTCCAATAGCGGCGGGGGCGGCCCAAACATAAGCCACACAACCTTTGGCTTGGGAGAGTGCCTGACGGTTGTGGCTGCCGGCACATGGTCAGGCTCACTGCCTAATCCTACGCTGAACCAGCTCTATTCGGGCACCAACAACAGTTCAGTTCAAGTTGGCACAGATCCAACGACCGGTGTCACCGGCATCAAGTTCGATATTGCAGTGTTGAGTGGACAGACGGTGTACTACTATTTCACTGTAACCGGCGCAGTTGGTCCTGGCACTAATGCGGTCGCCCTGAAGGCTGGTTCTAATTTTGTATCGGGCCCTGTTGGCGGCCCCTCATGCGAGGAAATCGACCCGCCGCTGGCCGTGCTACTGAGCGACTTCTCGGCTGTCTGCGAGGCGGTTGCGCCCCTGGTTTCGTGGGACACCTTGTCCGAAACGGATACGCAGGGCTTCAACCTCTTGCGCGGCGCCACCGAGGCCGGCTGGGATACGCAGCTCAACGCAACGCTGATCCCGGTCCTGAACCCGGGCAGCACGACCGGCGGCTCGTATCAGTGGCTGGACAACACGGCTGCTGTCGGCGTCCCCCACTTCTATTGGCTGCAAGACGTGTCAATGGACGGCTCGACAAACGAGCATGGCCCGATTTCGGTCCAGTGCAACGCCCCAACCGCAGTGCGTCTCAACGGCTTTAGCGCAGAAGATGCGACCGCCAGTGCGTCCCCGGTATGGGTAGCGCTGCTGGCAGCGGTTGCGGCAGCAGGTGGCGTGATCGGTCTGCAACGGCGGGCCAAGTTGAGCTAAGCACAGCGTAGCTTGATACGTGAAATTCATCGCCGGGCGTCTATGGACGTCCGGCGATTGGGGCTTTCTGGGAGCTGTTCATGAGAAAGCGCTCCCGGCTCTTCAGCGCCTGTTTGTGGGCAAGAGATCGCAACTTTTTCTGTTTTGCAGCGTCATGATAGTGACGAACCTTACGATCCCGTGGACGGGAGAATCGAGCGGAGGCGCGCGAGTGGCTTGGTTACAGGGATTACAACCGAGCATCTCCCATAAGAGTTAAGAGAATATGACGAGGAGAGCACAATGAATACCTATCTAGTACGCCCCGCATCACGGCTGAGTGTGATGCTGGTAATTTTTCTGGCGCTGTCAGCGCTTGGCTTATTGCTGCCAGGTGTTGCTTCGGCCTCAGCCCCGGCTCAGGCGGCGTCCTGGCCAAACTGTAACTTCAACTGCAACGCTAACGACGTGAATATCACGGACCTTTTCGTTGCCGATGTGAACGGGGACCCTTTGCCGAGCTGTAACGCTGGCGACCCGGTGAGCGCTTCTCTGTGGGCCACCTTCGCCAATGGCACCAGCAGCTCGCGCACTGCCGTCGTTGTTTTGGCTGATCTTTACCTGAACAACGTTCTGGACTCGCAGTTGAATACGGCAGGAACGCCGGGCGTCTGCGGCGGGGATGTGATTGCCCCGGGATCGGCTAATCAGAGGCTGGTGGATTTCACCTGGACGTGCGGCCAATCGGTCGATCTGCGCAACATAGTCATCTCCTGGGACACATCGCCTGGCGCAACGTGCAGCGCGTTCTTCGACAGGCCGACCTGTAGCAACCGTGGAGCCAAATGCTTCGCGTCGGCGATCACGGTCGCCAGGCCATTGGTCGAAGCTGATTTTACCGCGCCTGACGTTTGCCTGGGCCAACCAACCCAGTTCACGAACCTGAGCGCCGGCGGCGTGTCGCCGATCAGCTTTGGCTGGAATTTTGGCGATGGCAATACGTCGAGCCTGAAGAATCCCAGCCATCTGTACACCGCAGCCGGCGCCTACACTGTCAGCCTGAGCATGCAAGATGCAAGTACGCCGCCAGCAACCAGCAGTACAACGAAACCGGTGCGGGTGTATGGCGTCCCGGCAGCCAGCTTTGTTTGGGAGGTCATCGGCGAGGATGCTGAGACGGTTACTTTGAGGTTCGAGAGCACCTCGATCCTGCCAGAGCCAACCAACCAGTGTGTACCAACCTATGAGTGGAAGGTCAATGAAACAGTGGTGGGGCAGACGAGCAGTGTCGAGTACACCTTCCAACGCGCTTCGCCGATGGCAATTACCCTGACTGTAACAGCCTGTGGGTGCTCGTCTTCGTTTTCCTTTGAGCCGGTTCTGGCTGTCACCTTGGCCGACTTCTACGCCGAGCAAGAGGGCGATCATATCCGGATTACCTGGGCAACCGTTACGGAGATGGACAACGCCGGCTTCAATCTGTATCGCAGCACGTCGCCCGGCGTCTTGGGCGAGCGACTGAACGCCGCGTTGATCCCTGCGCAAGCGCCAGGCAGCACCCTGGGGTTCACCTATACCTTTGACGATTTCTCGGTCACACCCGGCCAGACCTACTGGTACACCCTGGAAGATGTGGACTTTTCAGGCCTGACCACTCGACACGGCCCAGTGAGCGCTGTGGTTGTGGTGGCGCCCACATCGGTGGCGCTGGCCGGCCTGGAGGCGAGCCCAGTGCAGCAGACCTGGCAGCCATACTGGCTTGCCCTGGCAGCACTGGCGGCGCTGGCTGCAGCCGTCAAATGGCAGCGCGCAGCCCGCAGCCGGCAAGGCTAAGGCCCTGTTGTCCGCCACGGGATAGCTTCTCAGCGCCCTCGTTCACCAGAACGAGGGCGCTGTTTATTTTTGCCTGGAGTGTGTCGTTGGGCGGGCGCTTTTTTCAGCAATTTTCGCATGATTATTTGACAAAATTACCCAGGGGATGTTATACTCTTGCCCACTTACTGTTTGACTATGGTTGACATCGAGGCCCTGCTATGACCGGTTTGAACACTCAAGATACAGCAACGCCCGCAGGTCAAATCCTGGAATATCTGTTGCGCAACGGGCCCGCCAGCATCAAAGACCTTGAACAGGCATCAGGCGTGACCGCTACTGCTGTGCGGCAGCAACTGGCCAGCCTGATTGCTGAGGGCTTGGTGGCGATGTCCAAGGAGCGACAGGGCGTTGGCCGGCCGCGCAACCTGTACCACCTGACGGATCGATCCCACAGTTTGTTTGCCTGCTACAGCGATGAGCTGGCCCTGGACTTGATTCAGGAGTTGATGGAGACCGAGGGCGCCGATAAGCTGCGCTACTTGCTCAACCGGGTGGGCAGCAAGCTGGGCGGCCAGTATCGGCGCCAGATCAGGGGCGATGTCATGGGCGATCGGGTGCGTGATCTGTCAGCCGTGCTCAGCCGCCGCGGCATTCGTGTTGACTTTGAGCACAGCGAAGATACTATCATCCTGCGTGAGTACAACTGTCCTTACCACGATATCGCTTCGGTGCATCGTGACGTGTGCGAGATGGAGCGGAGCGCTTTCTCTCATGCCCTCGGCGCTGATGTGACTCTGCACGATTGTATACAGGACGGCCACCATAGCTGTCAGTTTGTCGTGAGTAGCCAGCAAGTGACCGCACGGCTACCAGTGATCAACAGGCAGTGAGCTGGCAACAGCTCACTGGCAGACAGGCGCAGCAGCTTGAGCAGCGCCGATCTGACCTGATGCTTTGCAAAGATAAAACTTTCCCAGAAGGAGCTTAACGAAAACATCATGACCAGCGAGTTAGTGATCAAAGACCTGCATGTGGCTGTTGACGACGGCCAAAAAGAGGTTCTCAAGGGTGTCAATCTGACCATTCGCCAGGGTGAGGTGCATGCGCTGATGGGGCCGAATGGCTCTGGCAAGAGCACGCTTTCCTACGCCATCATGGGCCATCCGCACTATACCATCACCGGCGGCGACATTTTGCTGGACGGCGAGAGCGTGCTGGATATGGAGCCCAACGAGCGCGCCCGCCTGGGCCTGTTCCTGGCGTTTCAGTACCCTGTGGCTGTGCCGGGCGTCAGCATGGCCAACTTCCTGCGCACCGCCGTCAGCAACGTGCGCGGCTATACGGATCAAGCGGCGCCCAGCAACGGCGGCAGCAAGCAGGGCGTTGTCGGCTCTAACCTGATGCCCATGCGCGACTTCCGCAAGGAATTGCTGGAGAAAATGGACGAGTTCAATGTCGACCGCGGCTTTGCCAAGCGCTACCTGAACGATGGTTTCAGCGGCGGCGAGAAGAAACGCGCTGAGATCTTGCAGATGGCAATGCTTCAGCCTAAGTTCGCGATCATGGACGAGACCGACAGCGGTTTGGACATCGACGCCCTGCGCGTGGTTTCCGATGGCGTCAATAAGCTGGCAGGTCCTGGCCTGGGCATTCTGCTGATCACCCACTACCAGCGCATTCTCAATTACGTGCAGCCCGACTTCGTCCACGTTTTCTACAACGGCCGCGTCGTCATGAGCGGCGGCGTTGAGCTGGCCAGCCAGTTGGAGCAGCAGGGCTACCAATGGGTCAAGGATGAGTTTGGCGAGACAGAATTGGTGAAGGCGTAGACTGGTAGATTGGTGAAGTGGTCAGTTGTGTGACTGAAACGAGTCGCCGCTGAACGACGATACAGCTATCAGCGAACGGCTCGACCAATTTACCCATGTACCCAATCTACCAACCTACTAGTCACTATTAGGAGGACTGTATGGCGACTGTAAGCGACCGCGAAGCGCTATCCGGCGTAAAAGAGGAATACCAGTACGGCTTCAGCAAGCCGGAAGAGTACGTGTTCAAGGCGCGCAAGGGACTGAGCCACGAAGTGATCGACCAGATGTGCGACATGAAGAACGAACCCGATTGGATGCGCGAGTTCCGCCACCGGTCGTTGGATATCTTCCTGTCGAAGCCTATGCCGACCTGGGGCGCCGACCTGAGCGAGATCGACTTCGACGACATCTATTACTACATTAAGCCCACCGAGAAGCAGGGCAAAAGCTGGGACGACATCCCCGCCAGCATTAAGGACACCTTCGATCGCCTGGGCATTCCCGAGGCCGAGCGCAACTTCCTGGCCGGCGTCGGCGCGCAGTACGAGTCCGAGGTGGTCTATCATTCGCTGCAAGAGCAGTGGACCAAGCTGGGTGTGATCTTCCTGGACACCGACAGCGGCCTGCGCGAGCACGAGGACGTCTTCAAGGAGTACTTCGGCTCGGTCATCCCGCCGTCAGACAACAAGTTCGCCGCGCTGAACTCGGCCGTCTGGTCGGGCGGCAGCTACGTTTACGTGCCGAAGGGGGTTCACGTAGACATCCCCTTACAGGCTTACTTCCGCATCAACGCCCAGAACATGGGTCAGTTCGAGCGTACGCTGATCATCGTCGAAGAGGGCGCCAGCGTCCACTACGTCGAAGGCTGCACCGCGCCGATCTACGCCTCAGATTCGCTGCACAGCGCCGTGGTGGAGATCATCGTCAAAGAAGGCGGCCGCTGCCGCTATAGCACGATCCAGAACTGGTCCAACAACGTCTATAACCTGGTGACCAAGCGCGCGATCGCCGAGGCGGGCGCCACTATGGAGTGGATCGACGCCAACCTGGGCTCCAAGGTAACCATGAAATATCCGGCGGTCTACATGATGGGGCCTAAGGCGCACGGCGAGATCCTGTCCATCGCCTTTGCTGGCCGCGATCAGTACCTGGACGCGGGCGGCAAGGTGGTGCATGGCGCGCCCAATACCTCGTCTAAGATCATCTCCAAGTCGATCAGCAAGAACGGCGGCCGGGCCAGCTACCGCGGCCTGCTCAAGGTGGCCAAGGGCGCAACCGGCTCCAAGTCGACGGTGGTGTGCGACGCGCTGCTGCTGGACGACCACAGCCGCTCCGACACCTATCCCTATATTGAGATTGACGAGCAGGACGTGCAGGTCGGCCACGAGGCCAGCGTCAGCAAGGTCAACGAGGAGCAGCTCTTCTATCTGATGAGCCGCGGCTTGGGCGAGGAAGAGGCGGCGACGATGATCGTCAGCGGCTTCATCGAGCCGATGGTCAAGGAGCTGCCCATGGAGTACGCCGTCGAAATGAACCGCCTGATCCAGTTGCAGATGGAAGGGTCGATCGGGTAACAAGTTGCAAGTTGCAGGTAGGCAAGTCGACGAGGGCAGATTGGGCAACGCCAAGGTTCCCTGCCTTGCCCTTGTTTCCTTGCCTACCTGTTTGCTTTGCGGAGACAAAAGATGACTGTCAAAACAATGACTTTGCCAGAGGTTGGCCTTAACCAGGCCGGCGTCGAGGGACTTTCGGCGCAGCGGCGCGAGCCTGAGTGGTTCCTGGACCTGCGCCGCCGCGCCTGGCGCTTCTTCGAGGAGATCGCCTGGCCGACGGGCAACGACGAAGAATGGCGGCGCACCCGGTTGACCGGCCTGAACATCGACGAGTTTCGCTTGCCTGCGCTGGCTGAAGCCGCGCGCACCGACATGGCCGGCCTGCCCGCCTACCTGCGCGAGGAGATGGAGACCATCGAATCGGCCGGCGCGCTGGTCACTGAGAACAGCGCCGTGCGCTACCACGGACTGAGCAGCGAGCTGGCCGCCAAGGGCGTGCTCTTCACCGACCTGGACACGGCCATGCGCCAGCATCCGGAGCTGATCCAGCGCTACTTCATGACCGACAACGTGGCCGTGGACGCCAACAAGTTCACGGCCCTGCACGCGGCCCTGGTCACCGGCGGTACGGTGCTCTATGTGCCGCGCAACGTTCAGATCGAGCTGCCGCTCTACGGCATCACCGCGGTCAGCGGCGGCCAGGCCGACTTCGCCCACACGCTGATCATCGCCGAGGAGAACTCGCAGGTCACCTACATCGACGAGATGGTGAGCGACGGTGACGGCGCGGCCTTCCACAGCGGCGCGGTCGAGATCTTCGCCCAGGCTGGCGCGGTGGTGCGCTACCTGCACAGCCAGGATTGGAACACCAGCACCTGGCACTTCAGCACCCAGCAGGCCCAGATGCGCCGCGACGCCCAGATCAACTGGATGACCAGCTCCTGGGGCAGCCGGCTGAGCAAGATCAACCTGGAGATGCAACTGCTGGAGCCGGGCGGCCACGGCGAGCTGTTGGGCTTCTATTTCCCCAGCGGCCGGCAGCACCTGGACCATCACACCATGCAAAACCACATGGCTGATCACTGCACCAGCGACCTGCTGTTCAAGGGCGCGCTGCGCGGCCGCTCCCGCTCGGTCTACTCCGGCAGCATCAAGGTCTGGCCCAACGCCCAGAAGACCGACGCCTACCAGAAGAACGAGAACCTGGTGCTGGACAAGCGCGCCCGCGCCGACAGCATCCCCGGTCTGGAGATCGAGGCCGACGACGTGCGCTGCACCCACGGCGCCACCGTCAGCAAGATCGAGCCGGAGTATCTGTTCTACCTGATGGCTCGCGGCCTGAGCCAGTACCAGGCCGAGCAGATGATCGTCACCGGCTTCTTTGAGGAAGTGCTCAACCGGGTGCCCGTGCAGGGTGTGCGCAACAAGCTGGAGCAGAGCATCGCCCGCAAGGTCATCGGGGGTTAGCCTGAGGCTGGCTTGCTGGCACGTTACTACTCAGCCATAGGTGCCGGGCACTTGACCTTGGGCCTAATTACGAAGTCTGCCGAGCCGAATTCAGCCGATCCTGGGCTGCAAGTGCCCGGCACCTGAGTAGTGACGCTGGCACAAGATAAGCAACGCGGCCACGGGTCACGAAGAACACAGACTACGCCAAAAGCGATCTGTGCAGTCAGTGTGATCTGTGGCCGCTGTCTTTCATAAGGAGGTTCCATTTCATCATGAAGGGTTATGCTAATCCTGACGTTTTGGTCTCCACCCAATGGGTGGCCGATCACCTCAACGACCCCACTGTGCGCATCGTCGAGTCCAACGAGGACATCCTGCTCTACGACCTGGGCCACATCCCCGGCGCCGTGCAGATCGACTGGCAGAAGGACCTGAACGATGCGGTGCGCCGTGACTATCTGACGCGCGCGGATTTCGAGGCGCTGATGGCGGCCAACGGCATCGGCAACGACACCACCGTGGTCTTCTACGGCGACAAGAACAACTGGTGGGCGACCTACGCCTTCTGGGTGTTCCAGCTTTTCGGCCACAGCAACGCCAAGGTGATGGACGGCGGCCGCGCCAAGTGGGAAGCCGAGGGCCGGCCGCTGGTGAGGGAGACGCCGGCCTATCCCAAGACCACCTACAAGGCGCAGGAGCGCGCGGACTATAAGATTCGCGCCTATCGCGACCAGGTGCTGGCCCACGTGCAGGCTGGCCTGCCGCTGGTCGACGTGCGCTCGCCGGCCGAGTACAGCGGCGAGCTGCTGCACATGCCCAACTACCCGCAGGAGGGCGCGCTGCGCGGCGGCCACATCCCCGGCGCCAAGAACGTGCCCTGGGCGCGGGCGGCCAACGCCGACGGCACCTTCAAGAGCGCTGACGAGCTGCGCGCGATCTACGAGCAGGAGCAGGGCCTCAAAGCCGACGACAACGTGGTGGCCTACTGCCGCATTGGCGAGCGCTCCAGCCATACCTGGTTCGTGCTGACCCACCTGCTGGGCTACCCCAACGTGCGCAACTACGACGGCAGTTGGACCGAATGGGGCAACCTGGTGGGCGTGCCGATCGAGAAGTAACGGTGTGCTATTTGGTCCCTGGCGGGATAGGCGCGATAATTGGCTGAACTGCCGTAACGAGTAACGAGTAAAACGTAACCCGGAATTGCGCGTGCGCGTTTTCTGGTTACGGGTTACTCGTTACGCATTACTCGTCACGGTATCCTTGACACAACCGAGCAGCGCCATGGACCGCCAAGAACGCATCGACCTGATCATCGACCACTACGAAAACCCGCGCCACCTTGGGCCGCTGCCAGGCGCCGACGTGGTGTATAGCAGCAACAACCCAGCCTGCGGCGACGTGGTGACGGTCTACCTGCGCGACGCTGAGAACGGCGGGCCGGTGATGCTGGCCTTCGAGGGCCAGGGCTGCACCATCAGTCAGGCTGCGGCGTCGATGGCCATGGAGATGCTGAACGGGCTGACCCTGGCGCAGATCGACGCCGCCTCAGCCGAGCCGCTGCTGGAACGGCTGGGGCCAGAGATCGTTGCCGCACGCCAGCGCTGTGCAACGCTGGCCTTCAACTCGGTCAAACACGCCTGTCGCGAGCTCAGTACATCGTAAACAAAGTTGTTGAGGTGCCCGGCACTTGATACGAGCCTCTGATCATGTGCGAATCGTCGCCAAAGTGCCGGGCACCGATACGCAG
>CAZVGR010000029.1:0-52921 GCA_964626845.1 uncultured Anaerolinea sp.
GGCGCTTTCCTTCGATGCGGCCACCGGCAACCTCAAGCTGTACGTCAACGGTCTGCTGGTTGGCGAGGACGCAACGGTGTTCTATGGCCTGACGCCGGCTGCCAGCAGCACCAGCCTGGATATTGGCCGCTCCACCGATGTGGGCAAGCTCTACCTGGGCGATGGGCACTGCAACAAGACGGGCGACGGCAGCAATTTCTTCTGCGGCGCGGCTATGACCGACGAGCTGTGCATGGCTCTGGACGGCCACGAAGTGCTCAACAAGAACACAGACTGCGGCGACAACTATCAGATTCGCAGGCTGTGGACCTTTGCCCAGAGCGTCACGCTGCGCATGTGGGAGAACGACGACGACCCGAAATGCGGATCGGCGCCCAACGGAGGCGACGATGATGTCAAGCTCAAATACGACGGCAGCAACCATACCACCGAGACCTTTGACTTCACCCGCATCGGCGACGGCGCCGACGTCAAGCGCGACTACACCGATGGCAGCTACGGCTACTTTCACTTCACCTACACCAACGATGCTATACCCTTCAACGGCAGGCTGGATGAGGTGGAAATCTACAACCGGGTGCTGGACGCGGCGGCTGTCCAGAAGCTGGCCAATTCAATGGCCCTCTATCTGCCGCTGGACGAACCGCCAGGCTCGACCACCTTCCAGGATATGGGCATGGAAAGCCGTCAGGCAGCCTGCACCCACTGCCCGACCACAGGCGTGACGGGCCGCATCAACCAGAGCGCCTGGTTTGAGAAAGCGAAGAACCACTATCTGACCCTGCCCAACGGCGCCGTCAACCACACCACCAACAGCCTGACCGTAGCCGCCTGGATCAAGCCCCACAGCCTGGCCGGCGTGCAGCGCATCCTGGCCTCGGCGCGCACCCAAAGCAACGACGGTTTCGGCTTCGGCGTCAGCGGCGCTGATCTGCTGTTCACGGCCTTTGGCGTGCATGACTACGTGCTCAGCAGCCCAGGCTTGCAGGCCGACCAGTGGAATCACGTCGCCGCCGTCTTCGACTCCCAGAACAAGATCAGTTTCTATCTGAACGGCGTGCTGAAAGGCACAGTCAGCGGGTCAGCGGCCATCAAGGCGGACAACAACGACCTGCTCTTGGTGGGAGCAACCACGGGCTCAGGCAGCAGCGCGCTGATCGAGCCGTTCGATGGCCAGATCGACGACCTGCGCGTCTATCGTCGCGTCTTACCGGCCGCCGACATCCAGGGCATCTTCAACCAGGCGCCTGTGCTGCATCTGCTGCTCGACGAGAGTCGCGGCGCCACCCGCTTTGTGGACAACGCGCAGGCTGGCAACGCTGGTACATGTTCCGGCACGCGCTGCCCGGCCACTGGCGAGGCCATCCCCGGCCAGTTCGGCCTGTCGGCCGACTTCGACGGCGCCGACGATCTGGTGACCGTGCCAGACAGCAATCTGCTGGACCTGGACACGTTCACGGTCGGGGCCTGGATCATGCCCAGGAGCATGGGCATTGTCGATTACTCACAGGCGCTGATCGGCAAGTCTGACACAAATGGCAACCTGTCCAACTATGATCTGAGCATTGCCGCCAATAGTCTGGTCCCGCTCATGTCCTGGGGCTGCGTGTTGCCCTACAAGACAGCCGTCAGCGCCGTTCCCTTGACCCTCAACCAATGGAACCACGTCATGGGAACTTTCGATGGCCACACACTGCGCATCTACGTCAACGGCTCGGAAAGCGGTCACACATCGGCCAGCGGCGCCTCTTGTCCCAACAGCAGCCCGCTGGCCATCGGCGGCTGGATCAACAAGACCCAGCACTCCTTCGCTGGCCGGATGGACGAGGTTGTGATCTACCGGACTGCGCTTTCCAGCCAGCAAGTGCGGGATATCTTCACCTACCAGGCCGGCTGGGTTGAAGATCGCCAGAGTCACACCGTCACCGTGGATGCTGACCTGCCCACAGTGGCGCTGCCCATCGCCGAGGGCAGCTACCTGGCTAAGCAGCCCACCATCGTGACCGTCACAGCAGACGACCGCACCTCGGGCGTCGTCGCGGTCACGCTCCACACGCCTGGCGGGACGCTGACCGCGCCGCGCTGCGCCGACGTGGGCAGCACGGCCGCCTGGTGTCCTACCTTCACGCCGCAGGCCCAGGGCCGGCAAACCCTGACGGCCAGCGCAACCGACCGGGCTGGCAACAGCGCAACGTCCGCCAGTCGCACCCTTTATGTGGACGACAGCGCCCCTCAAGTGACCATCGACGGCGCGACCATGCAGCGACTCGACGCCCGACCCGGCGCGCAACAAGCCAACACCTGGACGGTTCACCTGTCAGGCACGGCCACCGATCCGTCGCTGGGCAGCGGCGTGGCGGGCAGCGGCGTCCCTGACGACGGCGTCCGTGTCACGCTGACCGCGCCTGGCAACGTCATCGTCGGCGGCGGCAGCCAGCAGGCTGCTCTGGCCGGCAGCGCCTGGTCGTTGGACTTCGCCATCCCCTATGCTCGTGCTGATGGCCAGTACACGGTGACGGTACAGGCTGTCGATAGGGTCGCCCTCCTGCCTGGGCTGGACGCAGGGCAGGTGGCTCGCCACACCGGTACAGCGCAAAAGCAGATCGTGGTGGACGCCACAGGCCCCGCAGTTCAACTGGACCGGAACGCGATTGCTGGCGGCCAGATCGATCCGGCCATCACGCTGGCTGGCGTGGCGACCGACCGGCCTGTGCCAGTCCGGGTGGCATGGACAGGGGACGAGACTGCTGGCGCGGCGGGGCTGACCATCGTGTGCAGCGGGCCTGCGACGGCCTATGCCATCTATGCTGCCGGCGCGGGCACGTTCACCGCCGGGCAGGCTTACTCCTGGCAGGGCAGCCTGCACCGCGGCAGCTCGTGCCAGGTGCAGCTCACGACCACGGCTGCCAGCGGCGGCATCGAAGGTGTGGTGCAGGTGTGCGACAGCCAGGTTACCAGTTGGACAGGCGACTGGAGCGCGGTGAAGAATGTGGCGTTCACGGCTGAAGCGCCCACCTGTGACCCGCAGGTCGCCGTCGCTGGCGTGGCGCAGGTCGAAACTGCCTTCATATCGACTATGCCCGGCTCTGCCTTCATCAACGAGACACCGCTGGACGGCGAGTTCCTGCATCTGCCTTTCGACGACGGGCCAGACAGCACAGGCGCTTTGACGTTCCGCGACATCTCGGCCGGCAATCACCCCGGAGCGTGCAGCGGGGAGCAGTGCCCGGCCACCGGCCAGCCCGGCCATATCGGCCGCGCGGCCCGCTTCGATGGGGTCAGCAACGCGGTCAGCGTGCCCCAGGTTGCAGGCCAGGGAACAACCGACTTCCTCTCCATTGCAGTCTGGATCCGCCCGGACGGCGCGCCCACCGGCCATGGCACCATCATCGCCCGAAAGAATCTGTACGAGGTGGCGCGCTTTAGCGATGGCACCATCCGCTGGGCCTTCAACAACACCAGCCCTGGCTGGAAATGGGTCAGCACAGGCTATGTGGCCCCGCTGAATCAGTGGACGCACATCGTGGTCGTCTACAACGCGGGCGTCATCCTGACCTATGCCAACGGCAGGCTGGTCTCCACGGTCAACGGCTCCGGCAGCATCTCCAATGCCAACTATCTCTCCATCGGCGCCTGGCCCGGCGTGGGCGACTTCTTTACTGGCCTGATCGACGACGTGCGCCTGTTCGACCGTGCCCTGTCAGCCGACGAGGTCAAGGCGTTGATGGTTGGCAGTGCGGCTTTGCTGGCGCTGGACTTCGAGAAGGCCTGGGCTGCCCAGGGCACAGTTTTGCCTGACGACTCTGGCTGGATGCACGATGGCATCCTGCAAACAGGCGCAAACGACCAGGCGGGCAAAGCCACCACGGGACGGGTCGGCGCCTACGCGCTGCGCTTCGACGGCGTGGACGACTATGTCAGCGTGGGACCGGATGCGGGCCTGGACCTGAGCGGCGGGCAGTTCAGCCAGGCGGCGTGGATCAACTCGGAGTCGACCGACAACAGCGACCACGGCATTATGGGCTTCCAGGCGGCCGGCGCGCCTGCGCAGCAGCGCTATCCGGGCATGTGGGTGACACAGGCCAACGGCATCCTGGCCGGCTTCGGCGACGGGGTCAACTGGAACGCCTTCACCCGAACTGGCGTGCTGCAAGCTGGCTGGAACCATGTGGCGACCACCTTCGACGGCGCGGCTTACACGCTGTATGTCAACGGCGCCGCGGTGTACTCCACCGCGGACTTCAGCGGCCGCAAGCCGTATGCCGGGGTGCAGCAGGTGAATGTGGGCATGGCAGCCAACGCCTACTTCAAGGGCGCGATCGACGATGTGCGCATCTACCCGCGCGCGCTGCCAGCCGAGGAGGTGAAGGGGTTGTATCTGGCCGGCTGGAGCCAGGCCACGCTGCAAGGCAGCGCCGGCGCGGAGCTCAGGAACTGGTCAGCCGGCGCGCCGGCCGGGCTGGAGGGCTTCTATCAGGTGGCGCTGCGCGGCGTTGACGCCGGCGGCCATGCCCAAACCGTAGACGGGCGAGCCGAGCTGTGGCGGGGCGCGGCCGACACGCTGGCCCCGCGCGTGACGCTTCAGCGCACCGCGCTGGATCCCTCCACCTATCGCTACACCGTCCTCGCCCAGGACTTCAACCTGGTGGAAGATGGCTTCACCTCCCCTTGCGGCGCAGGCGTCATCACGACGCGCGTGTACAACGTGTCGGCCTGGTACCTGGCCGCGGTCGGCGAGAACAGCGCGCATCCCTCGCGGCTGTATCAACTGGGCGCTGAGTGCCAGTTGCCAGCCGGCGCGGTGGAGCAGGCCACGGCCTGCGACAGCTTCGGCAACTGCGCCACGGTTGGTGTGACGACGGACGGCGGCGGGGCGGCTGGAACCGTCGCGCTGCCCAGCGCCGGGCCAGGGGTGCGCGTCGTGCAGGTGGCCGCGCCGGCTGAGGCCATGACGCCGGCCATCCGCTTTGTCACCACCGTGCTGACGGGCACACACTACTATGAACCGCGCACGATTGCCGTCAGTGGCCTGGTGACAGGCGTCCAGTCGCTGACCAGCGTTCAGGTCAGCATCGCCGGCGCGACAGGGCTGGCCGCCCTGGGCGAGACGGCAGCCACCGCGCCTTACACCACCACCTGGCGCTATCCCTGGCGCCTGGAGAGCGGCGCGCTGCCTGATGGCGAGACCTATCTGGCTACTGCCACGGCCACAAGTTTGGCCGGCAGCGCTGTTGCCACCGCCACGCTGGTGGCCGATGTGATGGCGCCGGCGCCGGTGACGTTGACCCTGACCGCGGACGGCGTCCCTGTGCTGCCGGGCGATACCGTGCGCGTTGCGCCGGTTGATCTGCAGCTTGCCTGGACAGCCTCGACCGACGGCAGCGGCCTGGCGCCCTATCGCATCACCTGGGCCAGGCAGCAGACCGCCACCATCACCACCACCGTCCATCTGCAAGATCCATCCGGCGTGTTGGCAGATCAGTTGATGGCTGGCGAGGCGCAGCGGCTTTCCGTGGCCCTGGCCAGCCGCGACCTGCGCGGCAACGAGCGGGTGCAGGTCATCCAGCCGTTCATTGTCGATAGCCCGCCCACCCCCGATGCCATCTGGCTGAGCGTCGATGGACAGATCGGCAATCCCCAGGAACCTTACAGCGGCTGGATGGACTCCGGCTGCACGGTCATGGGCGCAGACCGGCGCGCAGCAGCCTTCCGCTCCCCGCAGCAGCTCTATGCCAGTTGGGATGAGCGAGCCTTGCGGCTGGCCTGGACAGGGTCAACCTGGGGCAGTCAAAGCGATCTGTTTATCTACCTGGACACGCGGCCGGGCGGCGCCGAGCAGACGTTCACCCCGCTGCCGGTGGCGGTGACTGGTACCGTGGTCATGCTGCCCGCTGAGCTAGGGGCTGACACCCTGATCTGGGTGCAAGATGCCCGCCGCGCGACGCTGCTGCGCTGGGATGGCAGCACCTGGGGCGGCGCGCTGCCCCTTTCCCGCACCGAGTACAGCTTCACAGCCGGCGTGCGGGGTGGGCAGACTGACCTCTATCTGCCCTTCAGTCTGTTGGGCATTCAAGCCGGCGCGCCGCTGGGGCTGCTGGCCTTCGCCGCCGAGGAGCCGGCAGCCGACGTGGGCTTGCGGCTGTGGGCAACCCTGCCTGGTGTCAACCCGGTCAACAGCCTCCACGTCAACCGCAACGCGCGGCTGGCTGGTCAGGGCACGCGCTTTGCTCTCAGCCACGCCTATCGCTGGCCTGCCTTGGGCAACGACGTGTGTCCCAACGGGGCCGATGGCAGCGTGGGCGGCAGCTTTGCCGACAGCGATCTCCAGTTGAGCATCACGGCCAGCCCATCGGCTGCCGCCATCGGCGGCCGGGGCGGGGGCGTGTTCTGGCTGGCTGACCCGGCGCTGGCGCAAGCTGAGCTGCTGGCTTTCTTGCATCATGGTTTCCCGCCCGTGAACGAGGCCCAGGAAATCAGCTACACTGTTCATTATCGCAATGCTGGCAGCCAGACGGCCGTCGGCGTCTGGCTGGCGCTTTCGTCCGTTGGCCCGCTGCGCTTGTTGGACACGACACTGCCCCTGGGCGACATTGCTCCGGGCGCGGCAGGCTCGGCAACCTTCCGCGGCGTCGTCGATCGCAGCCTGTCCGACAAGGAGTTGGCCGCAGTCCAGGCGCTGGTCTACGATGCCGGCCATGGGCCGCAAGGCCCGGCGCTCGACTGGCTGTGGGCGTTCCAGTGGGTCGACCAGGGCGCGCCTGAGCAGATGGCAATCGAGCAGCCGGCCCTGTGGGTAGGCCCAGGCATGGCCGAGCTGAGCGGCTATGCCCACGACGAGGCCGGCGTGGCCCAGGTGGAAGTTGCCATCGCATCCCCTTCGGGCGTTGTGTCCACCATCACCTGTGACGTAGCCCGGCCCAGCGAGGGCCGCTGGAGATGTCCCTGGGATGTGACGCAGAGCAATGGCGGCGCGGCGCCCCAGCACGGCCAGACCTTTGCCCTGCGCATGGCCGCCATCGATACCTTCGGGCAGCGCAGCGCCTGGAGCGAAGCCAAAACCGTGTGGGTGGATGCCCGGCCGCCCATCGTCACCCTGGACCGGGCAGCCAGCGGCGTTTACAGCGACACAGTGGTCAGCAGCCTGGGCAGCCTCTTCGGCGCAGCCTATGACCTGGCTGGCGTCGGGACGGTGCGCGTCTGTGTGGACGACGACTGCGACGATGCACGGCTGCACGCTTCCCGTGTGATCAGCGCAAGCTGGTCCTGGCAGACGCCAGACGCCGGCGCTCTCGATCACGTCCAGCGTACTATCTCTGTGACAGCCAGCGACCGCGTGGGCAATCGCCTGCCTGCCCCCCTGACCTTTGCTGTTTGGGTTGACAACGTCTCGCCCACGATCACCGTGACGGCGGCAATCAGCCAGGCTCACCTCGGTGCTTTGCCCACTGTGCTGGCGGGCTGGGTCGGCGACGGCGGGCCTCAGGTCAATGTCTCGCTGCGAGTGGCGGCGCCGAACGGCGTGATCTCCCGCCAAACCGCCGCGCGCGCCGGCGCAGCCTGGTGGTACGATCTGCCGGCCGACGCTGCGGGCCGCTACACCCTCTGGGTGGACGCCGACGATCTGGCCGGCAACCGCAGCAGCGTCGGCCCCTTCACCGTGGATGTGAGCTGCCTCATGGCCGAGTTGACGGTCATGTCAGTGCTGGCCGAGCCTGCCAGCGCCCATCCGCTCTCCGTGACGCTGACCGCGTTGATCAGCAACGCCGGCCCTGACACCGTACCGGCTGGCTTGCCTGCGGGCTTCTATGCCCGGCCTGCGGGCGCGCCGGCGCTGGCCGTCACGACCCAGGCCCTGCCACCCGGCGCTGTTGAGGCTGTCGAGGCCCAGTGGACGCCGGCCGGCGGCGGGCGCTACGACGTCAACATTGTCCTCAACGATCCGGACGCGCCAGATCGGTTGCCGCTGTGCAGCGCGCCAGATACGCACCTGGCTCCAGTTTTCCTTGACGATGTGCTTTTGTACAGCGCCTGGAACCTGATCTCGTCGGCCGTCGAGCCGTCCAACGACGATGTGGCCGTCGTCCAACGGCCCATCAGGGACGCCTACACGGTCATCCTGGGCTACGACCAGGAGCTGCTCAGCTATCAGCCCGGCCTGCCGCCGCACGAAAACACCCTGCGCACTATCGATGCCAGCCATGGCTACTGGATCAGGACGACCGCGGCGGCCGGGCCGCCAACGCCAGTCACCCCCACCCTGGAGGTGGAGCCGGTGGCGACCTTGCAACTGGTCGGCCATAGCCGGGCGGCCGAGGATCAGGCGCTGCCGCTGGACGCCGGCTGGAACCTGATCAGCTATCTGCCGCGCCAGGCGCTGCCGGTGACGGCTGCGTTGGGAGGCATCCAGGGTCGATACGGAGCCGTGCTGGGCTTTGAGCGCACCGGGCTGTCGCATTACCCCGACCTGGATGCCAGCTTCAACACCCTGGGCCAGATGGCGCCCGCGCGCGGCTACTGGATCAACGCCAGCGAGGCGGTGACGTTGCACTATCCCATCGCCAGCGTGACCGCCACTGTGCCCTTGACGACGACCCCGCCGGCCGGTTTGTCCCCGCTAGAGCGGCTGTTCCTGATCCGTCACACCGAGCAGGTGGCCGGTGTGCGGCCAACCTTCGAATGGATGAATTTCTATGGCCGGGTGACATTGCCTGACGGCGCGGCGCTTCCCGCAGGGACAGTGGTGCTGGCGCTGGATCCGCAAGGGGTGATCTGCGGCGCGACGGCGGTGACGACGGCCGGGCAGTATGGCCTGCTGGCGTGCTATCGCGATGACCCCTACTCAACCGACGACGAAGGCGCGCAGCCAGGCGACGACATCCGGCTCTTCATCTCGACCGATGGCGTGCATGCCAATGGTGAGATGATCGGCGTTGGAACGTGGTCTGGCCTCGGCAGCCGGCAGCGTGTGCCCGTTGGGTCGCTGTATCTGCCCCTGGCGCTGCGCTGGAGTCCTCATGAGATGAGTTGGTGGCTGCCGCTGATCATCAAGGATTGGGGCGACGCGGCCGGCGACGCGGCGCCGAAGCTGGCGCCGCTGGATGGGGCTGGCGCTCTGCCAGACATCCCGGACCCCGGCCTCAACGCTTCGTTTGAGCGGTATACCGCTCCAGGCGAGTAGCCGGTTCAGCGTATCTGCGCCCTGATCTGCTTTCGACGATCGTCAACGAAAGGAGCGCCCGATGAAACTCCGCTTGCTTTTTAGTCTCGTGCTTGGCCTGGTGTTGGCTGTGGCGTGTACCGCTGCGCCCGCAGCATCTCCCGCGCTTCCTGAGCCAGCGGCGCCTGACCTGCTGGCTGTCTCAGCCGAGCCGGACAGAGCGCAGCCTGAGGCGGAGGCCAGTGTGCTGACCGCACGCCAGTTGATCGCGCCTCACGCGCTGGCCGGCCCTGGCCCCAACAGCTTTACCTGGAGCCCGCTGGGCGCAGCCCTGACCTACGTCCAGACCCAGGACGACCAGACCTGGCTGTGGCTCTACGACGCAGCCACCGGCGAGAAGCGGGCTTTGCTGGACGCAGCCGCCGCGCCAGACGCCATCGACCTGACGTCCAGCCAGTGGGCGCCGGGCGGCGACGCCCTGCTGCTGACCGGCCAGACCGCGCTGTGGCTGCTGGACTTGCAGACCAACGAGCTGCAGCCGCTGGCCGAGGGCGACCGCCCCAAGACCAGCGTGAGCTTCACTCCCGACGGCACGCGGGTCTCTTTCGTGCAGGACAACAACCTGTACCTGCTGACCATCGCCGACGGCGCGGTGCAGCCCTTAACGACCGACGGCGGCGAGACCGTCTTTAACGGCGCGCTGGACTGGGTGTACACCGAGGAGCTGGCCACGCGCGCGGCCCAGCCGGCCTACGCCTGGTCGCCCGATGGCGTCTGGCTGCTCTACCTGCGCCTGGACGAGACCGCCGTCCACCAGGACCCGGTCACCGACTTCCGCCCCATCCCGGCCACGGTCAGCTACACCCGCTACCCGACCGTGGGCACGGCGAACCCGGAGGCCACGCTGCACGCGCTGACGCCCGAGGCGCTGGCACCACCGCTGGCCCTGCCGATGCCAGAGGACAGCGAATACGTGCTGCCCTTCTTCACCTGGACGCCGGACTCCAACCACGTGCTCTACATCACCGTCAACCGCGACCACACCACGCTGACCCTCAACCGGTGGACTCCGCAGAGCGGCGAGACGCGCGCGCTGATCACGGAAGTGGCCGACGACTGGATCAACGAGGACCGCTACGCCGCGCCGGTCTTCCTGGACGATGGTCAGCGCTTTCTCTGGCTCTCCGAGCGCGATGGCTTCATGCATCTCTACCTCTATGACAAGGACGGCGCGCTGCTCCAGCAGCTCACTCAGGGCGAGTGGATGATCGACTCGTCTGGGTTCAATCTGCTGACGCCCGGCCGGCCTGTCCACGTGGACCCGACGGGGACCTGGGCCTACTTCATCAGCACGCGCAACAGCCCGCTGGAGCGGCAGATCGAGCGGGTGAATTTGGCCGATGGCACGCTGAAGCAGGTCACGCAGCAGCCGGGCTTCCACCTGGCGGCCCTGTCCAGCGACGGCGGCTACCTGATCGACCAGGTGTCGGACGTGAACACGCCGCCCATCACCCGCATCGCGCCGACAGACGGCGGTGAGGCGGCCGTGCTGGCCGAGGTCGCCGGGCCTGCGCTGGACCTGCCCCAGCTCAGCCGCGAGTTCGTGACCCTCCAGGCGCACGACGGGACCGACCTGTACGCGCAGTTAGTCAAGCCGCAGGACTTCGATCCCAGCCGCCAGTACCCGGTGATCGTCCACTGGTACGGCGGCCCGACCTTGCAGATGGTCTCGAATCGCTACGGCACGACCAACATCTTCAACCACATCGAGCGGGACGTGCTTTACACCCAGGCGGGCTTCCTGGTCTGGCGGCTGGACAACCGGGGCACCCTGGGACGCGGCCACGCCTTCGAGGCGCCGATCTTTGGCGAGCTGGGCAAGGCCGCGCTGGACGATCAACTGGCCGGCATCGAGTACCTGAAGACGCTGCCCTACGTCGATCCGGCCCGCATCGGCGCCGACGGCAAGTCTTTCGGCGGCTACCTGACCCTCTACGCGCTGCTGCACGCGCCAGAGGTGTTCCGCTGCGGCGTGGCTGGGGCCGCGCCCACCGACTGGACCACCTACGACACGATCTACACCGAGCGCTACATGCGCACGCCCGCCGTGAACCCCGAAGGCTACGCCGCCACCAACCTGGTCGCCAAGGCGGACGAGATCCAGGCCCGGCCGTTGCTGATCCATGGCCTGGCCGACACCAACGTCCACCTGCAAAACACGGTCAATTTCATCCAGGCGCTGCAGGCGGCCGACAAGCTGTTCAACTTCGTCCCCCTGCCCAACCTGAGCCACAGCTTCCGCGGCGATGGGCTGGCGGCGGCCCTGTCGGCCAGCGTCGATTACCTGGCGAGCTGCCTGGGCGGCCAGCCGCCAGCGGCCGCCAGCGCCGCCGATCCGCTGCCCTCCTGGAACGCTGGCGCGACCAGGGACGCGATCCTCCAGTTCGTGGCGGACGTGACCGACCCGGCCAGCCCGGCCTACGTGCCGCCGGCTGAGCGGATCGCGGTCTTCGACAACGACGGTACGCTGTGGACCGAAAAGCCGCTATTGCCTCAGGCCGCGTTTCTGTTCCAGCGCGTCGTCGAGCTGGCGCCGGAGCATCCGGAGTGGCAGACCACGCAGCCCTATCAGGCGATTCTGGAGCAGGACTTCGCCACACTACAAACCCTGAGCGCTGCTCAGATCGAGGAATTGCTGTTCGCCACCCACGCGGGGATGACCGTGGAGGAGTTCAACGCCCAGGTGCAGGCCTTTCTGGCCGCGGCCACCCATCCCCGGTTCGGCGTGCCCTACACGCAGACGGTCTACCAGCCGATGCTGGAACTGCTGGCCTATCTGCGCGCCCACGGCTTCAAGACCTTCATCGTCTCCGGCGGCGGCGTCGATTTCATGCGGGCCTTCGCCGAGGATGTCTACGGCATCCCGCCAGAGCAGGTGATCGGCAGCAGCTTGCAGTACCAGTTCCAGCAGACGCCGGCGGGCAGCGCGCTGGTCCGCCAGCCGGAGCTGGTCACTTTCGACGACAAGGCGCAGAAGCCGGTCAACATCCAGCGCGCCATCGGGCGGCGGCCGATCCTGGCAGCGGGCAACTCGGACGGCGACTTGCAGATGCTGCAATACACCGCGAGCGGCGGCGGCCCATTCCTGAACCTGCTGGTGGTCCACGACGACGCCGAACGGGAGTACGCCTACCAGTCGGGTGCTGAGGAAGTCACTGCCGCGGCTGCGCAGAACTCGTGGCTGGCTGCCAGCGTCCAGCAGGATTTCAAGACGGTGTTTCCGTGAGTTCTCGCAGATTCCGTCTGTCAGCCTGAAGAAAGATCGCCAGGTGTTGAGCCACGCCGGCCGCTCACCGTCTATTTAACCCCCCATCAGGAGAGTCGAAGATGAAAATCAAGTTTGCCCCTTGCCTCGTGTTCCTGGCGCTGGCGGCCCTGCTCGCGGCAGGCTGCTACGCCCCTGTGGCTGTTCAGTCGCCCGCTGTGGATAGCGCGGCCCCGGCGGCCGCGGCGCCAGAACCAGCCGTCAATCCCGCCATGCCCAAAGAGGCCACCGACGTGACGGCCCAGTTCAACGCAGCCCTGGCAGCTGGCCTGCCCTTCGCCGATCAGCGCGATTTCGAGGACGCCCAGCGGGGCTTCATCGCCGCGCTGCCCGACATGACCATCGTCGCCGAGGACGGCCACACCGTCTGGACGCTGAAGGGCTACGAGTTTCTGGAGCAAGCCGAGCCGCCCGCCAGCATCAACCCCAGCCTCTGGCGCATGGCCCAGCTCAACATGAACAACGGCCTTTTCCAGGTCACCGATCGCATCTACCAGGTGCGCGGCTTCGACGTCTCCAATATGACCATCATTGAAGGCGACACCGGGGTGATCTTGATCGATCCACTGAGCACGGCGGAGACGGCCAGGGCCGGCCTGGAGCTCTACTTCCAGGAGCGAGGCGAGAGGCCGGTGATGGCGGTGCTCTACACCCACAGCCACGTTGATCACTACGCGGGCGTGAAGGGCGTCATCACACAAGAGCAGGTGGACGCAGGCGAGACGGCCGTGCTGGCGCCGGACGGGTTCATGGAAGCGGCCGTGAGCGAGAACGTCTATGCGGGCAACGCCATGACCCGCCGCGTGGGTTATCAGTATGGCCCACTGCTGCCGCGCGGCGAGCTGGGCCAGGTTGATGTCGGCCTGGGCAAGGCCTACCCGCTGGGCGCCATCACCCTGATCGCGCCGACGGACATCATCAGCCAGACCGGCGAGACGCGGGTTATCGACGGCGTGGAGATGGAATTCCAGATGGTCTCTGGCACCGAAGCGCCAGCCGAGATGACGGTCTACTTCCCGCAGTTCCGGGCGCTGGATTCGGCCGAGATCGCCTGCCCCCTGCTGCACAACATCCTGACGCTGCGCGGCGCGCAGGTGCGCGATCCCAAGAAATGGGCCACGGCGCTGAACGAGCTGATCGCGCGCTACGGCGACCGGACCGACGTCGTCTTCGCCCAGCACAACTGGCCGCGCTGGGGCCAGGAGAGCGTCGTGGAGTACCTGGCCAACCAGCGCGACCTCTACGAATATCTGAATGACCAGACGCTGCACCTGCTGAACCAGGGCTACACCGGCATCGAAATCGCCGAGATGTTCACCTTGCCGGAGAGCCTCAACAACCAGTGGTACACGCACGGTTACTACGGCACTGTCAGCCACAACGTCAAGGCCATCTACCAGCGCTACATCGGCTGGTTCGACGGCAATCCGGCCAATCTGCACGCCCTGCCGCCGGAGCTAGCTGGCCCCAAGTTCGTGGAATACATGGGCGGCGCGGACGCGGTCATCGCCCGCGCGAAGGAGGATTTTGCCAAGGGCGAGTATCGCTGGGTGGCCCAGGTGCTGGGCCACGTGGTCTTTGCCGACCCGGAAAACATGGAGGCGCGCTACCTGGAGGCGGATGCGCTGGAGCAGCTTGGCTACCAATCCGAAGGGCTGTGGCGCAACTGGTACCTGATGGGCGCGTACGAGCTGCGCAACGGCGTGCCAGCTCAGCCGGGCAGCGGCGGCAGCGCCAGCCCAGACACGCTGAAGGCCATGTCCATGCCGCTGATCTTCGACTTCTGGGGTGTGCAGTTGAACGCCGAGAAAGCGGACGGCCAGCAGATCGTCATCAACTGGAATTTCACCGAGCCGGCAGAGCAATACGCGCTCAATCTCAGCAACTCGGCGCTGACCTACCGAGCCGGCTGGCAGGCGCCGGATGCCGACCTGACCGTGACCCTGACGCGGGCCGCGCTGGATGCCATCACCCTGGGCGAGACCGATTTTCAGACAGAAGCGGCGGCGGGCAACATCACCCTCGACGGCGACGCGACCAAGCTGGCCGCGCTGCTGGGCATGTTGGACACCTTCACGCCCGATTTCCCCATCGTTACGCCCTGATCATGCGCCTGGCAATCGATAGTTGAAAAGGAGAACATCATGGAAGTCTCACGACGTGATTTCGTCAAAATGGTCGGCGCTGGCGCGGCTGCGGCCGGGCTGAGCAAGCTCGGCGTCGCTCCGGCGCTGGCCGCCCCGGCCTACCCCGGTGGACGCGAGATTCTGCCCATCCCCGACATCCAGCAGCCGTATCCTTCAGCTTTGTTCGGCAAGGACGTAGCGCCGCAGCCGACCAAGCCGCTGCGGCCGCCGGAAGGCGCGCCCAACGTCGTCATCATTTTGATCGATGACATGGGCTTTGGCGCCACCAGCGCCTTTGGCGGGCCGATCAACACCCCCACGCTGGAGCGGGTCGCGGCCGAAGGGCTGAAGTACAACCGCTTCCACACCACTGCGCTCTGCTCGCCAACCCGTCAGGCGCTGCTCACCGGGCGTAACCATCACTCGGTGGGCATGGGCAGCATCACCGAGACCGCCACCACCGCGCCGGGCTATAACTCGGTTCGCCCCAACACGGCCGCCACCGTGGCCGAGACCTTGCGGCTGAACGGCTACAACACGGCGGCCTTTGGCAAGATGCACCAGACGCCGGTCTGGGAGGTGAGCACCTCCGGGCCGTTCGACCGCTGGCCGACCGGCGAGGGCTTCGAGAAGTTCTACGGCTTCGTCGGCGCCGAGGCGAACCAGTGGGCGCCCACCTTGTACGACGGCACCAACCCGGTGGAGCCGCCGGATGACCCCGACTATCACCTGACGCCCGACCTGGTGAATCGCGCCATCGCCTGGGTGCAGGCGCAGCACACGTTGACGCCCGACAAGCCCTTCTTTGTCTATCTCTCCTTCGGCGCCACCCATGCCCCGCACCATGTTCCAACGGAGTTCAGCGATCGCTACATTGGCAAGTTCGACCAGGGCTGGGACAAGCTGCGCGAGACCACGCTGGCCAATCAGAAGAAGCTGGGCGTCGTGCCGCAAAGCTGCAAGCTGACCGCCCGATCTGAAGGCATCCCAGCCTGGGCTGACCTCACGGACGACGAGAAGACCGTGGCGGCCCGGCTGATGGAGATCTACGCTGGCTTTGCCGAGCACACCGACTATCACGCCGGCCGCTTCCTGGACACGCTGGAGGCGCTGGAGGTGCTGGACAACACCTTGATCTTCTACATCGCCGGCGACAACGGCGCCAGCGCCGAGGGGCTGATCACCGGCTCGTTCAACGAGATGCTGACGCTGAACTATGTGGCCGACACCATCGAGAACATTCTGGCGCACTACGATGACCTGGGCACGGTGCGCGCGTACAACCACTATCCGGTCGGCTGGGCCCATGCCATGGACTGCCCCTACCAGTGGACCAAGCAGGTGGCTTCGCACTGGGGCGGCACGCGCACCGGCATGGTCGTGCATTGGCCGCAGGGCATCCGGGCCAAGGGCCAGGTGCGCGACCAGTGGCATCATGTGATCGACGTCGCCCCCACCATTCTGGAGTGTGCGGGCTTGCCCCAGCCGGTGCAAGTGCATGGCGTGACCCAGCAGCCTATCGAGGGCGTGAGCATGGCCTACTCCTTCGACGACGCCAAAGCCGCAGATCGCCACGTCACCCAGTACTTTGAGATGTTCGGCAATCGCGGCCTCTACCACCAGGGCTGGAGCGCTGTCACGCTGCACCACAGTCCCTTTGGCAAGGGCGTAGCGAGCTGGGAAGATGATGTCTGGGAGCTCTACGACGACAGCACGGACTGGAGCCAGGCCGTCAACCTGGCGAACAAGTACCCCGACAAGCTGGAAGAGTTGAAGAACCTGTTCATGGTGGAAGCGGCTAAGTACAACGTCTTCCCCCTGGATGACCGCCGCACGGAGCTGTTGAACCCGGAGATCGCTGGCCGGCCGGACCTGCTGGGCGGGCGCACTTCGATGACGTTCTTCCCAGGCATGCGCCAGTTGGCAGAGAACACCGTCCCCAACGTGAAGAACAAGTCACACACCGTCACGGCCGACATTGACGTGCCAGAGGAGGGCGCCGAGGGCGTGATCATCGCCCAGGGCGGCCGCTTCGGCGGCTGGTCGCTTTACGTCAAAGACGGTGTGCTCATGTACTGCCACAACTACCTGGGCATCACCGAATATAAAGTGGCGGCCATGGAGCCGCTGCCTGCCGGCCGTGTGACCGTGCAGTACAAGTTCACCTACGAAGGCGGCGAGAAGACAGGCGCTGGCGGCGTAGGTGCGCTGTACCTTGGGCGCAGGAAAGTGGGTGAAGGCGAAATTGAGCGGACGGTTCCGTTCCAGTTCTCCCTCGACGAGACCCTGGACATCGGGCGCGACCTGGCCACGCCGGTCAGCTCCGACTACCTGCTGGGCGACAACGCCTTCACCGGTGTGATCCACTCGGTGAAAGTCGATCTGGACAAGGACGCCGTCGCCTACTACGAACCGCCGGAGAACATCATGAACCGGTTGATGGCAGGGCAGTAGGTGAGCAGTGCGACGTGTGGGCCTGCTTCAACGGACAGTGCAGCCCATAGCAGACGTGGATGTCGTGAAAGGCATCAAAGGAGCAGAGCAATGAAGATGTATGCGATACGTGTCCTGGCGCTGATCATGGTATCAGCCCTGGCTTTGAACGGCTGTGTCGTTGCGCCGGCGCCAGAGGCGCCGCCTGCCGCTGCCCCCGAGGCGGCCAGCCCCGCCGAGCCTGCCGGCCAGTGGCAGACCTACACCGACGCTGAGGTGGGCTTCAGCATCCAATATCCCTCCACCTGGAGCCCGCAAACGCTGCCCGACCAGAACCAAGGCGCCATCCACGGGATGGCCTTCACCGGGCCGGAAGGGGGCGTGGAGGTCTACTGGGGTGTGGGCTTTGGCGGCGCCTGCCCGACGGAGACCGTGTCGGTGCAGGTTTCCGGCGTGGAACTGCCGGCGTGCCATGCCACAGATGACGACGGAGCCGAGGTCTGGAACCTCATCGGCTATGAGGTGAGCGGAGGCAACTCCTTCTCGCTCCGCGCCTACACCAGCGATGCCGAGCCAGCCAGCCATGACCTGGTGCTCCAGGTGCTGGCGACGCTGACCTTCATGCCGCCGGCCGAAACTGAGGCCGGCGCGACCATCGTGCCGCTGCCGGTGGAGGTCTGCAACGGCCAGGCGCAGGCCATGGCCCACTTCCTCGCCGTGCTGGAAGTCACCCAGTCCGAGGAGCCGTTGACGGATTACGTTTCCGGCGCAACCGGCGCCGGCTGCCAGGCGACGGTCACCGGCACCGGCGAGCAGTTCGAGAGCCCGGATGCGGCAGCGAACATCCTGGGCGACATGCTGGAAGAGCAGGGCTGGACCATGGATCCCATGCTCGCGGCCGGCGGGCCGACGGGCATCGGCCTGGGGTACCGCAACGGAGACCAGATCTGCCTGGTTGCGGCTGGGTGGCGTCCGGCCGAGTCTGCCAACTGCCCGCCCGACCAGCCGATCTCGGCCTGTGAGGTGACGCCCGCCCAACGGCTCTACACCGTGACCCTCAACTGCGGTGTGGAAGCTTCGCAGGAAACGGCAGCCGCCTCAGCAGGCATGCCCAACCCCGCTTCGGTCAACTGCATCGAGCAGGGCGGCACGCTGGCCATCGAGGAACGCAGCGACCTTGGGCAAATTGGGGTCTGCACCTTCGAGGACAACCGCCAGTGCGAGGAGTGGGCTCTGCTGCGCGGCGATTGCCCGGTCGGCGGCGTGAAGGTCACCGGCTACGCCACGCCCGCGGCCCGCTACTGCGCCATCACCGGCGGCGCCTACGCCATCACCGGCAACAGCGGCCAGGACGACGAGCAGGGCGCCTGCACGCTCCCGCACGGCGCGCAGTGCGACGCCTGGGACTACTACAACGGCCTGTGCGATGCGTCCACGGCTGCCCCGGTGGAGCCGGCGACCGCCATCACGACGACCCTGGTCATCACCTACACGCCGGGGCCGCCCACGGCCAGGCCGCGCGCAGGCCGGTGTTGGACCAACTCGCTGGCCGTCTGGCGCGCGGACGCCTGGCGCTGCCAGGTCAGCAGCGAACTCTATGACCCGTGCTTCGAAGTTGACGACAGCGTGATCTGTGGCGCCAGCCCCGTCACGGCAACCGCCAGCTTCGCGCTGTTGTTGACCGCCCCACTGCCGGCGCCTGAGACGCCCCAGGACACGACCGGCCACGCCTGGCTGGTGGAACTGGCCGATGGGACTGTGTGCGGGTTTGCCACCGGCGCCACCGGCGGCGTTGGCGGCGAGCGCATCAACTACTTTTGTCCAAGCCAGGATCCAGATCAGTCTGTGGTGATCCTGGGCGATCTCCAGCCGGGCACGGTGTGGATGGCGAAGCGAGTCGTGCTGACCGGCAGTATGCCGGATCTCACCGTCCTGGAGTCGGCCATGACGCCTGTGCGCACCGTTTGGAGATAGCGGCGCGCCATAGGCCGCGTTTTCGCCACGTTGGCATGGCAAAATCTGCGTAGGGGCGGGGTCACCCCGCCCCTATCTGCCAAGCTCAGTTCATCGATAGGAGCAGACCATGGAAGTCTCACGACGCGATTTCGTGAAAATAGTTGGCGCCGGCGCGGCTGTGGCGGGCATGAACCACATGCTGCCCGCCGGCGTGGCCGGGGCCGCCCCAGCAACCAGGCCAGCCGCCGCGCCCTTGCCCAAGACCATGGAGGACAGCATTCGCTGGCGCTTGCAGGTCCCGGACAGCACCGATCCGCTGGCCGCCGCGACCGTGCAGATCGCCCCTAACATGGAACCGGTAATACCGCACGATGACCAGGCGGCCGCGGCGAGACGGAAGCTGGCCGCGCTGCAGCGGAAAACCGGCAAGAAGCCGAACATTCTGATCTTCCTGATGGACAACGTGGGCTGGGGCGATCTGGGCATCAACGGCGGCGGCGTGATGGTCGGCGCGCCCACGCCCAACATCGACCGCCTGGGGCGCGAAGGGCTGAATCTCGTGTCGACCTACTCGCAGCCGAGCTGTACGCCCACGCGCTGCACCCTGCTGACCGGACGTCTGCCCATGCGGACAGGCGCGCTGCGGCCGAGCTTTGCCGGCGAGCCTGGCTTCCTCGACGACGAGACCACGGTGGCCGAGCTCCTGAGCGAGAACGGCTACTTCACTCAGGCCGTCGGCAAGTGGCACTGCGGCGAAGACACGGCCTCGCAGCCCCACAACGTCGGCTTCGACGACTTCTATGGCTTCCTGGGCTGGTCGGGCCTCTACACCGACTGGCAGGACGAGAGCTTCGCGCCCGAATTCGCGCTCAGCCCGGATCGGCAGGCCCTGGTCCAGACCGTGCCCTTCAACCCCCACGTGGTCCACGGCGTCAAGGGCGAGGAGATCGAAGATCTCGAGGAGATCACCATCGAGGTCAGCGCCGAGCTGGACGAGATGTTCACGACCTACTCCGAGGACTTCATCAAGCGTATGGCCGACAGCGACCAGCCCTTCTTCCTCTATCACTGCTCGCGCGGCAACCATTTCAAGAACTATCCCAACCCCAAGTACAAGGGCAAGTCGCCAGCCAGGTATCCCTACAAAGACTGCATCGTCGAGCTGGACGACAACGTCGGCCGCCTGGTCACGGCGCTGGAGGAGAGCGGCCAACTGGAGAACACGCTGATTTTCATTACATCGGACAACGGACCGATGATGGAGCCCTGGCCCGACGCCGGCTATACGCCGTTCCGCGGCGGCATCGCCTGCACCTGGGAGGGCGGCGTGCGCGTCCCCGGCGTCGTCTACTGGAAAGACATGATCGCGCCGGGCCAGGTCAACGACGGGATGTTCGACCTGGGCGACCTGTTCCTCACCTCGCTGGCGCTGGCCGGGGTGGCCTACCGGCCGCCTGATGAGCAGTACCTGGACAGCATCGATCAGACCTCGTTCCTGCTGGCCGACGAGGGGCTGTCCAACCGCAAGTACGTCTACATGTGGCTGCAGAACGTCTTCAGCGGGCTGCGGGTGGCCGAGTACAAGTTCATGATGGCCGGCATGTCGTTCGACGAGTTCGACGTCGTCAATGGCGAAAGTGCGACCGCGCTGGAGACCTACAAGAACGCCAAGCTGTTCAATCTGTACCTGGATCCCAAGGAACGCTACAGCTTCTTCTCCCGCCAGACCTTCATGGACAACCTGTTCAGCGACCCCTGGAATCTTCACAAGGCTACCTTCGAGCAGTACCCAGGCAAGAAGGCCAGGATCCAGGCCAAGATCGAGGATTTTCTGCATGGTCGGTGAGCCTGCGCCGAGAGACAAAGTTTCGATCCCGCATTCTGCGCCTTCTCCCGACGAACGGGGGAAGGCGCAGCCAGGGGTGCGATTGACAGCGCAGCAGGTCACAAGCGAGCGATCGGCGCCGACGGCTCAGTCATAGCGCGCCCGCAGCAGGCGCTCGGCAAAGTGCCGGCCGCGCGGCAGGCCGCCTCGCTGCATGTCGCGCGCCACCTGCTGCACATCGTACTCGACCCGGTACTGCGCCACGCGCCAGCCGCCGCCGGCCCAGGTCAGCACGCTGTAGGCCGCGCGCGGGTCGCCGTCCATGGGCAGGCCCACGCTGGACGCGTTGACCAACAGCCGGCCGCGCCACAGCCGCACCGAGGGCAGATGCACGTGGCCAAAGGCCAGCACCTGGAACTCGGCCGGCCCCAGCACGGCGTCGATGGCCCCCTCGCTCAGGTCGGGCTGGATCGGGTCATCGACGTTGCGCGGGTTGGCATGGACGGCCAGCAGATCGTGGCCGGGCAGCGGCGTGACCCGGTGGCTGAAAGGCATCTGGCGCAGGAAGGCCAGGTCGGCCGGCGTCAGGCGGCTCAGCATCCATTCCCGGTGGCGCAGGAAACGGTCCCGTGTTTTGTCGGGCGGGGCATCATGCTCATCCAACAGAAAGCGGTCGCAGTTGCCGTACAGACAGACGGCCGGCGCAGCCTGGCCGATGGGGTCCTCGCGGCACATGGCGCGCAGCCGCGCCAGCACGTCTGCCGGCCGCGGGCCGGCCCAGGCCAGGTCGCCCAGGCAGAGGGTCAGATCGTAGGGGCCGTGGCGCACGCTGTCGGCCAGCGCCGCCTCCAGCGCGGCCGCGTTGCCGTGAATGTCAGAGAAAAGGAGGATGCGCACTGGTTATTTCCACTGAGGGCGGGTAGAATGGTCTCAAGAGACTTCGGAAGTCTCAGCTCGCTGTCTCGAATTATACGCCCCGAGAGGTTTCTGCACAATGCCAGCGTCGAAGCAAGCCATAGCTGCCCCAGCCTCGCCCGGTTCTCCCACGATCCTTGTCGTTTTTCTGGAAAACGGCGGCCGCGCTGGCGGCGTCGATCTGCCCCGCTGGGCCTCGCTGGCTATGGATCGGCTGAGCCAGGGCTACGCACGGGCAGCGGTTTGGCTGCAAGCCCGCCGCCATTATGACCGCATCGTCGTGCTGGAAGAGGAGCAAGCCACGGCCGCGCAGCTCTGGCAGGCGCTGCTGGACGCGGGCGACGCCACGGTGGACGTGCTGATGCTGGTGCATGGCCAGGCCGGCTACGCCTGCGGCCATGGCGACAACCAGGTGGGCGCGGATTTCTTCGCCGGCCTGCGCAGCCTGCGCGCGGCCGGGCTGGCGCGCTTTCGCCTGCGCGCGGTCTATCAGATGAACTGCTACGGACAATCGCTGGCCCCCGAATGGCTTTCTCTGGGCGCGCAGGCTGTCAACGGCTCGGTGGGGGTGAACTGGCTGCCGGAGCCAAGTTTGAGCGTTTTTCTGCGCAACTGGCTGAGCGGCGCGACCTTCGAGCAGGCTGTGCAGCGCAGCTACCGCGCGGCCAGCCGGACGCTGAGCCTAGTCTGGCGGCCGCAGGCCAGCCGGTCCGGTGTGCGCCAACCCCACGATAAGATTGCCTCTAGCCGGATGGATGTGTTTGGTAATGGCGGGCTGCGGCGATAGAACAGCGGATGGGCGGAAGGCGCAGTTTAACATTGACCGCTGAAGCAAATCAACAGCAGCGCGGATCATGCTAGCGTTGCCTCATGTACTGCTGGAGGCCAGTCAGAAACGCCGGCATCACAGCTCACATCCGCGTTTGGCGCGATTTGTTAGGTTTGACACCTAAGCTATAATTGCGTTGAAGGTTACCCCTAACGTTTGGAGTTGAAAGGAAGCGTGCGATGAACGCGACACAGACAGTGCCCGACGTCCAGTACATAACGCGAGAAAACGGTCAGCGCGTGGGTGTGGTGCTGGCCTGGGAGGATTTTCGCAACATTCAGGCGCGCTTGTTGGATGACCCTGATTTGTTGCCGGGCCTCAGTGAGACCGAGCTGCGCGCCTTGAGCGAGGGTATGTTGGCGGCTGAACACCAGGACAGGCTGAGTACGTTACTGGAACGCAACCGTGAGCAAACGCTAAGCGCTGGCGAGGCAAAAGAACTGGATCGCACCCTGGAACAGATCGACTCGTTGAACATCCTCAAGGCCAGGGCGCGTCTCACGCTGCAACACCTGCGCCAGACCGAGCAGGTCAACTGATGCCGTATGAGTTCAACCGTGTCGCCTGCGCTGCGCGCCGTGGTTCGAGAGCTTGATCAGCACGCGTGCGCCTACTGCCGTTCTCCTGAGGAGTTGTCCGTAACAGCTTTCGAGATCGATCATATCGTCCCGCTCAGCGCAGGCGGGGCCAGCGAACGGGACAACCTCTGCCTGGCTTGCACAGCCTGCAACCGCCTCAAGGGTAGTCGCCAGGAGGCCATCGACCCAACAACCGGGATGGTTGCGCTGCTTTTTCATGCCCGACATCAGCGTTGGTCAGATCACTTTCGGTGGAACCAGGAGCAGACGGAGATCGTTGGGCTGACTCCCATAGGGCGGGCGACAATTCATGCTCTCCAGATGAACAGGCCGCCGTTGGTTCGCCTGAGACGGCTCTGGCGCCGGCTCGGCTATCGATTGGCATAACCCTCGCCATCGACAAAGATATCCTTATCAACCCTTGCCGAAAGCCGCGGCGCTAGTGGCTCTAAGCCCGTCGCTATGCCGCTAGTCAAGGGCGGCGGGGCCTGTCTCCGTAGCGTTCCCGCCTGGCAGGGAACTCATTAGCCAAGTGGGAACACTAGGAGATCAACCGGACGTGGTAACTCACACCGGGTTGGCCACAGTCATCGGCAGTTCCACCGGGATCGGCTCCTGCGGCTGGCGCTCGAAGCCCAGGCGGGTCTGGCCGGGGGTGTCCTCGTCCGGCTCGACGATGACTACCACGGTGTCGCCGGGCTGGAACGCGCCGCGCAGCAACTGCTTGCTCAACGGCGACTCGACGAAGCGCTGCAAGGTGCGGCGCATGGGCCGGGCGCCGAACTGCGGGTCGTAGCCCTTCTCCACCAGCCAGTCCCGCGCTTCGTCGCTGAGCACGATGACGAGGCTCTGGTCGCGCAGCCGGCTGCTGATGTCCTGCAACTGCAAATCGACGATCTGGCGCACGTCTTCCTTGTTCAGCGTGTGGAAGATGATGATCTCGTCGATGCGGTTGAGGAACTCCGGCCGGAACGACTCCTTCAGGCCGGCCTCGATCTGGCGGCGCAGCTTGCGGTCCTCGGCGTCCAGGTCGTCGTCCTCGCCGCCCAGGCGGAAGCCCAGCGCGCCGCCCTTCTTGGCATAGGCCGTGCCGATGTTGCTGGTCATGATGATCACGCTGTTGCGGAAATCGACCACGTGGCCCTGGCCGTCGGTCAGCCGGCCGTCCTCCATGATCTGCAAGAGGGTGTTCCAGACTTCGGGGTGGGCCTTCTCAACCTCGTCGAAGAGGATCACGCGGTAGGGCCGGCGCCGTACCGCCTCGCTGAGCTGGCCGCCTTCCTCATAGCCTACGTAGCCGGGCGGCGCGCCCATCAGGCGGCTGACGGTGTGGCGCTCGCGGTACTCGCTCATGTCGATGCGCACCAGCGCCTCCTCGTCGTCGAAGAGGAACTCGGCCAGCGCCTTGGCCAGCTCGGTCTTGCCCACGCCGCTGGTGCCCAGGAAGAGGAAGGAGCCGATGGGCCGCCGCGGGTTCTTCAGGCCAGAGCGGGAGCGGCGCAGCGCGTCCGAAAGAACGGCGATGGCCTCAACCTGGCCGATGACCCGCTTGCCCAGCTCGTCCTCCATGCGCAGCAGCTTCTGCGCCTCCTCCTCCAGCAGGCTGGTAACGGGGATGCCGGTCCAGGCGGCCACCACCTGGGCGATGTCCTCGGCGCTGACCACCTCGTCCAGCCCTTTTTCGTCCCGCCAGGCCGTGCGCGCCACCTCGTAGTCCTGTTGCAGCTTAATGCGATCGACCTTGAAGCTGGCCGCGCGCTCGTAGTCGCGCGCCGCCCAGGCCGCTTCTTCCTCGGCTGTCAGCCGTGACACCTGGTCGCGCAGCGCTTTCAGGTCGTCGGGCATGGTGTAGAGCGCCACCCGCAGCTTGGCCGCGGCCTCGTCCAGCAGATCGATGGCCTTGTCGGGCAGCTTGCGGTCGGTGACGTAGCGGTGCGAAAGCTGGGCGGCCTCCACCAGCGCCTGGTTGTCGATGGTCACCTTGTGATGGGCCTCGTAACGATCGCGCACGCCGCGCAAGATATCGATAGTCTCTTCGACTGACGGCTCGTCTACAAAGATGGGCGAAAAACGACGCTCCAGAGCGGCATCTTTTTCGATGTACTTGTGGTATTCATCGAGCGTGGTGGCGCCCACACAGCGCAGCTCGCCGCGGGCCAGGGCCGGCTTGAGCATGTTGCTGGCGTCCATCGCGCCGGCCGCTGCGCCCGCGCCCACCACCGTGTGCAGCTCGTCGATGAAGAGCACGATCTCCCCTTCGGAGCGTTGGATCTCCTCCAGGGTGGCCTTGAGCCGCTCCTCGAACTCTCCGCGGAAGCGGGTGCCGGCGATCATCGCACCCAGGTCCAGGGCCATGACGCGCTTGCCCATCAGCGGCTCTGGCACATCCTCGGCCGCGACCTTTTGAGCCAATCCTTCGACAATGGCGGTCTTGCCGACGCCAGCCTCGCCGATCAGCACCGGGTTGTTCTTGCTGCGGCGGCTGAGCACCTGGATCACGCGCAGGATTTCGGCGTCGCGGCCGATCACCGGGTCCAGCTTGCCCTCGCGCGCTTGTTGGGTCAAGTCGCGACAGTAGCGTTCCAGCATACGATACTTGGTTTCCGCGGCTGGATCTGTGACCCGTTGGCCGCCGCGCAGCTCTTCGATAGCGTGCAGCACCCGCTCGCGACTGACGCCCTGCTCTTTCAAGATGTTGGCAGCCGGGGTATTGCGCTCGGAGACGACGCCCAGGAACAGGTGCTCGGTGGAGATGTATTCGTCCTTGAGTTTGCTGGCCTCTTCATTGGCCACGTCGATGACCCGCTTCAGCCGCGGGGTGATGAACACCTGCGCCACCTGGCCGCTCTGCCCGGCGCCCATGCCAGATTTGGGGCTGCGGTCCAGGTGTTCCTCCAGCTTGGCGCGCACTACCTGTGCGGGCGCGTTGAGCTTGTCCATGATCTGGGAAGCCGCGCCATCGGACTGTTCCAGCATGGCAAGGAACAGGTGCTCGGTGTCCACCTGGGTGTGCTGGTAGCGCTGCAATATCTCATAGGCCCGCATGGCGGCATCCTGGGCCCGCTCAGTAAATCGATCAAATCGCATCATGGTAAGAAATCCTTCGGTTGTTGCCGGTTAAACGTCTGTTCTTAATCTACTTGTATCATTGCTCTTTACGCAGCGGTGTACCGTTGGTTACGGTCGTCACCGATGCTAACGCAAGTCTAACATAGCGGCCGCTGATAACGATGAGGGCAGCGGATACACCGCTGCCCTCACGCCTTGCGTCGTCAGCCGGCCAGCGAGAAGTTCGACTTCTCCGAGAAGTCGAACTTCTTTAGCCGCACGATCAATAGCGCAGCAGCGCGCCGATGGCTCCCGCCTCGCGCAGGGCGGTGTTGTCGGCCACAAAGGTCACGTTGATGTCCTGCTCGATGGCCCAGCGCACCAGGCTGTCGGCAGCGTCAGGCAGCATGCGCAATGTCGTCTCGCACAGCGGGCAGGCGGCGTCCTCTGGAGAGTCGGCGCTGACGTAGCCGCAGTTGTCGCAGCGGAAGGCCAGCGCCGCGTAGCTGTCGTCCAGCACCAGGTGGTACGCCCGTCGCGCGTCCACGGCCACCAGGGTGTTGGCCAGTCCCAGCGCGGCCGGCCCGCCTTTGGCTGCTGTGGTGATCAGTTGGTCGACCAGCCTGGCCTTGTGCGCGGCTGCTACCTCGCGAATCAGGGCCAATGACTTCTCGCCCACCTCGGCCGGGCTGGCGTTGACATCGGCGCTGATGGTTCCCATCACAATCTGTTGGACGTTCTTGGGCAGCATGGCTGCGAACTGGGCCACGTTGCCGTCGCTTCCGCCCAGGATCAACCGGCGCACATTGCCGCTCTGCACGAACTCGCTGGTCATCTCCACCACTTCCTTCAAGTTGCGATAAGCGGCCTCGTCCTCGCGCCGTTGAAAACGAGCCGCGGCCCAGCCGCCCTGCTTGTGCCGCTTGATGTCCTCGCCCGCCACGCCTGAGACCCCCTCCAGCGTACCCAGGTTGAACATGAACAGATGGCCGCCCTCGCGGTCCAGCACCACAACGCCGTAACGCGCGAAGGTATCCAGAACATCGCCCAGTGGTTTGACATAAAAGCGGTGTCCGGCAAAGACGGTGTCCTCGACCGGCGCTGCCAGTGGGATGGCCTGCCAGAAACCTTCGGCCGCGCAGCTAAAGCAGACCAGGCCGCGGCTTTGGCGGTCATACTCTTTCTCAATATAGCGCTCGATGCGGGCGCTGTCCTCTTTGTTAGCTTGTCCGTCCACGGCTGCCAACAGGTGGCGCAGCGCCAGGCGATACTCGTCCGTGGTGCGATGACGCGGATCGACGTTAAGATAGAGGCTCAGTGCAGGAGCGCTCTTCTGCGTCGCTTGAAATCCCACCAATGCGTGCAGTGTGGCCTGATCGATCATGGTGAAACCTCCTTGGGAAGGGGTAGCTGCAAAAAAGCTCAGTCTGGCCGGGGTGATGCCAGCGAGCTTACCGTTATCGTTGGTTGGGACGTCATGCCGGCCTGGGGTAAGCCAGCATGGCGTCGGGGGGAGGGTGCGCTATTCGCCAGCCAGGCTGGCCAGCTCCTGGAACAGCTCGCGCTCGCGCTCGCTTAATTGCCTGGGCAGGCGCACTTGCACCTTGACCAGCAGGTTGCCGCGCTGGCTGGGCGTGCGCAGATTCGGCATTCCCTGGCCGCGCAGGCGGAAAATCTGGCCTGGCTGGGTGCCGGCCGGGATGTTCAGCGTGCCTTTGCCGGTCAAAGTGGGCACAGTTACTTCGCCGCCCAGCACGGCCGTGTAAAGGCGGATCGGTGTCTCGGTTTGCAGGTCGTCGCCTTTGCGCTCGAAGGTGGGGTGGGGCGATACCTGGACCACCAGGAAGAGGTCGCCCGAGCTGCCGCCGGCTGCGCCGGGATAGCCCTCGCCGGCCACCCGTACCTTGGAGCCGGTGCGCACGCCGGCAGGGATTTTGACTTCGATGCGGCGATTGTCCATGGACAGCACGCGCTGCGTGCCGCTGAACGCCTCCTCCAGCGTGATCTCGACCGGGTGCTCCACGTCCTGGCCGCGCGCCGGCCGCGGCTGATACTGAGCAGAACGGCCAAAAGGCGCGCCTGCGCCGCCATACTGTCCGCCCATGCCGCCAAAGATGTTCTGGAAGAAGTCGGAAAAGCCGCCCTGGCCAAACATCTCGTTGAGGTCGCCGTATTGCACGTTGACCCGCGGCCCGCCCGGCGCGCCCGTGGTCCACTGGCTCCAGTCGAAGCCGCTAGGATCGCGACCGGCCCCTTGGAAGGCGTTCCAGTTGGCGCCTAGCCGGTCGTATTTCTGGCGTTTCTCGGGGTCTCCCAGCACCTCGTAGGCTTCATTGGCCTCCTTGAAGCGCGCCTCAGCTTCCTTGTTGTCTGGATTGACATCCGGGTGATACTCTCGCGCCAGCTTGCGGTAGGCCTTCTTGATCTCTTTTTCGTCTGCGTTTTTGTCCACACCCAGAATTTTATAGTAGTCTTTGTATTCCATGTGCTGCCCATTTCGCTTCTAGGTTGTTACTACTCAGGCTCAGGTGCCGGGCACTTGCATTTGCACCTGCTGACGAAGTCTGTAAAGCCGATTTCAGCCGTCAATGAACTGCAAGTGCCCGGCACCTGAGTAGCTACTCTAGGTTGAGGTTGTCGATATCAATGTTGTCAGCCTGATTCTAGCACTTGACATGGCCCTTGTCAATTGATTTCGAACGCTTGCCAGTAATTCCAAGGGATAGCTGCCGCGGCTTGCTTGGCGCTCCGGGAGGGCTGTGGTAGAATGCGCGCCATTCTGACCATGCATACTCTGCTGATTTACAATCCCGTGGCGGGCCGGCCGCGCTTGCAGAACCAGGTGCCTGACGCCGTGGCCGAGCTGCGCACGGTCGGGTGGTCGGTCGATCTGGCCGAGACCACCGGCCCCGACTCGGCGCTGTACCTGGCGCGGGACGCCGCGGCCGCGGGCTACGCTGCGGTGGTGGTGGTCGGCGGCGATGGCACCGCCAACCAGGCCGCCAACGGCTTGCTCCAAGCCCGGGACGGCGAGCGGGCGCTGCCAGCGCTGGGCATCCTGCCGGCCGGCACGGCCAACGTGCTGGCGCGTGATCTGGGATTGCCGGCCCCCGTGTCGGGCCTGGAGAGCACCCTGCCGGCCGCGGCGCGCCTGTTGGCCCGCTCACGCGTTGTGCCCATCGATGTCGGCTTGGCGCGCAGCGCGACAGCGGAGCGCTACTTCCTGTGCTGGGCCGGCGTCGGGCTGGACGCGGCTGTCACAGCCGATGTGATGGCCAACCCGCGGGCCAAGCGCCGTTTGGGCGTGCTCTATTTCGCCAGTTCCCTGCTAGCCCGTTTGCCAGGCATCAGAAACGCGCCGCACTACACGCTGCACGTGGACGACCAGGTCTGGCTGGGACGAGGCATCCTGGCAGTGGTCAGCAACATTGAGCACTACGTCGTGGTGTTGGATATGGCGCCCTCGGCGCTGCTCAACGACGGCCTGCTGGACGTGGCCTTTTTCCACGGCATTACCCTGTGGAACGCCAGCAGCACGCTGGCGCGCTTGTTGACCAGCCAACATCCATCCGACCCTAACGTGCGCTATGCCCAGGGGCGCCGGATACGTATCGACGCCGCGCAGCCGCAGCCGGTCCATGTCGATGCCGAGCCTTTCGGCGTCACGCCGGTGGAGATCACCGTGCTGCCCAGGGCGCTGTCGATTCTGGCGCCGCCCACTGAGCAGGCCAGACGACTGGCGCCCTCTGCGCCCGCATAGCGCTGTTTCGCAATCTCAATGGCTACATTCACCATCACCCAACTGCTCAGCCAGATCAAGACGCTGATCGAGCGGGAGCAGACCCTGCGCAACGTCTGGCTGCAAGGCGAGGTCAGCAACTTCGTGCGCGCGGCGTCGGGGCACTGCTACTTCACCCTTAAGGACGAGCGCGCCGTGCTGGCCTGTGTGATGTGGAAACAGGATGCTCTGCGCCTGGTTCGCCTGCCCCAGAACGGCCAACAGGTGTTGGTGCATGGTTACGTTTCGGTCTACGAGAGCCAGGGCAAGATGCAGTTCTACGCCGACGCGCTGGAACTGGCGGGCGTGGGGCGGCTGTACCAGGAGTTCGAGGCGCTGAAGGCCAAGCTGGCGGCCGAAGGGCTGTTCGATCCAGAGCGCAAACGTCCCTTGCCGCCCTTGCCGCAGCGTATTGGCCTGGTCACCTCACCTCGCGCCGCGGCGCTGCGCGATATCCTGCGCACCCTGGCCGTGCGCTATCCGGCGGTGGATGTGCTGTTGGCGCCCAGCGCCGTGCAAGGGGCCGAGGCGCCAGCACAGATTGCGGCTGCCATCGAGCTGCTCAACGCCTGGAGCGTCGGGGTCGAGCCCATCGATCTCCTCATCGTCGCCCGCGGCGGCGGATCCATCGAGGAACTGTGGGCCTTCAACGACGAACAGGTGGCGCGGGCCATCGCCGCCAGCCAGTTGCCCGTGATCAGCGGCGTGGGCCATGAGACCGACTTCACCCTGGCCGACTTTGCTGCTGACCGCCGAGCGCCGACGCCCACGGCCGCGGCTGCTGCGGCTGCGCCCGACCGGCTGGAGCTGGCCGGCCAGACGGCGGCCCTGCGCGGCCGGCTGGCGCTGGCCATGTCTCAGCAACTGGCCAGGGAGGGGCAGCGGCTGGACCACAGCCAGCGGCTGCTGGCGCGCCTCTCGCCCCAGGCTCAGATTGCCAGCCGCCGCCAGCAGGTCGACGATCTGGCCCTGGCCATGCAGCGGCAGATGCGGCACCGGCTGGCGCTGCAACGGGCTGAGCTGGACGGTTTGCGGGCGCGGCTGGCTAATCTGGACCCGCACGCGGTCTTGCAGCGCGGCTATGCCATTGTCTATCAGCAGCCTGGCGAGCGCATTGTCACCTCGGCCCAGGCGGTGCAGGCCGGCGCTGCGCTGCGCATCGTGGTGGCCGACGGCCAGTTTGCCGCTGTGGTAAACGGGCCGGATGCGCAGGCCGACTGATCAGGACAACAATTCCCGCCCAGGCTGCACAGGCCTGGCTCACAGGATCAACTCATGGAAGAACTCACCTTCGAGCAAGCCTACGGGCAATTGGAGCGCATCACGCGTGATCTGGAAAGCGGCGACTTGCCGTTGGAGGCTGCCCTGGCCCTCTTTGAACAAGGCGCTAAGCTGGCAGACCTGTGTGATCGTCTGCTGCACACGGCTGAGCTGCGCGTGCGGCAAATCGTGCCCGACGGCGCCGGCGGCTTCGAGGCCGAACGTTTCGCCGACTGGGAGCCATCGTGAAGGAACTGGAAGCAGGAGCTAAGCAAGTTTATGACTGTTGAACAACATCAACGCAGAGTGAGAACCGAGATCCTCACAGCCCGCCAGGGTCTCATGGTGGGCATGGCAGCAGGTGTGGTGCTCGGGCTGGTGGCTGGCGCGCTGTCATCAGCCGCAGGTCTGGGCTTCTGGACCCCAATCAACGCCGCCGGCAGCTTTTTTCTGAACGTGCAGCCCATTCCTGGCGAGATGGCCGGCGCGGTCAGCTATCTGGGCCTGGTCGTGATGGTGTTGATGGGCGGGCTGCTCGGCACACTGTATGCCACTGCGCAGGAGCCGCTGGATACCCCCTCGCTGCTGATCATCGCCGTGTATTATGGCGCTGTGACCTGGTTTGTGTCGTCGTTCCTGGTGCTGTCCTGGCTCAGCCCGGCGGTTAGCGCAGTTTGGCGCACCGGGCCGGTGCTGGCGGGGCACCTGGTTTTCGGCGCGCTCTTGGGCCTGTTTGCCATGCTGCGCAATCCTTATCGCAAGCCGGCGTAAGTACAAGGAAAAGCTTAACCAAAGTTTAACTGAAACTTCACCGAATTTTGTATTGACAAGGCATTCTTGCGGGTGCTATACTGCGACTGTCTGACTAGCACAGGTTCAGCCGCACACTCAGCAGGAGAACGCACACATGTCTCTATCTAAGGTCAGAGATGTCGAAGTCCTGGAAGGCGAATGGGAATGCATGGACTGTGGGTACATCGAGGAGGGCGCTTCTAACCGCCGTCCCAAACGATGCCCGGAGTGCAGCGCCCCCGGTTCCGTGTTCGAATTCTTCGAGTACGAGGATGAGGACTGGAGCGACGACGATGATCTCGATGAATTCGAGGACTTCGACGACGATTTGGACGATGATTACGACTACGACGACGACGACGACTAAATGATCGGGTTGTAATCACCTCGCCAGGGCGCCAAGCCCACAAGGGGGTCGATTCCTGGCATACACACAAAAGCGGAACCAACGCAATTGGTTCCGCTTTTTCTTTTAGGGTTTGGCCCCGCCCCGCCGGCTGCGGCGGGTCAGTTTGGGATCATCCCCGCCTGCGCTAAGCTTGTAAGGGAAATCAACCTCAGGCGGGTCAAGGGAGATGACCTGCAAAAGACAATCGCAACGCGGACAGAAGAGCATACTCCCGACCAACAAGCTGCGCGGGGTGAGGATGCTGGCATTGCACAGAGGACAGGTGGCCTGAGTCATCACATCTGTTCCTTGCGACGCTATGGGTTGCTGGCGCCTTGGCTCGATCAAGCCAGCGGCCCCGGCAAAGGTCTGACCTTCGTCGCATTCATGGTGCAAAGCCGCACCTGATCAGTGGGCTCATTCACGGCTGTCGCAGCCAACAGGCGCTTACCAATCGGCCCAACGACGCCGTCCACGGATTACCCGGTCATCGTCCTCTTCGTCGTCGGCCACCAACAGGTCTTCGTCGACCTCTTCTTCCTCCACCTCTGGCTCCCAGTCTGGCTCCTGCTCGTGTATCTGCACCGGATCGTCGATGGTGGCATAGGTCAGGCAGACCCCTTCATCGTCAATATTGATGCGAGCGGCCGAGCAGTAGTTGTCATCCCAGTTGACACAGTCGGTCATGCGGCAGCGAACTACGGCCATTAACTTCGACTCCTCAGCAGGCCAGGCGCAACAGACTCATTCTTCGGACTCCGGGTCCACCAGAACATACCCCTGTCCGCGCACGGCTTGAATGTAGCTCTTGAACGGCGGGCCAAGCGTGCGGCGCAACTGCACGATATGCACCTTGATCAGGTTGCGCTTGGTCTCGTCGTCGGCGGTTTCAGCGCCCCAAACGGCGCCGGCGAGGTCGTGGTGCGAAACCACGACGTTGGCGTTCAGCGCCAGATGGCGCAGGATGCGAAATTGGATCGGCGGCAGCTTGATCCAGCCATCGCCCAGCGTGACACGCATGCGCCCAGCGTGGATGCGCATCTGCCCCACCTGAATCACCTGAGCTGAACGGGTGCGCTCGCTTTGGCTTTGCAAGTGTACCAGCAGCTCAGCCAGACGATTGCGCTCTTCGCCTGCACTGATCTGCTTGCTGTCTGCTGAAGTGAGGAAGACCAGCGGCAGCCGTGCGCTATCATTGAAGGCAGCGCTGAAATGCTGGCCGTTGGCAGCCAGGCAGCGTTGCTCAAGGATGATCAGATCGGGAAGTTGAGCTTCCAACTGCAAACGCAGGTCGCTCAAGCTGGGCAGATAGGCGCCTTCGGCCTCTTGCTGCGCAAGAAGCACTTTCATCTCACGGAAAAACCGTGGCTCGGAGTGAACCACCAAAACGTGCATGGTGTGGATGGCAAGTGGAAAATAAGTTTGTGCCGGGCAGTCTGTCCCAGGCACGCCCGCATTGTATCCCCTTTTGCGCAGTTGTCAATATAGGCCGGGTCTGCACTGCTGCCCGGCAAGCCTGACATTTCTTCCCCCCTATGTTATAATCGCAGCGCAGCGAGGACCGGGATAGCTGCCGGCGTCGCTGCCTGGGCCGATTGAGAGATACCCTTTATGATTCCTCCAACTTCTAAAACAACTGACCGCTTCCGTCTTACTCCCCGTTGGTTGCTGGCGGGGCTGCTGATCCTGCTTGTGGGTGTGGCCGTTCTTCTCTTGGCGGCACTGTTGCGCAATGCGGGACCTGAGTCCGAAGTCTGGCTGCGTATCACGCCAGTTGCCTCCACCCTGGACGAGGCCGCCACGATCATGCTCAGCAGCGGCGGCTGGCGCGACGGCGAGCAAGTGGCCATTTGCCTCAACAAGCCAGACGACCGCGCCTGTGACGCTGCCCTGGCTGTGCTGGTCGAGACTGCTGACCGTGGCGGCAACCTGCAGGTGGCAGTGCCGTCCCGTGAAAAGCTGGCCGAGGGGCGCACGACCTTTGTAGCGCGTGGCCTGGCCTCAGATCGGGATGCTGTGCGCGCATTTCGTGTCTTGCGGGCCTCTGGCGACTCTGTCGCTTCCGGCGCCAGCACGCCGGCGCCGGGGGCTGCGCCGCAAGCGCCGCCTGCTGATCAGCAGCCTCCAGAGCCGGCGCCCGCGGCGAACAACGGCATCGAGGCAGGCAATGTGGCGACTGTCGATCCGGCAATCGACCCCTTTCCTGACTGGCGCGGCGAATACTTCACCAATCCTGACCTGGCTGGCGAGCCAGCTCTGGTGCGCAACGATCCTGATCCTAACCTGGACTGGGGTGCAGGCAGCCCGGCGCCCGACGTCATCCCCCCTGACGGCTTTTCTGTGCGCTGGAGTCGCAGCCTGAACTTTGCCCCTGGCGTCTATCGGTTTGTGTTGACGGCGCAGGACGGCGGCCGGTTGTTGGTGGAGGGGCAGCCGGTTATCGATGCGTGGCAACAGGCAGAGATCCAAACCATCACCGTCGATCAGGCTTTGTCGGGCGGGCAGTACCAGATCGTGGTGCATTTCCGCAACCTCAGCGGGCCGGCCAGCCTGCGCGTGGGCTGGAGTCCCCTGGCCACCGCCACGCCCGTTCAGGTGGCGGGCGTTGAACCGTCGCCGACGCCGAGTCTGATCCCTACCCCGCAGCCGACAGCCACGCCCGACGGGCTGGCCGCCCCCACAGCGACGGCGATCAACGGTATACCGGCTACAACGCCGACAACGGCAACCAGCACACCGGAATCCGGGGCAACCAGCACACCGGACCCCGCGGCAACCAGCACACCGGACCCCGCGGCAACCAGCACGCCGGAACCTTCGGTCACAGCCGGCGCGACTGAAACCAGCGCCCCCAGCGGCTCTGTCACACCTGGGACCACACCAGCAGGCACGCCCACCGTGACGCCAACCGCCACACCATTGCCCCCCGTTCCTGTGGGTGCTGTCGAACGCATCATCGAGATCAATCCATCGATCGGCCCGCCCGGCCAGTCGATCCAGATCAACAGCGGCAATTGGACGCCCGGCACGGTGCTGCGCGTGTCGCTGGGTGAACGCAATACGCCCTATGGCCAGACCACCTTGCTGCCCGGCGTCACTTTCACGACGCCGCTTGACAGCTCACAGGCGTGGTCGTTCCGCTTCACCTACCCCAACGAGTCGCCTTGGTCGAACCCGACCCTGCCGGTATATGTCTGGGTACACAACGCCAACTGGAGCGAATGGGCCAGAGATATCTACGACATCGAACGGCCATAGGCGCCGGGCGCTGGAATCTGCGCCAGCCGCCCGTGAGCTGCAAGTGCCCGGCGCCAACGTAGTAACGCTGGTCACTACTCAGGTGCCGGGCACTTGCAGCTCAGGATCGGCTGAATTCCGCTCGGCAGACTTCGTAATTAGGCGCAAAGTCAAGTGCCCGGCACCGATGGCTGAGTAGTAACTAACGCTGAAGCGAACAATTTCTGAGGCTGGCGCATGGAAGACTTCGCAGGCGGCGACTTGCCAAGTCTTGGACTGAGCAAGCACAGAACACCTTGTCATGCTTGACGAAGCATTTGTGAGCAACTGATTAGACGGCTGTGACGGCCGACCGTGGAAGGCGAAAGCTCCTAACGCCCAGAACCGTCACCATAAGACAGCGCTTATGCCAGATTTTCTTCAGATCGACAGATTGCCACAAAACCTGGCTTATCTGCTCTACAGCACCAGACAGGTCGAGACCGTTCTCGACCTGTTGCTGGTGTCGTTGACCTATTTTCTGATTCTGATTTTGATCCGGCGCTCGCAGGCAGCCGTGCTGCTGCGCGGCGTGCTGATTCTGGCCTTGATAGCTGTGGCGGTGTCGGCGCTGTTTCAACTGCCCACCTTCACCTACATGCTGCGTGCGGCTTTAATCATCTGTCTGATTGCCACGCCGCTGATATTTCAACCTGAGCTGCGCCGGGGGTTGGAGCGCCTCGGCCGCACCTTTGGCTTCTTGCAGATTCGCCCCACCGAATTGGTACACCGCGTGGTCCCCACGCTGCTGCGCACGGCAAACAATCTCTCTGCGCAGCGCACCGGCGGCTTGATCGTGCTGGAGGGCAGCTCGAACCTTACCGACGTGATCAACACCGGTGTGCTGCTCAACGCCCATGTGTCCACCGACCTGCTGGAGGCAATCTTCCAGGACAAAGGCCCTTTGCACGATGGCGCTGTGATCATCCGCGAGGATCAGATCATCGCCGCGGCTACAGTTTTGCCGCTCAGCGAATCGGCGCTGCCGCGCGGCATGCACCAGGGAACCCGCCATCGCGCCGCCTTGGGCATCAGCGAAAAGAGCGACGCGCTGGCCTTGGTCATCTCAGAAGAGACCGGCGACATCTCTGTGGCTCTGGGAGGCGAGCTACACCGCAAACTCGACACCACAGAGCTGCGCGATTTCCTCTACCGCTTCTACGATCCGCTGCAAACGTCCTCCAAAAGCGTGCGGGATTTCCTTTCCCCGAAGTATTGGCGTGCGCAGCTTCAACGCAGCAAAACCACCAGCCCGCGCACCCGCGCCATGCACATCGCCAGTTTCGTCTCCACCGCCGCGCTGGCTTTGCTTTTGTCTGTCGCCACCTGGCTGGTGGTGGCAGAGCAAGTCAACCCGCCCCAGACCGTGCGCATCGACAATATCCCCCTGCGCACTGCCGGGCTGAACCGTGACTTATTGATCGTTAGCAATATCCCTGCCACTGTCTCGGCCGAGGTACAGGCGCCCCAGAACATCGCAGTTGACCTGACGCCCCAGAGCCTGCGCGCCACCGTCAACCTGGATCAATTGGATGCTGGCGACCATCGGGTCCTTGTCGATGTCCGGCCAGTGGATGATCAGGTGCGTGTCCTGGGCAGCGAACCAGGATCGCTGGACGTTGAACTACAGCCGCGCGCCACTCGCACAATGACAATCTCGCTGGTGATTCCGGATCGCGAAACCCTGCCCTTCTCCTATGAGATCAGCGGCAATCCTACCCTCACGCCTCCCCAAGTGACAGTCACCGGACCAGCAGAGATGGTGGAGATGGTGGACCGGGCTGAGGTCAGCGTGTCGTTGCGGGGCGCACGCGCCAGCGTCAACGAGGAAAGGCCGGTGGTGCTGAAAGACCTGGAAGGCAATGTCCTGAGCGGTCTGACCATCGACCCTGACGACGTTCAGGTTTCTATTCCCATCAGCCAGCGCTTCAACACGCGTGACGCTGCCGTCCACGTGGTCATCACCGGTACAGTGGCCCCAGGTTACTGGATCAGCAACATCAACGTCGAACCCAAGACAGTCACGCTGCTTGGCCCTCCCGCCACGTTGGAGCAGATCGGCGGCTTCGTCGACACGGTGCCGGTGGACGTGACCGGCGCGGCGGGCGACATCGTGCGGCGCGTGCCGCTGGCGCCGCCAGCCGGCGTCAGCGCGCTGAACGAGCGCGGCGTCAGCGAGGGCAGCGTTGAGGTGCGTATCACCGTGGTGCCGCAGCTCAGCAATCTGCGCCTCACCCTGCCAGTCGAGACAACCGGCGCCCAGCCAACTGACACGATCAGCAAAAGCCCGGCCTTCGTCGACGTGCTGCTTTCTGGCCCGCTGCCCATCCTCAACCAGATCAACGCCGATCCCAAGTTGGTGCGCGTGCTGGTCGATGTCACCGGTCTGGATGTGGGGCCGCATGATCTCACCCCCTCGCTGATTGTGCCGGAGGGCTTGCGCTCGACCGTTGTTCCTACAACCGTGCAGGTCAGAATCGAGCGCCCAACCGTCCCTGCCGCCACTCCTGTCACGCCCTAGGCCATGCGCATTCTGATCGACGCAACGCCCTTGCAGACGGGACACCGCGAGCGGGGGGTGGGCACCTACACGCGCGAGCTGCTGCGCGCGCTGCTGGCCCTGGACCGCGACAACCAGTATCTGCTCGTGGTTCATCCCGGCGATGCTCAGCCGGCTGGCCCGCTGCCTGACCTGGCCCCGCTGCCGCCCAACGCCAGCCTGATCACGCTGCCGCGGCCGGCGCTGGGCCGGCTGAGCGCCTTCTTCAGCCATCAGGTCGCTCTGCCATCCTTGCTGGCCCGGCAGAGCGCCGATCTGTTTCATTCTCCGGGCTTCGTAGCCGCCTTCAGCGTGCCCGGCGTGCCTTGGCGCTGTCCGCTGCCGCTGGTGGTGACGCTGCACGACTTCATTCCCCTGCACCTGCCTGCGCTGTTCAACGGCAAAGCCATCAACCGCTGGTGGTACGGCCAGCAGATGTGCCTGGCGCGGCGAGCTAGCCGGCTGATCTGCGTCAGCCAGGCCACGCGCAACGATGCCCTGCACTTCATGCGCGCCGAGCCAGAGCGCTGCACGGTGGTCTACGAAGGGGTGGATCGGGCAGCGTTTTACCCCCATTCCCCTTTCCAGCCGGCCGTCGATCCGCCCTATGTGCTCTTTGTGGGCGGCGACTACGCCAACAAGAATCGACCGGCCGCGCTGGCCGCATTTGCCCGTTTGACACAGAGCACGACCCTGCCCCATCACCTGGTTCTGGTGGGGCGCGATGTCACGCCTGACGACGAGCTGCTTCGCCGCCATCCGGGCCTCGACTTGCGCCGGGTACGCCGCCTCCCCCAGGTGGAACAGAACGAGCTGGCGCGCCTGTATCGCCAGGCCGACCTGTTCCTCTTCCCATCGACCTGTGAAGGATTCGGGCTGCCCGTGTTGGAAGCCATGGCCAGCGGCGCGCCGGTGGTCACCAGCACAGCCAGCTCGCTGCCTGAGGTGGCCGGCCGGGCGGCGCTGTTGGCAGACCCGCACGATGTCGATGCGCTGGCCGCCGCCATGGGCCAGGCTCTGGCCGATCGGGCGCTACACGACCGGCTGCGCGCGGCTGGCCTGGCGCGCGCAGCCCAGTTCACCTGGCAGGCGGCCGCGGAGCAGACCCTGGCCGTCTATCGCCAGGCGGCCCAAGCCAGCGCGCCGCACGCTTTTGGCCGTTGACGCGCGTGATGCTATACTTGCCAGTCTGTGCTTTAACGCCTAACCCTTGCCGCTGTGGAGAGAGTCTTTGCTCGCCTTATCGTTGTTTCATGCCGTAGTAGCCATCACCCTGGCCATTTACGGCGCTAATGCCTTGCTGCTCACCCTGCTCTACCTGCGCCGCCGCCGCCAGCCCCCTGCCGCGCCGCCAGAGCCGGCCGACTGGCCGGCTGTGACCGTCCAGGCGCCGGTGTTCAACGAGCTGCATGTGGTGGAACGGCTGATTGACGCCCTGGCCGCGCTGGACTATCCGCGCGATCGCCTGCAGATCCAGATCCTGGACGATTCCACCGACGAGACCACGGCCCTGGCCGCGGCCAGCGCCGAGCGTTATCGCAGCCAGGGGCTGGCCATTGAGCTGGTGCATCGCCAGCCGCGGCCCGGCTTCAAGGCTGGCGCGCTGGCCGCGGCCATGCCTCAGGTCACGGGCGAGTTCGTGGCCATCTTCGACGCCGACTTTGTGCCCGCCCCCGATTTTCTGCGCCGCACCGTGCCTCATCTGCTGGCTCAGCCGCAGTCCGGCTTTCTGCAGACCCGTTGGTCGCACCTCAACGCCCCCTATTCGTTGCTGACCCAGGCCCAGGCTCTGGCGCTGGACGGCCATTTCGTCGTCGAGCAGACCGTGCGCCAGCGCAGCGGCTGGCTGTTTGGCTTCAACGGCACAGCCGGCCTGTGGCGCAGGCAGTGCATCGACGATGCGGGCGGCTGGCAGACTGACACGCTCTGTGAGGACCTGGACCTGAGCTACCGCGCCCAACTGCGCGGCTGGCAGGGCCTGTATCTGCCCGACGTGGACGCGCCAGCCGAGATTCCGCCCCAGTTGGCGGCCTTCAAGCGCCAACAGAGCCGCTGGGCCACCGGGTCGATCCAGACCTTTGGCAAGCTGGCCGGCCAGGTGGCGCGCAGCCCGCGGCCGCTGCTGCACAAGATTCAGGGCCTGATCCACCTGGGCGCCTATTTCTGTCATCCGCTGATGGTGCTGTTGTTGCTGCTCACCCTGCCGCTGCTGTGGCTGGGCGATACCTCCGCCAACCCGCTGCGCTGGCTGCTGGCCTACCTGGGCCTGTCCAGTGTTGGGCCGCCGCTGCTCTATGCCGTTTCCCAGTGGGAGCTTTACCGCGGGCAGGGCTGGCTGCGCCGCCTGGCCGCACTGCCGCTGCTGGTGCTGCTGGGCACCGGCCTGGCGTTGAGCAACACGGTAGCGGTGGCTCGCGGCCTCTCCCATCGACCGGCCGATTTCCAGCGCACCCCCAAGTTCCACGTCAAGGACCGGCGCGACCTGTGGCAGAACAAGCGCTACACCCTGCCGCTAAGCTGGCTGGTGGTCGGCGAGCTGTTCCTGGCCGTCTACGCGCTGTTGACCGTGGCTGTGGCGCTGGCGCGCGGGCACATCTACGCCGTGCCCTTCCTCTTGCTCTATGTGGGTGGTTTTGGCCTGATGGTGGTCGTGGGGATCGCGCAGGGCTGGCAGCGCCAGGCCCCGCGCCGTCGACAGCGCCGTCGGCACAGCCCAGCGCCGCTAGGAGTGGAATAGCTTCGCCAGGAATCAAAAGGCCCGTCTGCTACGACGGCAGGCGGGCCTTTATTGACTCTCGTACGCTCGGTAGGTAGGTGCTTTACTCAAATCAGCAAGTTGGGTATAATGGCATGGCAGGGACAATTCTGGGTTAGGAGAGAACGCACGATGGATACGGCGACAGTCACTATCAAGTTACCGACTCAACTCTACACTCGCTTGCAAACGCGTGCTCGTAGCGAGCGCACCGACGTGGTTGAACTTCTTGCCCGATTGGTAGACACGCCGCAGGACGCGCCAGCAACGCAACAAGCCACGACGCAAGCCTTTCAGCGCATCCTTGAGCGAGCGACTGATCTAGGCATGTCCGACTTGGCCGAGCAGCACGATCACTACCTGTATGGCTTAAACAAGCGATGAAGGCGCCGATCTTCATCGACACCGGCTACGTTTTGGCGCTGGTCAACACCAGGGACGACCACCACGCTGCAGCTTCTCAGGCAGCAAGCCTTGTGCAGCCGCCCTTCCTGACTACAGAAGCCGTGCTTGTGGAAATCGGCAACGCCTTGTCACAGGCTCGCTGGCGCAAACTGGGCTTTCAGACTATCAATGATTTACGCACTGATCCAACCATAGAAGTCGTACCAGTGGACACGGCCCTGTTCGATCGTGCCTTGGCTTTGTTCGATCAACGGTCCGACAAGGATTGGGGCTTGACGGACTGTATCTCCTTCGTCGTTATGCAAGAGCGTGAATTGAGCGAGGTTCTTACTACTGATCATCACTTCAGTCAAGCGGGTTTTCAACGTCTTTTCTAGGCGCTAACTCTCATCCGCGGCGCTCGTCGTGACCGGCTTGTCGATCACTGCAATCGGCGTTTCGCCGCGCGGCAGGACGAATGGCTCGGCCGGCGACTCGCCCTGCATGACCAGCTCGCCGCGCAGATAAGCGCCTTCGTCCAGCAGGAAGGATGCGACCTTGATCACACCCCAGGCGCGGCCTCCCTCCAGCAACTCCACCCGCTGGGCGTCGATCTGGCCGTTGTAGGCGCCAGAGATCGACACGGTGCGCGCCCGAATGTTGGCCATCACTTTGGCCCCAGGGCCGATAATCACGTTGCCCAGCGTCTCCAACTCGCCCCCTTCCATCACCCCCTCGATGCGAATGCTGCCATCGCAGCGCAGGTTGCCGCTGAACGTGGCCCGCGGGCCCAGAGTAACATCTACGACGTCGGGATCAGGTCTGCGTTCTTTGCTGAACATGGTGTCATGTCGCCTTTCCGTTGCGATGGGATGCAGCCAGCGGCAACCCGCGTGCTTTGCCGATCGCCTCGAGCTCATCTTCGGTCAGGGTGTAGACCGACTCCCAGCCCGCCAGCGGCTTGGCGTAGACGCGAGTGCCTTCACGGGCATGTAAGCTATTGACAATGGCGCCGTTTCCATTGTGATCGGCCAGGGCCAACACAAAGGATTGATCTCCACCGGTGTGGCTGAAGGGGTTATAGCGCAGCAGCCCCACGCGCTGGATGTGTGTCGCGCTCAGGCGCTCGGTCTGGCGTGCAATCTCCAGCGCTTGGGCCGCCTGCTCACGAGCGGTCTGCACGTTTTCCAGATGGCCGGCCAGCACCTGCTCCAGGTTGCCGCCGTCAGTGCCAGCAGTCAACGCCGCATACTGGGCGGTCAGGGTGCGCAACTGGCGTTGTTGATAAAAACCCCAGCCTAGCCCGGCCAGCGCTGCGGCCAGCGCAGCCAGCGCCAGATAAGGGGCATAAAGGTCAAGCCACAGGTACAAAACACGTTCTCCTTGGGTACTTTCGTTATGCAACGGGAGCGGTGACTACTCAGCCACAGGCGCAGGGCGCTTTGCAAAGCATCTGCGCCTGCAACGATGTCTGCCGCGCCTGTTCACGCTAGGCGTAGGCTGCAAGTGCCCGGCGTCTGAGCAGTAACCAAAATCTTTCAATTGTTGGTGTGATAGTCCAGATCGATGTTGCCTTGTCGTGCGATCTGCAGCAGGGGCGGCTCGATTGCATCGTGCGGCCGCTGCAAGAGCGGGCTGATCGAGCGCCGCGTCCAGATGCGATAGATGGTGTCGGCCAGCAACGGTGCAATCGACTTGACTACCACTTTCGGGTGCAACTTCTCCGGCGGCAGGGGGATGGTGTTGGTGACCACCAACTGCTTGATGTAGTCGAACTTGTCCAGCCGTTCCAGCGCGCTGGGTAATAACACCGGATGGGTGATAGCCAGGTAGATTTCGGGCCGCGCGCCGGCCTCGATCAAGCCTTCGAGCTGGGTCAGGATGCTGCCGCCGGCGATCAGGTCGTCGATGACGATGGGAATCTTGTCCTTGATGTCGCCGACCACGTGGGTGGTGCGCACCGACTCGAAGCCTTCACGGCGCTTGTGCATCAACACCAGCGGCAGGTGCAGCGTCTCGGCGAAGCGGCTGGCCACCTTGGTGCGTCCTACGTCAGGCGAGACCACCACCGCGTCGCGGAACTTGGGATCGTCAGCGAAGTGGCTGGCCAGCACCTCGCGCGCTGACAGCGGATCGACCGGGATGTCGAAGAAGCCCTGGGTGGCCTCGGCGTGGATGTCTACATAGATGATGCGGCTGGCGCCCAGGTCCTGGATCATGCGCGCGGCTACGCGTGCGCTGATCGCCTCGCGGCCCATAGCCATGCGCTCCTGGCGGCCATAGGGAAAGTAAGGCACCACCAGGGTGATGCTGTGTACCGAGGCCCGGCGAAAGGCATCGATGTACAGCAGCAACTCCATCAGGTTGTCGTTGACCGGCGCGCTGCACGGCTGGATCAGAAAGACGTCGTCGCCGCGCACCAGCTCGTTGATCTTGACGTGGATCTCGCTGTCGGCCAGATGGGTGGTCGTGCAGCTACCCAGGTCCTGCTTGAGAATAGCGGCCATCTCCTCGGCCAGGGGCCGGTTCGCGCTGCCGCTGAACAAACGAAGTGGATACTCAGGCACGCAAGCACCTCCGTAAAAAAAGATGCCGGAAGTCGCAGACCAGGCGCCAAGGGCGGCTTGCAGCCAATCTGTTCGCTTGGTTTCCAGGATCGGCGACTTCCGAAATCTGTTGGCTCAACTTCGCTGAAGAACGATTATATGTTATCATCCCGCCGTGGTCAATTCCATCCGGAGCGTATCTATTCAGTCAGGCGCTCAGAAACCGGGTTTTTCTTTGTGCGCTAGAGACTTTGTGTCTGCGCGCACCGTACTTGGGACCATGACAGTTGTCTTAGAGACAAAAACCCGGTTTCTTTGCCCGCGCCTGAGTTGTTACTTTGGAGCAAAGAACTGTGAGCCAGAAGCTGTTAGTTGCCACCCATAACCAGGGCAAGGTGCGGGAATACCGCGCCCTGCTGGCCGATCTGTCCATCGAGGTGACCTACCTGGACGCGGAGGGCGTCACTTTCGAGGCCGCGGAAACGGGCCAGACCTTCGCCGAAAACGCCATCATGAAAGCGCAGGCCTACGCTGCGCACACCGGCCTGCTGACCTGGGCCGACGACTCGGGGCTGGAGGTTGACGCGCTGGATGGCGCGCCCGGCGTGCTGTCGGCCCGTTACGGCGCGCCGGCCGCAACCAACGACACGGAGCGCTATCAGTTGCTGCTGGCCCGGCTGGCCGGTGTGCCCGATGACCTGCGCACCGCCCGCTTCCGCTGCGTGGTTGCGCTGGCCTGGCCCGACGGCCGCGTCGTCACCACCGACGGCGCCTGTGAGGGCCGCATCGCCCACACCCCGGCCGGCGAGCACGGCTTCGGCTACGACCCTGTGTTCCTGGTGGCCGACTTCGGCTACCAGCAGACCATGGCCGAGCTGGACCCCGACCTGAAGAACCGGGTCAGCCACCGCGGCCGCGCCGCCCGCGCGGCACGGCAGGCGCTGGCGCGGCTGTTGGACGGTGAGGCGTGAATTCGATCGGGTAGGCGGTCCTGTCTTACTGTGCTTGTTCGTCTGGGGCAACCAGCCACTCGACCGGGTTGTCGTGGATGGCAGACAACGCTTGCTGGCCGGCTTGGGGATAGAGGTGGCCAGCAAGCCGGTCAGCGCGTTTGACGGTGGCCCTTGCCGCTGGATCTGGGCCTGGATGCAGCCGGATTGTCAGCGATTCGCCCAGCGCATTGGCCACCTTCTGAAGAAACTTGATGCTGGGGTTGGCTAACCCGCTTTCCAGCCGGGAGATGTTGGCCTGTTTGGTCCCTGCCCGCTCGGCCAGCTCGGCCTGAGACCAGCCGCGAGCCAGGCGCAGCGCAATCACAGCGTCGGCCAGGTCGAGCAGAGACCGCAGGTCTTGCTCCGCAGCCTGGTACGTGGGGTCATGATCCAACTCCTGGCGATACTCCGCTAGTTTCATCCTCTTTATTCCTCTGTTCAAATCACGTGCCGTATCTATATAGCGTATACGCTATATAGAATAGCACACAGGCTACACTGTGTCAAACCAGGATCGTGCGGGACCAGGAGGTTATTCTTCTTACTGGATATCCATCACCACACCCGTGACGCGGCTGCCATCGGCATCGATGCGCTGCTGGCCGGCGCCGCTGATGCGCATGGTGATATCCTCGACCGTGGCCTGGTTGCGCGCGATGATCTCCTGCGACGCCGGCTGCGCCAGCAGCGCCCGCATCTCCGCGGCCCACTCCGGATGCTCGGCTAATGCCTCCGCCAGCACCCGGCTCAGCGCCTCCTGGAACGTAGCGGGGTTCTTCTCGAACAAGTCGAGCGTTGCCTCTCTCTCCTGGTTCTTGTCCTGGCGGAAGCGCTGGCGCACCTTCGCCAGCAGCGCCTTCGCCTCGCTAAACGTATCCTGGCCAACCTGTTTGGCGACCCCCTGCACGAAGGGCGCCGCCAGCAGCGTGACGATCTGAGCGGCCAGAGCCGCCTGGGCGGGATCGATGGTCATAACAACCTCCTGGGTAGCGTCCGGCCTCCATGCGAGGCCTGCCCTTGCTGTGAGACCGCCGGGGGATCAATCCCCCGGCTACGTTGCGGCGCCCCGTCAACGGGGCTGAAAAACGTGCTTGACACGCGCTAGCCCGTTTCAACGGGCGCCGTTATGTAGCCGGGGAACTTCATTCCCCGGCGAGTTCGCATGAGGTCAGGTACGATCGTATTGCCGAAACGAATTATCAACCTTCTTCATTACCCCGGCGGCCTTCGCTGACGCAGAGACCACTGCCAACCGCCATGCGGGACAATCGGTCAATGGGCAACCAACCGCTGGCTTCCTGGCTCCCTTCACATGCTCGCCAGCCGCGCCTGCAATGCCTGCATGTGCGCGTTGTACCGCGCCGACAGCGCCGGGTCGCAGCGCTCGTAGCCGCGCTCGGCCCAGCCCAGCAGCCGGCTCTTGCCGACGCCGGCCAGGCCGTAGAAACCGGGCTGGATGAACTTGTTCGGCTGCTCGCGCACGTCGTCAGGGCGCAGCAGGCGGTCCAGCACCTGGTCCACCAGGTCCTGGCGGGCCACCAGGGGGAGATCGTGGGATGGTGTGGTCATGGGTGTTACCTTTGCTGCCTGTGCTTGTGATCTCGGCCACCCGCCATACGCCTCGATCAGCGCGTCGATCTCGCCCATGATGCGAATTGTCTCGTGCATGGCGAGGGCGATGCGTTGGTCGTGAGCGATGTCCTTCGCAGGCCCGGTTCGGCCGGCGAGTACTCGAAGGTCAACTCGTCGAAGGTCTTGATGGCGCGCAGCTTGTCGGCGGGGTGGGGCATTGGTCAGTCTCCTGGGTTGACGCAATAGTCATTTAATGGCATAATACGCCGCATGATAGAGGTGCTGGGCACAGATGAATTCGAGCAGTGGTTCCTGGCGTTGAGCGAACCGGACAGCATGGCGGTGGCTCGCGTCGTTGGGCTGTTGGAGGCCAGGGGAACCGCGTTGGGTTTCCCGTATTCATCGGCGATCGCTGGCTCCCGGTATCCTCTGCGTGAGCTCCGCGTGCAAAGCGGAGGCAGGCCGTTGCGTGTGCTCTACGCATTCGACCCGTTGCGCCAGGCCGTCCTGCTGTTGGGCGGCGACAAGACCGGCGATAACCGGTTCTATACCAGGATGATTCCCAGAGCAGAGGCTCTTTGGGAACGCTATCTACGTGACTTTGATACAGACCGTGAACGGTAAAGACGGTAGGTACACCATGAACGATACAGTGACGACCCATTCCTGGCAGGACATACGGGCCAAGAAGTTCACGCCCGATCAACTTCAGCAGATTGACGACGCCGTCGAGCAGGAACTGCTGGAAATGGACCTGCGCGCCCTGCGCGAGGCAATGGGCTTGACCCAGGAGGAGCTGGCTGAACGCATCGCCATCACGCAGTCGCAGTTGTCCAAGATGGAACGACGCGAGGACCATCGCATCTCCACCGTGCGCCGCTACGTGGCGGCGCTGGGCGGCGAACTGGAGGTCGTTGCTGTCGTCGGCGACAAGCGCATTGTGCTGTCGCCCAGTTGACTCGGATCCGTCCAGCGTTTCAGCACCGGCGCCACGCCTGGCGGCGCTTGCAGCGGCTTGAGGTGTTCGTTGGTCAGGTCCTTCTCGGCCTGCTTGCGCAGCAAGCTCGTCACGTTGATAACGTGACCTACGCCAGGCTGCGTAAGAATCCCGCCACCGCCTCTCCCACCTCCTCCGCCGCCTCCAGCGCGACCATGTGGCCGGCGTTGGGGATCATGGCCAGCCGCGCGTTGGGCAAGGTCTGCGCCAGCGATTGGCTGAACTTGGGGGGCGTCATCATGTCGTTTGTCCCGCACAGCACCAGCGCTGGGGTTATAATGCGCGCCACGTCGGCGCGGCGGTCGAACTGGTCGCAGGCGTAGAAGTCGCCGTAGAGCACGTCGGGGTCGTTTTCCAGCGTGCGCTGCATGTACAGCCGCTTGAGCTGCTCAGGCACGTTCTTGTCATGCACCCAATCGGCGATGGCGCGCACCGTGGCGGGAAAGTCGCTGCGGATGCCGTCCATGATCGCCGGCGCCACCCGCAGTCGCGCGCCCGTGCCCACCAGCACCATGCCCGCCAGCCGGCCGGGGTAGTGCAGGGCGAACTCCTGCACGATCGCGCCGCCCATGGAGTGGCCGGCCAGCGTCACCCGCTCCAGGCCCAGCGCCTGCACAAAGCTGTAGATCACGTCGCTGTAGGCCGCAATGCTATCGCGCCCCGGCCCGGTCGACTTGCCGTGGCCCGGCAGGTCGAGAGCATAGACGTTCCAGTCGGGCAGGCGGCGCAGGCTGGCCGGCCAGTGCATGTGTGTGCCGCCCGCGCCATGGATCAACAGCAGCGGCGGCCGGCGGCCGGTGAGGTCGTTGGCGCTCAGACGGTAAAACAAGGGCTGGTTGTCGATGGAGATGTGGGGCATGGTGGTGCTCCTGGGATGGGGGTGATGCCGGCAAGGCTGCGCTTTACCGCGAATTCTAGCATGGTCTGGCTTTGGACGCAAAGATATTGCGCTCTTTTGAACACACGTCAACCAGATTTGCCAAAACGGCCTGAGCGCGCTATACTGGCTCGCACTTAGGTAAACTAATTTATACATAGATTTGCATAGATTGTGACCCGTTTTCACCATGCTAAACTCTTCGATGATGCAGACTGATCGCTGGCTCGAGCTGGGCGAAGCAGCCCAGATCCTCGGCGTGCATTTCACCACTTTGCGGCGCTGGGCCAACGAGGGCCAGGTGCCCTGCTACCGCACGCCCGGCGGCCAGAGGCGATTCAAAGAGTCGGAGCTGCAGGCCTTCCTCGATAGCCTGCGCAGCGGCGACGCTGTCCTGCCGGTGCTGGCTGCCCTGCCCCCGGCATACGCCACACCGCAGGTGGGCGTGGCCGGCGAGCCCTGGGCCGGCAAGTTCGACGCGGCGCAGCGCACGGCTTTGCGCAGCGAGGGCCGCCAGATGATGGCCGTGCTGATGCAGTACGCCACGCGCGGCAACGGCGGCGAGGTCTTCCTGGAGGAGGGGCGCCGCATGGCCGGCGACTATGGCCGGCTGTGCCGCTCGGCCGGCTTGTCGCTGGTCGAGACGGCCCAGGCCTTCGTGCGGGTGCGCCGCTCGATCATGGATTCGGTCTACGAGGCTGGCTCGCTGGCCGGCTCGCCCGACGCCGAGACCTGGCGCCTGTACGACCGCATGAATCACTTTCTGGACAGCATGCTGCTGGCGACGTTGGAAGCCTACGACGCCGGTTGAAACGCGAGACTGTCCCGCTAATCCTGTCTGGGTGAGAAGGTAATCGATGTCGCCAAACAACTCCCCATCCTATCCACCGCCGCGCCTGATTTTCTGGGAGAGCACGGCCGGCTGCAACCTGGCTTGCATCCACTGCCGGCGCATCACCGTGGCCGACCAGCTCCTGCCGCAGGACCTGAGCACGGCCGAGGCATTCAGCCTCATCGACCAGGTGGCGGCCTTTGCCAGGCCGATCTTCGTCCTCTCCGGCGGCGAGCCGCTCTTCCGGCCTGACATTTTCGACATTGCCCGCCACGCCAGCGACGCGGGCCTGATCGTGGCCCTGGCCACCAATGGCACGTTGATCGACGCCGCTGTGGCCCGGCGCATCCGGGAGAGCGGCGTGCGGCGGGTCAGCATCAGCTTCGACGGCGCCGACGCGTCCACCCACGACATCTTCCGCGGGCCGGGCGCGTTCGACAAGGCCATCGCCGGCATGGAGCACCTGCGCCGCGTCGGCGTGCCCTACCAGATCAACACCACCGTCGCCCGCCACAACGTGCATCAGATGGAGCAGACGTTGGCGCTGGCCAAGGGCATGGACGCCCAGGCGCTGCACCTCTTCCTGCTGGTGCCGGTGGGCTGCGGCGTCGAGATCGCCGACGACCAGCAGATCACGCCGGTGGAGTATGAGGCGGTGTTGAACTGGATGTACGACGCCGAGATGGCCGGCAGCATGGAGCTCAAGGCCACCTGTGCGCCGCACTACTTCCGTATCGTGCGCCAGCGCCAGGCCGAGGAGCGCCGCCAGGGCATCTTCCGCGAGCGGCCGGCCAGCCATCACCGCCAACAGCACGCGGGCGGCAACGGCCACGGTCACCCAGGCGGCCATGGCCATCCGGGAGGCGGAAGTGACGGCAACGAGGCCGCGCGCCAGGCCATGAACGCCATGACCAAGGGCTGCCTGGCCGGCACCGGCGTCTGCTTCGTCAGCCACCGCGGCGAGGTCTTTCCCTGCGGCTATCTGCCCCTGGAGGCCGGCAACATCCGCCGCCAGCCCTTCCAGGAGATCTGGGAGCGTTCGCCCCTCTTCGCCGACTTGCGCGATCCGGACCTGCTGGGCGGCAAGTGCGGCCTGTGCGAGTTCAAGCGCGTCTGCGGCGGCTGCCGCGCCCGCGCCTACGGCATGACGCTGGAGTACCTGGGGGAGGAGCCGTTTTGTACGTATGTGCCTGACAGGGTGACAGGGTGACAAGGTGACAGGGTGACAAGGTGATTGGGTATGCCACTTGCCACTTGCAACCTGCAACCTGCCACTTGCCACCTGCACCATTCGCTGTTCCCAATTCGCTGTGATACCTTCCCCTCCATGACCACCGAACCCACCCTCGACATCCGCGAGAAAGGCCGCACGGCTGACGGCCAGGAGCTGGCGTTGGACAGGCGGCTGTTCATGCAACTGCTGGCCTTCGGCGAGTGTACCTACACCGACGACCTGGCTGAAGCGTTGCAAGAGGCTGGCCTGCCGGCCGTGCTCTACGCCGACATCAACGACCCGCAGGGCGTAGCGCTGTTGACTTTCAGCGAGGATCCCGATTTCTTCCTTGCCGATCTGCGCAAGTTTCTCAACCGCCCTCCTTTTGTTGCCCTGCTCCCCAAGCTGGAGTACACCATGTTGGGCCGCACCTATGCCTTGGGCTACGAGCAGGACCTGGAGCGGGAGCTGCTGCAACGCCCGCGCCAGAAGGTGTGTGACCCGGCGATGCCGTGGGCGATCTGGTATCCTCTGCGCCGCGCCGGTTCCTTCGAGCGCCTCTCGGCCCAGGAGCAGCGCACCATCCTGATGGAGCACGGCGGCATCGGCCACGCTTACGGCCGCGCCGGCTACGGCACCGATATCCGCCTGGCCTGCTTCGGGCTGGACAAGCACGACAACGACTTCGTGGTGGCCTTGTTGGGCCCGCAGCTCTACCCGCTCTCCTCCATCGTCCAGCGCATGCGTAAGACGCAGCAGACCTCGCTGCACATGGCGCACATGGGGCCGTTCTTCGTGGGCAAGGCTATTTGGCAGCACGCAGGAGGCGCGGCATGACCACAGCCGTGCTGCTGCTGGCCTACGGCGGCCCCGACTCGCTGGCCGACATCCCGGCCTACCTCGCAGACATCCGCGGCGGTCGGCCGACGCCCCAGGCTCTGGTGGACGAGATCACCCACCGCTACGCCCAAATTGGCGGGCGCTCGCCGCTGCTGGCCATCACCCGCAGCCTGGCGGCCAGGCTCAGCGCGGCCGTGGGGCTGCCGGTCTACGTCGGCATGCGCCACTGGACGCCCTGGATCAAGGACGCGGTGGCCCAGATGGCGGCGGACGGTGTGCAGAGCGCCGTGGCCATCTGTCTGGCGCCCCACTACAGCAGCATGAGCATCGGCGCCTATCGCCGCAAGCTGGATGAGGCCTTGGCCCAGGTGGAACGACTCATCGCCATCGATTTCGTCGAAAGCTGGCACACCGAGCCGCACTACCTGGACGGCATCGCAGCCAACGTGCGCGCCACGCTGGGCCGCTGGCCGGAGCAGGAGCGCAACGACGTGCTGGTGGTCTTCACCGCCCACAGCCTGCCGGCCTCGATCCTGGAGCGCGGCGACCCTTACGACCGCCAACTGCGCGAGACGGCGCAAATGCTGGCCGGGCGGCTGGCGCTGCCGGCTGAGCGCTGGACCTTTTCCTACCAGAGCGCTGCCCAGACCGGCGTGCCCTGGCTCGGCCCGCAGATCGAGGAGCTGGTCCCGCAGCTGGCTGAGCAAGGCCGGCGCGACCTGCTGATCGCGCCCATCGGCTTCATCGCCGACCATGTGGAGATCCTCTACGACATCGACATCGGCGTCCAGGCCATCGCCCGCCAGCAGGGCGTCCGGGTCGAGCGCACCCCCATGCTCAACGACACCCCGCCGCTGGTTGCCGCGCTCAGCGCGCTGGTGCAGCAAAGGGTGATCGGTGAACGGTAAACGGTGAACAGTCGCCGGCACCGGATAGTCGCCGGCACTCCGCCATTAACCATTCACCAATTCACCATTCACCATTGACAATTGACAATTGACAATTGTCAATTGATCATTAACCGTTACCCATTCACCATTAACCATTCCCCATGACCTCTCCCCACATCGCCATCATCGGCGGCGGCATCGCCGGCCTGAGCAGCGCCTGGTATCTCCAGCAGCGCGGCCTGTCCTACACCCTGCTGGAGCAGTCTGACCGCTGGGGCGGCAAGCTGCTGACCGAGCGGGCAGACGGCTTCATCGTCGAGGGCGGCCCCGACTCCTTCATCACCCAGAAGCCTTGGGGCGTGCAACTGGCGCGCGAGCTGGGGCTGGGCGAGCGTCTGCTAGGCACCAACGACGCGGCGCGCAAGGTCTACGTGCTGCACAAGGGCCGGCCCACGCCGCTCCCCGACGGCGTGCTGCTGATCGTGCCCACCAAGTTCAAGCCTTTCGTGCTGTCCGGCCTGATCTCGCCGCTGGGCAAGCTGCGCATGGGGCTGGACTTGCTCATCCCGGCCCGCCGCGACGGGCAGGACGAGACCCTGGCCGACTTCGTCACCCGCCGGCTGGGCCGCGAGGCACTGGACAAGATCGCCGAGCCGCTGCTCAGTGGCATCTACAACGCTGAGGCCGACAGACAGAGCCTGCTGGCCACCTTCCCTCGCTTCCGTCAGTTGGAGCAGGAGCACGGCAGCCTGACGCGCGGCATCCTGGCCTCGCGCCGCACCCGCCAGGCCGCGCCCC
>CAZVGR010000030.1:0-36819 GCA_964626845.1 uncultured Anaerolinea sp.
CGGTGGGTTGATAAGTCAGCATAAGTGGGGCTCCTGGGAATGCGTAACTCGTAACACGTAACCCGGAAAGGGGCGAGACGACTCTGCCTTCCGGGTTACGTGTTACGAGTTACGGGTTAGCTCAATTCATCTCATACCCGCCGTCCACATTGATCGCCTGGCCGGTGATGTAATCCGCGTCAGGCGAGCAGAGGAAGGCGACGACGCCGGCCAGGTCTTCAGGGGTGGCGGCGCGCTTGAGGGGCACCTGCTGGATGAAGGCGGCCATAGCCTCGCCCTCCCGGGCGCCGAAGAGCTGCGCCCGGTCCTGGTCGATCTGTGTCCACATGGGGGTGGGCACGATGCCGGGACAGACTGCGTTGACGTTGATGCGGTAGGGCGCCAGCGCCAGCGCGGCCGACTGGGTGATGCTGATGATGGCCGCCTTGCTGGCCGCGTAGTGGGTGGACAGCGGTCGCCCGCGCCGGCCGGCAATGGAGGAGAAGTTGACGATCTTGCCGTAGCTGGCCAGCAGCGGCCCACCCGAGCCGCTTGGGCCGGTCTCCGACCGAGTCCCGGCTACCTGAACCGTAGATTGGCTAAGCTGGCTGCTCAATAGATCGGCCACGCCAGCGCCGCTGCGCAGCGCCTCCGGTAGCTGGCGGATCATCTGCCGCGCCACGGCCTGCAGGACGAAGAACGTCCCGCGCTGGTTGACATCGATCACCCGATCCCAGTCGATCTCATCCAGGTCCAAGAGCGGCTTGGTCTGCACCACGCCCGCGTTGTTCACCAGGATGTCGATGCGGCCAAAGTGCGCGACCACGTCGTCCACCATGGTCTGCACCGCGCCCACATCGGCGATGTTGACCGCGTAGGGCAAGGCCACGCCGCCGGCCACCTGGATCTCGACGCCCGTCTCGGCCGCGGTGCTGGCGTTGTAGTCGGCGATCACCACGGCCGCGCCCTCGGCCGCCAGCCGCAGCGCGACCCCCTGACCGATGCCCTGGCCGGCGCCGGTGACGATAGCGACTTTGCCTGCGAAACGTTGCTGCATCAGGTCAACTCCTGGGAACTTGGGGGAACTGGAGGGAACTGGGGGAACTGAGGGAACTCAGGGGAACTCGGAGGAACTTGGGAGAGCTCGGAGGAACTCAACCCGCAAATGCCGTAAGTTCCTCCGGTTCCTCCGCTCAATCCGGGCACGGCACGGCCTGGCACTCGTCCAGGTTGATGGAGCGGTTTTCGGCCATGGAGAGATAGGCTGCCTCGACGACGCGCAGGGTTTGCAGGTTGTCGTGGCCGTCGGTCTCGGGCACGCCGCCGGTCTGGATGGCCTCCATCAGCGAGGCCGTGGGTCCGATGAAGGCGTCGGGGATCCAGCGTCCTTCCAGCTTGGCCTCGAAGCGCTTGTCGGGGTAGTAGACGGTGCTGCTCCACTCCAGCGTGTCCTCGCGGCCATGGGGATAGTTGTACATTGCGCCCAGCGTACCGGTGATGTGCCCAGCCGTACCGATGAAGCGGAAGATGGCAAAGTAGTCGTCGCTGTGGTTGTAGTGGTTGTCGGCGATGAAGGCCTGCAGGTCGCCGGGATAATCCATGATGGTGATGGTCTTGGTCTCGCCCACGATGGCGCCTTGCAGCGGGTTGCGAGCGTGGCGGCTGGTCACCCACACCGGGTCGCCCAGGATCGAGCGCATGGCGTCGATGTAGTGGATGCTGTGGTACTGCACCTCCAGCCGTGGCGCGACCGCCAGCCAGGGCCACATGTGCCAGGGCGTGTTGACGCTGACCTGGATCGAGGCGTCCACCACCTGGCCGATCCAGCCCTTGCGGATCAGGTCTTTGGCCGCGCGCAGTCCCGGTCCCCAGCGCAGCTGCTGGTTGACCGCCAGCTTGACGCCGGCCTCGCGGGCCAGGCGCACGATCTCGGCCGCGTGGGGCAGGGTGTCGGCCAGCGGCTTCTGGCAGAGCAGGTGCTTGCCGGCCGCGCTGCACGTGCGCACGATGTCCAACTGATGCTGCGGCGGCACCGAGATCTCGCAAATCTGGATCTCCGGGTCGGCAACCAGCGCCTCCAGGCTGTCGTAGACCTTGGGGATGCCAAACTCCTGCGCCACCTGCTCCGCCGTGGCCCGGTTGATGTCATAGCAGGCCACCACGCGGAGGCCATGCTTCTTGTACGTCGGCAGCACCGCGTACTGCACGATACCGCCACAGCCTACGATGCCGATGCCGTAGTCGGTCTTGGGCGGAATGTGGGGTTTGTAGTCGAGGGTGAGGAGATCGTCGGTCATGATGATGTGCTCTCAGCAGGGGCAACTTTGGGATGTGATGCGTAACGAGTAATGCGTAATGCGTAACCCGGAATGCGCTCGCGGAGGCTCTCCGGGTTACGCATTACTCGTTACGCATTACGCATACGCCGCGCGCTTGATGGCTCGCACAATGTGCTGCACCCCCGGCAACGCCTCATCCTCCAGCGGCTTGCTGTAGGGGATGGGGATGTCCATGGCGCCGACGCGTTCGATGGGGGTATCCAGGTAGTCGAAGGCCAGCTCCTGCACCAGCGAGGCGATCTCGGCGCCGACGCCGGCGCGGCGGTGCGCCTCGTGGGCTACCACCAGCCGGCCGGTCTTCCTGACCGACGCAACGACCGTGTCGATGTCCAGCGGCGCGGTGCAGCGCAGGTCGATCACCTCCACGTCGATGCCTTCCTTGGCTGCCAGCTCGGCTGCTTCCAGCGCGTGCAGCACCGTGCGCGACCAGGAGACTACGGTGGCGTCCTTGCCGGCGCGCTTGATGTCGGCCTGACCCAAGGGAATGAAGTACTCCTCTTCAGGGACGTGGCCCTTGGTGTTGTAGAGCAGCTTGTGCTCGATGAAGACCACCGGGTTGGGGTCGCGCAGGGCCGACTTGAGCAGGCCCTTGGCGTCGTAGGGCGTGGACGGCAGGACGACCTTGAGGCCGGGGATGTGGGTGAAGAAGGCCTCCAGGCTCTGCGAGTGCTGGGCCGCGTTGCCGCGGCCGCCGCCCTGTTGGGTGCGGATCACCAGCGGCACCTGGGCGCGGCCGCCCGACATGTAGCGCATCTTGGCGGCCTGGTTGAAGATCGAGTCCGCGGCCACGTAGGCGAAGTCCATGAACATCAGCTCGACCACCGGGTGCTTGCCGGTCATGGCCAGCCCCACGGCCGCACCCACGAAGCCGGCCTCGGAGATGGGCGTTTCGATCACCCGCTCCGGTCCGAAGCGGTCCAGCAGCCCCTCGGTGACCTTGAACACGCCGCCGTAGACGCCGATGTCCTCGCCCAGCAGCAGGACATCCGGGTTGCGCGCCATCTCCTCGGTCAGGGCCTCGCGCAGGGCTTTGGAGTAAGTTAATTCACGCATGGATCAATGGGTCCCTTCGAGGATGACAGGGTGACAGGGTGACAAGGTGACAGGGTGACTGTCACCCCTTCACCTTGTCACCTTATCACCTTGTCTCTTCCAAACTCACCCCATAAAACGCCATCGCCGTCTTGTACGAAATCTGCTCCTGCTCGGCCGGCGAGCGCTCGGCGAGGATCTGGCGGTAGGCATCGAGGGCTCTGCCGTAGCCGCCAGCCAGGACGGAGACGGGCCAGTCGCCGCCCAACATGCAGCGCTCAGCGCCGAACAGGTCGATGGTCCAGTGGACCAGGTCGCGGATGCTGCCGGCCGTCCAGCCGTCCCAGTCGCCGCTGGCCGTGCCCAAGCCGGAGATCTTGGCGTAGACGTTGGGGTTCTGGGCGGCGATGCGCATGTCCTCGCCCCACTGGCCCGGCTCGCTGGCCTGGAAGGGGGGCTGGCCCAGGTGGTCGATGACCATGCGCAGGTTGGGGACTTGCTCGCCCAGCGCGGGCAGGCAGGCCAGGTGCTCGTGCCTGGTGGCCACCACGTCGAAGGTGAAGCCGGCCGCAGCCAGCAGACGCAGGCTCTCCCAGACCACCGGCTGCAAGAGCCACTGCGGATCCGGCTCCTCGTGGATCAGGTGGCGCATGCCCTTGAAATGGCGGTTCTGGCGGAAGCGCTCGATGGCCCTGGCCGTGCCGGCCGGATCGAGCAGGTCCATCCAGCCCACCACGCCGATCATCCAGGGGTAGGCGTCGGCCTGGTCCAGCATGTAGACCGTGTCGGCGTAGCTGTTGGCCGACTGCACCAGCACCGTGCCAGTCACGCCGGCCTCGGCCAGCTGCGGCTCCAGCTCCGCCGCCAGATAGGTGCGGTACAACGGCCCATAGGCCGGCACCAACCACGAATACTCGACCTTGCTCAGGTCCCACAGGTGCTGGTGGGTGTCGATGATGGGGATGGTCATGGGAAGGCACTCCTTGTGGTTGAAGTGGCGCTGGTCCTTGCCTAACACGTAATGCGTAATGCGTAACCCGGAGTTGTGCGCACGCGCCTTCCGGGTTACGCATTACTCGTTACTCGTTATGCAAACATATGCTCCGCAATCTCGCTCACGTCCGGCCACGGGCTTTCCAGCGCGAAGCGCTTGATCTCCTCGATCTCGGCTTCTACCTCGGCCTTGATTGCATCGATCTCGGCCTCCTGGAAGCCGAACTCGGCCACCAGGCGCTGGGGAAAAGTGGTGATCGGGTCCTTGGCCCGCCACTCCGCCACCTCTTCCTTGGTGCGGTAAGGCTCGTTGTCGCCGACCATGTGGCCGAACAGGCGATAGGTCATGGCCTCGATGAAGACCGGCCCGCCCCCGCTGCGCGCATGTTCTACGGCCTGGCTGGTGGTCTCGTAGACCGCGATGGGATCATAGCCGTCGACCGTCATGGTGGTCCAGCCGAAGCCGGCCGCGCGCTCGGCCAGCGTGGCCGTGCCGATCATGCTGCGGATCGGCGTCATCTCCGAGTAGAGATTGTTCTCACAGAAGAAGATCACCGGCGCCTGCCAGGCCGCGGCCAGGTTGAGCGCCTCCAGCAGCGCGCCCTGGTTGATCGCGCCGTCGCCGAAGATGGACATGGCCACCTGGCCGGTGCGGTCCAGCTTGGCGCGCAGCGCCGCGCCCACGGCGATGGGAGCGCCCGCGCCGACGATGGCGTTCTCGCCCAGCAGGCCGACGCTGAGGTCGGTGTAGTGCATGGAGCCGCCCAAGCCCTGGCTGCAGCCAGTGCGTCTCCCCAGCAGCTCGGCCATGCCCTCCTTGGGGTCCAGCCCCTTGGCGATGGCCTGGCCGTGGCCGCGGTAGGTGCAGGTCAGGTAGTCGTCGCGGCGCAGCGGGAAGACCGCGCCCACGGCCGTGGCCTCCTGGCCGATGCAGGGATGGAGCGAGCCGCGCAGCTCGCCGCTCATGAAGAAGGCCACAGCCTGCTCCTCGAAGCGGCGGATCAACAGCATGGTCTTGACCATGCGGCGCAGGTCAGCGTGGGAGAGAGACATGGGTAGGCTCCTGATGTAGTACATAGAAGTTGGATTTCTTCGGAGAAAGTTACTACTCAGCCATAGGTGCCGGGCACTTGAATCTGCGCCTACGACGATGTCTGCCGAGCAGATCTGAGCCGTCCATGAGATGTGCAAGTGCCCGGCACCTGAGTAGTAACCGGAGAAATCCAACTTCTGCGGCGCGTTATGCCAGCGGCGGCGTGAAGATGCAGAGCAGCTCGACGGTCTCATCGCCCACGTTGCGCAGGGCGTGCTCCAGGCCGGCGGGGATGGCTACGACCTGGCCGGCGTCGAAGGCGTGATCCGCGTCGCCGAGGGTCAACACGCTCTGGCCGGCCAGGACGTAGACAGTCTCAATCTCCTGGGCATGCAAGTGGCGGCCAATGACGCCGTCGGGCGGCACCTGGACGACGTTGACGCCGGCCAGCGGGTTGTCGACCGGGGTCAGCAGTGCTTTCATGCCGATGCTGCGGAAGCGCGGGTGCTCGGTCCAGGGGATGGCGGCGGAGTCGACGATGGCGGGCGCAGTAGATGACATTGGGCCAGGCCTTCACAGGTAGTCGATCTGACGGGCTCGGTCGGAGACCGGCTCGAGCGGCGAGATGAGGGTTAGCGGCCTTCCACCGGGCTGGCGCCGTTGCCGGCGGCCGGCTGGGCCATCTGGCGTTCCTGGACGCGAGCCTGCAGGATGCCGATGTAGAAGGCGATGTGCTCAGCCGTGGCGCGGCGGGCCAGCTCGGCGTCGCCAGCCTCCACCGCAGCCACGATGGCCTCGTGCTGCTCGAAGACGCTCTCCACCGGCCGGGCGCCGTAATGCTCCCAGGCGTAGATGAAGTGCTCGCGCAGTTGCTCGATCAGCGGGGTCAGCAACACACCGAACAGCTCGTTGCGGGTCGCCTCGGCCAGCAACAGATGGAGCTGAAAGTCCATCTCGGCCAGCACGCGCGGCGCGCCCGCGTGTTTGCGCATCTCCTGGCACAGCCGGCGCAGCTCCTGCCGTTCCTCAGCGGTGGCGCGGGCAGCGGCCAGCGCAGCGATCTCCACCTCCAACACGCAACGGATCTCGGCCAGGCGCAGGTCGATGTCGTCCTGGTCCAGCAGTTGCAGGTACATGCGCAGCGAGCGCGACACCATGGCCGAGTCGGGTCGCCGCACGTAGACGCCGCTGCCGGTCAGCGTTTCCAGCACGCCGCGCGCCTCCAGCGTCTTGACCGCCTCGCGCACCACCGTGCGGCTGACACCGAAGGCCTCGGCCAGATCGCGCTCCGGCGGCAGCCGGTCACCCGCCGCCCACGTGCCATCCTGGATCAACGCGACGATTCTGTCGACAACGCGCTCGTAAAGGCGCTGTTCGCGCTCCAGGGGCTGAATTTCGGAGAGCCTTGTGTCCATGGCGTGCAACTTGCTCGATTCAGCAGCGCGACGCGGTTGATCATCAACTCAAGTCGTCGCGCAAATACGGTATGATGGTATACCATAGGACCATGTTGTTTGTCAAGCCTCGCCGCGCGATTGCAGCCATATCAGGTTCATCGCCGTTGGCGGGGGAAAACTCCCCATCTGGCCGATGCACATTGGCTGAACTTGTGCTATTGTCAACACAGAAAGTTCGACACCAGCAATGTGTCTGGCGACAGAGCCAAAGGAGGCCTCTCATGTCCGTCCAACCGCTGCCAGTCTCTCAACCGGTTGACTTCGGCCGCTGGCCCCGCCGGCTGGCCCTCTCGATTGCCTTCTTTCTCGGCGCCTGCCTGGTGTGGCTGCCCTATTCACTGCATGCTTTGATCGACAAGGACGCACGGCCCTTCCTCTGGGGCGGCATCGCCTTGGGCTTGCTGGCAGCAGCACTGCTGGCGCGGCGCAGCCCTCGTTTGCACGCCTACTGGCTGGTGTTGTACGGCCTGTTCGCGGCCTCAGCAGCCGCCTTCGCCGACTGGTTCCTGAGCGACTGGCTGACCGGGCTGCTCCACGTCCCGGTTCACTCGGCGGTCGGCTACGGCCTGGCCAAGTTCGAGAGCATGCTGGTGCTGTCTCTCTGTTTGATCCTGCTGGTTAAGCTGGCAGGAGACGACCTGGGCTCGCTCTATCTCAAGCGCGGCAAGGTACGTTGGTGGCTGCCCATTGGACTGGCAACCTTCACCTTCTTCGCTGTCACGGTCATCCCTGCCGCGGTAGGGCTGTTCCAGGGGCGCGACCTGAGCTGGGCGCGCATCCTGCCCTGGACCCCCTGGATACTGCTGTTCGTCCTGAGCAACGGCTTCGTGGAAGAACTGCAATTCCGCGGCCTGCTGCTGCCCCGCTTCCGGCAGCACATCGGCGCTGTTCCCGCCATCCTGGTGACCAGCGCCGTCTTCTCCCTGGCGCACATCGGCGTCAATTACACCCCTGCCATCCTGCCCTTCCTGATCATCACCTTAGTTTTGGGACTGTCCTTCGCCACCCTGATCTACAAGACCGACAGCCTGTGGGGTGCGGTGCTCTTCCACGCTGGGGCAGACATCCCCGTTATCGTGGGCATCTTGTCGGTGCTGTGAAAAGCCCTAAGCGCGGCCGCCAGACGGAGCGACGGCCGCGCCAGCCGCTCGTCAGCTCAGATCAGCGCAGCCGATGATGGAATCGTCGTAGGTCATGCCTAGCTGCTCGCCCGGCTGCAGCACCAGGAAATCGTCGCGCCAATCCCCGAACAGCAGCCGGCGCACCAGCACCATATCGCCTGCCACCTTCTCGAAGATCCAGCCTCGGCGCGCGGCATCGTCCTGAGCCATGCGCTCGACGCGGCTGCCGTCGCCGATACCCATATCGACGAACGCGGCGCGCTGGTAGTGCGCCTGCCATTGGCCCATGACCTCCATCAGATAGTCGGCGTTGTCCTTGCCGTATTTCTCGACGTACTGCTCGTAGACCGCCTGCCCCTCTGTGCCCGCGCCGGCGCCGAGGCCCATGCTGCCGCCCGTGCCGTCGTCGCGCTCCATGTAGTCCAGCGCGTACCAGTAGGTGCCCGGCTGCTGCTCGAACTGGGCGTCGTAACGCTCGCGGCCGCCGAGGAAAAGGGTGATGCAGTCGTGGGCGCGCGGCACCACTACCGGCTTCTCGCGCGCGGTCAGGCCGGCCGTGGCCTGGCCGCACAGGCCATAGGCCATCACCACCGCGTCGTAGCCCTGGCCCGCGGCCGCGTCGATGCGCTCCTGCAGGCGGCCGCGCAGGATGGCCGGCGTGTTGTGCAGGCCGCGCGGGAAGAGCTCGATGTCCACGATGTGGGGCGAATGGGCGGCGGAGAGATAGAGCGGGCGGGCCAGCACATCGCAGGCCAGGCATTTGAGCTTCATAAACGGCATGCTCCTTAGTTGAGTCGGTGATGCCGGGCATTTTACCCTGGCATCGCCGGTTGGGGCAAAACCAAGGCATTTGTCAAGGGCACGAGGAGCCGCCAGCTTGATCGCCAGGCGTCCTGTACGCCCGCCTGCTACAGCCCCAAAGTGGGCGCCGGGTCAGGCCGGTCGTGACGCGCCGAAGAGCACCTAACGCGTGCAGCGCGCTTGTGGCTATTTCGCAAAATCGTCGGCAGGCAATTCGCCCTGTTGACGATCTCGAGGCGCAGATGCTATAATGGCCCCAACGTAGTCCTTAGGGTCATTTTCGCAGCGGGCGGCGCCGCTGTTCACCGTAGACAACAACGATTCGTCCAATGACAATGACCCGTGCAATGATGGACTTGCTTCACAGATTTTTCGCTGAGCATCATCCGAGGTGATAAAGGAATGGCCATGATCAACCTGGAACAGATTCAACGTGAGATTGAAACACTCCCCGAGAAGGATTTCTTGCGACTGCGGCGTTGGTTTGCTGATAAGGATTGGGCGCGTTGGGATAACCAGCTTGAAGCTGACGTAGCCGCAGGCACGCTTGACTTTCTGCTGGAGGAGGCGTTGGCGGCGAAGAGTCAGGGAAGGCTGCGGGAAATCTAGATGCATCGCACAACTCCCCGATTCTGGGATCGTCTTGACGAGTTGCCGCAACCTGTCCAGGATCTGGCCCGCAAGAATTTTCGACTGCTCAAGGAAAATCCCGGTCATCCCTCGCTTCAGTTCAAGAAGGTTGGCCGGTTCTGGTCAACGAGAGTTGGATTGAACCACCGCGCCCTGGCTGTGGAAGATGGCCCCGATTTCATCTGGGTATGGATCGGGGACCACGATGAGTATGATCGGTTGGTAGGTTGATGGGAATCGGGGAGAGCCTCGGCTAACTGCGGTAGGTCAACCTAGACGATCGCCGCCGGCGGGTGCTGGGAGCATGGCCTGACATATCTCGGTTGGTACATTATCGATGGGCGGGGCAGTGACTTCGCAATCGTGGGCGGGGATGGCGATCCGGATGGCTGGGGAATCCTGGGCAGAGTCCCTTAGTGATCGACGCTTGACGCGTGCCGTTTGATGAATCTATGCGGCGCGCACTGGGTCAGTCAAACGTAACCAGTCTCATCTCATGGCCCGGCGCAAGCGGCCTGCCTGCCGTGTGAGCCGTCGACTCTGTCGCTTGACAAGCTAGGATATTTCGTGTATCATAGCGAATGAAACCGATATCATGATATCGGTTTTCAGCCACCCTCTCCCTTCCGCCGCGGCCCCTGTCGCTCAGTCTCCGCCTATAGCCGACCATGAGCACCATCAGCGATGTCGCTAAACGAGCCGGTGTCTCCCCTGTGACCGTGTCACGCGTGATCAACCGCGTCGGCAACGTCAACGCGACCACGCAACAGCGCGTCGAACAGGCTATCGAGGACCTGGGCTATGTGCCCAGCGGCGTCGCCCAAAGCCTGCGCTCCAAGCGCACCCGCTCGCTGGCCCTGATTGTGCCCGACATCCAGAACGCCTTCTGGACCACGGTTGCGCGCGGCGTGGAAGACGCGGCCCAGAGCCGCGGCTACTCGGTTTTCCTGTGCAACACCGACGAGAACGCGGCCAAGCAGCAGCGCTACCTGGACGTGGTGATCAGCCAGCGGGTGGACGGCGTGCTCATCGCCCCCTTTGGCTCTGAGGCCAAGGACCTGGCTAAGCTGCGCGACCGCGCCGTCCCCACCGTCGCCATCGACCGCTACATCGAAGGCTGGGAGGTGGACAGCGTCAGCGGCGACTCGCTGTCGGGCGCGCGGGCCCTGGTCAGCCACTTGATCGGCCTGGGCCACCGGCGCATCGCCATGCTGGCTGGTCCGGCCACCACAGCCACCGCTGTCGATCGCGTCGCCGGCTACCGCATCGCGTTGGCCGAGGCCGGCATCGCCGAGGACCCGCGGCTGATCTGGTACGGCGAATACAAGGCTCTTTCAGGGGAGCGCATGATGGCCCAGGCGCTGGACGCAGGCGGCGCGCCCACGGCCGTCTTTGCCGCCAACAACGCCATCGCCATGGGCGTGATCGATGAGCTGGAGCACCGCGGCCTGCGCATCCCCCACGACGTCGCCCTGGTCAGCTTCGACGACTTGCCCAATACCTCGCGGCTCTTCCCCTTCCTGACCGTGGCGATCCAGCCGGCCTATGAGATCGGCGCCAACGCGGCCCAGCTTTTGCTCAGCCGGCTGGACGCCGACGTACCGTTGCAGCCGCGCCACGTGGTGCTGCCCACCCGGCTGATCATCCGCTACTCCTGCGGCAGCAAGCTGGCCAGGGGCAACGGCCACGCCCTCAGCCTGCCGCTGCCCATCGAGCCTGAGCCGCCCAGCGTGCTGGTGCCCAAGGTCAGCCCCGATCTGATCCGGCTGGCGACGGCAGATCCCGGCCGCCTGCGCACGCCCCAGGACCGCCGCTCGCTGGCTCTGGCGGAGAACGACCGCTCCGACATCAATCGCCTGTTGCGGGTTTTGCGCCACCAGGAGGCCGACCGCATGCCCTGCCTGGCGCTGTGGGTGCATAGCCAGCCGGCGATCGAGTATGTGCTGGAGCGCCGGCTGGACTACCCCGTCGTCTTCAGCCACGAAGGCGGCCCCTCGCTGACGCCGGAGGACCACGTCGAGTTTGCCCAACGGCTGGCCATGGATGCCGTGGCTTGCGATTTCACCTGGCGGCCCAACAACCTCTTTGCCGTGGCTTCCAACGGTCGCGAGCAGTACGTGGGCGGCGCGGTCAAGTCGTGGCACGACCTGGAGAATCTGGAGCCGCCCCCGCCGCTGGCGCAGCAGTTGAACCACCTGGAGCGCTATCTGCGCGCGGCTCAGGGCACGGGTGTAGGCGTCATCGCCAGCTTCAGTTCCTTCTTCGACAACGCGCTGCGCGCCGTGGGCATCGCCGAGGCCATGTATCTGTTTTACGACAACCGGCCCCTGCTGGAGAAGCTGATGGACGTGCTGGCCGAGCACCAACAACGGATCATGCGCGCCGTGTGCGACCGCTTTGCCGGCGACCTGGCCTTCGTGCTGGTCAACGACGACATCGCCCACGCCACCGGCCTGCTGATCCACCCCGACATGTTCCTGGATATCTTTCCTCAACGTATGGAACGACTGCTGGCGCCGGCCAGTGAACATGGCTTGTTGGCAGCCTTTCACAGCGAGGGCCAAATTGGCCAGGTTGCGCCGGCCCTGGCGCAGATCGGCTTCGATGCCCTGTTTCTGGGCGACTACGATTTCGACGGCCTGACAGCGCTGCGCGAGCAGTGGCGGGGCCAATTGGCCTTGATCGCCGGCATCCCTGCCCTGCTGTTGGCCTACGGCAGCCCGGCGGAGATCGAGGACGCGGTCAAGCGCCATTGCGCTGAACTGGCCCCAGGCGGCGGCTATGTGTTGGGCTCCGCCGCCAACATCACCGAAGGCATCCCACCCCACAACCTGATTACCATGGTCCAGGCTGTCCACCGCTACGGCCGCTATGGATCGTGACACCGGACTGCGCACATCGCCAATTCGGTGCATCTGGCTTCTCCAGACGCTGCGGCGATTTGCGAAGTCTCATAGCTGTTAGACCGGAGTTCCCCCATGACAATGACGTCCAAAGAACGTGTCCTGACCACCTTTCGCCATCACGAGCCCGACCGCGTGCCGGCCTGGCTGGGCGCGTCGCCGGAGTGGAAGCAGTTGGCCTGCGAGCACCTGGGCCTGCCCGACGACGAAGCGCTGCTGCGCTATCTGGACGACGACTTCCGCCGGGTGTTTAGCCGCTACGCTGGCCCGCCGGAGCGCAGCCCCGGCGAGATGTTGTCGCCCGGCGCGACCTGGCGCTCCCCCTTCGACATCGAGCGCCACGGCTACGGCTATGGCATGCCGCTGGTGAACCCGCTCAAGCGCGCCACGCTGGCCGAAGTGCATGCCTTCCCCTGGCCCGACCCCGACTGGATGGACGTGTCGCAGATTCGCGCCGACGCCCTGCAATGGGGCGGCGAGTTCGCCATCCTGGGCGGTGAGTGGTCCCCCTTCTGGCACGACGCCATCGACCTGCTGGACTTCGACGTGCTGGTCTACCAGATGTACGACAACCCGGAGATCGTGGATGCGGTGATGGACTACACGGCCAGCTACTACCTGGCCGTCAGCCGGCGCATCTTCGAGGCAACAGGCGACGCGATCGATATCTTCTTCATCGGCAACGACCTCGGCGCGCAGACCGGTCCGCTGCTCAGCCCCAAGCTGTTCCGGCGCTTCGTGCTCCCCCACCTGCAGCGCTTCGTCGACCTGGGCCACGAGTTTGGCAAGCTGGTGTTGCTGCATACCGACGGCTCGCTGCGGTCGATCATGAAAGACCTGATCGCCACCGGCCTGGACGGCATCCAGTCGGTGCAGCCCTACTGCACCGGCATGGAGCTGGGCGGCCTGAAGCGGGACTTCGGCCAGGACCTGACCTTCTTCGGCTGCATCGACACCCAGCGGCTGATCGAGAGCACGGCCGAGGAGGCGCGCCAGCTCACCATCGACACCCTGCGCACCATGATGCCCGGCGGCGGCTTCATCGCCTCCCCCAGCCACGACTACCTGCTGCCGGAGACGCCGGTGGAGAACGTGATCATCATGTATGAGACGATCCGGGAGTTTGGGTCATACGTGGAGTAACACGTAACGAGTAACACGTAACCCGGAATGGGAGAGGCTTGTTCCGGATACGCATTACTCATTACGGCTTACAGCATATCCCAAACCTGACATGACAACACACGCATCCCTCAATTCCGGTTACGCATTACTCGTTACGCATTATGGCGCCCGGCCGCCCTACTGTTAAGCCAGCGCATCTCTCAAGGAGACCCACCCATGCAACGTTTCGGCCAACTGATCGGCGTCAAGCCAGAGAAGCTCGAGGAGTACGTCCGCTACCACGCGGCGGTCTGGCCTGAGATCCTCGACATGATTCGGCAGTGCAACATCCGCAACTATTCGATCTTCCACAAAGACCACCTGCTCTTTGCCTACTTCGAGTACGTCGGCGACGACTTCGCAGCCGACATGGCCAGGATGGCGGCCGACCCGAAGACGCAGGAGTGGTGGGACATCATGATGCCCATGCAGCAGCCCATCCCCACCCGCGCCGAGGGCGAATGGTGGGCCAACCTGGAAGAGGTCTTCCATACAGATTAACGCCCAAGGACTGACAGTCCTGATTTGACGCAGGAGCGGCTTCAACGTGACGGCCAAGTCCATCACGTGACCAGGACTGTCAGTCCTCTAGCTGAGGAACATCACCATGGAACGAACAGCCAACGCCCTCGCCAAAGTCGACCGCATGCATAAGACGTTGCGCCATCAGGAGGCCGACCGGGTGCCGGTCAGCGATTTCTTCTGGGGCAGCTTCCTGGAGCGCTGGCGCGCCGACCTGGGCCTGCCGGCCGACGCCAACATCTACGAGTACTACGACCTCGACTGGCAGGTCACCATCCCCAACATGGACCCCCACATCCGCCCCTTCCAGGTGTTGGAGGAAAACGACGAAGAGGTGATCGTCAAGACCGGCTTCGACGCGGTGATCCGCAAGAAGTTCGCCGACCCCATGCCGCAGTGGCTGGACTGGGAGACCAAGACCATCGAGCAGATCGACGCCTACACCTTCGAGGATCCCTGGGATGACCGGCGCTACTTCAGCGCAGGCGACAACCAGATCGCCGGCGTGGGCGACGGCTACGCCCGCAACTCGCCAGCCTGGATCGACACCGTCAAGTCGGTCTACCCCAACTTCGCCGTCTACGGCAGCGTCTGCGAAGCCAACGAGTACATGACCCGCATCGTCGGCCCGGAGACCAACATGCTGATGATCGCGCTCTACCCGGAGCGCTACGGCGCCTTCATCGAGCGCACCAACGCCTTCGCGCTGGAGATCTGCAAAGCGCAGATCAAGGCCGCCGGCGGCATGCTGGACGGCATGGTGATCTGGGGCGACATCGCTTACAAGAAGGACATGTTCTTCTCACCGGCCTACTGGCGCAGGTACTTCAAGCCGGGCGTGCAGGCCATGGTCGAGGTCTGCCACGAGGCCGGCCTGCCGGTGATCTACCACGGCTGCGGCAACGCCACGCGCGTCTTCCCCGACTTCATCGAGATGGGCATCGACGGCTACAACCCGCTGGAGGCCAAGGCCGGGCTGGACGTGGTCGATCTGCGCCGCAAATACGGCCACCAACTGGGCTTCGTCGGCAACATGAACGTGATGGAGTGGGCTGACGCGCCGGACGAGGAACTGAAAGGCATCGTCCTGCGCAAGCTCAACGCGGCCAAGGGCGGCGGCATGGTCTTCCAGTCCGACCACTCGGTGCCCAGCAACGTCTCCGGCCAGCGCTACGACTACGTGGTCAAGCTGGTGCGCGAGTATGGCACCTATCCGTTGCAGTTGGGTGAGTATGATATTGCGGACCTCGGTTAGCGGTAGATTGGTAGATTGGTAAATTGGTCGGTTGCGCGTTCATTCACCTGCCCATTGCCTACCAGTCTACCACCTTACCAATCTACCAATCTACCACCTTACCAATCTACCAATCTACCACCTTACCAATAAGGAGAAGTCGATGACGTGAACTGTCGCCCTGCCCAATCTACCGGTCACACCGACGGTGACCACCCGCCTGCCTAGTTCGATTCTTGCCGATTCCTGTCAAGGAGGACCTGCCAGATGAAACCGCATCGTGCATTCTGGACTCTGCTTTCCGTGCTGATCATCGCATCGCTGCTCTTGGCAGCCTGCGGCGGCCAGGCCACCCCTGAACCTGCCCCAGCGCCTACCACCGCCCCCGCACCCACGACGGCGCCTGCGCCCCAGCCCGCTGAACCCGCCGAGGTCATGATGGGCCCCGACGGCCGCGCGGCTTATGCCGGCCTGGACAAGGACCTGACTGGCGTCACCATCCGCATGGCCAACATCGGCGGCGCACCCTACGAGGCCATGTACGAGTCCATCAAGCTGTTCGAGGAGAAGACCGGCGCCAAGGTGGAGATTGTCTTCCTGGGTGACGGCTTCCAGATCGACCGCTACCTGAAGCAGAACTACGCCGCCGGCACCGTCGATTTCGACGTGGCCTGGAACCACACGTCGTTCATGAGCCAGTACACCCCCTTCGTGGAGGACTTGCAGCAGTACTTCACAGCCGAGGAGCTGGCCGCCTTCAGCCCGGCCATCATCGAGGCCGCCACCATCGACGGCGCCTTGCAGTTGATCCCGCGCCACGCCGACATCAGCGCCATGCACTACCGCACCGATCTGTTCGGCGACGCCGACCTGCAAGCCAAGTTCCAGGCCGAGTACGGCTATCCGCTGGCCCCGCCCGAGACCATCGAGCAGATGCAGCAGATGGCCGAGTTCTTCGTCAACGAGGGCGCCATCACCTACGGCACCCAGTTCGCCGGCAAGGAAGAGGCGCTGGCCGGCCGCTTCTACGAGCTGTTGGTGGCCAACGGCGGCAACTACTTCGACGACGCCTTCCAGCCCATCTTCGACAACGAGGCTGGCGTGGCTACCGCCCAGTGGATGCGCGACCTGTACGTCGCCAAGGCCATCCCCAGCGATACCCCCAACTTGCTGTGGCCCGAGGTGGCGCAGAACTTCTGCGACGGCAACATGGCCTTCTACCTGGAGTGGTACGGCTGGTACAGCTACTTCCAGGACCCGGCCAGTTGCAAGGTGGCTGGGATGTTCGACCTGACCCGCGGGCCGACGGGCCTCGATCCTGCCAAGCACACCGGCTGGGCCGGCGCGCATGCCTTCTCCATCCCCAAGGCCGCCCAGAACAAGGAAGCTGCCGCCCAGTTGATCAAGTTCTTCACCTCGCAGCAGGTGGCCTATGACGAGGGCAAGCTGGGCCTGCTGCCCGTGCGCGATGATGTCTGGGAGTTGGTTATCGAAGATGCGGGTGCATCTGGCGTGCCGCTGGACAAGAAACGCCTGGAAGTGGCCCAGTTGCAGATCTCCGAAGACTTCTTCACGCCGCCGCTCTTCGCCGACTGGATCTCCTTCACCAACCTGTGGTATCCGCAGCTGCAGAGCATCATCCTGGGCGACGTCAGCGTCGAGGATGGCCTGAACGACGCCGTCGAGCAGACGCGCCAGTTGATGGAAGACGCCGGCTACTACAGCGAGGGCGCCACCCAGCAGACGCTGGAGAAACCTGCGGTTGCCGCGCCTGCGCCAGCCAGCGAGCCACAGTACGCCGGCCTGGACAAGGACCTGACTGGCGTCACCATCCGCATGGCCAACATCGGCGGCGCACCCTACGAGGCCATGTACGAGTCCATCAAGCTGTTCGAGGAGAAGACCGGCGCCAAGGTGGAGATTGTCTTCCTGGGTGACGGCTTCCAGATCGACCGCTACCTGAAGCAGAACTACGCCGCCGGCACCGTCGATTTCGACGTGGCCTGGAACCACACGTCGTTCATGAGCCAGTACACCCCCTTCGTGGAGGACTTGCAGCAGTACTTCACAGCCGAGGAGCTGGCCGCCTTCAGCCCGGCCATCATCGAGGCCGCCACCATCGACGGCGCCTTGCAGTTGATCCCGCGCCACGCCGACATCAGCGCCATGCACTACCGCACCGATCTGTTCGGCGACGCCGACCTGCAAGCCAAGTTCCAGGCCGAGTACGGCTATCCGCTGGCCCCGCCCGAGACCATCGAGCAGATGCAGCAGATGGCCGAGTTCTTCGTCAACGAGGGCGCCATCACCTACGGCACCCAGTTCGCCGGCAAGGAAGAGGCGCTGGCCGGCCGCTTCTACGAGCTGTTGGTGGCCAACGGCGGCAACTACTTCGACGACGCCTTCCAGCCCATCTTCGACAACGAGGCTGGCGTGGCTACCGCCCAGTGGATGCGCGACCTGTACGTCGCCAAGGCCATCCCCAGCGATACCCCCAACTTGCTGTGGCCCGAGGTGGCGCAGAACTTCTGCGACGGCAACATGGCCTTCTACCTGGAGTGGTACGGCTGGTACAGCTACTTCCAGGACCCGGCCAGTTGCAAGGTGGCTGGGATGTTCGACCTGACCCGCGGGCCGACGGGCCTCGATCCTGCCAAGCACACCGGCTGGGCCGGCGCGCATGCCTTCTCCATCCCCAAGGCCGCCCAGAACAAGGAAGCTGCCGCCCAGTTGATCAAGTTCCTGACGTCAGAAAAGGTCGCCTATGAGGAGTCCAAGCTGGGCCTGCTGGCCGTGCGCGACGACGTGTGGGCGCGCGTGATTGCCGACGCAGCAGAATCTGGCGTGCCGCTGGACAAGGCGCGCCTGGAGCTGGCCCAGTTGCAGATCTCCGAAGACTTCTTCACGCCACCGCTCTTCGCCGACTGGATCTCCTTCACCAACCTGTGGTATCCCATCCTTCAGAGCATCATCCTGGGTGATGTCAGCGTGGAGGATGGCTTGGCGGACGCTGTGCAGCAGGCCCGCGATCTGATGGAAGACGCCGGCTACTACGACTGATACCTCACCCCCCGGCATCGGGTGATGAACACCTGATGCCGGGGCCAACCCAAGCATCCAGACGGATCAGGAAGCCGCCTGGCCAGCCTCGAGCCGTCTGGAATGCCCTCTGGGCGAGATTTCGGAAGTCACTGCACTCAAGACCGACGACTTCCGGAACCTTGCCGATGACTGTCAGGAGTACGCCTATGGCCCCGTCCGAAGTCACAAGATCCACAACAGCACTGGCAGAAAAGAGCAGCAACAAGAGCAAGCGTGGCAGCTACTACCGCTGGAAGACCTGGTTTCCGCTGCTGCTGATCACGCCTGCTATTGTCATCATCCTGCTGGTGGTGGCCTACCCTATGGTGTACTCGGTCTACATCAGTTTCACGCCCTACAACCTGTTGCGGCCGGACACGACCCTGGTCTTCTCGACCGAGACCATGTTCCGCAACTATGAGCGGCTGCTGGGCAATCGGGTCTTCTGGCGCTCGGTGCAGAACACCGTGCTCTTCCTGGCGGTGACGGTCAACCTGAGCTTCCTGATCGCCCTGGGTCTGTCGCAGTTGCTGGCCAAGGTGACGCGCGGCCAGGGCATCATGCGCACCCTGCTGATGGTGCCGATGATGTTCGCGCCGGTGCTGGTCGGTTTCCAGTTCGCCTGGTTCTTCAACGCCACCGTCGGCCTGGTCAACAACGCGCTGCTCTCGCTGGGCATTCTGCAAACGCCCAAGGCCTGGCTGGTGGACGTGCCCAGCGGCATGATCTCGATCATGATCGCCAGCATCTGGATGAACGTGCCCATGCTGACCATCATCCTGCTGGCCGGCACCCTCTCGTTGCCGCGCGAGGTCTTCGAGGCGGCCGAGGTAGACGGTGCGCGAGCCTGGCAGCGTTTCCGGCACATCACCATGCCGCTGCTCAGGCCGTTTACGCTGATCGCCCTCACCGTGCTCTCGCTGGACGTGGCGCGCGCTTATGACATTGTGCGCATTATGACCGGCGGCGGCCCGGCCAACCGCACTGAGATGATCTGGACCTACGCCGGCCGGCTGGCCGAGCGCGACTCGCAGTACGGCCTGGCCAGCGCCATGTCCATGGTCGGTGTGGTCTTGGGCGTGCTGTTTACCCTTTACCTGTTCCGACAGTTGATCAAATCCAGGGTGGTGTACTAATGAACGGCCCATCGAACACGCCCCGCTTCCAGACCGCGCCCCGCTGGCGCTTCAACCGGCGCAGAACCGAGAAGGAACTGATCAACCTGCTGGCGCTGCTGATCCTTTTCCTTTTCGCCCTGCCGGCCATCTGGATCATCTTCACAGCCTTCCGCCCCGGCAACGAGATCAACGTCACGCCGCCCATTTGGATCCCCAAGAGCCTGACGCTGGACGCCTTCGCCAACCTGTTTGGGCTGAACCCGAACTACGCCGCTAAGATTCCGGTCATGAACTACCTGCGCAACTCGACGTTGACAGCGCTGCTGGCGACCACCGTTGCATTGACCGTAGGCACCATGACCGGCTACGCCTTCTCGCGCTTCGAGTTCAAGTATCACACGGCCGTCTTTTTGCTGATCATGCTCTCGCGGGCGGTGCCGGGCGTGGCGCTGGGCCTGCCGCTCTTCCTGCTGATGCGCCGCTATAACCTGGTGGACACCACCCACGGCCTGGCCTTTGTCTACGCTGCCATCAACATCCCCTTCACCTCCTGGCTGATGGATGGCTTTTTCCGCCAGGTGCCCAAGGAACTGGACGAGTCGGCCTACATCGACGGCTGCGGCTATTGGAGCGCGTTCTGGCGCATCGACCTGCCGCTGGCCTTTCCCGGCATGGCCGCGGCCGGCATCTTCGCCTTCCTGGCCTCCTGGAACGAGTATCAGATCGCCAGCCTGATCACCAAGACGCCCAAGGCCAAAACCTTCCCGGTGGGCCTGTACGATTTCACCAGCCAGTTTACCGTCGATTGGCGCGGCATGACCGCCATGTCCGTTCTGATGATCATCCCTGCCGTCGTGTTCGTTATTCTCATTCAGCGCCGGCTGACCGAAGGGCTCACCTTCGGCGCCGTCAAAGGTTAGTAGTAACCGCTTTAGCCGCCCGGCAGAAACGACTGAAGTCGTTACTACCAACCACTTGATTCTTCACGCTCGGCTGATCCAGCCTCTAAATCTTTCATACGGAGTAACCCATGGACCTCGATACGATCTACGATGCCGTCCTCGACGGCGACGCCAAAGGCGCAACAGCCGCGGTCGAAGCCGCGCTGGCTGCCGGCGAAAGCCCGTCCGCCATCCTCAACGACGCTTGCATTCCGGCCATGGCCGAGGTGGGCGCGCTGTTCGAGGAGGGCGAGAAGTTCGTGCCTGAGATGCTGATCTCGGCCCGCGCTATGGCCGCGGCCATGACTATTCTACGCCCCTTGCTGGTGGAGGCGGGCGTCAAGAACGTGGGCAAGGTCGTGCTGGGCACCGTCCACGGTGACCTGCACGACATCGGCAAGAACCTGGTCGGCATGATGCTGGAAGGCGCGGGCTTCGAGGTGATCGACCTGGGCACCGACGTGCCGCCGCAGAAGTTCGTCGCTGCGGTTCAGGAACACCAGCCGGACATCGTGGGCATGTCGGCGCTGCTGACCACCACCACCAAGTCGATGCCCGCCACCCTCAACGCGCTGGCCGAGGCCGGCGTGCGCGACCAGGTCAAGGTGATCATCGGCGGCGCGCCCATCACCGACGACTTCGCCAAAAAGATCGGCGCCGACGGCTTCGCAGCCGACGCAGGCAGCGCGGCCCGCGCAGCACGTGCGCTGATGGGATTGGCGTGACCGGCGGCGAGAAACCCGGTTTCTCCGAAGAAACCGGGTTTCTGGGAAGCGAGACATCATGAGCGAAAGCAACTACGAGCGGTCCGACGTCAACCGCCTGCTGGCCGCCATGCGCCACCAGGAGCCGGATCGCATCCCCCACCTGGAGTTCTGGGTCACCAGCCAGAGCGTCTTCGAGTACGTGCTGGAGAAGCCGCTGGACTACGCCATCGTCGACGCCGCGTTGGGCGGCCAGTCGATCACGCCCGAGGATCACGTCGAGTTCGCCGGCCGTCTGGGCATGGACGCTGTGGTCTGCAACTTCAACTGGCGGCCCAACAACGTCATGCAGATGGCCTCCGACGGCACCGAGCATTACGTGGACGGGTCGATCAAGTCCGAGGCTGACCTCCCCAACCTGGACCCGCCCACGCCCATCGACGCACAACTGCGCTACCTGGAACGCTACCTGAAGGCCGCGCAGGGCACGGGCGTGGGCGTCTTCGCCAACTTCACCTCCTTCTTCGACAGCGCTATGCTGGCAGTGGGCGTCAGCGACTCCTTTCTGATGTTCTACGACAACCGGCCCTTCCTGGAGAAGCTGATGGACATCCTGCTGGCCCACCAGGAAAAGGTGATGCAGGCGGTGTGCGACGAGTTCGCTGCGGAGCTGGCCTTCATCCTGGTCAACGACGACATCGCCCACAACGCCGGGCTGATGATCAACCCCCGCATGTTCATGGAGATCTTCCCCCAGCGCATGAAGCGGCTGATCGCGCCGGCCAAGGCTGCGGGCAAGCTGGTGGCCTACCACACCGACGGCAAGATGGACAAGATCTTCCCCATCCTGGATGACGTCGGCTTCGACATCGTCCACCCCATCGAGCCAGAGTCCAACGACATCTTCGCGGTCAAGCAGCAATGGGGCCAACGCTTCACCCTGGTGGGCAACATCCCCACCGTGCTGCTGGCCTACGGTCCGGTCGAGGAGATCGAGGAGCAGGTCAAGCTTTACTGCGAGAACATGGGACCGGGCGGCGGTTACGTGCTCGGCTCCTCCACCAGCATCATGGAGGGCATCCCGCCCGAGAACTTCGTTGCTATGACCCGCGCCGCGCACAAGTATGGACGGTATGGGGCGTTGGGGCGGGAGAGCTAATGGTTAATTGGTGAATGGGGAATTGGTGAATGGTTAATGGCCGGAGCGTTTCCGGGAATCGGGTCATTAACAATTCACCCATTCACCAATTCACAATTCACAATTCCGAAGGACCAACAACAATGAGCAAATTCCCCTTGAATCCTCCCAAGAACCGCCTCGTCGGCGCGATGCCCAAGATCGGCATCCGTCCCACCATCGACGGCCGGCTGGGCGGCGTGCGCGAGTCGCTGGAAGCGCAGACCATGTCCATGGCGAGAAACGTGGCCACCCTGCTGACGGACAACCTGCGCCACGCCAACGGCCTGCCGGTGGAGTGCGTCATCGCCGACGGCACCATCGGCCGCGTGGCCGAGTCCGCGGCCTGCGCCGAGAAGTTCCGCCGCGAGGGCGTTGGTCTGACTATCACCGTCACCCCCTGCTGGTGCTACGGCGCCGAGACCATGGACATGGACCCCCACATGCCCAAGGCCGTCTGGGGCTTCAACGGCACCGAGCGGCCGGGCGCGGTCTACTTGGCGGCCGTGCTGGCGGGGCACACCCAGAAGGGGCTGCCGGCCTTCAGCATCTACGGCCACGACGTGCAAGACAGCAGCGACCAGAGCATCCCATCAGACGTGGCCGAGAAGCTGTTGCAGTTCGCGCGCGCGGGGCTGGCCGTGGCCACCATGCGCGGCACCTCGTACCTGTCCATCGGCGGCACGTCCATGGGCATCGCCGGCTCCATCGTCGACCAGCCTCTCTTCGAGCGCTTCCTGGGCATGCGCGTCGAGGCCGTCGATATGACCGAGGTGGCGCGGCGCATCGACCGCGGCATCTACGACCCCGACGAGTTCCAGCAGGCGCTGGCCTGGTGCAACGCCAACCTGGTCAAGGGCAAAGACTACAACCCGCCCCACATGCAGCATACGCCCGATCAGCAGGACTGGTCGTGGGAGTACTCCATCAAGATGGCGCTGGTGGTGCGGGACATGATGGTGGGCAACCCGCGGCTGGCCGAGCTGGGCTTCGGCGAAGAGGCGCTGGGCCACAACGCCATCGCCGCCGGTTTTCAAGGCCAGCGCCAGTGGACCGACCACCTGCCCAACGGCGACTTCCTGGAGGCGATCCTGAACTCCTCCTTCGACTGGACCGGCATCCGCCAGCCCTACATCGTGGCCACCGAGAACGACGCGTTGAACGGCATCTGCATGTTGTTCGGCCACCTGCTCACCGGCACGGCGCAGATCTTCGCCGACGTGCGCACCTACTGGAGCCCCGACGCGGTCCAGCGGGTGGCGGGCTACGAGCTGAGCGGTCGCGCGGCCGGCGGCATCCTGCACCTGATCAACTCCGGCCCGGCCACGCTGGACGGCGCCGGTGAACAGCAAATCGACGGCCAGCCGGCCATGAAGCCCTACTGGCAGGTCACACCCGAGGAGGCGACGCGCTGCATCGAGGCCACCACCTGGCACACTTCGGCGGTGGAGTACTTCCGCGGCGGCGGCTGGTCGACCCGCTTCCGCACGCGCGGTGAGATGCCGGTCACCATGTTCCGCATCAACCTGGTCAAGGGGCTGGGGCCGGCCTTGCAGATCGCCGAGGGCTGGACCGTGGCGCTGCCCGACGCAGTACACGACGTCCTCGACCTGCGCACCAACCCCACCTGGCCCACCACCTGGTTCGTGCCCAACACCGGCGGCGACGGCGCGTTCCGCGACGTCTACAACGTCATGTACCACTGGGGCGCCAACCACGGCGTGATCGGCTACGGCCACTTCGGCCACGACCTGCTCACGCTGGCCTCGATGCTGCGCATCCCCGTCTACATGCACAACGTCGAACGCGCCCGCATCTTCCGCCCCAGCGCCTGGAACGCCTTCGGCACGGCCGACCCGGAGGGCGCGGACTTCCGGGCCTGCGCGAACTTTGGGGCGTTGTATGGGCAGTATTAGGTGATTGGGTGATTGGGTGACTGGGTCATGCTGAGGGCTGCCGAAGCATCCCCGTGTACGCCGGGATCGGGGATGCTTCGCCGAGCCTCAGCATGACCACCCCAGTTGACTATCGGTATTCGGTGGCCCCGATCAACGAACTTCCAGTTGCAACGTCACTATGTCACCTTCCGCCAGGGTCTCTGCGCGTCGCACGCTGTCTTTGAGAGGCACGAGATAGCGGCCGTCCTTGGGAAACAGCGATGTCTTCCACTCGGTCTTGCCGATGCGAGCAATGACGGGGATCATGCCCCAGCCGTAGGTCACAAAGCCGGCGACGGCCTTCATCTCGCTGCTCTGCTCGTCCGGTACGGTGACGAAAAAGAAGGGCGATGGGCCGCGCCAGTACCAGATGGCGCCGCTGAATTCGATGGTGATAGGTTCCATGAGTACCTTTGTGCCTGCGGACGCTGCCGCGGCGTTGCGGGTTGGACAGCACCCCACCTTTCCGAGGTGGAATGCGAAAATGCGTTGTAGGCTGGCCGGCGCCTACCAATCTCTACCAATGTCCCAATCTACCAACCTACCAACCTCCCCCTTCGCCGTGCTCTGGGACCTGGATGGCACACTGGTCGATACCAAGGCGTTTCACTACCAGTCGTGGAAGCTGGCGTTGCCGGAGTTCGGCTATCCTTTTCCGGCTGACCGCTTTCAGCGCACCTTTGGCATGAACAACAGCGGCGTGCTAGAGGTGTTTCTGGGCCGGCCGGGGGAGCCGGAGGTGGTCGCTGCCATTTCCGAGCGCAAAGAGACGCTGTTCCGCGAGCTGCTGCACGGCAACGTACAGGCGCTACCTGGCGTCACGGACTGGCTGGCGCGGCTGCGCGGCTGGGGAGCGCGGCAGGCCGTGGCGTCCTCCGCCCCGCCGGCCAATATCGACATCATGCTGGGCGAGCTGGGCCTTGCCGGCTACTTCGACGCCATCGTCTCCGGCTACGAGCTGCCCAGCAAGCCTGATCCGGCCGTGTTTCTGCTGGCCGCGCAACAGGTCGGCGTGCCCCCAGGCAACTGCATCGTGATGGAAGATGCGACGGCCGGCGTAGCGGCCGCCCGCCGCGCCGGCATGCGCTGCATCGCCGTGGCCAGCACCAACCCGCCGACGGCCCTGCACGAAGCCGACCTGGTGGTCGAGCGCTGGGACCAACTAGACGAGGCCGGCTTTCTGGACCTGCTGTCAGCCGGCAATCGGCGTGTTGACTAGGGCCAGGATCTGGTCCAGGGCAGCCTCGGCCGCGGCCTCCCCGGCTGCGATGGCCTCCTGGCTGCGATCGAAGCCGATCAGCATGTCCAGATCGGGCGCCAGATCGGGCCGCAGCACCACGTCGGCCGGCCACTGCTGCAAGTGCGCCTCAGTGGAGGCGGAGATCATGATCATCACCGCGTTCCACAGCTCGCGGTAGACGCGCAGCGCGCGGCGCGGCTGCAAGGGGGGCACGACCGGGGGCTGGCCGGGGGTGTTGGCCTGGAAGTTGGGCAGCACGTCCACAGCGATCACCGCCTCCGCGCCCATGTGGCGCACCACGTCCACCGGCAGGTTGTTGAGCATGCCGCCGTCCACCAGGCGCAGTGCGCCCATCTCCACCGGCAGGAAGACGCCCGGCACCGAGATGGTGGCACGCACCGCGTCGGCCACGCGGCCGCTGTCCAGTACCACCTCCCGCCCGGTGTTGAGATCGACCGCCACCATGGCCAGCGGCCGCAGCAGGTCGGAGAAGCGGGTCTCCGGGCCGATGATCCTGGCAATGTAGTCGTAGATGCGCGCGCCGCGCACGAAGCCGGTCTGGGTCAGACGCAGATCCACGGCGCGGATCATGTCCGTCCGGCCGCGGATGGCCTGCTTGACGGCGGCCTCCATCTGTTCGGCCGACATGCCGCGCGCGTACATCGCGCCGACGATGCCGCCCATGCTGGTGCCGGCCACCAGGCGGGGGAAGATGCCGGCGCGCTGCAAGACTTTGAGCACGCCGATATGGGCAAAGCCGCGCGCGCCGCCGCCGCCCAAGGCAATGCCGAGAATAGGAATGTGTTCGCTCATGATGGTCGAATGCCTTTGCTGGTGTGCAATCGTGACGATCAGCACCAATTATACGCCTCCCCCTCAATCCAGCAACATCCCATCCCTCCACCAACGTACCAATCCACCAATCTACCCCCTTCCCCACCCCTGTGGTACAATTCACCCATGAGCGCCGATTCCCTCTTCGACCACCGCCGCGACAGCCTGATCGAGCAGGAGCAGCCCCTGGCCGCGCGCATGCGGCCGCGCACGCTGGACGAGTACATCGGCCAGGAGCACATCGTGGGGCCGGGCCGGTTGTTGCGCCGCGCCATCCAGGCCGACCAGCTCAGCAGCGTGATCTTCTACGGCCCGCCCGGCACGGGCAAGACCACCCTGGCGCGCGTCATCGCCAACACCACCCGCGCCCACTTCATCGCCATCAACGCGGTGCTGGCCGGCGTCAAGGATATCCGCGAGGCCACCGAGGTCGCCCAGCAGCAGCGGGGCCTGTACGGCCGCAAGACCATCCTCTTCGTCGACGAGGTGCACCGCTTCAACAAGGCCCAGCAGGATGCGCTGCTGCCCTGGGTGGAGAACGGCACGGTGATCCTGATCGGCGCCACCACCGAGAACCCCTATTTCAGCGTCAACCGCCCCCTGGTCAGCCGCAGCCGCATCTTCCAGCTCAAGCCGCTGCTCGAGGCCGATCTCTACGCGGTGGCGCGCCAGGCGCTGGCCGACCGGGAGCGCGGCTACGGCCAGCTCAACGTCCAGATCGACCACGACGCGCTGGCCCATCTGGTCAACGTGGCCAACGGCGACGCCCGCGCCCTGCTCAACGCGCTGGAGCTGGCGGTGGAGACGACGCCGGCGGCGGAGTTGCAGGTTGCAGGTGGCAAGTTGCAGGTCGCAGATCGCCCAGCAACGGACAGTTCGCCCGCTTCCGGCTCCCCCCTCCCCGCTGGCATCGTCCACATTACCATGGCCGTGGCCGAGGAGAGCATCCAGCGCCGCGCGGTGCTGTATGACAAGGAGGGGGACTACCACTTCGACACCATCAGCGCGTACATCAAGTCGCTGCGTGGGTCAGACCCGGATGCGGCGCTGTACTGGCTGGCCAAGATGGTTTACGCGGGCGAGGACCCGCGCTTCATCTTCCGCCGTATGTTGATCTTCGCCGGCGAGGACGTGGGGCTGGCCGATCCCAGCGCGCTGCGCACCGTCGTAGCCGCAGCCGAGGCGTTCGACCGGGTTGGACTGCCCGAGGGGCGCTTCCACCTGACCCTGGCCACGCTGGCCCTGGCTACGGCGCCCAAGTCCAACTCGGCCATGGGCTTCTTCTCGGCGCTGGAGGCGGTGGAGCAGGAGCGAGAGGCTGAGGTGCCCACCCACCTGCGCGACGCCAACCGCGACAAGGAGGGCTTCGGCCACGGCGAGGGCTACCTCTACCCTCACGCCTTCCGCGACCACTGGGTGGCCCAGCAGTACCTGCCCGCGGCCATGCAGGGCAAGGTCTTCTATCAGCCGGGCGACACCGGCGCCGAGGCCCGCATCAAGCAGGATGTCGAGCAGCGCCGCGAGGCGCAGCTCGCGGCCATGGTCGAGGGCGAGGGGGTTGGCCCACCCGAAGTGCTGACCTTCACGGGCGACGCGGTTGGCCGGGCGCGCGATCAATGGCTGCAGCGCACGGTCAGCGGCGCGGGCCAGCGCTTGGCCGCGCAGCGCCAGCACATCATGCAGGCTGCGCGTATCGAGCGCCACCATCTGGTGCTGGATCTCCACGCGGGCAGCGGGCTGTTGACCTGGGAGGCGCTGCGCCGCGCGCCGGAAGGGGGCGTCGTTGCCCTGGCCCGCACGGAACAAGACGCTGCGGCCTTGCGCCAGCAAGCCGGCCGCCTGCCCGAGATCGAGCGCCCCACCATCCTGTACGGCGACCTGGACGCCCTCCCCGCCCTGCTCGCTGACGATCACGCCTCACGCTTCGACGCCATCCTCGGCCGCAACGCGCTGACCCGCCACCCGGACAAGCCGGCTGCGGCCCGCCTGCTGGCGGCGCTACTGCACGAAACTGGCCACATCAGCCTGGCCGAGACCGTGCCGGCATACACCCAACGCCTGTACCGGCTGGTCGATCTGAGCGTGCTGGGTGCGGACCTGGCGCAGCGGGTAGCCGAGGCCGAGGAGGCGATCTACCAGGCCGACGACGATGTCATGGTCAACTGGGACGAGGCCAGCTTGCACGCAGCCTTTGCCGCGGCCGGGCTGGCGGCTGCGGTCACTCTGGAACAGGAGCGCAGCGAGGTGCAGGTGACGATGGTCATGTTGAGCCGCTGGTTCACCCCGGCCGGCGCCGGCGAGCGGCCCAGCTACATCGACCGCTTGCGCACGCATCTGGACGCCGCCGAGTGCAGCGAGGTGGAGGCCGTCTTCCGCCAACAGCTCGCCAACCGCGCCGTGCCCTGGGAGGCCAGCACCGTCTATCTTGCTGCCCGCCTCGACCTTAACTGAGACAGTCGCTGGCGCGAGTCTATTCACGTGGTGACCAGATTCCATTCATCCCGTGATCGCTCAAGCGCATGTCCGTTTTTCAAGATGCACCCCCTGCCAAACTTGCCTAACTCGCCGCCATTCTACTGGGCATGGCGCAATGTTACGCCAGCTTTTTCCACAGCATCCTGGTCATCGCCAGCTCGGCCAGCGGCGGCAGCCACCGCCCCACGACAGCAAAAAGCTGGTTGCCCAGACCTGGAACCAGCACGCGGCGGCGGCGCTGCGCAGCCTGCGCCACGGCCCGCGCCAGCACATCCGGCGGCATACGCCGCGCCTCGCGGCTGTTGTCAGGGCTGTAGCGGCGGGCGTGCGCCGTGCGCGTCGGGCCAGGGTAGACCGTCAGGACGTGGATGCCTTGCGACGCCAGCGCCACCCCCAGGCTGCGAGCGTACGAGGCCAGGCCATCCTTGCTGGCGGCGTAGACGGCCGCGCCGGGATAGCTCAGCAGCCGCGACAAGGACGAGATGAACACCAGCGAGCCGCCGGGCGCCAGCTTGTCCGCGGCCAACAGCGCCGTGGTGAGCTGCAAGGGCGCGGCCAGGTTGACGTCCAGCACCCGCTGCTGCGCGGCCAGGTCCGACGCGGCAAATGGCCCCACGCAGTTGATGCCCGCGTTGTGGATCAGCAGGTCGATGGCTGGCCCGGCGCTGAGCTCGGCCGCCAGCCGCGCCACCTCGGCCGGCCGGCTCAGGTCGGCCTGCACGAAGCGTATCTGCACGCCGCGGCTGGCCAGCTCGGCTTCGGTCTGGGCCGCCAGGGCCGCGTTGACGTCGACGCCGGTGATCGTGTAGCCCTGCGCGCCGAAGGCCTCGGCCAGCGCGCGGCCGATCCCTTCGGCTGCGCCGGTGATGACGGCCTGACGGCCGGTGGAGAGAGGCGTTGCGTTCCCTGCTTGCCGCGCCCTGGCACGCAGCGCCCCGTCGATGGGCGCTTCCAGGTGCGCGCCGGCCCAGTGCAGCAGCCCGTTGCCCGCGCCGATGGAGCCGCTGCGCCGCCGGGCGATGGCCCGGGCGATGCCGGCGGCTGTAACCTCGGCGCTGGGGAAGCGTTCCACCGGCAGGCGGCCGGCCGGCACGCCGGCCTTGACGTGCATCCCCGTGCGCGTCGCGCCGACCCACAGGGTCAGCACGTCCACCTGGCCGGCCAGCTCGATGCGCAGGCTGCGCGCAAAGCCGTCCAGCGCGGCCTTGCTGGCGGTGTAGACCGCGAACTCGGGCGCGGGCAGCGCGGCGTGTACCGAGCTGACGAAGGCCACGGCGCCGCGCGCGGCCGCCAGCCGCGGCAGCAGCGCGTGGGTCAGCGCCACCGGCGCGGCCAGGTTGACGGCCAGCAGCTCCTCCACAGAAGCCGCGGGTTGCCCGGCGATCGGGCCGTACCAGCCGGCGGCCGCGTTGTGGATCAGCACATCGAGCTGCTCGATGCCCAGCGCGTCCAGGAGGCTGGCTGCGCGGCGGCTCGCGTCCGGCTGGGCCAGGTCGATCTGGCAGTAGGCAGCCGGCGGGAAGACGCCGGGCGGCGCAGCCTCAACCGGTCGCCGGCCCACGCCCACCACGTGCGCGCCGGCCGCTGCGTAGTGTTGCGCCAGCGCGCGGCCGATGCCGTCGGTGACGCCGGTGATCAAAACTGTAGTCATGGATGTTCAGGTCCCATTTAGCTTTCCTCGCCAGCCGCAACGCCCAACGAAGATTGATGAGTCGACAGGGCAGGCAGCTCGGCCAGATGCCGCCGCGCCCATACCAGGCGTTGCACGACGCCCACCAGCACCAGCGCGCCCATAAGCAGGAAGAGCCAGCGGGCGGCGCTAGGCCAGAGGAAGAAGGCGGCGTAGAAAGCAACCGTCTCCGTGCCGCCGATCAGACCAGCCGGCATGGCCACGGTGGTCAGATCGCCGCGCGCGCTGGCCCCGGCGCTGCGCTTCTCCAGGATCGCCGCCAGGTACATCCACGATGCGCCGTTGACGTAGAAGCTACCCAGCAGCAGCGCCAGGCTGACGCCCAATTCTACTGAGGGCTGGCCCAGGAACAAGCCGATGGGCACGGCCGCGTAGACCACGAAGTCGGCCACGATGTCCAGGTAGCCGCCGAAGTCAGTCTGCTGGCCGGTCTCGCGCGCCACCGCGCCGTCCAGGCCGTCCAGCAGCCGGTTAAGCGCCCACAGCGCCAGGCCCAGCCCGTAGAGCCGCTGCGCGGCCGCGCCGGCCGCGACCAGGCCCACGGCCAGCGCCAGCAGCGTGATGGCGTTGGGCGACAGCCGCCCGGCAACGCCCACCAGGGGCCTGAGCCAGCGATCCTTCAGTTTGCGCAGCTTCTCGTCCAGCATGAGCCTCTCCGCTCCCGTCCGATTTGCACCCAGGCGCCTGATGACCTGGTTTACAAGAGCACCTGGCCCAGCGTCAGCACGGCCAGGCTGATCTCCAGCGCGTGCTGGGGGATCCTTCGGGCCACGCGCGAGCCAATCTGCCCGCTGATGATAACGCCAGGCACGGTGAACCGGCAAATGCTGAGCTCCGTGCTCAGCGCCGCGCCCAGGACAGCCAAGTCTCGAACACACGCTTGACGGTCGGCGTCAGCCGGGTGCGGTTGTAGCCGTCGGCGATCTTCTTGATGGCCTCGGACTGCACCGGGTAGGGATGGATCACCGTGGACAGCGTCTTCAAGCCCAGGCCGGCCACCATGGCCAGGGTGAGCTCGTTGATCATCTCGCCGGCGTTGCTGGCCACGATGGTCGCGCCCAGGATCTGATCGGAGCCCCGCTTGACCAGCACCTTGACAAAGCCCTCGGTCTCGCCGTCGGTGCGGGCCCGGTCCACATCGCTCAGCGCCTTGTGGAAGACGTCGTAGGCGATGCCCGCCGCGTCCAGCTCGTGCGCGTACTTGCCGACGTGGGCCACCTCCGGGTCGGTGTAGGTGGTCCAGGGGATCACCAGATTGCTCAGCTTCTTCCTGGGGCCGGGGAAGAGCGCGTTCTGCAAGACGATGCGCGCGGCTGCGTCGGCGATGTGGGTGAACTGGTGCTTGACGGCCACGTCGCCGGCCGCGTAGATGCGCGGGTTGCTGGTGCGCAGGGTGTCGTCCACGGTCACGCCCTGGGGGGTGTAGGCCACGCCGGCCGCCTCCAGGTTTAAGCCTTCGACATTGGGCACGCGACCGACCGAGACCAGGATCGCGTCCACCTCCAGCTGGCCGGGCTGGCCCTCCTGCTGGTAGTGCAGCACCTTGCCGGTCTCGCTCAGCGTCACCTCTTGCAGGTCGGCCCCGCAGATGAATTCCACGCCGTCGCGGCGGAAGGCGGCCTCCACCACGGCCGCGGCCTCGCGGTCTTCCTTGGGCAGAAAGGCGTTGTCCCGGATGAAGATGGCGACGTCAGTGCCCAGGCGGGCGAAGGTCTGGGCCATCTCCGCGCCGATGGGGCCGCCGCCGATCACGGCCAGCCGCCGCGGCTGCTCCGTCAGTTGGAAGAGGGTCTCGTTGGTAAGATAGCCGGCCTCGGCCAGGCCGGGCACGGGCAGATCCCTCGCGCGGCCGCCGGTCGCTATCAGCGCTTTGGCGAAGTGCAGCGTCTGCCGCTCCACCCCGTCGAAAACTTCGACCGTGTCCGGGCCGGTGAAACGCGCCTCGCCCAGGAAGACCTCGACCCCCTCGCGCTGCAAGCGGGCCATGGAGTCGTCGTGGCTGATGCCGGCGCGCAGGCTTCTCATGCGGGCCATCACCGCGCCGAAGTCGACCTGCACGCCGTCGGGCACGTGGATGCCCAGCTCGGCGGCCTTGCGCAGCTCACCCATGACCCGGGCCGAGCGGATGATGGCCTTGGAGGGCACGCAGCCCCAGTTCAGGCAGTCGCCGCCCAGCAGGTGGCGCTCGATCAGGGCCGACTTGCCGCCCAGGCCGGCGGCGGCGATGGAGCCGACCAGTCCGGCCGTGCCCGCGCCGATGACCACCAGGTTGTAGCGGCCGGCGCCGGCGCGCGGGTTTTGGTACTGCGGCGGGTGCGCGTTGGCCACCAACTTGCGGTTGAACTCGTCCATGGGCGGCACGGTGACCGGCCAGTGGGCGACGTCGGTTGCGCCGTTGCCGGGCGCGGTAGCTTGGACTTGTAATTCGATGGATGACATCATGAGTTGCTCCGGGACAAGATTGTTGTTGACTTCTTCCGTTGGACGTTGCCAAGCGGTTAATGCTTACCTGTCGATCTGGTTGCAGCCGGCTGCTTGCGGCGAGCAGGTTTTGTGTTTGATCGACAGGCGAAAGGGAGCCATGAAATCTGACACAATCCGGATACGCATTGATGTACGACTGTGTCGAATGATCCGGGGACGCTTCGACACCTTAGACACACCGGCTTGACCCGCAGTGGGTTTTCGGTACAATCAAACCAGAGAGAACCAGTTGCAGATACTGGTTGGTGTTCAGGGTCTAAAAGTTGTGCAGAATCTGCCAGGAAACAATTATGACTGTAACAATCAATCACCCCGATGTGAACAGGTTGCTTCGGCAACTGACTGCCACTACAGGCGAAAGCGAGCCTGAAGCCGTGGCGCGGGCGCTGCGCGAGCGGCTGGCGCGGGAACAAGCCCGGCGAGCGGCCAAGAATCGCTTGGCGGAGGAACTGCTGCGCATCGGCAGAGAATGCGCAGCCCTGACCGTTCTGGACGATCGTCCTGCAGAGGTGATCCTTGGCTATGACAAGAACGGCCTTCCCACCTGAGAGGAGGACGCGTCATGGTCATCGATTCCTCTGCGCTCATCGCAATGCTCAGTGACGAAAGTGATGCGCCAGCGCTGGCGTCGGCCATTGCCCTGGCTGTGTCCTGCCGGATGTCCGCCGCCTCACTCCTGGAAACGGCCATCGTCATCGAATCGCGTCATGGTCCAGCAGGCGGTGAAAAGCTGGATGAGTTCATCCAGACTGCACAAATCAGTATCGAAGCGGTTACCGCTGGGCAAATCAACATCGCACGCACTGCCTTTCGTCGCTATGGCAAGGGACGCGGCCATCCCGCCGGACTCAACTTCGGCGATTGCTTTTCTTATGCACTGGCGAAAGATCTCGGTGAACCTTTGCTTTTTAAGGGGGATGACTTCAGTCAAACGGACATTCTTGTGGCCTCAACGTCATAGACCTTTAAGAGGACAACCTCAAAGCCATCCTGGTGTCTGGCTCCGTGGAGCCATCAGGCGATATCTTCCCGACGTGATGCGAAACAACGCCGGCGGCTGCGCCAGCCTCTTTCGCATCATCTTCACGCCCATTTCTACGGCCGTGTCTGCGCCGCCAGCCGCGCGCGGCTGCGCCGTTGGCGCTTGAGCGCGGGCACGGAGTAGCGGGCCTGCTCGCGCACGGCCTTGGCCGCCAGCTCGGCCAACGAAGCGCCGCCGAAGAAGTGCTGGTTGTAGATGCCGTCACCCAGAAAGCCATCGCTGCGGTTAAGCAGGTTGACCCGCAGCTTGTTGTTGGGCAGGTGATTCTTGCCGGCCAGCAGGTCGCGGAAGGCGGAAGACAGCCACTTGAAGTTGCCGAACAGGGCGCGGATCAGGGCCACGGTGCGTTCTACGTCGGCCTCGTCGTCGGGGTCCACCTGCTCGATCAGCGCGTCGATGTGCTGTTGCAGGGCGAAGAACTCCGGGAAGCCGCCGCCGGCCAGGCTCAGGCCGCTCAACTGCACCAGATAGTCGGCGCGGTCGTTGGCCCGCAGGCGCGTCACCGTCAGCTTGAGGTACTCCAGGTACGCGCCGAGCAGCCACAGCACCGCGTAGACCTCCCACAGCTTGGGGTTGCTCCAGGCTTTAAGCGAGCCGGCCACCAGCTGGTCGTGCATGCGCATGTAGCGCAGGGTCATCTCCTCCAGCGGCATGAAGGCCGCGGCTGAGTAGTCGCCCGTCTGGCGCGCCTTCAGCAGCAGATCAGCCAGCACCATCACGCCCATGTGGGTGACGTACAGCCCCTTGGAGTAGAGCGGGTCGATGAAACCGACCGCGTGGGCCAGCAGGGCGAAGCGGTCGCCAACCACGTGCTCCGCCGAGTACTGCAAGCGGTCGGTGCGTATCCAGGCCCGCACCGCACGCGCGCCCGCGAACTGCCTCTGGATGTCAGGGAACTGGCTGATGAACTGGTAGAACTCCTCTTCGGGGCTCAGGTCGGCGCGCACGGGGTAGATGCGCGGGTCAAGCTGCAAGCCGACGCTGCACAGCGGGTTGGTGGCGTCGGGGTGGTTGTTGAAGGGGATCACCCACAGCCAGCCGCCGCGGAAGACGTGGTGCAGCGTGCCCTCGGACAGCCGGTAGGGATGGCCGTATTGCTCGCGCGGCAGGCCCACGTTGTTGTAGCAAGGCACGTCCACCATGTGGGTGAAGAGGGTGCGGGTGTGCGCCTTCAGGTTGCGGTGTCGCCAGCCCAGCTTGTTGGCCAGCAGGGAGTTCATGCCGGTCGCGTCCACCAGATATGCGGCGCGGTAGACCTCCTCCCTGGCGGTGATCACCTCCACGCCGTCCTCTTGCACGATGATGTCCTTGACCGGCGTGCTCTGCAACACCGTGGCGCCGTAGGAGATGGCAACCGACGTCAGAAAAGCATCGGAATCCTGGCGGTAGATGTGGATCTCGTGGCCGTAGGGCTGCTTAGGGATCACCGCTTGCAGGCTCTGGCGCGGGTCCTGCGGCTGGCCCGGCCGGTGATAGAGAAAGCTGAAGTGGCGCTTGACGCCGTGCTGGGCGCCGATGAAGCTGTAGTAGTTCTCCGAGCTGTAGTAGGCTAGCTCCGGCACGTCGTAGAACTCGGCCAGCGCTCGCATGGCCTCCGAGGTCTCCAGGATCATCGACTCGCCCACGGCGAACTTCGGGTGTACGCCGGCCTCGAAGACGATCACGTTCAGCCCCTGGCGCGCCAGCACCGCGGCCAGGCTGGAGCCGCCGATGCCGCTGCCGATGATGGCAACGTCGTAGTGTTTCATTGCTTCTTTCCTTGTTCAGCATCCTGCAATAGCTTCGCCACCAGCGCGGTCCACCCCGTCTGGTGGCTGGCGCCGGCGCCGTTGTCGCCGTGGAAGTACTCATAGAATAGCACGTGGTCGCGCCATTGGGGATCGTCCTGGAAGAGCGGCTCGCGGCCGAAGACCGGACGCTGGCTGCCGTTGGCTTCGTCGCGCAGGAAGATGCGCGTCAGGCGCTGCGATAGCTCGCCGGCGGCCTGGGCCAGGGTCACGCGCCGGCCGGAGCCGCCGGGCAGCTCGACCTGCAAGCTGTCGCCGTAGTAGCGGTGATATTTTTCCAGCGACTCGATCATCAGATAGTTGACCGGAAACCAGATGGGGCCGCGCCAGTTGCTGTTGCCGCCGAACATGCCGCTGTCCGACTCGGCCGGCACGTAGCGCACGGTGTGCGTCTGCCCGCCCAAGTTGGCTGAAGCCGCCCAGGCCGTCCTCGTTCCAGCGGTAGGCCCGGCTGCGGGCGTGGTCGTGGGGGAAGTAGTTCCAGGCGTCGCCGCCCGCGCTGTAGTCCTCGCGCACCGTGCCCCAGGCCCGCTCGCTGACGTAGGGGCCCCACTGCTTCCAGTCGGCCCGCCGCGCCTCGGAGTCGGCCAGGCGCTGGTGTTCGGCGGTGTGGGGTGTTGTTTTGTTGTCGGTCATGAATTTCCCTCAAGGCGCACGATATCGCTCTGGGCGAAGATCGGTCCCACGCTCAGCCCCAGCGCCGGCTCAGCGTACAGATCCGGCGGCACGCTGATGTCGGCCAGATGGGCCAGATTGCGGCCGGCGTTCTCCATCATGCGCACCAGGTCGATGCGGTAATCCTCCATCATCGCCCGGTCCACTTCGATCATCTGCTCGGTGGTGAGCCAGGGAATGTCATCGGTCAAAAAGGGAATGTTCATCGGCTAATCGCTGGACTAGATTGCACAACCCAGGGATTGGAAATCCCTGGCTGACAATACAAAGCGCCCTCAGGCGCTAGGAACCCTTCTCCAGCCGCTGAGGCGGCTTCGTGCTGTCAGCCGACACTCGTTCACCGGGCTGCAACCCAGGGATTGGAAATCCCCGGCTGACAATACAAAGCGCCCTCAGGCGCTAGGAACCCTTCTCCAGCCGCTGAGG
>CAZVGR010000030.1:36919-52229 GCA_964626845.1 uncultured Anaerolinea sp.
CGGCTTCGTGCTGTCAGCCGGTGAATTTCATTCACCGCACTGGCTAGCGGTCTTCGACAATTGCCGGCAGCAGCCAGAGCCGCTCCGGGGGAAAGTGCAGGCACACCGGATCGCCGTCGGCGAAGCGGCTGCCCTGCAACGCATCAGCCACCACGTCGAAGCGCTGGCCCATGGCTTCGATCTTGAGCCGCGTGTGAGTGCCGGCGTAGGCGCGACGCACAACTACCCCGGCGACGCTGTTCTCACTGGGCGCCTGGTCGCTGCAGCACAGCCGCACGGCCTCCGGCCGGATGGTGAGCGTCACCGGCCCCTCTGGTTGGGCCAGCGACGCCACATGCAAGCAGCCCAGCGCCGTGTGCACCAGATGGCCAGCGCGCGTTCCCGGCAGGAAATTGACAGCACCGAAGAAGCGCGCCACGGCCGCGCTGGCCGGCTGTTCGTAGAACATCCTCGGCTCGCCCACCTGCTGCAGCTCGCCGTCCAGCAACAGCGCCACCCGATCAGCCAGCAAGGTCGCCTCCTCCTGGTCGTGGGTCACGAAGGCGGTGGTGATGCCGCTCTGCCGCTGCAAGTCCAGGATCAGCTCGCGCATCTCGTCGCGCAGATGGGCATCCAGATTGGAGAACGGTTCGTCCAGCAGCAGCACGTGCGGCTGCACCACCAGGGCGCGGGCCAACGCCACCCGCTGCGCCTGGCCGCCGGACAGCTGGCGCGGCCGCCGCTCCTCGAAGCCGGCCAGGCGCACCCGGGCCAGCATGTCGCTGACCTTGCGCTGGATCGACGCGCGGCTCTCCCGCCGCATAGCCAGCCCAAAGGCGACGTTCTCGGCCACCGACAGGTAGGGGAAGAGCAGGTGGTTCTGAAAAACCATCACCGCGCCGCGACGTTCGGCCGGCGTAGGCAGCACCGACGCGCCGTCGAAGGCGATGTCGCCAGCCGTGGGCGGGATCAGCCCGGCGATCATCTTGAGCGTCGTGGTCTTGCCACAGCCGGACGGCCCCAACAGCGCCGTGATCTTGCCGGCCGGCAGCTCCAGGCTCAGGTCACGCACGGCATAGCTATCGCCATACTGCTTACTCAACCCGGCCAGGCTGACGCGCGTGGGGTGGTGGTCCGGCAGCGCCTGCTGCTCGGTCCAGGCGCCGGCGGCCTCACGGCCCCGGTGGGCGGCCGCGCCGGTGGCAGTTTGCATCAACGGAGTTGCATCCATGGTTCACTCATACCCCTCGCAGCGCAGTCTGCCCGCCGGCCAGGTAGCGCGCGCTCAACAGCAGGGCCAGCACGGCCGGGGCCATGAAGACCAGGCTCAAGGCGGCCGTGATGGCGTAGTCGCCGCTGTTGGCAAAGGCCAGCAGCAACACTGGCAGCGTCAGAACCTGTCCGCCGCCGATCAGCAGCGTCAGCAGGTACTGGCTCCAGGAGATCAGGAAGGCGAACAGCGCAGCCACCACGATGCCCGGCAGAATCGAGGGCGCGGTGACGCGCCAGAAGATGCGCCACGGCCCGGCGCCCAGCACACGCGCCTGGTGCTCGTAGTCCACATTGTAGTTGGCAAAGATGCCAGCCAGGATCAGCACCGCGTAGGGCGCGACCGGGATCAGATGCACCAGCGCCACGCCGGCCAACGTGTCGGCCAGGCCGTAGCGGATGAAGAGCACCTGGATGCCCATGGCCGCGGCGAAAGCCGGCACCACCGTCGGGGCCAGGAGGAGGAACTCGACCAGCGTCTTGCCGCGAAAACGGGTCAGGCCCAGCGCGCGGCCGGCGGGCAGGGCGATCAGCAGGGCCAGCACGGTGACTAGCAGCGCCACTGCAAGGCTGTTGCCCAGGGCCTCCAGCGCGCGCGTGTTGGGCGCCAGGATGTAGCGCCAGGCGCGCAGGCCCCACTCCGTGGGCAGCACGGCCGGATAGAGCCAGCGCTGGCTGAAGGCCCAGATCACCAGGGGTAACAGCGGCAGCAGCAAGACGAAGGTCAAGCCAATGACGCCGGCCCGCTCCAGGATGCGGGTCACGACCGGCGGACGAGCCATAGGCGTGCTCCTCGGATGGCAAAGAAGGCGATCAGTACCAGGTCCAGCGCATACTCGAAGACCGTGAAGGCGCTGGCGTGATAGGCGCGGTCCCAGTAGCTGACCGGGCTGTAGAAGCGGGTGCGCCAGTCGAAAGGAAAGAAAACCAGCGGACCGTCGTCGTGGTGCGTCAGGATGTCGACGGCGCTGTGCAGAGCGAGGCCCAGGGCCAGCCAGCGCAGCGCCACGCCCCAGCCCAAGCCGCGCCGCTCGGCCAGCAGCCCAGTCAGGAAGAACGCGGCGATCACGAAAGGCGCGTGGAACAGGTTGTGACTGACGATCCACAGCGGGTTGGTGAAGTAGAGCGTATGGTAGTCATCCATCAGCCGGCCAGTCGCGGCGCCGCCCGTGAAGATGCCTGCGTTGGCGGCGATGTAGCCCACGGTCAGCAGCGCCAGTGGCAGGTCGGGCAGCAGCGAGCCCAGCAGGAACGCCTTGAGATGGACGGTCACGCCGCGCGTTTGCAGACCCACGCCCGCGCCGGCTGTGATCAGAATGTGAGATAGCGTTCGCATGATGTCATATCTGCCAAACCCGCAATCCGCCGGATTGCGCTACAGGCAACGGCCTGCCGCAACGCCGGAGCACAATCCGCTGGAGCGTGTGGCGCCGCTAGACCGCGCGTTTGCGCACCAGATACATGTAGAGCAGCACTGCGGCCGCAGTGATGGCCGAGATGACCATGCTGATCGCCATCGCCTCTGGCCGGGCGTTGAGGTCCACGTCCACATAGCTGCGGTAAGCCAGCACCGACAGCGCCGATGGGTAGCGCTGGCCCAGCAGAAAAGGCACCTCGAACGCGCCGACGGCGAAAGCGAACGACAGCACGGCGGCCGCGGCCAGAGACGGCGTGATCAGCGGCAGGATCACCCGCCGCAGGCGCTGCCAGGGCCCGGCCCCAAGGGTCTGCGCGGTGGCCTCGTAGTCCTCGCCGATAGCCAGCAGGCTGGCCAGCACGGTGATGCCGATGAAGGTCGTCGCCTTCCAGGAATACTCCAGAATGATGCCCAGGGCCAGCGGGTCGAAGATCATGGCCGGAAAATCGGCCGGCGCCTGGGTCAGGCCGGCCAGCCGGCTGAGCCGCGACAGGAAGCCGCTCTGGCCCAGCAGCAGCAGCATGGCGATGGCGCCCACTGCGTGGGGGATGGGCAGGTTGAGCTGGAAGGCGAAGGTGGCCCAGCGCCGGCCCCAGATCAGCCGGCGCAGGAAGAGCGCGCTGGCCACCGCCAGCACGCTGGACAGCGCGGTCGAGGATGTGGCGATCCACAGCGTCAACCCCAGCGAGGCCAGGAAGTCGCTGCGGCCCAGCAGGCTCTGGTAGGCCGCCAGCGACAGCCGGGTCTGGCCCAGCAGGGGCAGGTAGCCCAGGCTTTGCAGGAAGCCCAGCCCCCAGCCGCCCAGGAAGAGCACCACCACCACCAGCAGGGCTGGCGTCAGCATCAGCATCAGCCGGGCGCGGTCGCGCCGCGTTTCGGGCGTCATCGGAGCTCCTGTCCGTTACCGCTGCAAAACGTTGGCCTGCCAGCCCTGCTCGATGGCCGCCAGCCAGGGGGCCGGCAGCTCGGGCAAACGATGGGCGGCCAGCACGGCGTCGGATAGCGTGGCCGGACCGCGCGGCAGATCGTTGAAGCGCTGCTGCCACTCGGCAGGCAGCAGCGCCGGGTCGATCACCGGCAGGTCGCCCCAGCCGGCCGGATCGGCCTTGCTGAACTGCGCCTCGGGCGAGAGCAGAAAGTCAGCCGCTACCATGGCGGCCGCCTTGTGCGGCGAGTTGTAGGGGATGGCCACGTAGTGCGTGTTGGCGATGGTGCCCTCATCGAAGACAAACGTGCGCGTGCTTTCCGGATAACGTCCCTGGGCCAGCAGGCTGGAGGCCTCGGCCGGGTTGTAGGCCATGTCGAAGGCCACCTCGCCGTTGGCAAACAGGTCGATCATGCGCGCCCGGTTTTCCGGGTAGGTCTGGCCGCCCCGCCACAGCGATGGCTCGACGGCGTTTAGCGCCTGCCAGCAGGGTGCGAACTGCTCGTCGAACAGCGCCTCGTCGAAGTCGCGCATGAATTGTTCGTGGCCGCCGGCGGCTGCATAGCAGACGTGGCGCACGAACGCGCTGCCGGTGAAGTCGGGCGGCGCGGCGTAGGTGAACTGGCCAGGGTTGGCCTGGATCCAGGCCAGCAGGTCGCTCACCGTCCTGGGCGGCTCCGGTACCCGCGCGCTGTCGTAGATCATCACGAACTGGGCCTTGCCGTAGGGCGACTCGTAGCCCTCCACCGGCGTGCCGAAGTCGTTGGCCACGCTGGCGTCGTCCCAGTTGACGTAGATGCTGTTGGGGAGGAACTGGGACCAGGGACCGTAGACCAGCTCGCCCTGGCGCAGGGTGCGGAAGTTCTCGCCGTTGACCCACACCAGATCGATGCTGCCGCCGGCGTCGCGGCCGGCCTGCTTCTCGCCCAGGATCTTGTTGATGAACTCGGGCGCGTCGGCCACCGGCGTCATGACCAGGTCGATGTCGTAGCGCTCCTTGAGGGTTTGGGCCACGTAGCCGGTCACCCAGCCGTTGATCACGTCGCTGCCGCCCCACATGTAAAAGTTGACGGTCTGGCCGCGCGCCGTGTCCAGGATGTCGGCCCAGGTTTGGCCCTCGAAGCCGGGCGGCGCGGCCGCGCCTTCGGGCGCCTCGGCAATGGCCGGCGCAGGGGCCGGTTCCACAGCCGCCGGCTGGGCAGGCGTCGTTGGAGCCGGCGCCGTGGGGGCCACACAGGCTGAGAGGATCAGGATGCCCAGCAGGGCGGCGACAAGCAGATGTTTTGACATGATTGGTTTCTCGCTTGAGGTGGATAGGTGCCCGGCACTTGGGCGACGATTCGTGCATGAAGACTGCCATCCAGTCAAGTGCCGGGCACCTGGTGCCTGAGTCAGTCGCTGGCGGCCTCGGAGACGGCTGAAGTCGTCACAACCGGCTTTGCGTCGTTGCGTTTGGCCTCGCGGCGGCGGAACCAGCGCGACAGGCCCAGGCTGACCACGAACATCAGCACGCCCACGAGGAGCATCGCGCCGTTCAACTGCGGCAGCTCGCCGGTGAAGCCGCCCTCGATGGACGCGCCGAACAGCACAAAGGAGATGGTGCCCGGAATGCTGCCCAGCGCCGTCGCCAGCAGAAAGCCCTGCCAGCGGATGCGCAGAAAGCCGGAGAAGTAGCTGACCAGGTCGTAGGGCAGGAAGATGAAGCGCATAATCAGCACCGTCTCGAAGCTGTTGCGGCGCATGCGCTCGGCATAGGACTGCAGGACGCCGCTGTCGGCCGACTGATCCAGGATACCGGCGCCGAAGAAGCGGCCGATGGTGTAGGCCACCATGGAGGAAAGGTTGCTGGCCACCACCACCACGGCCACGCCCAGCACAGGGCCATAAAGGTAGCCGCCGGCCAGGGTTAGCAGCGTGGCCGGGAAGAACAGCACCGGCCGTAACATGTAGACCAGGATGTAGACCAGGATGCCCGCGCCGCTGCTGGCCATGAACGCCACCAGGCGCTGCACCGACTCCAGCGGCGTGATGCCGCTGCTGCGCGTGAATTGCCAGTAGGCGATCAGCAAGGCCAGCCAGATGGCCAGGCCCAGCAGCTTGGGCCAGGCGCGCCGCAGTCTGGTCTGGGCAGGCTTTTCGGAAGCGTTTATCATTGGTTCGTGCCTCTCTTGGTTGAGGATATCACGTTGGACTGCCTCCTGTAAGGAAGGTTGCAAACTAACCCAGGACGAGCTTTCGCCAGGTTCATCCTGGGTCTTCCTAGTTGACGCGCCCTTTGAGCGAAATCTTACCGAGTGAAATGCGGCGATCCATTACGCTGGTGCAAGGATACCAAACAGGAGAAACCATGGCTCAACTCAAACCAGGCGATCTCGCCCCGGACTTCACCCTGAACACCCTTGACGGCCAGCCCATAGCCCTGAGCGACTACCGCGGCCAGCCTGTCCTGCTGGTCTTCCTGCGCCACCTGGGCTGACTGCCCTGCCGTGAGCATGTGGCGCAGTTGCGCCATTTCAAGAACGACCTGGACGCGCTGGGCATGCAGGTGTTAATCATCTCCTTCGGGGCCGAGTTCTGGGCGCGGGCCTGGCAGCAGGACACCGGCTCGCCTTACCCGCTGCTGCTGGACCCGGAGCGTGCGACCTATCAAGCCTACGGGCTGGGCACGTCGTTCGTGCGGGTGTGGAGCCCCCACGTCATGTGGCACTACCTGAAGCTGGTCCTGCGCGGCCAGAAGCTGCTGCCGGTGCAGGGCGACCCGCACCAACTGGGCGGCAACTTCATCGTGGATGGAGATGGCGTCATCCGTCTGGCCCATGCCAGCAAGGACCCGGTGGACCGGCCGCCAATGGAGAAGCTGCTGGCCGCGCTGCGCACCATGGCGTAAGACGCAATCTGTTTCCTGCGTCAAAGCCGTTAGCCGGCAACGCAAGATGCTCAGCCCTGATCTCGTGCGTGGACGCAGCAACCCTTTGGCATTGGCGTCACTGTGTGGTATCCTGATATCTCTTGGAAAAGAAACTTCTTCATACGCAACAAGTGCGCTACGAGCGCTGAATACATCGTAAACAAAGTTGTTGAGGTGCCCGGCACTTGACACGAGCCTCTGATCATGTGCGAATCGTCGCCAAAGTGCCGGGCACCGATACGCAGTTAATTTGTTTACGGTGTACTGAGTCACGCACAGGACCAGCCAATGACTGAAAGAAGCAACCAGGAGTGGATCGCATCCCTGCAAGGCGCGCAGGCCGATGCCGCCATCGCCGATCTGCGCCTCATCTTGCTGCGCGGGCTGCGCTACGGCATGGCCAGCTACCGGGTGACCGAGGCCGACCTGGAGGATTTCGTCCAGGATGCGTTGGTCAAGGTGCTGCGCGAGCTGGCATCCTTCCGCGGCGAGGCCCGTTTCACCACCTGGGCCCAGAAGGTGGCGGCCCGTGTGGCCTTGAGCGAGCTGCGCCGGCGCCGCTGGCGCGATGTTTCGCTGCAAGACCTGATGGCCGAACACGAGGATTCTGACTTCACCCCGGCGGTGCTGACCGACCAGGGGCCCGATCCGGGCCAGATCGCCCAGCGCACCCTGATGATGGAGAAGATCCAGCGCATGATCGCCGAGGAGCTGACCGATAAACAGCGTCAAGCGATGATGGCCGTGATGCAGGGCGGTATGCCGTTGCAGGAGGTGGCCGAGCGCATGGGCACCAACCGCAACGCGCTCTACAAGCTGCTGCACGATGCGCGCCAGCGTTTACAGAAGCGTATGCTGCGCGAAGGACTGATGCCAGACGATGTGCTGGCGATGTTTGCCGGGAATTAGGCAGGCCAACGATGTTGCGACAACTATTGACCAAATTCAAGAAGACTGCGCCCGGCCCGGCCATGGCTCCCATGTCGTCTGACCAGGTCGCCAGCATGGTGCGCATGGTGGCCGGCACCCGGCCCGACGAGATCGGCTGCGACGAGTGTTTCGACCAACTGGACCGTTTCGCGGAGCTGCACCTGGCCGGCAAGAGTGCAGCCGAGGCGCTGCCGCTGGTGCAGGATCATCTGGACCGCTGCGGCGACTGCCGCGAGGAGTTCGAGCTGTTGCTGGCCAGCCTGCAGGCCGATGCCTTGCCTGTATAACCTTGGGGTAAAAACCAGACTGGTGTTGGCGTCTCTGTCAAAGGCTGCGGGTTACTCCGGGCACTTGCAGCCCCTGCATAGCTTGAACAGGCTCGGCAGAGATCGTTGCAGGCGCAGACTCAAGTGCCCGGCGCCTATAGCTGGATAGTTACGCGAATGGACAGTAAGTATGGTCAGTCGAGATGAGTTTGAGCAATTGGTAGCCGACGCCCTGGCGACGCTGCCGCCGGAAATCCTGAACCGTATGGACAACGTGGCTATCACGGTCCAAGAGTGGCCCTCGCGCAGCCAACTGGACTCATCGCGCGTGCCGCCAGGGTCGACTCTGTTCGGTCTGTATCAGGGCGTGCCCTTAACGCGCCGCTCCAGCCACTATGGCATGGTGCCCCCCGACCGCATCACCATCTTCCGCGGCCCGCTAACCCGCTACTTTACTACGCCTGAGGCTATCGCCGAGCAAGTGCGCAAAACAGTGGTGCATGAGATCGCCCATCACTTTGGCATGGGGGAAGCCCAGATTGCACAACTTGGATATTGAGACAGTTTGACACGTGTTCCCGGCCCGTGCTAAAATTGCGCCGACTTTGAACCACACCCGCCGCAGGAGGAGCACAGCCATGGATCGCACCGCCGATATCGTCGCCTCGGAACACGAGGTCTATGTCCCATCGCCCGAAGTCGTCGCTCACGCCCACATCAAGGACTACGACGCCATCTACGCCCGCGCCCTGCACGACCCGCAGGGCTTCTGGGCCGAGCGAGCCAGCCATCTGGAGTGGTACCGGCCCTGGGACCAGGTGCTGGACGACTCTAACCCGCCCTTCTACAAATGGTTCACGGGCGGGCAGACCAACATCGTCCTCAACGCGCTGGACCGCCACGTCAAGACCTGGCGCAAGAACAAGCTGGCGCTGATCTGGGAGGGCGAGCCGGGCGACAAGGTCACGCTCAGCTACCTGGGGCTGCACCGGGAGGTCAACAAGTTCGCCAACGTGCTGCGCAGCATGGGCGTGCGCAAGGGCGACCGGGTGACGATCTACATGGGGCGCATCCCCGAGCTGCCCATCGCCATGCTGGCCTGCGCCAAGGTCGGCGCAGTGCATTCGGTGGTCTACGGCGGCTTCAGCGAGCAGGCCCTGGCCGACCGCATCGAGGACGCGCAGAGCCGCGTGCTGATCACGGCCGACGGCGCCTGGCTGCGCGGCAAGACCGTCGACCTGAAGAAGATGGCCGACGAAGCGATCCACCGCTCGCCGGTGGTGGAGCACGTCATCGTGGTCAGGCGCACCGGCCAGGAAGTGTACATGGAGGCCGGCCGCGACTACTGGTACCACGACCTGATGGCCCTGCCCATCGCCGCCAACCACAGCCCCACCGAGGTGATGGACGCCGAAGACCCGCTCTTCATCCTCTACACCTCTGGCACCACGGGCAAGCCCAAAGGGCTGCTGCACACCCACGGCGGCTACTCGGTACATATCAGCACCACCCTCTCCTGGGCCTTCGACCTGAAGGAGGAGGACCGCTGGTGGTGCGCGGCCGATCCGGGCTGGATCACCGGCCATAGCTACATCGTCTACGCGCCGCTGATCCTGGGCGCCACCAGCTTCATGTACGAGGGCGCGCCGAACCACCCCTATCCCAACCGCTGGTGGAAGATGATCGAGCACTACGGCATCACCATTCTCTACACCGCGCCCACGGCCATCCGCGGCCTGATGCGCTTCGGCGACGCCTGGCCGGCGCGGCATGACCTGAGCAGCCTGCGCATCCTGGGCAGCGTGGGCGAGCCGATCAACCCCGAAGCCTGGCGCTGGTACCACAACGTCATCGGCAAGGGCAAGTGCCCCATCATCGACACCTGGTGGCAGACCGAGACCGGCGGCTTCATGATCACGCCGCTGCCGGTGACGCCGCTCAAGCCCGGCTCCGGCACCCGTCCCTTCCCCGGCGTCGAGGCCGACATCGTGGACGAGGACGGCCATCCGGTGGCGCCCAACGAGGACGGCTACCTGGTGATCAAGCGCCCCTGGCCCGGCATGGCGCGCACGGTCTACGGCGACCCGGCCCGCTACGTCAGCCAGTACTGGGAACGCTTCGCCGAGCAGGGCTACTATCTGACCGGCGACTCGGCGCGCAAGGACGACGACGGCTACTACTGGATCATCGGCCGCATCGACGACGTGATCAAGGTCAGCGGCTACCGCCTGGGCACGGCCGAGGTGGAGAGCGCGCTGGTCAGCCATCCGGCCGTGGCCGAGGCCGCGGTGATCGGCATGCCCGACGAGGTGCGCGGCAACGTGATCTGGGCCTACTGCATTCTGCGCAGCGGCTTCGAGGGCAGCGACCGGCTGGTGGACGAGCTGAAGGATCACGTGCGCCACGAGACCGGCCCCATCGCCATGCCCAGCAAGATCGAGTTCGTGGACCTGCTGCCCAAGACCCGCTCCGGCAAGATCATGCGCCGGGTGCTCAAGGCACGGGCCATGGGCAAGGACGCTGGCGACATCTCGACCCTAGAGGCGTAAGCGACTGGGCGAGTCCCCACACTGAACTGTGGGGCTGTCCTGATGCGACGTTCCGGTCTAGCCACATCTTTCAAGATGCGGGCTTGTTGAGAGACCCTTATCTTGCCGCAAACCGCCCCAAATCCCCTTGCCGGCCTCAGCGAAGCCGAGGTCGCGCAGCGCACGGCCCAGGGCCTGGTCAACGTGGCCAGGGCCAAGGCTGGCCGATCCTACGCGCAGATCGCTAAGGACAACCTTCTCACCTTCTTCAACCTGGTGCTCTTCACCCTGGGCTTGATCCTGCTGCTGCTGGGCAGCCCGCGCGATGCCTTCTTCACTGCGGCCATTGCCTTTCTCAACGCCATCGTCGGCACGGTGCAGGAAGTGCGCGCCAAACGCAAGCTGGACAAGATTGCGCTGCTCACCCGGCCCAAGGCCACGGTGATCCGCGCCGGCCAGGAACAGCAGATCGACCCCGCCGCGGTGGTGCAGGACGACCTGGTGGTGCTCGGCCCCGGCGACCAGGCGATCGTCGATGGCCCGGTGGTGCAGGGCGCGGCCGACTTCGACGAGGCGTTGCTGACCGGTGAGGCTGACCCGGTCCCCAAGCGAGAAGCCGACCAGGTGCTCTCCGGCAGCTATGTCTTGAATGGCAGGCTGGTCTACCAGGCGCAGAAGATCGGCGACGCCAGCTTCGCCAACCAACTGGTGCAGCGCGCCCGCCAGTTCAAGCGCGAGCAGACCCCCTTGCAAAAGGAGGTCAACCTGGTGGTGCGGGTGTTGCTGTTGGTGGTGGCCTTTTTTGGCGCCATGATCGCCATCAATCAGATCATCAACCGCGACATGGACCTGCTGCACAGCGTGCAGGCGGCATCGGTCACTTTCGGCCTGGCCCCCAGCAGTCTCTTCTTGATGATCGTCGTCACGTATGCGCTGGGCGCTGTGCGCATCGCCGACAAGGGCGCCCTGGTGCAACGAGCCAACGCCGTCGAGTCGCTCAGCCATGTGAATGTGCTCTGCCTGGATAAGACCGGCACGTTGACATCCAACTCGATTCAGCTTGACGCCGTGCAGCCGTTGGGCACGCTGGACGAGGACACGGTGCGGCGCGTGCTGGGCCGCTATGCTCGCAGCGTTACCGCCAGCAACCGCACCAGCGACGCTGTAGCCGAGGCAACGCCGGGCGAAGCCCGGCCGTTCGTCGAGGAAGTTCCTTTTTCCTCGGCCCGCAAGTGGAGCGCGCTGACCTTCGGCGGGCCTGATTTGCCGGGGGCCTATGTGCTGGGCGCGCCAGAAATGCTGCAAGGCAACCTGATCGCCGGCCCTGTGGACTGGCAATCTTCTGCCGCTGCGCTGGCAGGCATGGGCCAGCGTGTGCTGTTGTTTGCTTACCAGCCGCAGCTTGTCCCGCTTCAGATCGACGGCCAGCCCCGGCTGCCTTCTGCCTTACAGCCGCTGGCCCTGCTCTCTTTCAGCGACGAGCTGCGACCGGACGCGCGTTCGACCCTGGACGGCTTCCGCGAGGCCGGCGTGGAGATCAAGATCATCTCCGGGGATAATCCGACCACGGTGCTGGCTCTGGCCCGTCAGGCTGGCATGGGCGAACAAGGCGAGGCTGTCGAGATCATCTCCGGCCCGGAGTTGGAAGCCATGGACGACGTGGCCTTTGCTCAGTCCGCGGCGCGCTACACCATCTTCGGCCGCATCACGCCGGAGCAGAAGCAGCGCCTGGTGCAGGCCTTACGCGACCAGGGACGCTATGTGGCCATGACCGGCGATGGGGTCAACGACGTGCTGGCGCTGAAGCAGGCTAAGCTGAGCATCGCCATGGAGAGCGGCGCGCAGGCCACCCGCAGCGTGGCCGACATCGTGCTGCTGGGCGACTCCTTTGCCGCGCTGCCCGAGGCGCTGCTGGAGGGCCAGCGCATCATGAACAGCATGGGCGACGTGCTGCGCCTCTACCTGACCCGCAGCTTTGCCCTGGCCTTCCTGATCGCCACCATCTCTATGCTGGCCATCGGCTTCCCCTACACGCCGGCGCAGAACTCGGTGATCTCGATCTTTGTGCTGACTGTGCCGGCCTTCGCCTTTGCGCTGTGGGCCAAGCCGGGCCCGGTGCCGCCGGGCGGCACGGTGCGCCAATTGGTCAACTTCGTGCTGCCGGCATCGGCCATCACGGGCATCTTTCTCTTCCTGGTCTACCTGATCTTCATCGAGATGACGGGCGACTGGCCTTACACGCAACTGGCTTTGACCTATGCCACCATTGCCACCGGCCTGCTGCTGGTGATCTTCGTGCAGCCGCCCAGCGCGTTCTGGGTGGGCGGCGACGCGCTGTCAGGCGACTGGCGGCCGACGCTGCTGGCCATTGGGCTGTTCATCGTGCTGTTGATCAGCCCCTACGTGCCGCTGCTGAACAGCTTCTTTGGCCTGCAGCCGCTGCGCAGCGGCGTCGATCAGGCGATCATTGCCGGAGTGGTGCTGATCTGGATGGGCGCGCTGCGTCTGGTCTGGCGCCATCGTTTGGTCGACCGCTACCTGGACGTCGATCTGGCTCGGTTGTAAGGCACGCGGCCGAGCTGGCTGGTAATACGTCCTACAGCTATTGTGCTGTCAGTGTGGCAGGATATCAAGCAACCATAGGAGGCGCCGGGCACTTGCATCTGCGCCTGGGCTGCAAGTGCCCGGCGCCTGAGTTGTAACTTTCTCAAAACCAAAAGGAGCTTACCGACGATGTCCCAAGCTATTGCTGACTCCCATCTGGACCTGATCACAGGGCCTTATGTCGCCACCCTGACGACCCTCAATCCCAAGGGCGCGCCGGAGAACACCGTGGTCTGGTGTTCCTGGAACGGCCAGCATGTGCTGGTCAACACGGCCGACGGCCGGCGCAAGCCCAGCAACGTGCGCCGCGACCCGCGCGTGGCCTTGACGGTGGTCGATCCCACCAACCCGTTCCGCTGGATCGACGTGCGCGGCGTGGTGGAGGAGATCGTGCCAGACGCGGACTACGCCAACATCAACGCTCACGCCAGGCTCTACGCCGGGGTGGACCAGTACTACGGCGACTTTGCGCCGGCCGAGGCGCGCGGCACAGAGGAGCGCATCATCTTCAAGATCCGGCCGGAGCGGGTATTGACTTTTCCGCCGCACAGTTGAACGGCGGCGCTGTTGCGCCGGTATACCAGCCATGTCCAAGGCCCTGAGAGCGCGTGAGCTCTCAGGGCCTTGTTGGTTCAGCCGTGGTTACACTGCTTGCTGCGCGCGGTGGGAATTCCAGCCAACTTGGTGTAGAATGGTCAAACGTATTCAGCGATCGATCTGCCGACGATTTGTACAGGAGGCACCATGAGCACTCACCCCTTGGCGGGCCAGAAAGCGCCCTACGAGTCATTGATCAATATTCCGCGGCTGATCTCAGCCTACTACACCCACCAACCGGATGTAGACGATCCTGCCCAGCGCGTGGCCTTTGGCACTTCCGGGCATCGCGGCTCATCGCTCAGCAACAGCTTTAACGAGGCGCACATCCTGGCTATCAGCCAGGCTATCTGCGAATTGCGCCAGTCGCAGGGCATCACCGGCCCGCTGTACATCGGCATGGACACCCACGCGCTGTCTGAGCCGGCCCTGGCTAGCGCGGTTGAGGTGCTGGCGGCCAACGGCGTGGATGTGGTGATCCAGCAAGGGTTGGGCTATACCCCGACCCCGGTCATCTCTCACGCCATCCTGACCTACAACCACGGGCGCAGCAGCGGCCTGGCCGACGGCGTGGTCATCACCCCATCTCATAACCCACCGGGCGATGGCGGTTTCAAGTATAACCCGCCCTCGGGCGGACCGGCTGATACCGGCACGACCAAAGTGATCCAGGACCGCGCCAATGCCATCCTGGCCGCCGGCCTGAAGGATGTCAAGCGCATGCCCTTCGAGAAGGCCATCAAGGCCCCGACGACCCATGAATACGACTACATCGCTCCCTACGTGGCGGATCTGGGCTCGGTCATCGACATGCCGGCCATTGCCGCCGCGAGGCTGAAGATCGGCGTCGATCCCATGGGCGGGGCTGGCGTGGCTTTTTGGCAGCCGATTGCCGAGACTTACGGCCTCAACCTGCACGTGGTCAACCCCCGAATCGATCCCACCTTCGCCTTCATGACCCTGGACCACGACGGCAAGATTCGCATGGACTGCTCCTCGCCCTACGCCATGGCCAGCCTGGTGCAGCTCAAGGACCAGTTCGACATCGCCTTCGGCAACGACACCGACTACGACCGCCACGGCATCGTCACCCGCAGCATGGGGCTGATGAACCCCAACCACTTCCTGGCCACTGCGATTTGGTACCTGTTCCAGAATCGGCCAGGCTGGGGCGCCGACGTGGCCATCGGCAAGACGCTGGTCTCCAGCTCGATGATCGACCGCGTGGCCGCGCACCTGGGCCGCACCTTGTGCGAAGTGCCCGTGGGCTTCAAGTGGTTCGTGGACGGGCTGCTGGACGGATCCTTCGGCTTCGGCGGCGAGGAGAGCGCGGGCGCGTCCTTCCTGCGCCGCGACGGCACGACCTGGACCACCGACAAGGATGGCTTCATCCTCGACCTGGTGGCAGCAGAGATTCTGGCGGTGACGGGCCGTGATCCGGGCGAGCACTATCGCGAGCTGGAGGATCGGTTTGGCCAGGCCTGGTATGCCCGCAAGGACGCGCCCGTCACCCCGGCCGGCAAGGCAATCCTCGCCAATCTGTCGCCTGACCAGGTGCAGGCCAGCACGCTGGCTGGCGACCTGATCACCCACAAGCTGACCCAGGCGCCCTACAACGGAGCAGCCATCGGCGGGCTGAAAGTCGTTACCGCCAACGGCTGGTTTGCGGCCCGCCCCTCCGGCACGGAAGACGTCTACAAGATCTACGCCGAGAGCTTCGTCAGCCAGGAGCATCTGGAGCGCATCCAATCCGAAGCGCAGTCGATCGTGGACGCGGCTTTATAACCCCCATCCAGCCGCCGGCGCCCAGCGCCTGAACAGCAACGGTGCGAGTTATTGCTCAGGCTGGGCTTAGAGAAACCGGGTTTTTGCTGCGGAAGCGGCTAT
>CAZVGR010000031.1:0-5677 GCA_964626845.1 uncultured Anaerolinea sp.
CGGCTCTTCGATCACCAGCCGGCCGCCGGGCCTGAGCACCCGCGCTAGCTCAGCTACAGCCAGCCGCGCGTCGGCGAAATGGTGCAGCGCGTCCACAGCCAGCACGCGGTCGAAGTGGCCGTCGGGGAAGGGCAGCCGCTCGACGTGGGTCTGCACCGGGCAGGCGATGCCCTTTTCCTGCGCTTGGGCCAGCATCGGCGCCGATAGGTCGCTGATCACCAGCCGGCCGACCAGCGGCCGCAGGTGCGATGCCACCCGGCCCGTGCCGCCGCCGGCGTCCAGCAGCCAGCCAGCCGTGGGCAGGTCGAGCACAGCCTGCAGGCGACCGGGATCGGGCGGGCCGATGACACGGTCATAGATTGAGGCGATGAAGTCGAAGTGGATGTTGGTAGTCATGGAAGCCAGGCGCCCCGATCCTGAGGGCGTCTCGCCAACCCGGCGAAACGCCCTCAAGATCAGCATTTCGAGGAGATCGTTCTTGTCAGGAGGCCGGTTGGGCCGTCGTTGCCTTGGCCGCGCGCAGCTTGCGCGCCTCCTTGACGTAGGCGAAGCCCACCAGGCGGTGGTTCTCTTCGTCGTAGAGGCGGAACTTCAGCGACTGCATGCTGGAGCGCAGCGTGATCGGCTTGACGTGGAACAGCTCGTTCTCGTTGTAGGCTTGCTCCAGGTAGTAGTTGGGGATGCGCGGGCTGAGGTGGTGGATGTGATGGAAGCCGATGTTGCCCGAGAACCACTGCAAGACCTTGGGAAGCTGGTAGAAGGAACTGCCCTTGAGCGCCGCGTCCACGTAGCTCCAGTTCTGATGCCGCTCCCAGTAGACGCCCTCGAACTGGTGCTGGACGTAGAACAGCCAGACGCCCACCGAGGTGCCGATGAAGAACACCGGCAACAGGATAAGCAGGAAGTCGCCCAGACCGATGGTCAAAGCGGCAGCAACGAAGATCAGCAGCAGCGCCAGGTCGGTCCAGAGGATGCTGTTGCGCTCGCGCTTGCCATCCTTGGGGTTGGGAAAACGCTGCAAGACCAGGAAGCTCAGCCAGGCGCCGACCGTGAAGATGATCAGTGGATTGCGGTAAAGGCGGTAGGCGATCTGCTTCCAGCGCGGCGCGTCCAGGTACTCGTCCACGGTCAGCGTCCAGATGTCGCCCATCTCGCGGCGGTCCAGGTCGCCGGCCGTGGCGTGGTGAACGGCGTGGGCGTGGCGCCAGCGGAAGTAGGGGGTGAAGGTCAGCACGCCGGTGATGAAGCCCACGACATCGTTGGCCTTGCGATTGGCGAAGAAAGAGCCGTGGCCGCAGTCGTGGAAGACGATAAAGGTGCGCACCATGAAGCCGGCCGTGGGGATGGCCAGCAGCAGGGTCAGCCAGTAGGACACCTGGAGGCTGAAGTACATGACGACCATCATGGCCAGGAGGGGCACGACCGAGGTGAAGATCTGCCCGACAGCGCGGCGCTCGTCGGACTTCTGGTAGCGGGCGACGATCTGCCGCCAGTTTGGGCCTTCTTGCGCCCGTCGGGGTTTGGTTGCTGCGGTCACGGGAGGTACTCCTTTGGGGGGGATAGATTGAACAAGTGCAGTGCGTAGATAACCCTATTGTAGTCAGACGTGGTAACTTGCCAATTGCTAGCGCAGCGTCAGCGCGTTGCCTTCGATACGCGTTGGAGTGGTAGTTCCAGTCGATGTGCAACATCTGCATAACGCGCGCCTCCTGCTCCGGGTCGATGGGACGCAGGGAGTCGATCTCGGCTTTGAGAGCGTCAATGCGGTCGAGAATTGTGCGTAGGTCCATGCTCAGAGTCCATACTCCGTGAAATCGCTCAGTCGATGAGCCCAGATCCAGTCGATGCCCTCGGCAGCCTGGCAGCCCAGGTAACCTGCATCAATATACCCCCAAAGCGCAAGAACAATCGGAACCCCTTCACCATAGGCAAGTCGGAACTTGGAAATCCTGTTCACGTCTGTCTTGCGGCGACGAAAGGATTCTCCAAACGAAGCAAACAGAGCGGTAAGTACAATGATTGGTGGACTATCCGATGCAGGCTGCTTTGGTTTGACGACGACGCCTGCCTGCATCCAGTCTCGATGGGACCCGCAGCTTAGTTGTATAGATGCCTTGACGCCAGTGGCGAATGTACCAGCGGGAACATCAGGCAAGCTGGTGAACCTGCTACCATCTAGATGATCATAACCGTGATCCGCCAGCCAACTATGTATCAGGCCCAGATACCAGTGGACCTGAGCCTGATGCACTCTGCGCGTCTCGACAGGATTGCCGTCAAATGTGTGCGGCGCGCGGTGGAGGATCCAGTCGTTGTAGAATTCTACCGACCGGGCAATATCCGATTTCCAGCGGTCCGGCTTTGTGGCATTGACAGTCATGGCTTCGTCCTATTCAGGTTCAGGCCAAACTACAGTTTTGAGAGATGCTGACCATGCCTTAAGGAAAAACTGTTATGGGTGGTTCTACAGAACGGTCAACTTTCGCAAGAATCCAATCCCCAATTTTGGTACCCATTTGAAGGCGCAGACCGCCATATTCTCCAGGCTCATTTGCAATAACTCGCAGACTTATCGTGTACTTTTCACCTGGTGCAAGGACTCTGCCCTCATATCTGAGTTCTCCCGGCAATCCAACAACTCCCAGCACCTGTGAGGGAGTTGTTATCGTTGACGGTACTGTCGACTGCGAATAGTCTGCGACAAAGCCTTTCGACCAGTCGGTAGGCAGTCTGAGTAGGATGTCGCCGAGTTCGATTGGTTGGTCGCTCGAATTCATGAGAATTATTGTGACCATACCTGGCTCGCCCCTCTGAAACCTGTTCGGCTCGATTTCAACGGTTGAAAAGAGTTCCACCGGTGTGTAGTCGCTTCTAAGGAGTCCTTGTGCCAAGCCGACATTGACAGGTCTAGCGACAATCAGGTAGACCGCCAGGCCCGCGACCAGAATTCCCGCTAGCACCATTATTAGGACCACGCATCCCCATGTTCCGCCGCCCTCGCTCTTTATCATGCTTGGCAACAAAGACCACAAAGCTATCCAAATCACAGCCGGTATAAGAATCCAGAGCCCGAGAACAATGAGGTGTGATCTTGCAACGAACAGAAACCAAGAAAACCAAAATCCAACCGAAATGAGTGCCCCAAGCATTAACGCGAGTGGCCAGTAGACGGCCATCCAAATCCTTAGCCTGCCGACAGGTCTCGCAGCATTCTTATTCTTGTTGGTCATCAGTCTAGCACCTCCAGAATGCTATTATCGTCCAAGTCACTTAACCTTGGCAGGCCTCTACTCACGAACATCGAACGATAGCAACGTCTTCTCAGAAATCCTGGCTTCCAAAGACCTTACGATTTCATCCAGTTCTACCCGCTGGCTGGCTTTCAATCCCAAGCTCTCGGCGATGCCATCGGAGTCGGTGCTTAGCCTGGAGATCAGTTGTAAACGGAGATTTCCATCGGCTTCGCCTGCAAGTTGGTAAGCGTGAAACTGCGCTGAGTCGCCAAGGCGGGCATCAGCGAGCTTGCTGAAGCGAAACGCTCGGCGCATGTAGTCCAAGAAATGATTCTGGATGACCAGCACCAGGTGCTTGTTGATGTGTTCGAAGGTCTCAACTTTGTGATGCAACTGGATCAGCGTTGTCTTAGCGGTCATCTTCCAGTTCATGCCAAAGGGCTTACTAGCTGGAAGCTTCGCCTCGGCGTTCAACAGTCCGTGCTCTGCCAGGAATCGTTGCCGATGGGGCCATACGGTGCCGGTTGTGTCGAGCGATTGCAGCTCAATGCCGACAAAATCGCGTACCTTGCTGTTGCGCGCTGATACCAGGAAGTAGTCCACCGAGCCACCTGGAATCGCAACCTCCTGGCAGATGTGCAACTCGTTGCCTGGTTCATGTAGTGTCAGCAGGTGGATGCAATCGACGAACACCTGTCGCCTCTCCAGGAAGCGATGCGGGCAGATGACTATCTTCTTCTGGCTGCGTCCATACAACACTGAACATGTGCCAATACTGGCTTCTGGGTCGCTCTTGCGCGTCTTGAGGCACGTGCGTCCCAAATAGGGACATTGTTGTTGGTCTACCAGCTCACGCCAATCGCCTGGCCCCAATGACCCCGTTGGGACACCATAAAGCTCCAGCAAGTTGTTCATAGCAGCATCCTGCACCTTTCTTCGGCTATCTCCAGATAATTAGGCGAGATATCGATGCCCACCGACTTGCGCCACAGCTTGCGTGCCGCCAGCATGGTCGTACCGGTGCCGCAGAATGGGTCCAGCACCAGGCCATCGGGTGGACATGTAGCCAGCAAGGGTATCTTGCATAAGTCCTCAGGGTAGGGAGCGAAGTGGTTGCCGCGTTTCTGGGTGTCTTCCGGTAGGATGTCCCACACATCGCCCGGCTTGCTGCCTTTGGGATGATACTTGAGAATGTAAAAGCCCTTCTCGTTCAACTCCCTCGCCCTGCCCGAAACGCTCTCGGAGTCCGAGTGCGTTGCTCGCTGCTGCCCGCGAATGATCAGGCGGAAATCGGATAGATCGCCACAGCGTACGTGTTCCAGTGCTTCGTCCAGAGCCTGCATTGCCGCCGACTTCTCGCTGGCGGTGAGCGCAGTCGACAGCTCAATCTGGCGCTTGTAGCGCACGCCCGTCACGCCGGTGGCCGAAACGACTGCGCCGTTGACAACCTTGGTCTTGCGCGGGTTGGACCGGATTGCATCGAGGTCATAGTAATATCCATTTGAGGTCTTGACAAAATGGAAGACTTCCTCATGCATGTTGCGCAGACGGTCCCCGGTGTTGTCGAGGCCTCCTTTGACTTTGTGCCACACCACGCTGTTGCGCAGGATCCATCCCTGTTGATCCACCAGGGCCAGGGCAACGCGCCAGGGCATACCCAGCAGCGTCTTGTTGTGGTATGTGTCGCCGAGATTCAGCCAGAAGGAACCTGACATCTTGAGCACCCGCTTGACCTGCGCAAAAACCGCCAGCAGGTTGTCCACATACTCGCCAGGGGTCGCCTCCAGGCCGATGCCATCCTGGTCGTACTGTCGCTTGCCCCAGTACGGCGGGCTGGTCATGCAGAAGTCGACGCTGGCGTCTGGCAATTGGCTGAGCACGGCCTGAGCATCGCCGCGGATAAACAAGGGCGACAGGTCATCCGTTTGGACATATCCGATAAAGCTATCTCGAACGTTATTGGCAGTCAGTGTCATTCCAGTACCCTCACCCTCTGCGTCCAAACTCTTTCTCAAGTTGCATCCTACTCAACACCAACATCGTCGGCCGGCCGTGAGGGCACGACCCCGGGCTCTGGCAGGCTTCGAGCTGGCGCACGAGCTGGCGCATCTCGTCCAGGGACAACACCTGCCCGCCCTTGATGGCGGCCCGCTTGCAGATCACGGCCACCAGCGCGGCCTCCTTGCTCTCGCCCACCAGGTCGCGGCCGTCGGCGATGCCCTCCAGCGTCTCCTCCAGCGCGCGGCGCGGATCGACGCGGCTGTAGACGGCCGGCACGGCCCGCACCAGCCAGGCGTCGCCGCCGAACGGCTCCAGGCCAAAGCCGGCCGCAGCCAGCGCTTCGCCGTACTCGGCCAGCAATCCGCCGTAGCTCGAACCCGCCTCGAAGGCCAGCGGCTCCAGCAGCGCCTGCTGGGCCACGCCGCCGGCCGCCTGCTGGGCCA
>CAZVGR010000031.1:5777-43842 GCA_964626845.1 uncultured Anaerolinea sp.
GCCAGCGGCTCCAGCAGCGCCTGCTGGGCCACGCCGCCGGCCGCCTGCTGGGCCAGCATCTGCTCGAAGAGGATGCGTTCGTGCGCCGCGTGCTGATCCACCAGGTACATGCCCTCCGGCCCCTCGGCCACGATGTAGGTGGCGCCCATCTGGCCGACGACGCGGAGGATGGGGAAGGTGGGGGTAGATTGGGAAATTGGTAAATTGGTCGTGGAGTCGGCGCTGTCCGGCTGTGTTGGCGCTGGGTCGGATGTTGATTGGATAGAATTGGCCACTGGCTCGCTGCGCCACGGCGGTTCCGGCGAGCTGGCAGCCGCGGCCGGCCACTGTTTGCTGTTGACTGTTGACTGCTCTTGCGGCAGCGCCAGCGCCGGCTGTAAACGCTGCCCGGCCGCCAACAGAGCTTCGCGGCGCTCGGCCCAGCCGGGCATGGACCAACCCAGCCCTTCGCTGCGCACTTCGGGTATCGGCGCATGCTCGGTCAGGGTGGCGTGGACGGCCTTCTGCACGGCGCGGAAGACGGCCCGTTCCTCGCGGAAGCGCACCTCGGCCTTGGCTGGATGCACGTTGACGTCCACCAGCGCCGGGTCCAGCTCGATCAGCAGCACGGACACCGGGTAGCGGCCCACCATCAGCCGGTTGCGGTAGGCCTCGGTGACGGCATAGGCCAGGCTGCGGTCCTGGATCGCGCGGCGGTTGAGGAAGAAGAGGATGTGGTTGCGGTTGGAGCGGCTGAGGGTCGGCAGGCCCGCGTATCCGGCCACCCGAATCGACTCGGCCTGGTCGGTTTGGGCCTCGCTTGCGGCGCCATCCACCACGCCGACCGCGACCAACTGCCGGCCCGCGTCCAGCCCCCACACCTTGACCAGCACGTCGTGCAGCCGGCCGCTGCCGGTGGACTGGAAGACCAGCCGGCCGTCGGAGACCAGGCTGAAGCGCCGTTCGGGGAAGGCCATGGCGAAGCGCTGCACCACGTCGGCAATGTGGCCCGACTCGGTGGCGGGCTGGCGCAGGAACTTCAGGCGGGCCGGCACGTTGTAGAACAGGTTCTCAACGGTGACCACCGTGCCGGGCGGCGCGCCTTTGGCCTCCTGGCTGACCAGGTGGCCGCCCTCAACCCGCAACTGGCTGCCGACATCTTCAGCGCTGTGGCGGGTGAGTAAAATGACCTGCGCCACCGAAGCAATGGAGGCCAGCGCCTCGCCGCGGAAGCCCAGGGTGGCGATGTGCTCCAGGTCGTCGGCGCTGCGCAGCTTGCTGGTGGCGTGGCGCTCGAAGGCCAGCACCGCCTCGGCCGCCGGGATACCGGCTCCGTTGTCCACCACCCGTACCAGCCGGCGGCCGCCCTCGCGCACCTCGACGCGGATCTCGTCCGCGCCTGCGTCCAGGCTGTTCTCGACCAGTTCCTTGACGGCCGAGGCGGGGCGCTCGACGACCTCGCCAGCGGCGATGCGGCTGGCAACTTCGGGGGGGAGGACACGGATGGACATGGTGCGATTGTACCACAAACAGGGTAGATTGGTAGATTGGTGGATTGGTCTTGCTGCGGGCCGGCGGGTTTCGATTCGGCGGCCTACTCAACCCACCGACTCGCAGCACGGTGGGGTTGCTGGTTTGCCAAATGGAATCAGTTCGGGTACAATCGTCGTGACGCAGTGCGGCATAAACTCAGCAGCACCTAACGCCTTGGGCGGCCAGATCACCATCATGCAGTGTTGCAGACCAATGATGACGACCAGACTGATCACCGCTGATCAAGACTTGCATACCCTACGCAGCTATCTTCCCCGGCCTGCGGGCGGACGCACCATGCGCCGCGCCTGACAGGCTGTTTTGTTGTCCGGCCCAGGCCGGCTGGCTGGGCCATCTGACTCACCCGCAACGCGCGGCCGGCAGGCTGTGCATAACTCAATACGTAAGGAGCATAGTCGATGAAGGACATTGTGATTGTTGGTGGAGTCCGCACTCCCACAGGCAACCACGGCGGCGCGCTGCGCGACAAGAGCGCTGTGGATCTGGGCGTTTTGGCCTTCAAGGAGCTGATCGCCCGCACTGGCGTCGATCCAGCTTTGTTCGACGACGTCGTCGTCGGCTCTGGCGCACACCCCTCAGATGCGGCCAACATCGGCCACGTGATGGCGCTCTTGGCTGGCGTGCCGGAGCATGTGCCTGGCTACTCTGTGCAACGCAACTGCGCCAGCGGCATGGAGGCGATTATCAGCGGCTATCGCGCTGTAGCTTCTGGTGAAGGCGATTTGTATCTGATCGGCGGCGCCGAGAGCATGAGCAGTGCGCCTTACCTGGTGCGCGGGGCTCGCTGGGGCCTAAAGCTGCGCCACACCCAGTTCATCGACGGCATCTGGGAGGCGTTGACCGATCCGGTGTGCGGACTGGTTATGGGGGCGACGGCCGAAAACCTGGCCGAGCGCTACGAGATCAGCCGCGAGCAGCAGGACAAGTACGCGGTCGACAGCCACAAGAAGGCCTTCCGGGCCCAGCGCATGGAGAAGTTCAAGGACGAGATCGTGCCGGTGGAAATCATCAAGCGGGTCGGCGGCCAGGAGGTGGCGCGCGAGGTGGTGTCACAGGATGAGGGCGTCAACCCCACGCTGACTGTCAGCAAGGCGGCCCTCTACCCGGCCGTGTTCAAGAAGGGCGGCACCGTCACCCCGGCCAACGCCTGCCCGCTGAACGACGCCGGGGCTGCGGTCATTGTCACCACTGCCGACCGCGCAGCTGAGCTGGGCCTGAAACCGCGAGCCCGCATCGTCAGCTACGCTTTCGTGGGCGTCGACCCGGCCTACATGGGCATCGGCCCGGCCTTTGCCATGCCCAAGGCGTTGAAGAAGGCCGGCCTGAGCCTGGACGACATCGGCGTGATCGAGCTGAACGAGGCCTTTGCGGCCCAGGTGCTTGCCTGTGGCATCGAGATGGAGCGCCAGGGCCACAACTGGGACTGGAAGAAGGTTAACCCGCTGGGCGGCGGCATTGCCCTGGGCCATCCCATCGGCGCCACCGTGATCAAGCTGTCCATCACCATGATGGGCGAGATGGAGCGCGAAGGCCACAAGTACGGCATGGTCACCATGTGCGTCGGCGGCGGCCAGGGCGGCGCGATGATTCTTGAGAACCTGAGCGCGTAATGCGTAACCCGTAACACGTAACCCGGAATCTGTGCATATGTCTTGTCACTTCGCATATGCGGAAAGCTCCGGTTACGAGTTACGAGTTACGGAAGGCGAACAGCAGCGCATCCAACACGAAAAGAGGTAAGCTATGTACATATTCAAAGCAGGCGTCGTCGGCGCCGGGTTTATGGGCGCTGAGATCGCGCAGGTCATCAGCTTCAGCGGGCTGCCAGTGGTGGTCAAGGACGTGGACCCGGGCATGCTCAAGAAGGCTGAAGAGCACATCCGCGAGATTTATCAGAGCCGGGTCGATAAGGGCAAGATGACCCAGGGCGAGCTGCGCGACAAGATGGACCTGATCGAGTTCACCCTGGACTACGACTCCTTCGAGGACGCCGACTTCATCATCGAGGCCGTGCCGGAGCGCATGGATCTCAAGGTCAAGGTCTTCCAGGAGCTGGGCAAGGTGGCGCCGGAGACGGCTATCTTCGCCTCCAACACCTCGGCGCTGAGCATCTCGGAGATGGGCCACAAGGGCGGCCGGCCGGAGCGCACCGTTGGCATGCACTTCTTCAGCCCGGCCCACGTCATGAAGCTGGTGGAGATCATCCCTGGCCTGGACACCACCCAGGAGACGATCGACGACACGGTGCAGTTCACCGAGAGCCTGCGCAAGATCGCAGTGGTGGTCAAGGAGTGCCCCGGCTTCCTGGTCAATCGCCTGCTGGCCCCCTACCTGGGCGAGGCCATGTTGGCCCTGCAAGAGGGCGCAGCCACGGCCAGCGAGATCGACGAGGCCATGGTCGAGTTCGGCATGCCCATGGGCCCCTTCACCCTGCTGGACTTCATGGGCATCGACGTCAGCGCGCACGCCGGCGCCTACATGGCCAGCGAGTATGGCCCGCGCTTCGAGTCGCCGGAGATCCTCAAGCGCCTGGTGGCGGCCGGCCGCTACGGCGAGAAGACCGGCGGCGGCTTCTACGGCTATGGCGAGCTGACCGATGCGCCCGTCAGGGAAATGATCGCCGAGATCCAGGCCAGCGGCATCGCCAAGGGCCCCTTCTCAGTGGAGCGCCTGGTCTTCCCCATGATCAACGAGGCGGCCATGATCGCTCAGGAGAACGTGGCGTCGATCCCCGACATCGACATGGCCATGATCGCTGGCACGGGCATGTCCTACCAAGGCGAGCGCATCGGCCCGCTGGCCATCGCCGACGAAATCGGCCTGGACGTGGTGCTGGCTGGCCTGGAGGAGATGCTGAAGGAGCCCTGGGGCGGCGAGCGCTTCCGTCCCTCGCTGCTGCTGAAGACCAAAGTCCGCGCCGGCCATCTGGGCAAGAAGAGCGGCCGCGGGTTTCATGAGCATATGGCATGGTAGATTGGTAATTGGTAGATTGGTAAAGTGGTAAATTGGTGGTCGCGCGACCAACCGACCACCTTACCAATCTACCAATCTACCACCTCACCAATTTACCAGTCTACCAATCTACCAACACAGGAGACATCCCCATGGCAGAGTACCAGAACATCAAATTCGGCGTGCAGGACCGCATCGCCGTGATCGCCATCGACCATCCGCCGGCCAACGCTTTCGACCGCCGCACGCTGGAGGAGTTGGGCGCGGCCTTCGATGAGGCCACCAACAACGCGGAGGTCAAAGCTATCGTCCTGACCGGCGCCGGGCAGTTCGCCTTTGTGGCTGGCGCGGACATCAAAGAGATCAAGGGCATGGAGGGCGACGAGGCCGCCATCCGCGCCTACATGCAGGGCGGCCAGGCGCTGTTCAGCAAGATCGAGGCCAGCCAGAAGCCGGTGATCGCGGCGGTTAACGCGGTGGCGCTGGGCGGTGGCCTGGAGCTGGCGCTGGCCTGCCACATGCGCATCGCTGGCGACAAGGCCCGCTTCGGCCTGCCCGAGATCAACCTGGGCATCATGCCCGGCTGGGGCGGCACGCAGCGTTTGCAGCGCGCAGTGGGCCGGGCCAAGGCCACCGAGATGATTTTGACGGGCGACATCATCAACGCCCAGGAAGCCTACCGCATCAACCTGGTCAACAAGGTCGTGCCGGCCACGGCTGTGGTCAAAGAAGCTATGGGCCTGGCCAAGAAGATCACCGAGAAGGGCGGCGTGGCCGTCGCCAAGGCGCTGGAGGCCATCAACGCCGGCGCCGACCTGCCGCTGGCCGAGGGTCTGGCCGTGGAACTGGACGGCATCACCGGCCTGGCCATGACCAACGACGCCCGCGAGGGCATCCTGGCCTTCATCGAGAAGCGCCGGGCGAATTTTACGGATAGTTAGGTGGTAGATTGGTAGGTGGTAGATTGGTAGATTGGTCCGCAGCCTGCGCACCAATCTACCAATTTACCAATTCCCAATCTACCACCCAAGGAGGCCCCCATGAACTATGCCTTCACCGAAGAGCAAGCTATGTTCCGCGAGATGTTCGCGGACTTTGCAGCCAAAGAGGTGGAGCCGCGGGCAGAGCACATGGCTGAGGACGAGAATGTGCCGGCCGCGTTGTTGAAGAAGGCCGCTATGCAGGGCTTTTTGGGCGCGCTGACGCCGGAGGACTATGGCGGCGCAGCACTGGACCCGGTGAGCTATATCCTGCTGCTAGAAGAGGTCGCTAAGTCCGACATGAGCACGGCCATGGTGCTGCATGTGCATAACAGCCTGGTCAGCCAGGCCATTCTGCTCTGCGGCGCCGAGGCGCAGAAGGAAACATGGCTGCCGGCGCTGGCTGAGGGCAGCGCCATCGGCGCTTGGGCGCTGAACGAGCCAGACTCCATCGCGCTGGGATCGATGCAGGCCACAGCCAGGCCCGATGGCGACGGCTATGTCCTGCACGGCGCCAAAGCGTGGGTCACCAACGCGGCAATCGCTGGACTGTACGTGATCTTTGCCGTGGCCCCGGAAGGGCCGACGGCTTTCCTGGCGCCGGCCGATGCGGTTGGGTTGAAGCTGGGCATGCGCGACAAGACGCTGGGCATGCGCGGCGTGCAGATGTACCCCCTCTACCTCAACGATGTGGCCGTGTCAGCGGACGATGTGCTGGGCCAGCCGGGCGGCGCACAGGCAGTGCTGGACGCAGTTACCGACTTCTCACGACTTTCGATGGCTGCCATTGCCTTGGGTGGTTCGCACCATGCCTTGGAACTGGGTGTGAAGTTCGCCATCGACCGTAAGCAGTTTGGCAGTGAGATTGCACTCAAGGGCGCCATCCAGGCATTTATTGCCGATTCGGCCCTGGAGGTTGAGACGTTGCGCAGCCAGATCTACCGCTGCGCCTCGCTGGCTGAGCAGGGCAAGCTGGACCGTGAGGCGGCCGCCATCGCCAAGCTGTGGGCCAACCGCGTCGCCTATCAGGTGGGCAACCGCATGATCCAGACCCACGGCGGTTACGGCTACATCCTCGACTACGCCATCGGCCGCGTATTCCGCGACTGCCGTACCATCGAGGGCATCGAGGGCACCAACCGCTCCCAGCAGACGGCCATCGCCAAGAGTGTGCTGGCGGCGTATGGGTTTGCGGCATAACTCGTAATGCGTAATACGTAACCCGGAGTCTGCGCACACGATCTCTGGTTACGATTTACGGGTTACGGGTTACGGTTTGCACACGCTCTCGCAACAACCTGTAAGAAGGTAAACCTTATGGACCTGACACTACCCAAAGAGTACGACCTGTTACGTCAGATGATCCGGGACGTGATGGAGAACGAGTTTGCGCCGGTGGCGGAGGAGGCCGACGAGAAGGCTGAGGTGCCGATGGACGCCATCCAGGTGGCGGCTAAGGCCGGCCTGTTCGGCATCCCCTTCCCCCAGGAATACGGCGGCAGCGGCGCAGGCGAAACCGGCTACGTGATCCTGATGGAGGAGATCAGCCGGGTAGACAGCGCTATGGCCACCGTGGTGGGCGCACACATCGGCATTGCCGCCATGGCGGTCTATGTCGACGGTTCCCACGCGCTGAAGGAGAAATACCTGACGCCGCTGGCCCAGGGAACCAAGATCGGCGCCTTCTGCCTGACCGAGCCGGGCGCCGGATCGGACGCGGCTGCCATCAAGACGCGTGCCGTGCGCTCCAACGGCAACTGGGTCATCAACGGCACCAAGATCTACATCAGCAACGGCCCCTTCGCCGACCTCTTCTCCGTGCTGGCCGTGACCGACCCGGCCCTCGGCGCGCGCGGCGGTGTGACCGCCTTTGTGGTCGAGAAGGAGATGGGCACCAAGATCGGTGTTGTCGAGAAGAAGCTGGGCATCCGCGCCTCGGCGACTTCGGAGGTGATCTTCGACGAGGTCGAGGTGCCGGCCGCCAACATCATCGGCCAGGAGGGGCTGGGCTTCGTGACCTTCATGAAGACGCTGGACCTGGGCCGGGTGACCGTGGGCGCGGCCTCGCTGGGCGGCGCGCAGAAGGCGCTGGAGATGATCATCGACTACGCGCGGCTGGCTGAAAAGTATGGCATGCCGCTGGCTCACCAGCAGCAGGTGCAGTTCATGATCGCCGATCTCTACTCCTACGTTGAGATGCTGCGCGGGCTGGTCTATCGCACGGCTTGGATGGTGGACAACCACCGCCCCTTTGCGCGCGAGGCTTACGTCTGCAAGCTGATGGGCAGCGAGATCGCCAGCAAGGCCGTCAGCTATGCCATGGAGATCCATGGCGTGCTGGGCTTGAGCCGCGACTATCCGCTGGAGCGAGCCTTTCGTGATGCCCGCATCGCCGAGATCTTCGAGGGTACCAACGAGATCCAGCGCATCATCATCGCCCGCGACCTGCTCAAGGAAGTCGGCGTGTTTATCGAGCCGTAGCCAAGGAGGCATGCAGTGCGAATCGTCGTTTGCATCAAACAAATCCTGGACCCAGAGACCATCAAGGTCAGTCGCAGCCAGCAGGCCATCGACGAGCGCGGCGCCAGGAGAATCATGAACCCGCCCGACCGCTGGGCGCTGGATGCTGCGCTGCGCTTCAAGGAGGTCGATCCTTCCATTGAGGTGATCGCTATGTCCCTGGGCCAGCCAGAGGTGGAGGATGTGCTGCGCGAGGCGTTGGCCCTGGGCTGCGACCGCGCCATCCTGCTCAGCGATGCACATATCGTGAAGTCGCGCGCAGCGGGCCTGGCTCAGATCATCGCCGCTGCGATCAGACGACTGCGCAATGTGCAGTTGGTGATGACCGGCTACATGGCGTTGGACACCGGCAGCGGCACGCTGGGCGCTCGCCTGGCCATCGAGCTGGGCGACTGGCCGGTATTGCTTAACGCCGTGCAGATGCGCCTGGAAGGTGGTCATATCACCGGCTTGCAATACGCCGATGAGAAGTATTACGACAGCAGCTATCCACTGCCGGCCGTGGCCACCGTCTTGCAGACGCCTGCGCACCCGCGCTACCCCCACGGCGCTGACATCATCAACGCCTACCGCGTGCGCAACGTGGAGGTGTGGAGCAGCCTGGCCCTGGGCATCGATCCGGCCACGCTGCCAGCCCCCACCACCGGCCGCCAACTGCGCGTCCCGCCTGCCCGCCAGTTGGGCTTCATCGTCGAGGGTGAGCCCCAGGAGGCTGCCCAGACCTTGATTGGCCTGCTCAGGGCGCGCCGCGTGATCTAGCTGGCCAGGAGAAACCCTATGGACCTGTCATTTCTGGAACAACTGCTCGGCGGCGCCGTCGAGGAAGAAGAGGGCTATCGCAACATCTGGGTGGTGGCCATCGCCTGGGAGCCGCACCTGCGAGCCTGCGACTTGCAGGTGCTGGGCAAGGCGCGCAACCTGGCCGACAGCCTGGGCGCATACGTCCATGTGCTGTTGGTAGGCGAGGAGGCCAACGAAGACCTGGCCCGCGAGCTGATCGCCTATGGCGCTGACGCCGCTTTCTGGGGCGCAGGCTATCCTACCGGCCACAGCCTGCTGAATTTCTTCGATCAACACAAGCCGGAGATCTTGCTTTTCGCCGACGCAGCCGGCGGCCGCAAGATGGCGCCCCGGCTGGCCCAGCGCCTCAGGTGTGCGTTGGTGACTCACGCCATCGACCTGTCGATCAACGCCGAGGAGCGTAGCCTGGTGGTGGCTGTGCCCATCTATCACGGCGCTGCCTATCGGGTGGTGGAGTGCAAGACCAACCCACAGATCGCCACGGTGCAGCAGGGCGTCTTCCCCACGCCGGATTACGATGGCTGGCGCAGCGGCGACGTGGAGCAGGTCGAGCTGGAGTGGAAGCCGCAGCCGCCGCTGACCCAGGTAGAGGCGCCATCCTACTACATCCCGCTGGAGAAGGCTGACATCATCATCGCCGGCGGACGCGGCCTGCGCGAGGCCGGCTGGCAGTTGATTGAAGAACTGGCCGCGGCCGTGGCCAGGCGCTTGCCGCACAAGGCTATCGCTGTGGCCGGCTCGCGCGGCGCGTACGACGAGGGCTGGATCGAGGACGACCGCGTAGTCGATCTCACGGGACACACCGTGGCGCCGGCGCTGTATGTGGCGGTCGGCATTCGCGGCACCTTCCAGCACTTTGGCGCAACTGAGAAGGCGCGCTGCATCGTGGCCATCAACCACAACCCCGACGCCCCTATCTTCAAACACGCTGACTATGGCATCGTCGGCAAGGCTGAGGAGATCGTCCCCGCCCTGATCGATGTGCTGGCAAGCTAACCTTGCCTGGATAGTATAGCTGGTGCAGGGGACTGGCCGCGGCCAGTCCCCTTTTCGCGCCAGTTGCCGGCGCAGCCGAAGCTTCTGCATATTTCTTTAGCCAGCGCCAAGCGTGCGGTGGGTTCGCTTGGCAAAGCGCCCCTGCTTGTGCTATGATGGCGCCCGTTGGACAAGGTTGCTTTTTGGTAACTGTGTCAGACGGCTGGAAAGTTACCGTTTCTGTATCATTCGCCAGGCAAGGATAACTATGAAAGTTTTCATTTCAATTGATCTGGAAGGCATCTCCGGCGTGGTCAGCGCAGAGCAGTGTACGCCGGGCAACTCAGAGTACGAGCGGGCCCGGCTGCTGATGACCCAGGAGGCTAACGCAGCGATTCTGGGCGCCAGGGCGGCCGGCGCCACAGAGGTCGCCGTCAGTGACTCGCACGGCAACATGCGCAATCTGCTGATCGATGAGCTTGACACCTGGGCCGACCTGATCTATGGCTCGCCCAAGCCCTACGGCATGATGGAGGGGCTGGACGACAGCTTCGGCGTCGTCTTCCTGGTGGGCTACCATGCGCGCGCGGGCACACTCAATGCCATTCTTGACCACACCTACAGCAGCCGCAGCGTCCATCACGTTGAGTTGAACGGCCGGCCAGTGGGCGAGATCGGCCTTAATGCCGCCCTGGCTGGCGTTCATGGCGTGCCGGTGGGTCTGGTGACGGGTGACCAGGCCGCAACGGCTGAGGCTGCTGCGCTCTTGGGCCCGGCGCTGCAAACGGTGACAGTGAAGCGCGCCATGGGCAATCAGGCTGCCAACTGCCTGCATCCAGAGGAGGTGCAAAGCCTGATCCGCCAAGCCGCCGAGAACGCCCTCAGCACAGAGGTGCTGCCCCTGAAGCTGGCAACGCCCGTGGTGCTGCGCTTGCAATTCAAGTCCAGCCTGATGGCTGATTATGCCGACCTGATCCCCGGCACGCGCCGCCTGGACGGCTACACCGTCGAGTATGCCCATGAGGACTACCTGGCAGTGTACAAGGCCTTTCGGGCCATGGTCAAGCTGGCGTCCTGAGTTGCAGGTGGCAGGTGGCAAGTTGCAGGTTGCAGGTTGCAGATCACCGACCTCGTCACCTTGTCACCCAGTCACCCAGTCACCCAGTCACCTTGTCACCCAGTCACGACTTCAACCAATGACCATTCGCTTCCTCTTGTTTGATCTGGATGAAACGCTGTATCCGCGCGATGCGGGGGTGATGCAGGAGATCGGGCGGCAGATCCGGCGCTACATCGCCCGGGAATACGGCGCGAGCTGGGACGAGGCCGACGCGCTGGCGCGGCGTTATCACCAGGAATACGGCACCTCCATGCGCGGCTTGCTGCTCAACAACAACCTGGACGTCGAGCGCTTCCTGGCCTTCGTGCATGACCTGCCCCCCGATTTGCTGCGCCCCAACCAGGCGCTGGACGCTCTGCTGGCTGGCCTGCCGGGCGAGAAAGCCATCTTCACCAACGCCGATCGACCCCATGCCGAGCGGGTGCTGGCGCAGTTAGGCATCCGCCGCCACTTCAGCCGCATCGTCGACGTGGTCGCCAACAACTACATCCCCAAACCCCAGCTAGAAGCCTACACCAACTGCCTGCGCCTGCTGGACGCACGACCTGAAGAATGTGTGCTGATCGAGGACACCGGCCGCAACCTGGCCCCCGCCAAGCAGCTTGGCATGACCACCGTCCTGGTCGACGGCGACCCCAACGACCCGGCTGACTACAAGATTCCGACAATATTGGAGCTGGGGCCGGTGGTGGAGGCGATCTTTCAGAAACAGGTAGATTGGTAAAGTGGTAGATTGGTAGCGCACCAGGGCCACCAATCTACCAATCTACCAATCTACCAATCTACCAATCTACCAATCTACCAATCTACCATGAGCCTCGCAACCTTCATTCACCACATGCCCAAGGTCGAACTGCACATCCACCTGGAAGGCGCCATCGAGCCGGCCACGCTGCTGCGGCTGGCCGAGCGCAACCGGGTGGCCTTGCCAGCCGACACCGTCGAGGGGCTGCGCGCCTGGTATCGCTTCAGCGACTTCGAGCATTTCGTCCAGGTCTACATGGCCATTCAGAGCTGCCTGCGCAGCGCCGACGACTTCTCGCTGGTGGCCTACGAGCTGGGCGCGGACATGGCGCGGCAGAACATTCGCTACCGCGAGGCCACCGTCACGCCCTATACCCATCTGCTGCAAGACAAGGGGCTGGCGGCCGAGGACATCATCGCCGGGCTGGAGGATGGCCGGCGGCGGGCGCGGCGCGATTTCGGCGTCGAGCTGCGCTGGGTGCTGGACATCCACCGCAATCTGGATATGCCCGCAACGGCCGAGGTGACGACCCAGTTGGTGCTGGACTGGGCCGACCGGGGTGTGGTGGCCCTGGGGCTGGGGGGCAACGAGGCCACCGCGCCCTCTGCGCCCTTTGCGCCCTGGTTTCAGCGCGTCAAGGCGGCCGGGCTGGGCTCTGCGCCGCACGCCGGGGAGATCGCCGGCCCGGCCAGCGTCTGGAGCGCCCTGCGCGACCTGCAAGCCGACCGCATCGGCCACGGCGTGCGCAGCATCGAGGATCCCCACCTGCTGGCCTGGCTGCATGATAAGCAGATACCCCTGGAGGTCAACCCCACCAGCAACATCTGCCTGGGCGTTTACCGCAGCATCGAGCAGCACCCGTTCATCCACCTGCTGCGCATGGGCCTGTGCGTCACCGTCAACAGCGACGACCCGCCCCTGTTCAACACGACATTGACGCAGGAGTACCAGCGGCTGGCTGAGGTCTTTGGCCTGGACGAGGCCGACTTACAGCGTCTGACGCTCAACGCCGTGCGCTCGACCTTCCTGCCGGCGGAGGAGAAGCGGCGGATGGAGGAGGCGTTTGTGGCGCAGTTCGTAGTTGTGCAAGGCGCGGCTGGCTTTCGCCAATTGTTGAAGTGATGGTATAATGCAGGCTGCGTTGCGATAAGCACTTGCAGGCTATCAGGTCAGGCGATTTCACCTGACTTTTTACTTTTGAGCAAAGGCAGGATATAAACAGCGTGTTTCGACCGCTCGACTGGCTGCTCGGCCTCTTTTCGCTGGACATCGGCGTAGACCTGGGCACGGCTAACACTCTGGTAAACGTCCGCGGCAAGGGCATTGTGATCGACGAGCCTTCCGTGGTGGCCATTGACAAGAACACCAAGAAGGTGCTCGCCATCGGCTCTGAGGCCAAGGAGATGGTGGGCCGCACGCCGGCTAACATTGTCGCCATCCGCCCGCTGCGCGACGGCGTGATCTCCGACTTCGATATCACGGAGCAGATGCTCCACTATTTTATCCGCAAGGTTCACGACCGCATGGTGTTGCGGGTGCCGCGCCCCCGTGTCGTGGTGGGCATCCCCAGCGGCGTCACCGAGGTCGAGAAGCGCGCAGTGCATGATGCCGCAGTCAGCGCTGGCGCGCGCGAAGCCTTCCTGGTCGAGGAGCCAATGGCCGCAGCCATCGGCGCTGGCCTCAAGGTCACCGACGCCAAGGGCAGCATGATCGTGGACATCGGCGGCGGCACGACGGAAGTCGCTGTGATCGCGCTGGGCGGCATCGTCGTGGCCCGCTCGATTCGCGTGGCCGGCGACGAGATGGACGAGGACATCATCCAGTACGCGCGCCAAAAGTATAACCTGCTGATTGGCGAGCGCATGGCCGAGGAAGCCAAGATCCTGGCCGGCTCAGCCTACCCGCTGGAGCAGGAGATGACTGTCACCCTGCGTGGGCGCAACCTGATCACGGGCCTGCCTGAGGCTATCGACGTTTCCAGCGTTGAGCTGCGTGAGGCGCTGGCGCCGTCGGTCAACGTGATCGTTGAAGCGGTGCGCGACGCAGTGGACGAGACCCCCCCTGAGCTGATCGCTGACCTGATGCAGGATGGTGTGGTGCTGGCTGGCGGCGGCGCGCTGCTGCGTGGTCTGGACACCCGCCTCACCTCTGAGACCAAGATGAAAGTGCGAGTGGCCGAGGATCCGCTAACCTGCGTGGCCAAAGGCGCCGAGGCGATCCTGGAAGAGCTGCCCACCCTGCGCAAGGTGCTGGCCTCGATGCAGCGCGGCAGCACCATTCACTAGCCCTCTCTCATGCTGGACCGGCCCCGAACCAGGCGACGCATCCGCTGGTGGCCTATCGTCATTGTGCTGCTGGCGGCGGCGGTTGTCCTGTTCAACACCCGCTCGATCGATGCACCCCGAGACATCGCTGCGCTCGTGACCTTGCCCATCCAGCGTCTTCTGCGCCAGGCCGGCAATGAGCTGCGCAGCGCCACCGGTGTGGTGGGCGATGCGGCTGCGCTGCGCGATCGCAACAGCGAGCTGGAGCAGCTCGTCGCTCAGCTGACGGTGGAGAACCTGCGCCTCAAAGAGGTTGAGGCTGAGAATGTGCGCCTGCGCAGCCTCTTGCAGTTCCGCGATGTCAACCCCAGCTTCACCTATAAAGGGGGCCAGGTGGTTGGGCGCATTGTGGCCAGCGAGCCTACCAGCATCGCCCAATCGATTCTGATCGACATAGGCAGCAACAACGGCATCGAACCAGGCATGCCTGTTGTCACGGAGCGCGGCCTGGTCGGTCGGGTGACCGATGTCTACAGCAACGCCGCGCGCGTGCTCTTGATCATCGACAGCAGCAGCAACGTCAACACCATGCTGCAGAACACCCGACTGCGCGGCGTGCTGCGCGGCCGTGCAGGCCAGTTGCCTATCATGGACTATCTGCCGCAAGACCAGTCAATTTTGGTCGGCGATATCGTGGTGACGTCCGGCGAAGGCGGAAACTTCCCCGTCGGCATCCCGGTGGGGCAGGTGGTTGAGGTGGAACAGAACGATGTCGAGATGTTCCAACGTGCGGTGGTGCGCACAACGGTGGACTTCAGCACCCTGGAGACTGTGTTGGTGGTGACAAACTTTGTGCCGCCCAGCGAGCAGTTCGGCGTCTCGCCAGGTTCCCAGGGCTCGGGTGGTCGGCCAAGCCCGCCATGATGCCTTACCTGCTGGTGCTGGCGCTGGGCTTGGCCGCGCTGCTGCAGGTTTCTTTGTTGCCTGCCCTGCATGTCGGCGGCGTTTACCCCAACCTTCCCCTGATGATCATTGTCGCCTGGGCGCTGTTGCGAGGCTCTCGCTCGGCAGTGATCTGGGCGTTGATCGCCGGCCTCTGGCTGGACCTGCTCAGCAGCCGCGCGTTTGGCGGGTACACCCTGGGCCTGGTGGTGGCAGCCTATCTGGCCGGTTTTGCAGCGCAGACCATCTACCGTCCCACGATCTTGTTCGCTTTGGTGATAGCTGCCGTTGCGACAGTGGTGCAGGACGGCATCCAAATGGCGCTGTTTGCGCTGAGCGGTGGAACATTTTCGCTGACCGATGCGTTGCTTCGTCTGGTGCTGCCTGAGATTGTGTATAATTCTGTGATCATGTTGATGGTTTTTCCGTTGCTGTCCTGGGTGAATCGTGTCACTGGCCAGGAGCGGTTGCCACTGGAGTGAATAGTGTGTTAGCTCGACCTTTGCCGCCTTCAGGGCGATTGATGATTTTGCGAGGATTGATCCTGCTGGCGGGGATTATTTTCATCGGACAGTTGGTGCGCATTCAGTTTGTGCAGGGCCAGGGGCTGCAGGCGCGCGCCGACGCCAATCGTTTTCGGCTGGTGGAGGTGCGGGGGCAGCGCGGCGTGATGTACGATCGTAACGGGGAGTTGTTGGTGCGCAACAGGCCCAGCTTTGACATCGTGGCCATCCCTGCCAATCTGCCCAGCGACAACGATGAGGCGCGCGCCGTTCTGGAACTTCTCGAAGACATCATCCTCACAGCGTCTGGGGCCAATTTGCCGTTACACGAACAGGCCATTGCAGATCCACCTGAAACGGGCTCAGGACAAATCGGCCAACAGGGCCTGCCACAATTTCGTGAGCGTTTGAGCGTTGACCAAGTCATAGGAAAGGTCAATGCTGCCATGCAGGGCGGCGCCTATCGTCCGGTGGTGATCGCTGGTCGCGTCAACTCACAGACCGCCTTCGCTGTGGCAGAACAGAGCCATCGCCTGCCCGGCATCGAGTTAAGCGTTACCCCGGTGCGTGAGTATCTGAGCGGCGGACTGACCTCGCATCTGATCGGCTTCATGGGGCCAATTCCAGAGGCCTACGTCGGCAGCTACCAGGAAGCAGGCTACCGACCTAATGATCAGGTGGGCCTGGCCGGATTGGAGTTGACTTTCGAGAAGGCGCTGCGCGGCATCGACGGCCGGCGCAACATCGAGGTGGATGTCAACGGTCGCGAGGTGCGCACAGTGGGCGATATATTCCCCAGCGCTCCGGGCAACAACCTGGTGTTGACCATCGATGTCAGGCTGCAAGAGTTGATGGAGCAGGCGCTACAGCGCGGCCTGGATGCGTCCAAGGCCAACGTCGGCGTGGCTATTGCCATGGATCCCAGAAACGGCGATGTGCTGGGTATGGTCAGTTTGCCTACCTACGACAACAACCTGTTCGCCCGCGGCATCACTCCCCGGGAGTATCAGGCGCTGATCGACAACAAGCACCTGCCCCTGCTCAACCACGCCATCAGCGCGCTCTATCCGCCCGGCTCTGTGTTCAAAATCGTGGCCGCCGGCGGCGCATTGCAGGAAGGGGTGATCGATGAGAACACCCGCTTGGGCGATAGTTTCGACGGTCGCGTCGACGGCATCATCTACGTGGACAATCGCTTTTTCCCCGATGACTCGCGCTATGCCCAACCGTTCTATTGCTGGATCCACACCTACGGCACGGGCCATTATCGCGTCAACGTGCGCGAGGCTATGGCTGTATCCTGTGACACCTTTTTCTATCAGATCTCCGGCGGCTATCGCAAGACCTTCGAGGGGCTGGGTATTGACAAGCTGGTGGATTACACCAAGGTTTTTGGTTTCGGAGAGTTGACCGGCATCGACCTGCCAGGCGAGAACTCTGGCTTGGTGCCCACCCCGCGCTGGAAGCGTCTGACCTACGCCGAGACGTGGTCGGCGGGCGATACCTACAACATGTCAATCGGCCAGGGCGCGCTGTTGGTCACGCCGATGCAGATGCTCAACGCCACTGCGGCTATTGCCAATGGCGGCATTCTATACCGCCCACAGTTGGTGCATCAAATCGTGGACACTGAGGGCAGAGTGATCGAACAGTTCCAGCCTGAGGTGATTCGCGGCTTGCCGCTGGATCCCGAAGTGGTGGACATCGTGCGCGAGGGGCTGTGGGGCGCCGTCAACTATCCCAACGGCACGGCCAAGGCGCTCACGGTGCCCGGCATCACCGTAGCCGGCAAGACCGGTACGGCTGAGTTCTACGACCCGGAGATCCCGCTCACAGCCAGCGGCCGGCTGCCCTATCATGCCTGGTTTACTGCCTTTGCGCCCTACGAAGACCCCGAAATTGCCGTTGTTGTCTTCGTTTACAACGGCGGTGAAGGCTCCGCTACTGCCCTGCCTGTGGCCCAGGATATCCTGCGCGGCTATTTTGCCATGAAGTACCCGCCTCTGCCGCTGGAGATCGAGCCGGGTGATGTTTTGACAGCGACCGAGGCGCTGCCGGGGATCGAGACGCTGCTTACCGATACCGTGCCGTTCACCGTGACCGGTGACATCGGTGGAGAGGGGGACTGATGCGTTTCAACCTGCGGCGTTTTGACTTCGTTCTGCTGAGCGCCACCCTGGGCCTGGTGGTGTTTGGCATTGCCATGGTGTACAGTGCAACGCTGGGCGTCCCTACCTACGAGGACTACCCATTGCGTCAGTTTATCTATGCCTTGATCGGCCTGCTGCTGCTGCTGTTGGCAGCCGCCTTTGATTACCGCTTGCTGACCACCTTCCAGTGGCCCGCCTATGTGATAATTCTGTTGATGCTGGGCGCAGTGACGGTGGTGGGCCAGGTACGCGGCGGCGCCTCTGGTTGGTTTGACGCTGGTATCATCTTTATTCAGCCGGCCGAGATCACCAAGGTTCTGTTTGCTGTTGTCTTTGCTCAATATCTGGCCAGCCGGCATGACCGGGTGGGCAAGCCGCAGTGGGTGTTGGGAGCCTTCGTGTTGATGGCCATGCCGGCAGTTTTGATCTACATGCAGCCTGACCTGGGCAACGCCATCGTGTTGCTGGTCATCGGCGCCGTCATGTTGTTCGTGGCCGACCTGCCCTGGGGCTACATCGTCGGCAGCGTGGCTGCGGTGGCGCTGGCCCTGCCGGTGATCTACGCCAACCTGCGCGGCTACATGAAGGAGCGCATCGACATCTTCCTGGACCCGTCCAGCAATCCCGACGCCAGCTTCAACATTGCCCAAGCGCTGATCAGCATCGGCAACGGCGGGCTGCTAGGCAAGGGCTTCGCCGAGGGCAGCCAGAGTCAACTACACTTCCTGCGTGTGCGTTACGCCGATTTTATCTTCAGCGTCATCGCCGAGGAGTTGGGCTTCGTGGGCGCCGTGGTCCTGATTGTCATGCTGACTATCGTGCTCTGGCGGTTGATCACCATCGCCGATCAGGCCCGTGATCAGTTCGGTCGTCTGTTAGTCACCGGCGTGATCGCCATGGTCATGTTCCAGGTGGTGGTCAGCATTGGCATGAACCTGGGCTTATTACCCGTGACCGGCATCACCCTGCCCTTTATCAGCTACGGCGGCAGCTCTTTGCTGACTCTGATGATCGGCATTGGTCTGGCTCAAAGCGTAGCCATGCGCAATCGCAAGATCGAGTTCGACTGAGGCAGAGAGGAACTCAGAGGAGCTGAGGGGCTCTGCTGGCCGGTCTCCTGACCGAGCCAACCTGCGCCCCCGCCCTGCTCTGGCCGGTCTCCTGACCGATCCAGCGCTGGTTTGACGGTGACACATCCCTGTGTTATACTCGCCTTAGCATAATATCCACCGCGTTGACGGAGACGAGTAAGCTGCCGGTTGGCTCTCAGAGAGTTGCCGGTTGGTGCAAGGCAACAGCGACCGCAGCCCAAGAGCACTCCCGAGTTCCGCGCCCCAACGGAGCAGCCAGATCGGCGAGCTGTTCCCAGTATGGCCCGGCGGCCGACCCCCGTTAGCGGGTCGAGGTCCCCACGGACCTGCCGAGGCTGTAGCCCGCGAGGGCTGCGGCGAATCCAGGTGGCACCCCGAGCACGCCCCTCGTCCTGGTTGACGAGTGGGCGTTTTGATTCGGGGCCGTGACAGGTCCCAGCTCATCTTTTGGAGGCAAATAGCATGCTTGACATCAAGATCATCCGCGAGAATCCGGAGTTCGTCAAACAGCAGATGGCCGCGCTGCAAGACCCCGCCGCCCCGGTCGACAAGGCGCTGGCGCTGGACGAAGAGCGCCGCCGCCTGTTGGCCCAGGTGGAAGAGTTGAAGGCGCTGCGCAATGTCGAGAGCAAGCGCATCGGCCAGTTGATGGGCAGCGGCCAGCGGGCTGAGGCTGATGCGCTGAAGCGCGAAATGGCCCGCGTCGGCGACCAGATCAAAGCTTTCGACGACCGGTTGAAAGTCGTCGACGAGGAGTTGTTCGACGCCATGAGCCGCATCCCCAACCTGCCGCTGCCCGGCGTGCCGGTGGGCAAGGACGACAGCGAGAACGTCGTCGTGCGCACCTGGGGCCAGCCGCGGGCCTTCGATTTCCAGCCGCTGCCCCATTGGGATATCGGCGAGGCCTTGGGCATCCTCGACTTCGAGCGCGGCGTCAAGCTGTCTGGCAGCCGCTTCTACGTGTTGAAGGGATTGGGCGCACGCTTGCAGCGCGCGCTGATCGCCTGGATGCTGGATGTCCACATCAACGAACACGGCTATGGCGAGGTCTACCCGCCCTATATCGTGCGCGCCCAGACGCTCTTCGGCACCGGCAACCTGCCTAAGTTCGCCGAGAATCTCTACCGCGACGCGGAAGATGACCTGTGGTTGATCCCCACAGCCGAGGTGCCGGTGACCAACCTGTACCGCGACGAGATCCTGCCGGCTGGCAGCCTGCCCATCTATCATGTCGCCTACACCCCCTGCTTTCGTCGCGAGAAGATGTCGGCCGGCAAGGACGTGCGCGGCATCAAGCGCGGCCACCAGTTCGACAAGGTGGAGATGGTCAAGTTTGTCGAGCCCGAGCAGGGCGAGGCCGAGCTGGCCAGCCTGGTGGACAACGCCGAGGACATCGCCCGCCGCCTGGGCCTGCCCTATCGCGTCGTGCAGATGTGTACCGGCGACCTGGCCTTCTCGGCCGCGGCCAAGTACGATATCGAGCTGTGGGCGCCCGGCTGCGACGAGTGGCTGGAGGTCAGCTCCTGCTCGCTGTTCACCGACTTCCAGGCCCGCCGCGCCAACATTCGTTACCGGCCTGAGGAGGGCGCTAAACCGCGCTATGCCTACACCCTCAACGGCTCTGGTCTGGCCCTGCCACGCGTCATGATCGCCGTGTTGGAGACCTATCAGCAGCCCGATGGCAGCGTGCGGGTGCCGGAGGTGCTCGTGCCGTACATGGGAGGCGTCGAGGCAATCCGATAGAGTGGTGATTGGTAGATTGGTAGATTGGTGTGTTCCTTTCACGCGACCTTCTCGACCAATCTACCAATTTACCAATCTACCAATCTTTGACTCATGCGCCCCTTTATGCTAGAATACAGTCGTCCTGAGGGAAAAGGAATTCACCCCGGAGGGATGGCCGAGCGGTCTAAGGCGGCTGTCTTGAAAACAGCTGTGGCAGCGATGTCACCGGGGGTTCGAATCCCTCTCCCTCCGCCTTGACGGACTAACAATTGAATACGGGGAGGTCGCATAGTACGGTCTAGTGCGCCCGCCTGCTAAGTGGGTAGGGGTAGCAATATCCCTCGAGGGTTCAAATCCCTCCCTCCCCGCCTGGTTATGTCCCAGTAGCTCAGTGGATTAGAGCGCTTCCCTGCGGAGGAAGAGGCCACAGGTTCGAGTCCTGTCTGGGATACCAAAAAGAAACTGCTTCTTGAAGAATATCTTCAAGAAGCAGTTTCCTTTTGGGAGGGTTGTTCATGAGCTTGCGGTGAGATAGGCTTCAGGTTGGTCCCCCAACTTGCGTTGTAGACCGAGTTGCAGTTCTCTCAACACTTCGGCAGTATCAGCTGCTACATCCACGGGTAAGTCTCCCTTCGGTCTAGCTCAACGCCGCGCCGCATTTGCCACAGAAGCGGTCGCCTGACTGCAAGCGGTGGCCGCACTGCGGGCAGAAGTTAAGCGCAGCCTTGCCAGCCGGCGCCGCCACAGGGGTCCGCCGCGCTGGCCTGCTGCCGTTGACTTGGCGTAGGGCGGCAATCTCGGCCTCCAGGCTGGCGTCCAGCGCGGGGTCAGCCTCGACTTTTTCCAGCGTATCGATCTGTTTCAACACCTGCGCAGCCTGCCCGCGCAGGTGAGTGTCGAAAGCCTTGTAGTCGGCCTCGGACACTTTGCCGACCTGGTAATCGAAGCGCAGTTCTTTGATGGCTTGATAGATGGCGTCGCGCTGTTCGTGCAGCGTTGTCAGGGGGTCGCTTTCGGCCAGCGTCTCATGAGCCAGCTCGGTCACCAATTGGCCGCGCCGCTCCTGCAACAACGGCCACGCGACGGCGATCACGGCGATCCCCAGCAGCAGCAGGGTTCCTGTAAGTATGACGATGGTCATGGGTGTGTTCGTTAACCTGGAAAAGCGGGCCTGGCCGCGCCAGGCCCGGCAGGGAGATCAAGCGGGCTGAACGCTCTGTTGAGCCGGCGCTGCCACGGTGACGCGCTCCGTTTCCTTCTGATGCGGCCAGACCGCAGCTAACGTGCCAAGGATCATGACGATGCCGCCGATCCACATCCAGCTCATCATTGGGTTGACGTAAACCTTGAACGAAGCGGTCTGTCCATTGCCTTCCCAGCCGGCCAGCACCACGTACAGGTCTTCAGCCGGTCCCATGCGGATGGCAATTTCGTTGGTGGGCTGGTCGCGTCCGGCCAAAGTGCGATAGAAGTGCATGGCTGGCGTGACAGTGCCGGCTGGCCGGTCGTTGCGCGTTACCTGCAAGGTAGCCTCCACCGCATCATACGATGGAGTGGCCGACTGTGTCAGGCCATTGAAGGTCAGCACGTAGTTTTCCACCTGGATGGTCTCGCCGCGGGCCAGGTTGGCCTGGCCTTCGGACTGGTAAACGTTGTGGCCGATGATGGCGATCATGATCATCACCACGCCCAGGTGGACAATGTAGCCGCCGTAGCGGCGCTGGTTGCGGCGCAGCAGTTGGAACAGCGCCACCGGCCAGATTTCGCCCTTGCTGGCCCGGCGCGCCTTGCCGCCGCGGTAGAACTCCTGTAGAATGCCGCCCACCACGAAGCCAGCCACGGCGTAGGAGATGGTCGGATAAAGCTTCTGGTTGCCGACGACGAAGCCCAGCATACCCACAGCAAGACCAAAGAGCAGCGGGAAGGTGAAGTTCTTGATCAGGGTCTCTTTGCTGGAGCGACGCCAGCCCAGCAGCGGCGCGCTGCCCATCAGGCCGATCAATAGAACGAACAGCGGCCCGGTGACCTTGTTGAACCACGGCTCGGCGAAGGACATGCGCTCAATGGGCAGGAACTGGCTCAGCGCGTCGGAGATGATGGGGTAGAGCGTGCCAAAGAGGGTGGCGATGCCAATGCCCACCAGGATCAGGTTGTTGAACAGGAAGGCCGACTCGCGGCTCAACATGCTGTCCAGATGGTTAGGGCTGCGCAGATCGGGCAGCCGCGAGCCCAGCAGCCAGAGGAAACCGAACAGCGACAGCACGATGAACGACAGGAAAAACGGCCCAATGTTGGACAGGGCAAAGGAATGCACCGACTCGATGATGCCGCTGCGGGTGATGAAGGTGCCGACCATGGTCAACTGAAAAGTCAGGAAGATCAGCGCCATGTTCCACACCTTGAGCATGCCGCGCCGCTCCTGGATCATGATCGAGTGCAGGAAGGCCGTTGCCGTCAGCCAGGGCAGCAAGCTGGCGTTCTCCACCGGGTCCCAGGCCCAAAAGCCGCCCCAGCCCAGCTCGACATAAGCCCATTGCGAGCCCATCAGGATGCCTGCGGTGAGGAACATCCACGGCACCAGCGTCCAGCGGCGGATGATGCGGATCCACTCGTTGCCCAACTGGCGGGTGACCAGCGCGGCCACGGCGAAGGCAAAAGGCACCACCATGCCGATCCAGCCCAGGTAGAGCATCACCGGATGAATGACCATCCAGTAGTTCTGCAGGATCGGGTTCAGCCCGCTGCCGTCGGTTAGTTGCGCCGGAACCGCGCCGGCCGGGGCGAACAGGGCTGAGGTCGTGCCGCCCGTGGGCAGCAGCCAAAGGCGGGCGAAAGGATTGGCCGTGAAGATCAGCACGGCCAGGAAGAAGAGCAGCACAGCCAGCAGCACGGCGGTGACGTAGGGTCGCAACACCGGCTGGCGCTTCCACTGAGCCAAGGTAACGGCAGCCGAAAAGCCGGCCAGAACCAGGGTCCAAAAGAGCAGTGAACCTGCCTGGCCGCCCCAAAAGGCGGAGATGTTGAAGAACAGCGGCTGGGTGTTGCTGATCTGGTTGGCGACGTAAGTCAGGCTATAGTCACGCGTGACCAGGGCCACCAACAGAGCCAGGCTGGCCAGGGCTACGAAGCCGCAAACAACATAGAGCGCATTGCGGCCCGCCACCACCAAGGCCGGCCGGTTCTGCCACGCACCGACCAAATTCATCGCAATACCCACCAAGGCCACCACGAAGGCAATTACCAGTGCAATCAACCCAAGATCAGCCATGAATCGCTCCTTAACGATGTGTCGAAAAAATCACCAAGCAGATGGGATCGGTCAGGAGACCGGCCAAGAACAGTATTTGAAAGCAGCTAAGTAATCGTCCAGAAATAAGTTGGTGCTCTGGCCGGTCTCCTGACCGAGCCAGCCCGCCATGTTATTTGTGGACAGGTACTAACTGACCAATCGACCCTGCCGCCTCATCCGGTTCCGCCGCTCAACAGCCTGCGGATTTCATCGCCGATGGCGGCACGCGTCGTGGGGCCAATAAACACCTTGGTCACGTTGCCTTCCTGGTCGATGATGAAGGTTTCGGGCAGTCCTTGCACGCCATAGGCGTTGTAGATGCGGCCTTGCAGGTCAGGGCCGTTGGGATAGGTGATGCCATAGCGCTCCAGCCATTGCAGGTTGAGCGGCTCCTGGTCCAGGTAGTCCACGCCGATGAAAGCCACGCCTTGGTCCCTGAAGTCCTGCCAGGCCAGCTCCAGATCGACTGCTTCGTCCTTGCACGAGATGCACCAGGTAGCCCAGAAGTTTAAGACGACCACCTGGCCGCGCAGGTCAGACAGGCGCAACGTGTCGCCGTCAAAGGTGGTCAGGGTGAAATCGGGCGCCTTGCCATCGGTGATGCGCTGGTCGCCAGCGTTGACCAGGCCGTAGACCAGCACGGCCACGAAGAAGACGGCAATGGCCAGCACAACCCAGCGGCCGGCGCCAGCCTTCTTGGCCGCGGGGGTTTCCGGTGTGATCTGTGGTGTCGTCATACAATCATTCTCCTAATCGAGCCGCTCCAGGTCGGCGTCGACCCGGGCCAGATAGTCATCGTCGCTGGCGTTGGCGTCAGATGCCAACGGCAAGGGTGCGACAGTAGCCGGCATTTGGGCAGCCGGTGTTGCCTTCGTCCAGCCGCGCAAGGTTATGAAGATCCAGATTCCTCCGCCGATCAGCGCGGCCACGGGCAAGAGCCAGACCAGCCAGTTGAGGCCCTCGCGCGGCGGCTCGCCCAGCACAATGGGGCCGTACTGCGCAACGAACTCTTGCTTGATCTGATTCTTGGACGCGCCCGCAGCCAGCCGGTCGGCGATTACCTGGCGCATCTGGAAGCACACCTGCAGATCGCAGTTGTCCAGCCGCACGCCGTTGCACAGCGGGCAGTACAGCTCACGTGCAACGGCTTGAATCTGATCCAGAGTGGGGGTGGGGTTTTCTTGCGCCTGGGCAGCGGGGACGGCGAGCGCCAGGAAGATGATACAGATGGCGACAACAGTGCGCTGCCACCGCCTTTCCCTCCACAGCCGGCCAACAGCGCTAAGCTTGATCTGATTGTTCATACTCGTTGCGTTTCTACCGTGCAGATTGACTGATTCGGTCGATAAGGACGCAATTATACCACAGATCAGCCAGTTGGCTAGTTTGGACACAGCAAGTTCAGCGCTTCTCAAAACCCCTGCAGTGACATACCGGGTTTTCACCGCGCGGCTAAAAATTTGACAGTTTCCGACATTTTTGGTACAAGCTGACATAAGCTGCAGAGACAACCTGTCATTCGTACCTTTATCGGCCCCTTTTGTCCAGATTATGGAGAGTCAATGATGCCCCCCCGAACGCCTCTCAAGCTTGCAATCGTTATCCTCGTTCTCTTTGCCCTGCTTGTTCCAGCGCTGCCAGCCGCCGCAGCCCCTGATGCCCAAAGCGGCGGCGTGCATATCGTCCAGCGAGGCGAAACGCTCAGCCAGATCGCCCGGCGCTACGGCGTCAGCATGACAGCGCTGGCCCAGGCCAACGGCATCAGCAACCCGAACTTTATCTATGCCGGCCAACGCCTGACCATCCCGGGCGCTGCGGGTGGTTCAGGAGCTTCAACCGCCAGCGGCAGCGTCCACATAGTCCGCCCTGGTGAGAGCTTAAGCACCATTGCCGCCCGTTACGGCACGTCGGTGGCTGCGCTAGCCAGCGCCAACGGCATCAGCAATCCCAACCACATCTTCGTGGGGCAGCGTTTGGTGATTAAATCGGGCGCAGCCGCCAGCGCGCCTCGGCCTGCGCCCAGCCAGCCGGCTGCCAGCAGTGGCCGCTGGATCGACATCAACCTCAGCACCCAGACGCTGACCGCCTATGAGGGTAGTACACCTGTCTTCAGCACCTTGGTCAGTACCGGACTGGCCTTTCCTACGCCGGTGGGCACCTATTCGATCCTCTACCGTGTGCGGTCACAGCGCATGACCGGCCCTGGCTATGATTTGCCCAACGTGCCCTGGGTGATGTACTTCACCAATCGCGGCCACGCGATCCACGGCGCCTACTGGCACAACAACTTTGGACAGCCTATGAGCCATGGCTGCGTCAACATGCGGCCCGGCGAAGCTGAGTGGCTCTATAACTTCACCCCCAATGGCGCCAAGGTTGTGGTGCGTTATTAGCGCCTCGTAGCTTTCACAATCGGCCATGCTTACCCCAAAAGCCAATTTCTGGGCCGAGGTCAACGGCGAAGTTGTGCTCAGCGATTGGCGAGTCCGGTTGTTGCAAGCTATCGATGAGGCCGGTTCTATCAGCGGCGCAGCGCAGCATCTGGACATCCCCTACCGGCTGGCCTGGGATCGCATCCACGAGATGGAACGGCGGCTGGGCCAGCCCCTGGTGGATGCCCAAGTGGGCGGCGCCGGCGGCGGCGGCGCCACGTTGACCCCGCTGGCGCGCGACCTGATCCGGCGTTGGAGCGACTATCGCCAGGGGTTGGAGGCGTTGGTTGCACAGCGCTTCGACGCAGCCTTCGACGATGAAAGCCCATAGGCCCCCCTTCAAGCAACTCTGTGAAATTTAACCGCACCTGGCTCTTGGCAGCCGCTCTTTTCGTCACATTGACCCTGGGCGTCGTCCTGGGGCGTTTTGTGATCAGCGAAAACCAGCCGCCAGCCAGCCTGCCTGAGCCTGCTGTCCAGGCCGCCGCCAGCCTCACAGCCACGGCCACACCCCCTGCCCCCGCGCCCACCTCCACACCCACCCAGCCGGCCGTCGCCAGCAGCGCTGACGCCACGCAGACGCCCACTGAAACGCCCGCCCCGCCCCCCGCACCTGTCGCTCCCACACCCGGTCCCACCGTCGCACCTGACCTGGCGCTGGAATACAGCACCCTCAAGCCCAACCAGTACCTGGGCTACGTCGCTCAGCGCTACGGCGTCTCGCTGGCTGAGCTGGTGGAGTGGAGCCGCATCGAAAACCCTGATGTGGTGCCCATCGGCCAGGGGCTGATCATCCCCCACCGGCCCGGTCGCTACACCCCTGACCAGGCGCTGCTGCCCGACAGCGAGCTGGTCTATGGCCTCGGCTACGTCGATTTCGACCTCCATGCTTTTGTGGCTGAACAGGGCGGCCGGCTGGCGCAGGTCAGCATGACTGGAACCAACGGCGAGCAATGGAGCGGCGCCGACGTGGTGGAGCGGGTAGCCATGCGCTACAGCGTTGGCCCGCGCGTGTTGCTGGCCATGATGGAAGCTGGCAGCGGCTGGGTGACTGACCCCGATCCGCAGGGCCTGGCCCGCGACTATCCCCTGGGCCACACCAACGGCGCGCCCGGCCTGCTGCCGCAGCTCGAATGGGCCGCCAGCGCGTTGAACGCCGGCTTTTACGGCTGGCAGGACCGCGGCGAGACCGCCATCCGCTTTCAGGATGGCACGCTGGCGCGCGGCGCGCCTGGCCTCAACCCCGGCGCCGTGGCCGTCCAGCGCGCCCTGGCCGCCGATACGACCTATAGCCAACTCCCCCAGCGGCTGGCGGATTTCGACGCGGCCTATCGCAAGCTGTTTGGCGATCCCGCCGAGTTGGACGCAGGCCCCGTGCTGCCGGCCGGACTGGAGCAGCCGCTGTTGCACCTGCCCTGGCAGCCGGGCGAGTGGTGGCACCTGACCGGTGGGCCACACGGCGGCTGGTTCACCAGCAGCGGCTGGGCCGCGCTGGACTTCGTGCCGGAGACGGCGCAGATCGGCAACTGCGTGCCCGCGCCGTCGTGGGCCGTGGCCGCCGCGCCCGGCGTCGTCGTGCGCAGCACGCCCGGCGAGATCCTGCTGGACCTGGACGGCGACGGCGACATGCGCACCGGCTGGGTGTTGCAATACTTGCACATCGTCGACCAGCCAGCCGTGGGCGCAGTGCTGGCCCAGGATGACCCCGTGGGCCGGCCAAGCTGCGAAGGGGGCGCGGCCGATAGGACGCATTTGCACTTCGCCCGCCGCTACAACGGCCTGTGGGTGGATGCTGGCGGCCCCGCGCCTATGGTGTTGGACGGGTGGACGGCCTACGGTGGGTTCGAGTACGAGGGAGGCATGACCCAGCCCGGCCAGCCGGACCGGCTGGCCGAGCATTCGCGCGATCGCGCAGTCAATGGGCTGTTGCGGGAAGAGTAGGGCATCGTCAAGCGGCCAGCTTGCTCTTTTCCTCTTCGACCAGGATACGGCGCAGCGTCTTGCCGACCTGGCTCTTGGGTAGTTCCGTACGAAACTCGACCAGGGTGGGCACTTTGTAGGGGGCCAGGCGTTCTTTGCAGAAGTCGCGCAGTTCCTCGACCGTGGCCCGCTGGCCTTCCTTGAGCACCACGAAGGCCTTGACGGTCTCGCCCCGTTTGGGATCGGGCGCGCCTACCACGGCAACTTCCAGCACCTTGGAGTGCATGAACAGCACCTCTTCCACCTCGCGCGGCACGATGTTGAAGCCGCTGGCGATGATCAGGTCCTTCTTACGGTCGACGATACTGAAATAGCCGTCCGCATCCATGACGGCGATGTCGCCCGTGTGCAGCCAGCCGTCCGCGTCGATGGCATTCCTGGTTTCTTCCGGGCTGTTGTAGTAGCCCTTCATCACCTGCGGGCCGCGCACCACCAGCTCGCCCGCCTCTCCGATCTCCAGGAAGGGGAACTCGCCCCGCTCGTCAGGCTCCAGGGAGACGACGGCCAGCTCGGTGCTGGGAAAGGGCATGCCGACCGAGCCGATCTTGGTCCGGCCAAAGACCGGATTGCCCGCGGTCAGCGGGGAAGACTCCGACATGCCGTAGCCTTCCACCAGCTTGCCGCCGGTCACTTGCTCGAACTGCTGCGCTACCTCGGCCGGCAACGATGCGCCGCCGCTGAGGCAGACGCGGATGCTGCGCAGGTCGTAGCTGGCCACCTGGGGATGGTTCAGAATCGCGATGTACATGGCCGGCACGCCGGGGTAGACCGTGATCTTCTCGTGGGCGATGATCTGCATCAGCAGCAGCGTGTTGCGGGGATCGGGCGCCAGCAGCAGCTCGCCGCCTAGTTTCAGGCAGGTCAGCATGCCTACGGTCATGCCGTAGACGTGGAAGGCGGGCAGAGCCAGCAAGAACTTCTCCGCGCCTGGCTTGAGCGAGGGCACCCAGGCATTGATCTGGGCGATGTTGGCCACCAGGTTGCGATGGGTCAGCTCGGCAGCTTTGGGTAGACCGGAGGTGCCGCCGGTGAACTGGAACACAGCCGTGTCGTTAGCTGGGTCGATGGGCACGCTGGGAGCCGTGGCCGGGGCCGCAGCCAGCAGCTCCGACATGAAATAGGCCCCGGCGCACAGCGTCACGTCCTTCATCAGGCCGCCCGCGCGCACCTGCCTGGCCACGCTGCTGCGGAAGGGCTGGCCGATGCTGTCGGGGATGTCGGCCAGGATGATGGTCTTGAGCGCTGTGCTGGGCTGGATCTCCAGCACGCGCTGGTAGAGGCCGCTGAGGGTGACGATGGTCTCGGCTTCGGCGTTGCGCAGCAGCGGCGCCAGCTCGTGGGCAGGGTAGGTCGGGTTGGTGTTGACCACGATAGCGCCGGCCTTGAGCACGCCGAAGTAGGCGATCACCAACTGCGGCATGTTGGGCAGCATCAGCGAGACGCGGTCGCCCCTGGCCACGCCCAGTTGCGCCAGGGCCGCGGCAAAGCGATCGCTCAGCCGGTTGAGCTCGGCGTAGCTCAGCTTCGCCTGCACCCGAAGTCCCAGCGGCAGGTAGCGCAGCACCATGCGCAGCGCCGTGTGGTCGGGAAAGCGCGCTGCCGCGTCCAGCAGCAACTGCTGAACGGTGGCGTCGGGGACGTCGACGCTGTGGGCAACGTCCGGTTCATAGTGGGCAAACCAGCGAAAATCGGCGGTCATGGCGATGGACCTCCTGGCATTGGAGCGATCTTGCAGCGGAGTCCATTTTACACCTGTTGCTCAGGCAAGGCTATTTCTCCCCTGCCTTTACGAACGAGCGCAATGCCAGCGCACCTCGCTTCTAACCTGAAAATAGCCGCTCGGGCCGGTCTTTGCGCAGCACCCCGGACGGGGCCGACCGAGCCCGCTGTTTTCATTGACGGTTGTGCGCCCAGCGCATGGGCATCTGACTTGCTTCCCGACCCGCAATCCGTATAATCCACAGCCATGCGTGAATCGTCATATCCCCTGGTTTCGGTTCCTGATGCCCTGGCGGCCATCCTGCGCCAGGTTGCGCCCTTGCCGGCCGAGCTGACGCCGCTGCACGACGCCTTGGGCCTGGTGCTGGCCGAGGATGTGCAGGCGCAGGCCGCGCAGCCGCCTTTTAACGCCGCAGTAGTCGATGGCTTTGCGCTGCGCGCCGCCGACGGCGACGCCCCGCGCCGGCTGATCGGCGAACAGATGGCCGGCTACGTAGCAGAGATTGTAGTTGAGCCGGGCACGGCCGTGCGCATTACCACTGGCGCGCCCCTCCCGCCCGGCGCCGATGCCGTGGTGATGGTCGAGCGGGCTGACGAAGTGGATGGCTGGGTCAGGCCGCATATCGGTCAGAATCTGCGGCCGGGCCTGGGCATCCGGCCCATCGGCGCCGACGTGCAGGCTGGCCAGCAGGTGCTGGCCGGCGGCCAGGTGTTGGGGCCGGCCGAGCTGGGCATGCTGGCCTCGCTGGGCGCAGATCGCGTTCCGGTGCATCGCAGGCCCGTGGTGGGCGTCTTCTCCACCGGCGACGAACTGGTGCAGCCGGGCCAGCCGCTGGGACCGGGGCAAATCTACGACAGCAACCGCCCTACCCTGCTGGCGGCCGTGGCTCAGGCCGGCGGCCAGCCGCTGGATCTGGGCATCATCCGCGACCGCCCGGACGAGCTGGAGCAGCAACTGGCGGCCGGGCTGGCCGTGGCCGATCTGCTGGTCACCTCCGGCGGTGTCAGCATGGGCGATCTGGACCTGCTCAAGCCGCTGCTGGAGCGCTGGGGCGTCGTCCATTTTGGCCGTGTGCTGATGAAGCCAGGTAAGCCCATGACTTTCGCCACCCTGCCTGCGCGCGGAAGTGATGGCGAGATCGACCCTGCCCTGCCCGCGCGGCCGATTTTTGCCCTGCCCGGCAATCCCGTTTCTTCCCTGGTGACGTTTCAGCTTTTCGTGCGGCCGGCCATCCGGCGCATGCTCGGCTACACGGCGGTGGGCCTGCCGCGGGTCATGGCCGTGCTGGGCCACGAGTTTCGCCTCGACCCGGAGCGGCCGGAGTTCCACCGCGTGACGTTGCGCCGCGAGGGCAGCCGCTTTCTGGCCGTCTCCACCGGCAGCCAGGCCTCCAGCCGGCTGCTCTCCGCCACCGGCGCCAATGGCCTGCTGGTGTTGGAACAGGCTGAAGGCATTCTGCCTGCCGGCGCAGAGCGGCCTGCGTTGCTGCTCGATGACGCGTGGTTGATTCCAAGACCTAAGCTGGCTTAGATTGTGCTATAATCAGGTCAACCGGTGCGGTACTACGGCCGCATACAGTCTATGAGGTGGTGTGATGGCAGTCCTACAGATATCTGATGACTTGGTCAAGACAATTCAGCGATGATTGGGGTGACGAGATAATCCTCGGTCGCGATGTACTCAACAAGTTACGCTTGTTTCTCAACGGACCTGACCGGATCACCGATGTATTGGATTGAAGACAAATGAATGACTCGGTGTCGTTAACTCATTTGGACCAAAGCGGTGCGGCCCGCATGGTCGACGTCGGCCACAAGGCTGAGACCGAGCGGGTTGCCGTCGCCCATGCCGAGGTGCGCATGGCGCCGGCGACGCTGGCCGCGATCGTGGCCGGCGACCTGCCCAAGGGCGATGTGCTGGGCACGGCGCGCATCGCCGGTATCATGGCCGCCAAGCGCACCCCTGACCTGATCCCCCTTTGCCACCCCCTGCTGCTCAGCCAGGTGGCCGTGGACTTGCGGCCCGACGAGGCGCAGAGCCGAATCGTCATCACTGCCACGGTGCGCTGCAAGGGCCAGACCGGCGTCGAGATGGAGGCGCTGACCGCCGCCGCCGCCGCCGCGCTGACCGTCTACGACATGGCCAAGGCCGTGCAGAAGGACATGGTTATCGGCGAAATCCGCCTGCTGGAGAAACGCGGGGGGAAGAGTGGTGATTGGGTGACAGGGTGACAGGGTGACAGGGTGACAGGGTGACTGGGTGACAGGGTGACAGGGTGACAGGGTGACAAGGTGACAGGGTCACAAGGTGACAGGATGACAAGGTGACAAGTGGACATACGCTCATGACCAATCTACCAATCTACCAATCTACCAATCTACCAATCTACCAATCAACCAATCAACCAACCATCGACGTCCAAGTCCGCTTGTTTGCCTCTTTGCGCCAGGCGGTGGGTGAGGCGAAGTTGGCGCACAGCCTGCCGGCGGGCGCGACGGTGGCCGATCTGGTGCAGGCGCTGGCGGCCGAGTATCCACGCCTGCCATCGGCTTCGGGCGCGATCTACGCTTCGGTCAACAGGGTCTATGTCGATCCGGACACGGTCTTGCAGGCAGGCGACGAGGTGGGGCTGTTCCCGCCGGTCAGCGGCGGCCAGGCCGGCCGGCCGTTGTTTGAGATCACCGAAGCCCCGCTGTCGCTGGACGAGGTGGCCGGCCGCGTGGCCAGCCCGAAGTACGGCGCGGTGACTGTCTTTGCCGGCCTGGTGCGGGGCGAAACCGACCTGGCCAGCCCCTACGCGGCCGCGCCGCCCGTGGTCAGCGGCGACCAGCAGGGCCGGCTGCGCACCGACTATTTGGAGTACGAAGCCTACGCCGAGATGGCCCAGGAGGTCATGGCCCAGATCGGCGCGGAGATCCAGCAGCGTTGGCCGCAGATCGAGGCCGTCAGCATCGTCCATCGCATCGGCCGCATCGAGGTGGGCGAGCCCAGCGTGGTGATCGCCGTGGCCGCGGCGCACCGCAAGGGCACCTTCGACGCGTGCAGCTACGCCATCGAGCGGCTCAAGGCCGTTGCGCCGGTCTGGAAGAAAGAGGTCGGCCAGGACGGCCAGTGGTGGGTCGAAGGCCCGCGCGAGGCCAACCCGGCGCAGTCCGTCGTCCTGCCAACCTGACCAACCGGGTTTTGTCAGTAGAGCGGAGATGCCTCCAATAGCACGCGCCTGGCACGGAGGTAGGATCGCTGCATGCAGAACAAAACCCGGTTTCTTTTGCTCGCACCTGTGCCATGTGGTATAATCCCATCGTCAGCAGCGCAGCACCTTGACAACAGAAGATGGCAAGCTGGAGCGCCGTCGCTGGTCGTTCGCACTGCGGGCGGCCAGAGGAACTTCCCGACTCCCACCCGTGCTGTCGAAAGGCAGATGGGAAAGTTGCCTCACGAAACAGCAAGTGAGGGCGCTGTGGCCGCAAGGGCGCAGCGACTACAACCGCAACAGAAAGCAATCCCGGCGCAGGCCGCTGGCAACAGCGGCCCCGTCAGGGCTGAAACGGTGGGGTAAGAGCCCACCAGCGGCGGCAGCAATGGCGCCGGCTGGGCGAGCGTGCAACCGGGAGCAAGGCGAGTGGGCCGGGCTGCGAAAGTGGTTCGGTCTCGTCGCAGCAGGGACGGCGAGGGCGGGTAACACCCGCCAAGCCAGGACCGGCCTCGGGTCGCAAGACCTGAGAGACAGATGACGGCCTCGACAGAATCGGGGGTACATCCAGCTTGCCTTTCAATCAAGAAACCGGGAGTTTTTGCGCTGTGTTTCGCATCAGCGCCTAACATCGCAAACTCCCGGTTTCTGAAAGCTGAAGTGCTTCGCATCTGATTGCCGACGTGGCGGAATTGGCAGACGCGTCAGACTTAGGATCTGGTGACCTAACGGTCGTGGGAGTTCGAGTCTCCCCGTCGGCACTTCAAACAAACTACCGCAACCACAGAAACGAGAGAATCAGTATGTTGAACTCGGCCAGCGCCGCTGTTGATCGGACGTGACGCGCACCGCCTGTGGTTAGGACGCGCAAAACCAGCCATGACCACACCTGAACAGCGGGCCCGCCAGAACATCGACAGACTGCTCCAGGCTGCCGGCTGGGTGGTGCAGGATCGCCGCGACCTCAACCTGGGCGCGGCGCTCGGCGTGGCCGTGCGCGAGTTTCCCCTCAGCACCGGGCCGGCCGATTACCTGCTTTTCGTCCAGCGCAAGGCCATCGGCGTGGTGGAGGCCAAGCCGGAGGGAACGACGCTCAGCGGCGTCGAGGCGCAGTCGGCCCGCTACAGCATCGGCCTGGGCGCGACGCCGCTGCACTGGCATTCGCCGCTGCCCTTCCTCTACGAGAGCACCGGGGTCGAGACCTTCTTCACCAACGGGCTGGACCCGCAGCCGCGCAGCCGCCGCGTCTTCGCCTTCCACTGGCCGGAGACGCTGCTGCGCTGGGCGCGCGAGCCGGCCACTCTGCGCGGCAGGCTGCGCAGCCTGCCGCCGCTGATCACCACCGGCCTCTGGCCGGCGCAGATCGAGGCCATCGCCAACCTGGAGCAATCCCTGGCCGCCAACCGGCCGCGCGCCCTGATCCAGATGGCCACCGGCAGCGGCAAGACCTTCACCGCGGTCAGCTCTGTCTACCGGCTGATCAAGCACGCCAAGGCCCAGCGGGTGCTCTTCCTGGTGGACCGGCGCAACCTCGGCCGGCAGGCGCTGAACGAGTTTCGCCAGTACGTCACGCCCGACGACGGCCGCAAGTTCAGCGAGCTGTACAACGTGCAGCACATGCAGTCGAACCTGCTGGACCCGGTCAGCCAGGTGTGCATCACCACCATCCAGCGCCTCTACTCCATGCTGCGCGGCGAGGCCGAGTTCGACCCGGCGCTGGAGGAACAGTCGCTGTGGGAGATGGGCGCGGGACTGGAGCGCCAGCCGCCGCGCGAGGTGGTCTACAACCGCGGCCTGCCGCCCGAGTACTTCGACGCCATCTTCGTCGACGAATGCCACCGCTCGATCTACACCCTCTGGCGCCAGGTGCTGGAGTACTTCGACGCCTTCCTGATCGGCCTGACCGCCACGCCCGCGTTGCAGACGCTGGGCTTCTTCCACCGCAACCTGGTGATGGAGTACTCGCGGCAGCGGGCCATCGCCGACGGGGTCAACGTGGACGGCATCGTCTACCAGATTCGCACCCGCATCACCGAGCAGGGCAGCACGGTGGAGGCCGGCAACGTGGTCAAGCGCCGCGAGCGGCGCACGCGCGCCGAGCGCTGGGAGGAGCTGGACGAGGACCTGAGCTACGACGCGGGCCAGCTCGACCGCGCGGTGGTGGCCGAGGACCAGATCCGCACCGTGGTGCGCGCCTGGCGCGACCGTCTGTTCAGCGAGATCTTTCCCGGCCGCAGCCACATCCCCAAGACCATCGTCTTCGCCAAGGACGACAGCCACGCCGAGGCCATCGTGCGCATCGTGCGCGAGGAGTTCGACAAGGGCAACGAGTTCTGCCAGAAGATCACCTACCGGGTGACCGGCGTCAGCGCCGACGACCTGATCAGCGCCTTCCGCAACAGCTACCACCCGCGCATCGCCGTCACCGTGGACATGATCTCCACCGGCACCGACATCAAGCCGGTGGAGTGCCTGCTCTTCATGCGCCTGGTCAAGTCGCGCACCCTGTTCGAGCAGATGGTGGGCCGCGGCACCCGCGTCATCGACGCCAACGACCTGCTGGCCGTGACCCCCGACGCCGGCGCCAAGGACCACTTCGTCATCGTCGACGCGGTGGGCATCGTCGATCACCCCAAGCTGGACCCGGAGCCGCTGGAGCGCCAGCCCAGCGTGCCTTTCCACCGCCTGCTGGAGCAAGTCGCGCTGGGCTTGCGCGGGGAGGACCTGCTGGCCTCGCTGGCCAGCCGCATGGCCCGCCTGCGCGGCAAGCTCAGCGAGCAGGACAGCTACCGCATCGCCGCCGCCAGCGGCGGCCAGTCCTTGCAGCAGATCGTCCACCGCCTGCTGGACGCCATCGACCCGGACGTGGTGGAGCGGAGAGCGGGGGAGCGGGGAGCGGAGGAGCGGGGAGCGGAGTACGAGCCGACGGCGGAGGATGTGGCTGCGGCTGCGGCGGAGCTGGCTGAGGAGGCGACGCGCGTCTTCGATTCGGCCGAGCTGCGCCGCACGCTGATCGACATCCAGGCCCGCGACGAGCAGACCATCGACGTGGTCAGCATCGACCAGGTGCGCGAGGCCGGCTTCAGCGCCGACGCCACGGCCAAGGCGCTGGCCACCGTCGACTCCTTCCGCCAGTTCATCCTGGAGCACCGCGACCGGATCGCCGCGCTGGAGATCATCTATGCCCAGCCCTACGGCCGCCAGCGCCTGACCTACGGCCAGTTGCAGGAGCTGGCGCAGCAGTTGCAGGCCCCGCCCCACGTCTGGACCACCGAGGCGCTGTGGCGGGCCTACGCCCAGTTGGAGCGGGATCGGGTGCGCGGGGTGCGCGCGCCGCGGGTGCTGACCGACCTGGTCAGCCTGGTGCGCCACGCGGTGCAGTTGGACGACGAGCTGGCGCCCTATCCCGACCGGGTGTGGCGGCGCTACGAGGACTGGCTGCTGGCGCAGGAGCAGGCCGGCCGCGCGTTCACGCCGCAGCAGCGCTGGTGGCTGGACCGCATCGCCGAGCACATCGGCGTCAACCTGGCGCTGGCGGCCGAAGACCTGGACTACGGCGAGTTCTTCAACCGCGGCGGCCGGCTGGGCGCCGCGCGCGAGCTGGGCGCGCAGTGGATGGCGTTGGTGGATGCCATGAACGAGGCGTTGGTGGTATAGGCCATGAACCACGAGACGCAACAGGCGAACGAGCTGCCGGCTGGCTGGGTGTGGACGACGCTTGGTGAACTGGCGGAATACGTTAATGGCCGCGCCTTCAAACCATCCGAATGGGAGTCGACGGGTCGTCCAATCATTCGCATTCAGAACCTGACCGGAAGTACCGATGTCGTGAATCGATACTCAGGCGAGGTCGAGGAAAAGCACATTGTGCGGCATGGCGATCTTCTCATCTCGTGGTCTGCGACTCTGGGAGTCTTCATCTATCGCGGAGAGGAAGCCGTACTAAATCAGCACATTTTCAGGGTCACGCCATATGGCGACAAGAATTATCTGTACTATCTTGTCTCGGCCTTTATCGATGACTTGAGAAGACAAGTTCACGGGTCAGGGATGCAGCATATTACTAAGGGCAAGTTCGAGAACTCGCGTGTTCCTCTCGCCCCTCTCCCCGAACAACACCGCATCGTCGCCGAGATCGAGACCCAGTTCACCCGCCTGGATGCCGGCGTGGCGGCGCTGAAGCAGGTGCAGGCCAAGCTGCGGCGCTACAAGGCCGCGGTGCTCAAGGCCGCGTGCGAGGGCCGGCTGGTGCCCACCGAGGCGGAACTGGCACGCGTCGAGGGCCGCGTCTACGAGTCTGGGTCCGCGCTGCTGGCGCGCATCCTGGCCGAGCGCCGCGCCCGATGGCAGCAGGCCAATCCCGGCAAGCGCTATGTCGAGCCGAAGGGGGTGGATGCGGAGGGGTTGGCGGACTTGCCGGAGGGGTGGGTGTGGGCGAGGGTCGGACAACTGCTTGACGTCACCATCGGCGGAACGCCTGCTCGCGCCAAAGCTGAGTACTGGAATGGACATATCCCCTGGGTAAGTTCGGGCGAGGTAAGGAATAATCGGATTCGCGAGACCCGTGAGAGTATTACCGCTGAAGGCCTGGCCAGCAGTAATGCCAAGTTGCACCCACCAGGTACAGTTCTACTTGCGATGATTGGTGAAGGAAAAACGCGCGGTCAAGCAGCCCTATTGGAAGTTGCTGCGACAACGAACCAAAATGTTGCTTCTATCCTTTGCTCAGAAAGCTGGGTCGCACCAGAATGGGTATTCTATTGGCTGAACTCTCGGTATGAAGAGACCCGAAAGAGCGGTTCCGGAGGGATGCAGTATGCACTCAATTCTGAGCGGATACGAAGTTTTGCGATGCCTTTGCCACCCCTCACCGAACAGTACCGCATCGTTGCCGAGGTCGAGCGGCGGCTGTCGGTGGCGCAGGAGGTGGAGTCCACGGTGGCGGCCGGCCTGCGTCGCGCCGAACGGTTGCGGCAGTCGATATTGAAGCGGGCGTTTACGGGACGCCTCGTAGGGGCATGAATGGCGGCGGTGAATCGTTGCCCTTGGCGAATCTGTCCCGCCGCCATTCATGCCCCTACAGTACGCCCGCGACGAATCGTTGCCCTTGGCGAATCTGTCCCGCCGCCATTCATGCCCCTACAGTACGC
>CAZVGR010000031.1:43942-51285 GCA_964626845.1 uncultured Anaerolinea sp.
CCGCGACGAATCGTTGCCCTTGGCGAATCTGTCCCGCCGCCATTCATGCCCCTGCGGTGAATCGACATGACCCAACGCCGGCCCAACACCATGCGCCACACGGATCACGATTACACCGCGCCCGGCGCGTATTTCGTGACCATCTGCGTCCATGACGGGCAGATGCTGTTCGGCCAGATTGTCGATGGCGTCATGCAGTTGAGCCCGCTGGGCGTCCTGGCGCAGCGCTGCCTGGCGCAGGTGTTCGGCCATCACGCCCACGTCCGGCTGGATGTCTTCGTCGTCATGCCCAACCACGTCCACATCCTGCTGTGGATCGCCCAGCCTGGCGTCCAGCCAACGACGCCCGGCCCGCAACGCGCCTTTGCTGCGCCCATCGCCGGATCGCTGTCCACCCTGGTGGGCGCATACAAGGCCGAGGTCAGCCGCCGGGCCAAACGGGCCGGACTGGCGCCGGCCGGGCCGCTCTGGCAGCGCAATTTCTGGGACCGTATCGTGCGCGACGAGCGCGAACTGCACAACGTGCGCAATTACATCCAGACCAACCCAGAACGATGGGATCTGGATCGCCTGCACGTAGGGGCATGAATGGCGGCGACGAATCGTGGCATATGCTGAATCGTTGCGCCGCCATTCATGCCCCTACCATCATGACCAACAAACACTCCACCGCCATCGTCCAACGCCTCTGGAACTACTGCAACGTCCTGCGCAACGACGGTGGATTCGCTGCTGAACGCCTGTACAGTCTTCTCGGCACCACGCCTAGCGGCGCAGCTTCATAGAAGGAGGGATCTCCGGCGCCACCATACTCCTCTTGATGTTTGCGCTGTCCAAGGCGGAAAGCTACGGCTTTCGCTACCACTAGCGTGGGAATTGCTGGATTTTTTCCTCTGAACGGTTTACAAGAGTATGATCTTGTGATATAATGTAAACCAAAAGGAGGTGTATCATGAATGGACTCGGTGCCCGGCTAAAAATGGCACGACGCATGGCTGGCATTAGTCAACGTGACTTGGCCGACGCAGCCGGTGTCAGCGCGATGGCGATTTCTAAGTACGAACGCGACATGGACGTGCCCGGCTCGGCCGTCTTGATCCGCTTAGCCCACGCCCTTGGCGTCAAAGTTGAGTTCCTCTTGCGCCCTACCAGCGTTCACCTGAGCAGTCCGGCTTATCGTCGCCGAGCCAGCCTGCCAGAACGCGAGCAGGATGCGATCTTGGCGCGTGTCCATGAATGGCTAGAGCGATATCTGGCTATCGAAAACCTCGTTAGCCAGTCGCCGACCTTCGATGTGCCCGTAGCCATTGATCGCAATGTGTCCAGCCTGGCGGATGTGGAACGGATTGTGCTGGAGCTACGCCAGGAATGGAACTTGGGATGGGATCCTATCGAGAACCTGACCCAGGTGTTGGAGGATCACGGTGTCAAGGTAGGACAATTGGACGCGCACGAGGATTTTGATGCGTTGACGCTGTGGGCCAACGATACTTTTCCTGTAATCGTGGTCAAACACGGATTGCCGGGCGATCGCCAACGCTACAACCTGGCACATGAGCTGGGACATCTTGTCATACAGCCGGCGGTGGGGGTGGATGCCGAAAAAGCAGCCCATCGCTTTGCCGGAGCGTTTCTGGCGCCTGAACCTATGGCCCGTCTAGATTTAGGGGAACGACGTGTGACCCTTGATCTGCTGGAGTTGCATCTGCTTAAGCATAGGTACGGCCTGAGTATGCAGGCGTGGATTTACCGCGCTAAGGATTTAGGCATCATATCTGAGGCCAGCGCGACCCAGTTGTTCAAGGAATTCCGCAGGCGAGGTTGGCATCTCAAAGAACCGGGCGACGCTATTCCACCTGAAGAATCGGCGCGTTCGACTCGGTTAGTGCTTCGCGCGTTGACCGAGGATGTGATCTCAGAGGGAAGGGCGGCCGAGTTATTAGGGATGCCTATGGCGCGATTTTGGCAGCAGGAGGGAGAGCGGCATGAGGGATTCCCAGTCGCCTTGCGTTGTTGACGCCAACGTGCTGATTGATCTGCACGTTGGCAGGTTGCTTGTCGACCTTTGTCGCCTTCAGTGCCAGGTGATTGTTCCCGATGTGATAGCCGATGAACTGATCGATCCAGATGGCACACGACTGGCTGAAGTAGGATTGGAAGTGCATGATTTTTCTGGTGACCAAGTACTCGAGGTGACTCGGCTCAGATTGCGATTCAACCAAGTATCGACAAACGACTTGTTTGCCTTGGTTCTGGCAAAGGAATTGCAAGCAACTCTGCTCACGGGGGACCGACACCTACGTCAAATCGCCGATCAGGAAGGTGTGGCGATGCACGGCACCTTGTGGGTACTAGATGAACTCGTGCAATTACGGATCATAGATCCACATCAGGCCTCTACGGCCATGAAGCGGATGCTCGATCAAGGGCGGCGTCTGCCCTTGACCGAGTGCGAGCAGAGATTTCGGCTCTGGAAATAGAAAGAAATCGATCAGTGATGCAGACTCGCCAGTTATCGGCAACTTATCGGCAATATATCGGCCGTTTAACGGCAACGAAGCCAGACTAACCCCATGGCAAACAACCACTCCACCGCCATCGTCCAACGCCTGTGGAACTACTGCAACGTCCTGCGCGACGACGGCGTGTCCTACGGCGACTACGTCGAACAACTGACCTACCTGCTCTTCCTCAAGATGGACGACGAGCAGGCGCGCTTGCTGGGCAAGGCCAGCGCCATTCCCGCCGGCCTGGGCTGGCAGAGCCTGGCCGGCCTCAGCGGCGACGAGCTGGAGGCCCACTATCGCCACATCCTGGCCGAGCTGGGCAAGGGCAGCGGCCTGATCCCCACCATCTTCCGCAAGGCGCAGAACAAGGTGCAGGACCCGGCCAAGCTGCGCCGCCTGATCGCCCTGATCGACGAGGAGACCTGGGTCGGCCTGAACATCGACGTCAAGGGCGACATCTACGAGGGACTGCTGGAGAAGAACGCCCAGGACATCAAGTCGGGCGCGGGCCAGTACTTCACCCCGCGGCCGCTGATCCAGGCCATGGTCGACGTGATGCAGCCGCAGCCCGGCCAGACCCTCTGCGACCCGGCGGCCGGCACTGGCGGCTTCCTGCTGGCGGCCTACGACTACGTGGCCCAGCAGCACGGCCCAACCATGGATCGCGCGGCCTGGCGTCATCTGCGCAACGAGGCGCTGCACGGCTGGGAGATCGTCGACAACACCGCCCGGCTGTGCGTCATGAACCTCTACCTGCACGGCATCGGCGTGGACGGCGAGCGCAGCCCGATCCACGTCGACGACAGCCTGGCCTCCGACCCCGGCCAGCGCTTCGACCTGGTGCTGACCAACCCGCCTTTCGGCAAGAAGAGCAGCGTCACCTACGTCACTGACCAGGGCGAGATCAAGCGCGAGGCGCAGTCCATCGTGCGCGACGACTTCTGGACCTCCACCAGCAACAAACAGCTCAACTTCGTGCAGCACGTCAAGACCCTGCTCAAGGTCAACGGCCGGGCCGCGGTGGTCGTGCCGGACAACGTGCTCTTCGAGGGTGGCGCGGGCGAGACGGTGCGCCGCAAGCTGCTGCACGAGTGCGACGTCCACACGCTGCTGCGCCTGCCAACCGGCATCTTCTACGCCCAAGGCGTCAAGGCCAATGTGCTCTTCTTCGACCGCAAGCCGGCCAGCGAGCGCCCCTGGACCGAGGCGCTGTGGATCTACGACCTGCGCACCAACAAGGACTTCACCCTCAAGCAGAACCCGCTGATCCGCAGCGACCTGGACGAGTTCGTAGCCTGCTACCACCCGGCCAACCGCCACCAGCGCGCTGCCACCTGGTCGGAGGCCAACCCCGACGGCCGCTGGCGCGCCTACCCCTACGAGCAGTTGATCGAGCGCGACAAGTCCAACCTGGACATCTTCTGGCTGCGCGACGACAGCCTCGAGGACAGCGCCAGCCTGCCCGATCCCGACATGCTGGCCGCGGAGATCATGGAGGACCTGCAGGCCGCGCTGGCCCAGTTCAGCCTAATCATCGGCGAGACCGAAGCCTGACGTTGCCGGTTAACGCATCACAGGAGAGAGAAACCATGTACTACACACCCCAAGCCATCATCGACCAGATCACCAACAGGGTCTTCGAGCCAGCCGCTGGCAGCAGCGCCCTCCTTGTTGCGGCTGCCAGGTCCGTTCGTGATCCGGTCATCAGCAATCCGCCGTTTTCAGCAGAGCCGAGGAATGTTCCGTATAACGCCGGCGATGTAGCTGGCACTGCCACAGGCACAGGCGGCACCGGAGGGTGAGCTTCTTCCGGGTAGTCTGTACGTCTTGGCTCCGATCACGTCCACGGATTGAGAGCGAGTCGTGACCTAACTTGACGCCGCCTACCACATTCTCCACCAAGCCGGCCAGCCGCTGCGCTACGAAGACATCACTGAGCGCGCCCTGGCCCAGCAGCTCATCCCCCCCCAGGGCCTGACCTCCCGAAGCCATGATTGCCTCCTGATTGCGTCCCAATGCTCTTCAGGTCAGAGGCTTCGAAATTCTGCAAGCAGATCACCGATTGCACGGCGTAAAAACCACGGTTGGGCGGGCTGTTGCCAGGGCATAGCCGGCCGGGGTGCAGCGCGCGCGAGCTCGGCCGGCCGGGTGTAAATCTTGGTGGTCTCGATTGACGCATGGCCCAGGCGCTCGCTGAGCACCTCCGGGGGCATGTCGGCCAGGCGCATGGGGTGGGCGTGGGTGAAGTCGTTGCGCTGCCATTCAAACTCCTATGCGGATTTCTTGACTAATTCCTCGTCCTGGGTAAAATACTCACTTGTCAGGCAGTTGCGCTTTTACAACTTCACGATGGAAAGAGCTTCCCGGCAGTGCGGGCCCGTGGCCTAGTGGGAAGGCGCCTCCTTTGCACGGAGGAGATCGTCGGTTCGAATCCGACCGGGTCCACCTCCGCCGGGCAGGCGCAGCTCCAACCATCACCAGTAAATTGTCAATGCGGGCGTAGTTCAGCGGTAGAACGTCTCCTTGCCAAGGAGAAGGTCGTGAGTTCGAGTCTCATCGCCCGCTCTTGAGCGACTAGCAGTGGCATCTGGCGTATGGCATTGAGGTTTCAGTGGCATACGCTAGTTTCATTAAGGCCCTGACGATGTGCTCGTTGTGCCGAGGTAGCTCAGTTGGTAGAGCACGCGACTGAAAATTGCGGTGTCCCCAGTTCAAGTCTGGGCCTCGGCACCATGTCTTTCCCCGGACTGCGTCTGGGGCAGCATTCGGGGATCGTCTAATGGCAGGACAGGGGACTTTGGATCCTCTAATCGTGGTTCGAATCCACGTCCCCGAGCTTGCACCCTTGGTCGATGACCGCCGTTAACAGAGCAGGTTGAACGAGCGCTGTATGGTGACCATAGCTCAATTGGCAGAGCACCTGGTTGTGGCCCAGGAGGTCGTGGGTTCGAGCCCCACTGGTCACCCCATTCCTTCGGTTCAGCACGCCCAGACACATTGTGTCTGGGCGTTTTTCGTTTTTCTGCCGGTAGGGTCATCTCATGTATCGAGCTGGAGGAGGCGAGAATAGCCGTGTCCAATGTGTTGGTGCTCAACGCAACCTACGAGCCACTGAGCGTGGTCTCGATCAAGCGGGCAGTGGTGCTGCTGCTCAAGGAGAAGGCTGAACTGCTGGAGGCGGCCGAGACCACGCTGCGCGCGCGCGGCATGGCCATGCCCGTGCCGCTGGTGATCCGCATGGTCTACTACGTGCGCATCCCCCGCTCCATGACCCTGCCTCTGTCGCGGCGCACGGTCATGGCCCGCGACCAGTACACCTGCCAGTACTGCGGCGTCACCCCGCTGCGCGCCGAGCTGACGTTAGACCATGTGCTGCCGCGCAGCCGCGGCGGCAAGACCGAGTGGGAGAATGTGGTGGTGGCCTGTCGCCTCTGCAACCAGAAAAAGGGCAACCGCACCCCCAGGGAGGCGCAGATGCATCTGGCCCGCCCACCCCGCCGGCCGCGCTACGTCGCCCTGGCCTTTCTGGGCGAGAACAACCAGCGCGAGGTGTGGAACAAGTACCTGTTCTGAGTGAAGCGTGAAACGTGAGATAGGCGCAGGTGCCGGGCACTTGCATTTACGCCTGCTAACAAAGTCTGTGGAGCCGATTTCAGCCGCCAATGAACCGCAAGTGCCCGGCACCTGAGTAGCTACTTGCGCGGCACGTTTCATGGGCGCCGGGAGTGTACACCAAAGGTGGTGATGTCGCTAACACAAACGGGCTGCCCCTGGGGGCAGCCCGTTCGTTTTCGCGCCGTAGCAGTTATCGGATAATCCGAGGTGATGCTACGGCGCTTTGGTCATGACTACACATTAGCATCACCTCCTGTTGTAAGGATAGCTTGGGAGGAGGCCGGTATTGCACCGGACAGCAGCGATTATGGCATAAGTTCACTGATCTGTCAATTATCTGCCAGTCTACAGCACGACGGGCACGGGGTCTGTAAGCTCTATCGCGTTGTGGTCCACCGCGCAGCGCCAGGCATACACCTCCACCCCCTGGCTCTGCACCCGGCGCAGCGCCGCGGCGAAAGCTGGATCGGCTGTTGGATGCGGGGAGAAGCGGGCCGCGTCGCTGCGCTGGATCACAAAGCCCACGGCCACCCGCTCCCCGCTTTGTCGCAGCGCCGCCAACTCTTCCAGGTGTTTGACGCCACGCACAGTCGGCGCGTCGGGGAAGAGTGCCGCGCCGTCCTCGACCAGCGTCACCGACTTGACCTCCAGCCAGCAGCGCGGCCGGGCCGGGTCGCGGCCGCCGTCCAGCAGGAAGTCCAGCCGGCTGGCCCCCACCGTCACCTCGGGGCGCATGCTGGCGTAGCCGGCCAGCGCGGGCAGCCGCTGCGCCGCCAGCGCCTCAGCCACCAGCCGGTTGGGCAGGCGCGCGTCCACCGACACCAGCACGCCGGCGTATTCCACCAGGGCCAGGTGACAGGCCGTCTTGCGCGCGGCCTGATCTTGGAATGGCGCCACCCAAACCGCCGCGCCTGGCGTCAACAGCTCGCCCAGCCGGCCGGAGTTGGCCACGTGTGTAGCCATCAGCCGGCCATCGCGTTCCACCTGGGCGCGGAAGCGGTTGTCGCGGCGCACGAAGCGCGCTGGCAGCAGGGGGGTGGGCCAGTGCATGGCCAGATCAGCCCTCCTGCTCCAACTGGGCCAGCACCGCGTCCAGCTCAGCCACGCTGGTCAGTTGCTCCACAGTCTGCATGAAAGCTTGCAGCGATGGACTGAGCTCGCGCAGCCGCGTCAGCTTGGGGCCGATGGGGTCGCTGGAGGCTGCGCCCGTGGCATAGCTGC
>CAZVGR010000032.1:0-48054 GCA_964626845.1 uncultured Anaerolinea sp.
CGAAATTCGCGGCCAGAATCAGGCCAACGCCTTGCGCGCGGTGTCGACCAGGGTCTTGCGGTCCTTGGACGACAACTGCTCGCCGGCCTCGATCTGGCGGCACAGCTCGGGCAGTTGCCCGGTTACGGCCTCGCGCACCCGCTGCTCGGCCGCGCCGACCTGCTCCAGCGCCAGGTCGTCGAACAGCCCCTCGGTGACGGCCAGCAGCACGGCGATCTGCTCGGCCACGCTGAGCGGGCTGTACTGGTCTTGCTTGAGCACCTCGCGCACCCGCCGGCCCCGCTCCAGCGTGCGCTGCGTCTCCTCGTCCAGCCGGGTGCCAAAGCGGGAGAAGACCTCCAGCTCCTCGAACTGGGTGTAGGCCAGGCGCAGCGGGCCGGCCACGGCGCGGTAGGCTGCCAACTGCGCCTTGCCGCCGACGCGCGACACCGAGCGTCCCACGTCCACGGCCGGCAGCAGGCCGCGCTGGAACAGCTCCGGCGAGACGTAGATCTGCCCGTCGGTGATGGAGATCAGGTTGGTGGGGATGTAGGCCGACATGTTCTGGGCCTCGGTCTCGATGATCGGCAGCGCGGTCAGCGAGCCGCCGCCCCGCTCCGGCCGCAGCCGGGTCGAGCGCTCCAGCAGCCGCGAGTGCAAGTAGAAGATATCGCCGGGGAAAGCCTCGCGGCCGGGCGGCCGGCGTAACAACAGCGACAGCTCGCGGTAGGCCAGCGCGTGCTGGGTCAGGTCGTCGTAGACCACCAGCACGTCGTAGCCCTGGTCCATGAAGTACTCGCCGATGGTAGTGGCCGCGTAGGGCACGATGTAGCGCAGGCCGGGCGGTTCCTCGCCGGCCGCGGCCACGACAATGCTGTAGTCCAGCGCGCCGTGTTGGCGCAGGTCGGCAACGACGCTGGCTACGGACGCGCTGCGCTGCCCCACCGCGCAGTAGATGCAGATCACGTCCTGGCCGCGCTGGTTGATGATCGTGTCCAGCGCGATGGCGGTCTTGCCGGTCTGGCGGTCGCCCAGGATCAGCTCACGCTGGCCGCGGCCGATAGCCACCAACGCATCCACCACCTTCAGCCCGGTCTGCAAGGGCACGTTGACCGGCGCGCGGTCCATGATCGGCGCGGCCGGCCGCTCGATGGGCCAGTGGGTGGTGACCTGCAGCGGGCCGCGGCCGTCCAGCGGCCGGCCGGTAGCATCGATGACCCGCCCCAGCAGGCTGCGCCCCACCGGCACGGCCATCACCTGCCCGGTGCGGCGCACTTCGTCGCCGGACTTGATGTCGCGGCTCCCGTCAAGCAGGATCACGCCGACTTCGTGGGGGTCCAGGTTGAAGGCCATGCCGCGCCGGTTGCCGGGGAAGCGTACCAGTTCCTCGGAGCGCACGTTGGGCAGCCCCTCGACGCGGGCGATGCCGCTGCCCACGAAGCGCACCACGCCGATCTCCTGGGCGCGCAGGCGGGCTTCGTGGCCGGACACAGCCTGGCCCACCAGCTCGAAGGTGTTGTCCAGGATCGAGCAGAGGCCGTCGTGCTGGAGCAGGTCGCGGTCGAGCGTTGCAGGCGACGCTGTCATGATGCCGTCTCTCCCGCCAGCAACTCGGCCATGTCCTGCTCCAGGCTGGCCAGATGCTCGTTCAGGCTCCAGGCGATGTGGTAGCTGCCGGCCTTGAGTTCGATGCCGGCCAGCAGGTCAGCGTTGGTAATGAACTCCAGCGGCGTGGTCTTGCCGACCATCTCGCCCACCAACGCCCTGAACTTGTCCCGCTGCTCCTGCGGCAGGTTGAACGCGCTCTGCACGACGATGCCGCGCTCCGAGTCGCGGATGGAACGCACGATCTCCGCGCGCTGCGCCGGGTCGGAGGCTTGCAGGCGCTGGAGGAAGACCCTGGCCATCTGCGCCTCCAGGTCGGCGTCGGCCAGGTCGGCCAGGGCGCGGCGGGCGATAGCCACCACCTCCTGGCCGGTGCGCTGGCGCAGCTCGCGCAGAAAGAGATCCTTCTCGCGCTGAACAGCCTCGTGCCAATGGCGCTGGGCCTCGTCCACCTCAGCGCGCGCCTTGTCCATCTGCTCCTTGCGCCAGGCCTCGGCCTCCTCGCGCGCCTCGACCAGCAGCCGGTCGTGCTGCTCGTCCAGCTCCTGGCGCTTGTCCAGGTAGTCGGCCTTGATCTGCTCGGCCTCCCGGCGCTCAGCCTCGGCATCCTCAAGTTGCTGGCGGATGCGATCCTCCCGCGCCTGCATCGCATTGACGATGGGGCCGTAGAGGAAGCGGCGCAGCAGGAAGACCAGGATCAGGAAGTTGACGATCTGGGCAAAGACGGTGAACCAATCGATCAACACGCCGCTACCCTCCCATCTGGTCGAGCAGGAAATTCCAGAACGGGTTGGCGAAGATCAGGATCATGGCCACCACAAAGCAGTAGATCGCCGTCGACTCGACCATGGCCAGGCCGACGAAGAGGGTGCGGGTGATGGTGTTGGCCTCGTCGGGCTGCTGGGCGATGGCGCTGAGCGCCTGGGCCACCGCCCGCCCCTGGCCCAGCGCCGGGCCGATGGAGCCGATGGCGATGGTCAGGCCCGCGGTCAGGATCGAGATCATAGCGATGATGTTGACGCTATTGAGGTTTTCCATGGGTTACTCCTTGCTGTCCTTACGCTGCTCCATCTGCGCGGCCGAGGCGATGTAGACCATGGCCAGCACTGCGAAGATGTAGGCCTGGATCACGCCGGTCAGCAGGCCCAGCAGTTGCATGATGATGGGGAAAAAGAGCGGCAAGATCACCAGCAGGATGGCCACGATCATGGCGCCGCTCATCATGTTGCCGTAGAGGCGCACAGCCAGGGCCAGCGTGCGGCTGATCTCGCCGATGATGTTGAAGGGCAGCATGATCGGCGAGGGTTGGGTGTACTGCCTGAGATAGGCGCGCAGTCCCTGGCGGCTGACGCCGAACAGGGGCACGGCCACAAAGACGCACAGGGCCAGCGCCGTGGTGGTGGACAACGACGCGGTCGGAGCCTGAAAGCCGGGCACAATGGACAGCACGTTGGACACCACGATGAACAGGAAGAGCGTGCCGATGAAAGGCAGGTAGCGGTACGACTCCTCGCGGCTGATCTCGCGGATTTGGTTTTGCACCATCTCCACCACGGCCTCCAGCGCGTTCTGGCCGCGCTGCGGATGGACGTCGCTGGTCAGCCGCCGCGTCACCAGCCACGAGCCGGCCGCCAGCAGCGCCATGACGATCCAGGTAAACAGGATCGTGGCGTTGATCTTGACCGGGCCGGACTGCCAGTAGACGATGGCGTCAGGACTGATTTCCATACACAAACCTCCTTCAGAGCCGGAGCCAGCCGCGAATTGCGCGAATTGGGCGAATTGTCCAGAGTTTTCGCTTCATTCGTTTAATTCGTGCAATTCGCGGCCGGTTCCCTCCGCCTTGCCGGCAGCGTCGGGCTGCGGCCGCAGGCGACGGACCAGGATCGTCCGCATGATAAAAAAGCCAACCACGCAGGCGATCAGCCGGTCGAGCTGGCCATCCATCACCAGCCAGAAGCCGGCCAGGACGACCCCGCCGCGCAGCAACATGCTGCCCAGCATCAACAGACCAGGCTGGCCGGCCGTGGCCACGCGGTTGACGGTCCACCACAGGCCGCCGAAGTAGAACAATCCCAGGCCGAGCCCGGCAGCGAAGGCCAGCAGCAGGGCCAGCGGCGTGCTAGTGATCATGGCGGCCCTTCCGATCGCTGCGCTCGATCTGCGCCCGTTCCTGGCTGACCCAGCGCCAGGCGCTGAAACAGCCCAGGGCCAGCCCGGCCAGCAGAAACATCAACGTGAACGAATAGGGGCTGGGCCAGCGGCGGTCGATCCACATGCCCAGCAGCACGCCCAGCACCGTCGGCACCGCCACCGACCAGCCGACCATGCCGAACATGCCCAGGCCGAACCAGGCGCTCTGCGTGCCTTCCTCGCGGGCGCGCAGCTTGCGGCTCTCCCTGGTCTCCACCTGGCGCAGCATGCGGTCGTGGACGGCCGGGAGTGGAGCGAGAGGCGCAGCAGGCTCGCCGCGCGCTTCGGGCGTTTCGACCGCCGGCTCTTCGGGGCCAGACTTGCCCCATTCCGGTTCATTCATTGCGAAGCCCTCCTAGCTCCAGAAAGCGGCGCACGAAGTCGGTTTCCAGCCGGGCCAGGGTGGTGCGCACGGCCCGCTCGTGCTCGTCCAGCGCGCGGAACTGCTCCTCGACGATGCAGCGCAGGTGGCCCAGGTCGGGGCTGCGGGCCGCGTTGAGCACCGAGACCAGCACCTCGTTGCCGCACTTGACCAACACGCCTTCATCCAGCGCGACGAAAGACTCCAGGCCATCCGCGTCCTCGAAGACCAGCACCCCCGGCGCCAGCAGCGACACAAAGTCGATATGCCGCGGCAGCAAGCAGAAGGAGCCATTGGGGCCTTCGGCCGTCACCTTGACGACCTCCTCCTCTAATAGCACTTCAATGGGGGTCATGATCTGAAGTTTCATTGCTTCTTTTTCTTCGCCTCGTCCACCACGCCGATCATGTACAGCGCCTGCTCGGGGTAGTCGGCGAACTCGTCGTCCAGGATGCGCTGGCAGCCGTCCAGGGCGTCATCCAGGCTGACCAGCTTGCCCGGCTGGCCGGTGAACTGCTCGGTGGTGAAGAAAGGCTGGGTCAGAAAGCGCTCCAGCCGGCGGGCCCGGTTGACCAGGCGGCGATCCTCCTGCGACAACTCCTCCAGGCCCAGCATGGCGATAATGTCCTTCAGCTCCTCGTAGATGGTCAGCGTACGCCGCACCTCGCGGGCGATGGTGTAATGGCGCTGGCCCACCACCCGCACGGCCAGCATCTTGGAGTCCGACAGCAGCGGGTCCACCGCCGGGTAAAGACTCTGGCTGGCCCGCCGCCGCGAGAGCACCACCGAGGCCGACAAATGCGAAAAAGTATGCACCGCGGCGGGGTCGGTGAAGTCGTCGGCCGGCACGTAGACCGCCTGCACGGCCGTGATCGCGCCGCTGGCAGTGTTGGAGATGCGCTCTTGCATCTCGGCCATCTCCGTGGCCATGGTCGGCTGGTAGCCGACGCGCGAGGGGAGCTGGCCCATCAGCCCCGAAACCTCGGAGCCGGCCTGGATGAAGCGGAAGATGTTGTCCACCAGCAGCAGCACGTCGCGGTGCGCGTCGTCGCGGAAGTACTCGGCCATGGTCAGGGCCGCGTGGCCGACGCGAAAGCGTGCGCCCGACGGCTCATTCATCTGGCCGAAGATCAGCACCGTGGTGCCCAGCACACCCGCGTCTTTCATCTCGTGGTACAGTTCCTCAGCCTCGCGCGAGCGCTCGCCGATGCCGCAGAAGATGCTCACCCCCTCGTGCTTGCCCACCATGTTATGGATCAGCTCAGTGATCAGCACGGTTTTGCCCACGCCTGCGCCGCCGAACAACCCGGCCTTGCCGCCCCGCTCCAGCGGCGTCAGCACATCGATCACCTTGATGCCGGTCTCGAACAGCTCCGAGCGGGTGGCCTGCTGGTCCAACGGCACCGGCGGCTGGTGGATCGAACGCCACTCGCCATCCTGGATCGGTTCGCTGTTGTCGATAGTCTCGCCGAAGACGTTAAAGACCCGGCCCAGCAGCCGCTCCCCCACCGGTACGGTGATAGGCCCGCCCGTGTCGACGATGCGGTCGCCGCGGGCCAGGCCCTGCGTGGGTGTCAGCGCGATGCCGCGCACCGTGCGCCGATCCAGGTGGGCCATGACCTCCACGGCGATGGCGTCCTCCTCGCCGGCGCGCAGCAGGGTATGCATGGCAGGCACTGCGTCGGGAAAAGCGGCGTCGATCACGCTGCCGCGCACAGAAAGCACCCGCCCCAGTCGGTTAGAAGATCGATTATCTGGCTGCACGTCCTGTGTGCCTCCTTGCTATGGACGCGTGTACAAGCTGAAAGCTGAGTAGCTGTCCTTGTCCACTGCCGGTTGGCGCATAACAGTAGCCGCCATTCTACCATCGCAGCCAGGGGGTGTCAAAGCAAAGTAGCACAACAGCCTGGCGAGCCGGGCAGCTTCCGCCCCAGCGGCACAAGCCGCCGCCCCACACCCTCGTCCACATTGCCCGCGGAAGCGTCGTGGCTTATAATCAAAGTGAGCAGATGTCACAGAGACAATGCGCATCTCTTCCGTGAAACCACCCACAAGTTACTGGTCAAACCATCGTTGCTATTGCACTATTGTTCACTTACAATTCAGGAGCCTGGAACTCATGTCTCAACCGCTACGAGTGCTCTTAGTAGAGGACGACTGGACAGTGCGCAGCGCCGTGCAGTCGTATCTCAGCCGGCGTCAGATGGAGGTCGTCGAGGCCGACTGCGCAGAGACGGCTCTGCGAGTGGCTGACGAACACCGGCCGGACGTGGCGGTCATCGACATCGTCATGCCGGAAAAGGCCGGCCAGCGCCCCAACTTCGACAGCCACGTCGGCATCGAGGTAGCCCGCCGCCTCCGTGAGCGCTTTCCCCAGATGGGCGTCGTGTTTCTCTCCGCCTACGTGGATCGCGGTCCCGAGGTCATCCAACTGTTCATGGACGGCCACAACCGCATCGCCTATCTGCTGAAAGGCTCCCGTCCCCAGGAACTGCTCGACGCCATCCACAAAGTTGCGCATGGCGCGTCGGCCCTGGAGATTGCGACAGGCGTGCGCACAGCCCGCGACAGCGCCTTCGACCTGGCGCTCGGCTCCTTAACAGCCGAAGAGCAGGCAGCCATCATGGCGGCTTTGGACAGCCTGCCGACTCTCAGCGAGCCGGAATGGCGAGTCTTCGAGGCCGTAGGCAGGTGCAGGACGCGGCAGCAGGCGGCGGGAGAGCTGGGGATCAGCGCTAAGACGGTGGCCAGTCACATCGATGCCATCTACAGCAAGCTTGCCTTGCGGCAGATCCATCCGGGGCTGAACCAACTGGCGCTGCTGGCCAAGCTCCATCTGCTCAACCACCTCCGGACGGAGGGAGGGGCGCCCAACAGCGCTGTCCAGGCGACAAGGAGGTGAGCATGAGCCCGGGGGCTGACCGCGTCCTCCCTGTCCTGCGGCCCGGCCAAGCGAATGCGCCAGGCAGCAACCAGGATGAACCAACCCCGCTGACGCCTGCCCTGCGGGCGCTGCAGCGGCTACTTCCGTGGGCCATGGCGGCGGTTTTTTTGGTGGGGATAGGGGGCGGCCTGCGTCTGGCGGCCTCGCTGGGCCAACCCTTTCCCAGCTTTGCCCTGATGTGGCGTAAGGAGCTCAACCTGTACGTGGTGAGCAACGTCACGCCACCCTACTGGCCAGGAATAGCAGCCGGCCTGCGCATCAACGACCGCATCCGCTGCGTCGACGGCTACACGCCCCTTTCCGAGACCGCTGCCTATGGCCTGGATGCCGACGGGGATGAGGTGCTGTGCCACAAAGGGAGCAAAAGCTATTTCGAGATCTGCCAACAGCGCTACGCCAGCGCGTCACCTCAGGTGGACATCCTCGTCCAGCGCCAGCAGGCGACGCTGACGGTCGCCGCCATCCCCATCATGCTGTTCGACCTGACCATGCTGCTGGAGACCTTCTTGCCGGCGTTCTTGCTGGGGCTGGGGTTCCTGGGGTTGGGAGCTGTGGTGTTGCGAGCCGGCCCGGCGGTGGAGACCAACCTGGTCTTCGCCCTGTTCACCACCATCATGGCCGCTTTTGCCGTCAACCAGGCCTATGCCTTCAGGATCGGCTCGCCACTGGCGGGCACGGCGCTGGTCGCGTTGGTGCTGGTGATCGCCTGGGTGCCCTTCCTGGGCGCAGTCGCTGCCCACATGCTGGATTTGTTGACGCCCACCAGTCCATTGGCCAATGTCAACCGCCGTCTGCGCAGGCCTTACTACTATCTGTCGGCGCTGGTGGCCGCTGTCGGCTGTGGGGCCTTCGTCGCCGGCGACCATCCCCTGGTCTATCCTATCGGCAATGGCTATCTGGCCTTTGTCATAGGCAGCCTGGCCTTTGCCGTGCTGTGGGGATTAGCTGGCGTGGGCCTGGCATTCTGGCAGGCGCCTTCGCAGCGGGTGCGCCGGCAGGCGGGCTTAATCCTGGCCAGCCTGGCCATCACCGTGCCCTTCATGATCCCTTACGCGCTCTATTTTCTGACTGCCGCGCCAGCGCTGAACGTGATCAACAACGTGCCCTATCTGGGCCTGGCGCTGGTGGCCCTGCTGGCCTACGCCATCCTGCGCTACCAGGTGTTCGCCTCCCGCGCCCGGATCCTCAGGACGCTGCTGGTAGCCATCACCTGCATCCTGATCGCCAACCTGGTCTACCTGCTCATCGGGCAGCGGGTCGGCATCCTGCCCATCATGGCGGCGACGCTGCTCACCGGCCTGGTGTTGGAAGCCCGCCAGGGTCCCATGTCTTTCTTCAACCGGCTGCTGCGCCGCGAGGTGCTGGACTATCGAACCGTGGCCCAATTCAGCGAACAGGTCGGCCAACTGCAAAAGACAGACGCGCTGCTGGCCGGCATCCGCCGGCCGTTGTACGACAGCCTGGATATCGAGCACATGGCCGTGTGGTTGTTCGATCCCGCCCAGCCTGGCCAGTTGCAGCGCTTCGTGAACGGTGCAGCCATCCCGGCTATGCGCGCCCCTGAAGACCTGACGATAACCCTGCTTGCCCATCCCGACCCCCTGCGCGCCAATCAGCAGCCAGCTCAGCCGTTGCAGGCTCTGGCGACTGACTGCGAGCCCATCGCCGTGTGGGCGCCGCTGGTGGAGCGGGGCGAGGCGGCCGGCATCCTGGGGCTGGGTCCCCGCTGGACCGGCGAGGTCTACGGTGAGCGCGACCTGCAGTTGATCGGCATCCTGGCCCGCCAGATGACCCTGTCGATCCTCAACACCCGCCAACTGGAGCGCTTGCAGGCCATGACCCAGCTCATCGCCCAGGCCGAGGAGAACGAGCGGCGCAAGATCGCCCGTGAGCTGCACGACACCATCCTGCAGTTTCTGCTGGTGCTCACCTACGGCCTGGACGACCTGAAGGAGCGCCAGAGCGCATTGGCGGATGAGATCGAGCGTTGGCAGGAGCGCATCAGCGCCGAGGCCGGCCAGTTGCGCAGCCTGCTCAGCTACCTGCGGGCGCCGGAGCTCCTGGTGCAGCAGGGGTTGGTTCCCTCGCTGGAGAGCTGGCTGGAGCAGGTGCGCCAGCAGACCACCATGGCCATCGAGGCCGAATTGGACCCGGCCGTCGAGCCGCTGCTCAGCACCGAGGCCAAGGTCGCCATCTACCGGGTCTGCCGCGAGGCCGTGCACAACGCCATCAAGCACAGCGGCGGTAGGCGGGTGGTGGTGAAGATTTGGCTCGACGGCTGCAATGCCTGCTTTTCGGTTGAGGATGATGGATGTGGTTTTGATGTGGATGCGGCCATGGCGGACAGCGGGAAAGGCTATAACAGCCTGCACGATCTGCGAGTGTACGTGGAGAGTGTGGGTGGTCGTATGGAGATACGCTCCATCCTGGACAGCGGAACAACGGTTGCTGGCTGGATTCCTGGTTCAGCCAGCAACAACGACTCTATCGCTCATAATGCATCTGGAGGTTAAGGTGAAACAATGGCAAACCTCCAGGCCGATAGTCCAGCCGAAGAGTAGTCTAACCACGCGCTACTGCTGACTCTTGGCGACGGCTCACGCTACTTCGAAGCAACACGATAGGAGGTCGAGAACGGCCATCCCGAGGACGCGCTACAACGACTGTACAACCTTCACGAATGCCTGAGCGATTTGTTCGCCAATGCACCAAATGCCGAGATCTTTGATGTGATGGCCCCCTCCCACAATGCTCAGAACATAAGTGGAGTCTTCATTTCGGCGGCGATTCGTGATCGCCCCTGCTGCTGCGTCAAACGTGGCGTGTGATCGACCACTGAACCCTATTAGGCCTGGCGGTAAAGTCGTAACAGCCGACTTAGCAAGGAGATGCATCAATGGCACAACCAAATGGTGACGTAGAGGACGTCCAAGTAGAGTGGATGGCGCGCTTGCTGGTCCAAGGCACGGAAGCGGGCTACACGTTGGAAGACGATCGCTTCAAGCAGCTGTTCGCGACGGCTATGATCTTAGAAACGACAGCCGACACAGCAATCGACAGAACAGAGCCGTTGTTTGAGAACAGGAAATACGAGCATGCGATTCGGGAGCTTACCGATGTTATCGATGACGGTGAGCGTTACTTTGCCCAGCATCCCAAGTCACTGGCGGAGGCGGCCTACGGCTATACGCTCGCGCGCCTCTACAGTGTTCGTGCGGCTGGATGGTTGGGCGCTAGCAGTCAGAGCCATGATGCCACCCTTCTCCAGCGTGCGCTGAAGGACGCCGACAAGGCGCTAAGCTTTCCGGCCAAGCACTACGAGTTCATCAATCCCACGCTCTACAGCAACGCGAAATCGCTGCGAGATACTATTCAAGCTACTTCTCGCTCCGTTTCCGACCAGAACCAACGATCTGCCGACATCCAACGGCTTGGGATAAGAGTCGAGCAGATAAAGGGGGACATGTTTCGAGCCTACGAAGCGGCCAATCTAGTTAAAGCTGAATCGAAAGCAACGGAGGGAATCGAGGCACTCGATGGATTTTTCACGCGCCATGAGCAGGAACTGGCACGTTTGCCAGAGGCAAAGGCCGGCTTTGGAGCATACTTGGCTACTTTTCGTGGGATGCGAGGCCAAATACGTTATGAGATCGCCACGACGCAAGGGGGATCAGATCGCAAAGAGCGCTTGGAAGCCGCGTATGCCGATGTGGTGCAGACACTGGGCTATCCATCATCGTATTTTAACGATCCGAACTTGAAATCGCACTTGCGCGAATTGCAGTCAAGTATTCGTCAAGCCCAGAACAAGAAAGACGGCTGCTTTATCGCTACGGCTACCTATGGCAGCCCTCTCGCCCCTGAGATCATTGTGCTTCGGCGCTTTCGAGACACCAGAATGCGCCCCCGTCGCGCTGGCAGACGGATGATCGACGTCTACGAGCGTTATTCACCGCCTCTGGCCGATGCGATTGCGCCACATCCCACCGCACGACTGTGGGTGCGACGACTCTTGTTAGCGCCGGTGATCGCTGTGATTCAGCGTTGGTTCCCATAACCTAATTCAGGAACCATCTCACCCACTAACACCTTCCAAAGGAGACCAACCCGATGAACTTCCAACGCATCAGCAAACCTCTCATCCTCTTGACAGTGGTCGGCGTGACCGCTGCAGCCTCGCTGTTCACGTACAGCCGCGGCCGTGGCCAGTGCCCCCAGTGCGGCTACGCACACGATCTGCACGCCTGTAAGCACTGCGGCTGGATAGCCTGCCTGGGTTGCTGGCAGAACATGGGCAAATACACTTGTCCTGCATGCGGACGAGGCAATCCGTAGCACTGTTTTGCCAGCTCTAGAAACACTTGCTTACAGTACTTGTATGCAACCGCCGTGACAACGCCCGTAGCATCAAGCCAGGAACGGGCCAAATCAGTACAACTTCAGCAAGGAGAGCAACATGGGACTCGAAGCACTCTTCTCAGGGACAAACTTCGCAAATACGATCAAGAAATACTGCGGTGCGAATGGCTGGAAAATTGCCGACCTGAACAGCGAGCGGGCGATTCTTCGGTTCAGCATGAGTTCTGGCCGGGACCAAACGCTCTACATCGTTCGTTATCAGTCGACTCTCGAATTCTCTGTCCCCAGCATGGCTCAGTTTGACTCTGACGACAATATCCCTCATTTCCTGTCAACGCTATTGCTCAAGCGGAGTTCGGAAAACAAGTTCGGATTCTGGTGCATTGAACAGATTGGTGGCAAGCAGGTTTACTCCTACATGCACAATGCTGAAATGCAACTCATCGACAGTGGCTACTTTGCGAACGTGGTCAGGGCACTCGTTACAGAGTGCGATGACTTCGAAGGCATTCTGATTCGGTGGTTGAATTCGTAGATAAGGCGACAAATTGATCGGCCATAGCGTCGATAGACTTATCTGCAATCCACGTGCTACCATGTTGTAGCGCCGCAGCCCTCTCGGCTGATCCAACCAACTGACCTAAGCACGACACGTGTCGCGCCTCCAAGCGACATGATCGCTAAATGGCCAAGTACATGGGCAGGCGGTTGAGATCGCCAACAGGCGCGGCACACATTTGTTGAGGTTTGATCGATGAAAACCTTTGTCTTCGCTTATCTCGGCGGACTACTGGCCAGCGCGCCAGCCTTTGCTATGCTAAACGATGTAGGCCACAATGTCGATGCGCTGGATGCCAAAATCGGCACATCGATCACAGCGGTCGTCCTTGTGCTTCTTCTGGTTTGGGTAGTTCCCGCCTTTGGATCAGCGTTGGGCGCAAAGTTCGGTGGACGAGGCGCCGAGTTCCACTACATCTATGGCCGCGGTATCGGCGGCCAAGTTGCGTTCTCGCTGGCATTCGGTCTGGCCACGATTGCCATGCCGCAGGTTGAAAGCGCAATGATGGGACTATCTGCGTCAATGCAAACGATCGTGTTCCTGATGGTCGCCCAGGTCGGCTGCACGTTCGGCACCGTATGGGGATATTAGGGGCTTCGTTTCTGGTCGATGCCGCGACGCTGCCATAGCGCCGAAGTCCCGTGCAATTCCGGGACTTCGGCTTCGCTGCTTGCGTCTTGCGCTAGTACTGACAACGCGTTTACCCGCAGTTGATCTCTCAGCGAGGTGTTCCTATGCAAGATATTATGCCCATCTGGATCATTCTCGGCCTGGTAGGTGTGGTAATCTATCTGATCCGAACCCATTACATCGTCGCCTTCCTGCGAGACCAGGTGATGCCAGCCTTTCAACTCGGAAACGAGAGCGACTTCTCAGGCATGTTGATCGGCGGAATTACCAACTTCGTGCTGGTCTTCACTTTCCTGGTCATCCGCAATCTCCCTATGTGGATCCTGGCGGTGCTCCTGGGGCCGCTGGCCATCATTGCTGCGCTGGTCGTGCAACCAGAAAAGGCAATTCGTGTGTTACCTGTCCACCTCGAACGCGACGCGCGACTGGAAGATCCCGATCTCCGCATCCACTACGTGGCAGGAGAACATGCGCTACAGTGCCAAGCGTGCAGCAACCTGATTCCACTCGATCCTTGTCCTGACTGCAGTTCGACGGTCTACGGCCCGTCAGACCCTGGCATCAGCTGTCGCAAGTGCCGCTCATACATCGATCGCTGGTCCTGCCCAGGTTGTGACAGTCTCAACGTATTGGCGGATTCGCTTGTCGTGCTTCGTCCGTACTTGGTTGCAGGTGCCCGCTGGTGACTCCGGTTGTGCGCAGCGGCTGTGCGAAAATGGGCTGATTTCGATACAGATCTGCTCGATTCCTTGAACACCGCAATCCACTGACGCGCTGTGAACGGGCCAGGCGAAAAACGCCTGATGTCCTGATGAAACTGACAGGAGGGCTATCATGCCGCAAGAAACCACAGCACAACTTGTAAAGGAACTCCGCAACGCCCGGCGTCTATTCGGCCCCGATTGGGCAAAGCGTATCGCCGCCGCTCAACAGCTCGGAAGATTGCAGGCTGTCGAGGCAGTTGGAGATCTGGCCGCAGTGCTTGATGAGCAGAAGAACACCGACCTTTGTCAGGCGTGTGTCCAGGCTTTAGGCCAAATCGGCAGCCCCCAGGCTGGGGACGTCTTGGCCCGGGTGGTGGACGATCCTGATCAGACAGATTTGTACGACGCGGCAGTTCAGGCCCTGCTCGATCTCCTGGCCGGGCCAGATGAGCAGAGCCGAAGGCGAGCGCTAGAGCCTCTGCTCAAGATCGACGCGCCGCTGACCAAAATGCTTCGCCCTTTTCTCACCAATTGGCAGGAGAAGGACACCTGCCCCCGCATGTTGACCATTGATCCTGCTGGTGAAGCAGATTTCGAGAAGCTTGCCGACGCCGTAGCTGGTGCTGCACCGATGGCTATCATACGGATGGTGGCGGGCGACCATCGGCTGGACTCGCTGCTGTTCGTCGCATCACCTGTCGCCATCTTTGGAGAAGGAATGGAGCGGACGCGATTGCTGTGCAGCGAACCATTGATCCTGGTTGGCGATGGTCCCATCTTGGTGCATGGCACAAGTATCGAGTATGGAGGCGGGAAAAACGCTGATGTTGTCACAGTTCATACCGCCGACGCGTACTTGAGAGAGTGTCGCTTCAGCGGTGGAGTTGGTTCTCGCACCAAGGATGGCATCGGGGGCCGTGGGTTGGTTCTGATTTCCTCAACCAAATGCGTTGTGGCCCACTGTACTTTCGAACAAAATGCAGTGGGCGCCGTGCTTATAGACCAATACGCAAAACCGATCCTTGAGGACAACACTTGTCAAGGCCAAACATATGCCATTGCCTACAGCGGCAATGCTGCCGGAGATGCTCGTCGTAATCAATGCCATACAAACGCAGAAGGCATCGGCATCGTGCTGACAGAGAGTGCTCAACCTGCGCTGGAGAACAATGTCTGTGAACATAATTCCTTCGGTGTTCAGTACAGACACTCTGCTTCCGGAACGGCGCGAGAGAACCAATGCAAGAGCAACTCCGTTGCTGGTATCGCAGTCCAGGATGGATCGTCTCCGTTGCTCGAAACTAATCTGTGCTCCGCCAATCAAGACCACGGCATTTCCATTTGCGATAGTGCCCACCCAACATTGACGGGCAACAAGTGCCAAGATAACGGAAGCGCCGGTATCTTCTACTTTGACTCAGCCTCTGGCACGGCGAAGTCGAATCTTTGCCAAGGTAATGATGCCGGCATCGTCATAGATGACAGCGCCGGACCCGAGTTGGTTGCGAATGTTTGTCAGCAGAATCAGCGTAGTGGCATCGTCTACATCGGACATTCACGTGGTATCGCCAAAGGCAATCAATGCAACAATAACGGAGAGATAGGTATCCTGGTTCTTGACCAAGCTTATCCCACCTTGCAACAGAACACCTGTAAAGGGAACTTTGTGGGTTGCACGGTACAAGCATTTTCAAGAGCGGTCGTCAAGGCTGACAACGATTTTCGCGGTAATCGCCAGGCAGGGTTGATCGATGAGCGTCAGTGAGCGCCAGGCCATCGAGATAGTGATTGAGTCGTGCGAACGACCCTGTCGCACCTCACGCCCTTCATTATCGTCTCCATGTAACACGAGCAGCATACATAGGAGCAGACCATGAAACTCAGGTTAGTAATCGGTTGGATAATGTTGTCCTCTTTGCTGGCTGGGACGATAGTGGCATGTGGTAGCAGGCAAACCGCCCAGCCCACCATTGACGTCGACGCAACTATCGCCGCGCAGGTCCAGGCCACTTTGACTGCCGGCCAGCCAACACTGCCAGCAACCGCAACCCCAGCACCGGCAGTCGATGTTGATGCTACTGTGCAGGCGGTTGTGCAAATGACTTTGCAGGCACAGCCTACGCAAACCCCTACGGCGGTAAACACACCCACCGATGCACCCTCCGCAACGCCCATCCCCACACCGACGGCCACTCTCACTCCAACCTCCCCCCCAGTCTCGGCGGCAAGCGGCCTCCCGAGTGGCAGATGGCTGGTGCGATCGTACAACACGGATGATATAGGTGTAATCTGGGTAAACGGACAGTTGGTTGGAGCGTCGACCTATCGCAACGACACCGACTGGATCAACATCAACGACTACCTGCTGCCGATCGATAAGAACAGCGTCGCGTTTGCCAGCTACAATGGCAGCTCAGCAGGCAGTTGGGGGTTCGGCCTCAGGCGTGATGATGTCTCCGTCTGGGGTGTAGAGCAGAGCACCCGCAACAGTTGGTCACTTTCCTACGCACAGCAAGTGGCAATTCTTGCCGATGGCACCATCGAGGTGTTGAAGCCAGATACATCTGCCCGCAGACCGCCGCCCGGCAAGTGGTACGTGCGCGCACAGTACACACAAGATGTTGGCAGTATTCTGGTTAATGGCCAACCTGTTGCTGCATTCGTGAACCAGGCCGCCGACTGGACGGAGATTACCGGTCTTCTCAACTCTACCAGCGACAACATCATCACGTTTGCTGCCTGGAATTTCGGCGGTCCGTACTCTTGGGATTTCGCCATCAAGCAGGATGACACCATAGTCTGGGGCAAACAGAACACCGGCTCAGGGGCGCCAAACCAAGTCTTCAACGAGGTTGTGACGATAAGCCCAGCTGGACAGATCGTGCAGGTACAGCCAGTTGGCAGAGCCACAGATTACACATGGGCACTACGTTCATATAACACGGACGACGTGGGCGTTATGTGGCTGAACGAAGAGTTGATTGGGACATCTATCTACCGCAATGACTCAGACTGGGCCGACATTACAGCCAGGCTGCTACCAGCCCAAGCAAACATTGTCGCCTTTGCTAGTTTCAACGGCAGTTCTGCAGGAAGCTGGGGCTTTGGCGTCAGACGCGATGATGTGACTGTCTGGGGTGTAGAGCAAAGCACGCGAAACAGCTGGTCTCTCGCCTATGCGCAACAGGTGGTTATCGGTCCCGATGGCAGTGTAGAAGCAGCACGCCCTGACACATCTGCGAGAACACCACCGCCCGGCAAGTGGTACGTTCGTGCGCAGAACATCCAGGACATCGGCAGCATCCTCGTCAATGGCCAACCGGTTGCAGCAATCTGGAATCAAGCGGCTGACTGGACTGAGATTACCAGCCTATTGGATTCGACCCGTGACAACAGCATCGTCTTTGCAGCGTGGAATACTGACGGTCCATACGCCTGGGACTTCGCTATCAAACGCGATGAGGACATTCCCTGGGCGATAAGCAGCTCCGGTAGCGGACAGACTGGCGTCGTTCTGCAACAGAAAGTGACAATCACTGGTGACGGTAGGGTTGTTCAGACAACGCCATAGGCGCGTGTGAATGTTGCCTGTCACTTTCGCTCTCACCCCAGGGAGAAATGCCCACTTCTCTCCAACCGCCGGGGGGCGGTCCATGGGCATCTCTCCCTGGGTTTTGATTCTGAAACGACACTCGCTACCGATGTCACCCCGCGGATCCCGCATGCCTTCGACCCTATCAGCAGGGATTGGAGAATTCTCCCTTGACGTGTAAAATGCCGTCAAGACAGTCAGGCGTACTTGGTGACGACGAAGGAGATGAGCATGAGTGTACAAGTCATGGTGGCCCTGCCCGATCAAGTCTACCGCCGTGCGGTGAGTTTGGCGCGTTTGACCAGCCAGGATGTACCTAAACTGCTGGCCGACACCATCGAGATGTCGCTGCCGTCAGTAATGGCATTGGAGAGCGCCCCCCTCGTGAGCGAGTTATCCGATGATTCTGTCCTGACGCTGGCCGACTCGCAGATGGAACCTGATCTGGACAAGCGCCTGAGCGTTTTGCTCGGCAAGCAACAGGACGGTGAACTCCTGGAGGTCGAGCGACGGGAGTTGGCAGCGTTGATGCAGGCCTACCAGGAGGGTTTGCTGCGCAAGGCCCAGGCTCTGGCCGAAGCGGTTCGACGCGGTCTCATGGAGCCGTTGAAGCCGTGAGCTCGCGACGCATTCCGAAGGATGTCCAACTACGCGTACACCAGCAGGCAGGCGAGCGCTGCGGTTATTGTCAGAGCCATCAGCGCTATGTGCTCGGCAGACTGGAAATCGATCACCTGATCCCCCGTTCTCGGGGCGGGAGCGACGAAGAGGAGAATCTGTGGCTGGCGTGTCGCCTATGCAACAGCGCCAAACGCGACCAAACCCACGGCATCGATCCATTGACCGGGGAAATCGTGCCGCTCTTCAACCCCAGAACACAGAGGTGGGCTGAGCACTTCTTCTGGAGCGAAGACGGCGCCAGGATTGAAGCAAGAACCCCGTGCGGTCGAGCAACAACAATCGCCCTGCAGCTCAACAACCTGGTGGCTGTCATGGTAAGGCAGGCATGGATAGCTGCTGGTTGGCATCCTCCGCAGGAATAGGCTTAGTATGGCAACCACCGACCCCCTCGAACAACTCACCAACTACTACCCCATCTCTCCCCTGATCCTCACCGCCGGCCAGCCGACGGCCGAGCAGATCGCGCTGATCGGTCAGGCCGGCTGCGAGGTGGTGATCAACCTGGCGCGACCTTCGTCGCCCAACGCGCTGGCGGACGAGGCAGCGCTGGTCGCGGCGCAGGGGATGGAGTACGTTGCCATCCCCGTAGTGTGGGAGGAGCCGACGCTGGACGACCTGACGCGCTTTTTTACGGCCATGGAGGCCAACCGGACGCGCAAGGTCTTCGTCCACTGCGTGGTGAACTACCGCGTCTCGAGCTTTATGTATCTCTACCGCGTGCTGCGGCTGGGGGTGGATCCTGACGAGGCGATCTGGGACCTGCGCGCGATCTGGGAGCCGGACGAGACCTGGTCGGCCTTCATCGCTGCGGCCCTGGAAGCCCACAAACAATAGACCGGATTGGCTCACGCAAAGACGCCAAGACCGCAAAGGGCAGAGATCTTCTCCACGTCTTCTTTGCGTTCTTTGCGCCTTTGCGTGAGTTCAGCCCCGTGCGCTCCTTGCAGAAAGACGACGTTATGTTTCAACTGCCAGCCTGGCTCCCAACTGTCCACCACGATGGCTCGGACGCGTTCGTGTCCAACCCTTATCCTCGCCTGGGCGAGACGGTGCGCATCCGATTGCGCGCTGGCAGCGATGCGCCCATCCGCCGCGTGTTCGTGCGCACAGCGCCGGACGGGGAGCAGGCCTTTACCCGCATGGAGCCGGACGGCGCGGTGCCGCCGGCCCGCTGGTGGCAGGCCGAGCTGACCGTCAACCAGCCGCTACTGCACTACCGCTTTGCCCTGGAGGCTGAGGACGGCGTCTGGTGGCTGAACGCGGCCGGGCCGGGCCATTTCGACCCGCTGGACGCGGCCGACTTCAAGCTGCTGGCGGACTACGACCCGCCGGCCTGGCTGCACGAGGCGGTCTTCTACCAGATCTTCCCCGACCGCTTCGCCAACGGCGACCCCGGCAACGACCCGCAGCCGCACGAGTACCAGTACCGCGGCTATGGCCCGCAGACCTTCCCCTGGGGCACACTGCCGACTGACGACCACCCCTTTCCGCTGGTGTTCTACGGCGGCGACCTGCCAGGGATTGTGCAGCGCCTGGATTATGTCGAGCAACTAGGCGTCAACGCGCTCTATCTCAACCCGATCTTCACCGCGCCCTCCAACCACAAGTACGACGTGATCGACTACGAGCACGTGGACCCGCATTTCGGCGGCGACGCGGCGCTGGCCGGCCTGCGCCAGGCGCTGGACGCCCGCGGCATGCGCTACCTGCTGGACATCGTGCCCAACCACTGCGGCTACTGGCACCCCTGGTTCCAAACCGCCCGCGCCGACGCGGCCGCGGCCGAAGCGGAGTTCTTCACCTTCACCGAGCATCCAGAGAAGTACGCCTCCTGGCTGGGCGTGTGGATGCTGCCCAAGCTGAACTACGGCAGCGCGGAGCTGCGACGGCGCATCTACGAGGGCCAGGATGCGGTCTTCCGGCGCTGGCTGCGGCCTCCCTACTCGGCCGACGGCTGGCGGGTGGATGTGGCCAACATGCTGGGTCGGCAGGGCGCCAGCCAGCAAGGCGTGGACGTAGCCCGCGGCATCCGCCAGGCCGTCAAGGAGACCCGGCCCGACGCCTACCTGCTGGGCGAGAACTTCTTCGACGCCACGAGCCAGCTTCAGGGTGACCAGTTCGACGGCGCTATGAACTACAGCGGCTTCAGCAAGCCGCTGCGCCACTGGCTGAAGGGCTACCAGCAGGGCGCCTGGGGCATGAACGACCGCATCACGTCGCCGCTGCCCTACACCACCGAAGCGCTGGCCGCGTCGTGGCAGAGCCGGCTGGCGGCCATTCCCTGGGCCGTGGCTTTGCAGCAGTTCAACCTGTTGGCCAGCCACGACACCGAGCGCATCCAGACCCAGGTGGGCGGCAACGAGGCGCTGCACCGCCTGGCCGCGGCCGTGCTGTTGACCTTCCCCGGCGCGCCCAGCATCTACTACGGCGACGAGATCGGGCTGAGCGACCTGCCGCAGCTTGGCTCGCGCGGCTGCATGGTCTGGGACGAGCGCCGCTGGAACCGCGGCCTGTTGGACTTCTACCGCACCCTGATCGGCCTGCGCCGTCGCTCGCCGGCCTTGCAGCGCGGCGGCTTCCAGATGCTGGCCGTCGAGCCGGACATGTTTGCGTTCCAGCGTGCCACAGCCGCCGAGCGCGTGCTGGTGGTGGCCCAGCGCGGCCAGCGGCCGCGGCCGGCCGGGCCGGTGGCCGTGGCCCACGGTGGCATCCCCGACGGCGCTCGCTTCGTGGAGCTATGGAGCGGGACAGAGGCGGCGGTGGCTGGCGGCGCGCTGGAGCTGCCGGAGCTGCCGCAGGGCGCGACGGTGTGGGTGGGGCAAAACACGTAACTCGTAATCCGTAACCCGGAGATCGCGGGAGCAGTCTTTGCGTAACGAACTGCCTGGCTTACGAGCGACGTGTTGCGGCTTGCGCGTTGCACATCAGCGGAAACGCCTCGCGCCCATCCGGGTTACGGGTTACGAGTTACGCATTACGCATCACATTTCACGCCGCCAGCAGCAACAGCAACGCCTGCGCCAACAAAATCTTGGTGATAGTCGCCACGGGGAACATCAGCGCGTAGCCGACGTGGGGCAGCTCGTCCTGGGATTGATCGACGGCGAAGCCCAGCACGCCCGGCTGGGTGTGGATGCCGGACAACATGCCGGTCAGCAGGCCGAAGGGGATCTTGAACAGCTTGTAGCCCACCAGCAGGGTCAGGAAGGCGGTGAGGCAGGAGATGATCGCGCCGGCCACGAAGAGCTGCACGCCGCCGCCCTGGCTCAGCGTCTGCACGAAAGTGTAGCCGGAGCGCAGGCCAATGCTGGCCAGCAGCATGATCAGGCCCAACTGGCGCACGGTCAGGTTGGCGCTGTAGGGCATGGTCCAGACCAACGGGCCGGTGCGGCGCAGCGCGCCCAGGATCAACCCGACGACCAATGGGCCGCCTGCGTTGCCCAGGGCAAACGCGCCGCCGCCAGGCAGGGGAAACTCGATCTTGCCCACCAACAGCCCCAGCACCAGGCCCACGCCCAGCGACAGCAGGTCGATCTCACTCAGCGACTTGTAGGAGTCGCCGAACTGCTTGGAAATGTCCCCCATGTGCTCACGCGGGGCCACCACCCGCACCCGGTCGCCCAGATCGATCACCATGTCAGCCTGGGCCAACAGGTCCACGTCGCCGCGGCGCACGCGGGTGATGATTGCGCCATAGCGTTTGGGCAGGTCCAGGTCGCCGATGCGCCGTCCAGCGATGGCCGGCTTGGAGACAAAGATGCGGCGAAAGTCGTAGTGGCTACGGTCCAGCTCCAGATGCTCGTCGGTCAGCTCGCCCAACACGGCGGCCACTTGAGACAACTCGCCAGGATCGCCAATGACGTTGACCAGATCGCCCAAGGCGAGGCGGGTATCGCTGGTGACCAGCCTCTCCTCGCCCCCGTGCAACATGCGACTGAAGATCACATGCCAGTCGTGGCGATGGGCCAGGTCATGCACCGTTTCACTGGTCGCGGCCGGCTGGGTAATGCGCATGGTGGCGCTGTTGATCTCCTGCTCGACCAGATAGCCGGTGCCGCGCAGGCGCCTGGCCTCGGCGTGGTAGTCGATCTTCCACAGGCTTTGCAGCGCATAGGCCACCAGGATCACGCCCAGGACGCCCATGGGATAGGCTACCGAATAGCCGACGGTAGGATCGGCCATGGCTGCGCCGGCCTGACCGGCTGGCGCAGCCGAGCTCACGGACTCGATCACTGCCGCCAGAGCCGGCGTATTGGTCAAGGCGCCAGCGTAAAGGCCGGCCGTGATGGGCGACTCGAGGCTCAGGGCCGCATGAGCGCCAGCCGCAATCAGCGCTGCGATGCTCAGCACTGCCACAGCGCCCAGGTTGTTGCGCAGCCCCTCGCGCGTCAGCGAAGCCACAAAGCCCGGCCCGCTGGCCAGGCCCACCGTGTAGACAAAGAGCACCAGACCCAGCTCGAAGATCACAGTGGGCAGCTTCAGGTCGGGATGGATGGCGCCGACGGCCAGGCCGACGAACAGCACGGCCGCCACCCCCAGGCTGGCGCCCTTGATCTTGATGCGGCCGATGACATAGCCGACGGCGGCGACGGCAAAGAGCAGCAAAATCGAGTTTTCGATCAGGAATTCAATGACCATGATTGCGGCCTTTCCAGCGCCAAAACACTGTCAATAGCCATGTTGGTTGTCCGGAGACGAGGATGGCGCTCCACACAACCAACGAGGACTGCCCAGATGGGACAGTGAACACAAACATGTGGATAATAGCACCAGCGCAGCAAATCGCCAAGTCTCTTGGCAGCAATGGCTCTGGCTCAGCAGCCGCTAACTTTCACCGCTGCGCTGGCGCCTGCTGCCTGGCTTCTGGCTGCTCCAGGCCAGTTGCAGGCATAGGCCGTAGTCAGGTGCTGGAAGCCGAAGCGGGCCACGATGGGGCGGCTCATAGGGCTGGCGTCGATGGTCACAAAGGCCGCGCCGCGGCGAATCGCCTCCTGGATGCGCACAGCCAGCAGTGCGGTGTAAAAGCCCCGTTTGCGCTGCGCCGCCACAGTTGACCCGCCCCACAGGCTGGCAAAGGGGCTGCGGCCATCGTAGTACAACCAGGCAGCAGCCACAGGCCGATTGTCATCGTAAGCCGCATAGACCGTGATTAAGTCGGGTTGCAGGATCATGGTGTCGCGCAGATAGCCCGCCTGGCTGGGCCGGTCACGCTGCCACACCTCCCTTTGCACAGCCATGACATCGTCCAGCAGGTCAGGATCATCGAGACGGCGCACGTCATGGCTGATAGGCGCCAACAACTGGGGCGGGGCCTCGCTTAGCACCAAAGCCATGACCGCCTCGGCATCTTCGATCTGGAAGCCGCGCGCGGCCAGGCGCTGGCGCAAATCGGGCGGTGTGTCGTGGCTGTAGACCTTCCACTCGAAACCAACCCCCAGAGCGTCGAAGAAGCGCACCTGCTCGTCGATGGCCGGCTCGACCGTGGTCTCATCCAGGCAGGAGTAGCTGATAAAGCCGCTGCGGAAGCCACGCTTCGGCGCAAACGGCACATGGCGAACCACATAGGATGTCTGCTCGCGCCGCAGGTCGTTGGGCTGGGCGGCAATGCGCTCCTCCAGGTCATACTGGCGGAGCAGTTCGTTGGCGTCCATTACTCTGTCCTCAAGCAAGCTACTTAGCGAAAGAACGGCGTCAGGCTGGCCAGCGCGGCCAGGGCGAAGCCCAGAATGATTACGCCCGATACCCGATTGACCCAGCGCAGCCCGCGCGGGCTGATGCGGCCGCGCAGCAGGCTCACGGCCCCGCTGAGCGCCAGCCACCACAACGCCGACCCCAGGAAGACCCCCAGCACCAGGATGGCAGCCGACGTGTAGTCGCCGCTCGCAGCACCCACGCCAAGGCCGGCGAACACCGCCGCAAAGGACAGGATGGTCATCGGGTTGGTCAGGGTCAGCGCGAAGGTGGAGACATAGTTGCCCAGCAGCCCGCCGCCCAGAAAGGCGACAGCCGCAGGTTGAGCAGGCGTCTGCGCCGTATCGAAACCCGCGGCCTGGTCGGACGGTGCAACCACCGGCGCTCGCAGGGTCTTGACGCCAAGATAGAGCAAGAACAGCCCGCCGATCAGCCTGATCCAATCTTGCTGGCTGATCAGAAAGCTGGCAATGAAGGTCAGGCCAAAGGCCGCCACAAAGCCATAGATGCCATCGGCTGTGGCCGCGCCCAGGCCCGATACCAGGCCAGCCAGCCGCCCCTCGGCCAGGGTGCGGCGGATCACCAGCACGCCAATGGGGCCGACTGGCGCGGCAATGGCAAAGCCCAACGCCAACCCGCGCACGAAGACGCCGATCATACGACGGAGCGTGGCCCGGGATAGGCCACCAGACGTTGAAACAGGTCGTCCAACGCCGCCTGTGGATCGTCGCACAACCCGCAGTGTACGGGCGAGACTTGCAGCACCGTGCTACGGGGCGAGGCCAGCCAGCGGAAGCGCTCGGCCTGATCCAGCGCGCCGATGGCCCCGGCCGCCGGCCCCCCGGCGCACAGCCGCGGCAGGAGGTCAAGCTGCGCCCGGGCCGCGGTCACGTCGGAGGCCGGCGCCAGCGCGACCAGTCGCGCCTCGTCCAGATGCACGCGACAGCCCAGAAAGCGCAGGGTGCGGCAGAACAAAATCACCCCCACGTTGACGAACTCCTCGCGCTCGACGTAAGGCGCCAGGCGCAGCAAGCGGTCAGGGTGGGGATCATGCGGCGGACTCGTCGCTCTCCTGCGGTTCGACCTCGACGTTCACCGATTCACCTATGAGCTCAGCCAGGTTGACGGCCAACTCGGGGAACAACTGCGGCCGGAAGACCTCGCCCGCGGCCACCCGCGCCACGGCCAGGTAACCCTCCGGCATCAGGCGATACTCTTCGATGGCCAACGATTGGCTGTCGATCAGCCAGTACCAGGGGACGCCCGCCTCCCGGTAGGCGTTGAACTTGGCGACGCGGTCGCGGCTGGCGCTGGCCGGCGAGACGATCTCCACCACCAGGTCGGGCGCGCCGATGATGCGGCCGCGGTCTGGAGAGTAGCGATCCTGATGGCTCTGGGACAGAAAGACCAGATCGGGCACATAAACCCTACGGCGGGAAAGTTGGACGTCGATTTCGGGCCAGACTGCGCCCGTACGATGGGATCGGAGATAAATGGTCAGCTCTGTAGAGAGCTCGCGCAGAATGGCCTGATGGCGCGGATGTGGACGAGGCATGGCGATCAATCTCCCTCCGTCGAACTCATAGTCAGGCGGGCCTTCCGGCAGCGCGTCGAAGTCGGCCAAAGTCAGCAATGGCTTGGCCGGCGGACGCATCTCGACCAGCGGTTTCAAGGCTACAGCCATCTCGCAACCTCCCATGGGAAATGCAGACAAGACCCGTGAGTCATGCCAGTAACGTGCGTGGCAGATTATACTCCAGAGCCGATGCAGAGTCAATGAAACTCCCAGCAGGCTCGGTCAGAGACCGGCCTGAGCAAGGGAGATGCTTTCAGGTTAAAGCAGCAGCGACAGAACGAGGCCCAGGATACCGGCCCACAGCGCATAGTAGAGCGACGGTCCCAAAGTCAGGCGGATGATAGCGCCCTCCTGGCCCAGCAGCTTAACCACCGATGCAGCCGCAACCACGTTGACCACGCAGATCATGTTGCCGGCATTGGCGCCTAACACCTGCAAGGCGATGATGATCAACGGCGGCAGGCCGGCCTGTTCGGCCACGCTGAACTGCAACAACGAGAACATCATGTTGCTGAAGGTCGCGCTGCCAGAGATGAACGATCCCAACGAACCGACGATCGGCGCCACCACCGGCCAGCCCTGGCTGATGGAGCTGGCCAGCAGGTTAGCCAGTTCGATGGGCATGCTCTGCAAGCCCGCGCTGTTGACGCCGGAATTGATGAAGATGCGCACCATCGGCACCGCAGCGCCCAAAGCAATGGCGCTGCCAGCCAGAGTCTTCGCCGACGCGCCAAGCGCGGTCTTGATCTGCTGCCGGCTCATGTGGTACAAAAAGACAGTGATCAACACCACGGCCACAAAGACGGCGCCTGGCAGATAAAACGGCGCAAAGGAGGCGCCGATCTCCGTGCCCAGGATCTGCGAGCGGCCGATCTGCGGAGTCTGCAGCCACTGCTTGAAAGGCAAGAACTCCAGCCGGGTCAGCACCAGGAACACTGCCACCAGCACGTAGGGCAGCCAGGCCTGGCGCATGGTGAGGTGTGTAGGCACGGCCGGCTCTGGCAGGTGGCGGCCAAAGCGCCAGGGCTCCTTGGGCATCAGAAAACCACGACGAGCAGCCGTGACCACCAGAACCAGCCCCACCAGGCCGCCCAGGATCGAGGGGAACTCAGGGCCAAAGAACATGGCCACCAAGAGCGCGGGGATGGTAAAACTGAAGCCAGCAAACAGGGCAAAGGGCCAGATGGCCAGCCCCTCCCGCCAGCTCTTGTTCTCACCGAAAAAGCGGGTCAACATGGCCACCAGGATCAGGGGGACGAAAGAGCCAACCAGCAAGTCGATTTGGATCGCCTGGACGCCCACAGCCTGCAAGAACTCGGCGAAAGAGCTTTCACCCAGATAAGCCGCCACCGCAGGATCGACAGCGCCGCCGGTTTGCAAGCCCTCGCCGACGCCGATCAGAATCGGCGTACCCACAGCGCCAAAGGAAACCGGGCTGCTGTTGGCCACCAGCGCCAGCATGACCGCAGCCAGCGCAGGAAAGCCCAACGCAGCCAACAACGGCCCGGTAATTGCCGCCGGAGCGCCAAAGCCGGCTGCGCCCTCCAGAAAGGCGCCGAACAGCCAGGCGACGATAATCGCTTGCACCCGCCGGTCAGGCGTGATGTGCATAAAGCCGTTGCGGATGGTGTCGATGGCTCCCCCCTCACGCAGCGTGTTGAGCAGCAGAACTGCGCCAAAGAGGATCCAGAGAATAGATGCTGCGATGATCAGCCCCTCAAAAACCGAGGCGAACACCTGCACCGGCGGCACCTGCCAGACCAAGATGGTCAGCACGGCGGTCAGCAGCAGGCTGATGGGCATCGCCCGCACTGCGGGCATACGCAGCATGACAAGAAAAATGAAGACAGCCAGGATCGGGGTAAGCGCAACGAGCGTGGTAAGAATAGTCATGAGGCATTCCCTTCCAGTTGTTTGCCAAACTGACTGAGTTGAATGGTCAAGCAGATCGCTGATGGTGCGCTGCTTGCAACCGCTACAGAAAACCGATTATACCCACAGTGGTGAAGCTGCGCGAAATATGAGAATCGGTTAAACTGCGCTATAATAGGGCTTGCCTGCCACCATGCAGCCTCAGCCGTTCCGCCGTTCGATTGGCTGCGCAAGCAGTTGAAGAGCCGGCGGCTGAGCGATGATTTGTCACCCTTCCCGCGGAGTTGCTATCCCAAAATGACCGATCCCGAAATGTTGGAAATGGCCGACGAAACCGTCGAGACGCCCGGCAGCGACGCGGGCGTGGTGCGCGCAATTAACATTGAACAGGAGATGCGCGAGGCATACCTGGACTACGCCATGAGCGTCATCGTCTCGCGGGCATTGCCTGATGCCCGCGATGGACTGAAGCCGGTGCAGCGCCGCATCCTCTACGCCATGCACGACATGGGGCTACGGCCGGGCACGCCCTACCGCAAGTCAGCCCGCATCGTCGGCGAGGTGCTGGGCAAATACCATCCCCACGGCGACAGCGCGGTCTACGACGCCATGGCGCGCATGGCCCAGGACTTCAGCCTGCGCTACCCGCTGGTGGACGGCCAGGGCAACTTCGGCTCGGTAGACGGCGACAGCCCGGCTGCCATGCGCTACACCGAGGCCAAGCTGGCCCGCATTGCCGAGACGCTGTTGCAGGACATCGACAAAGAAACAGTCGGTTGGTCCGACAACTTCGATGGCAGCCTGCAAGAGCCGACCGTGCTGCCGGCCATTCTGCCCAACCTGCTGGTCAACGGCGCGGCCGGCATCGCCGTCGGCATGGCGACCAACGTGCCGCCCCACAACCTGGGCGAGGTGGCCGATGCCGTCGTCTACACCATCGACAACTGGGGCCGGCTGGAAGAGGTGGATGTCGACGAGTTGATGCAGTTCGTACCCGGCCCAGACTTCCCCACCGGCGGCATGATCATGGGGCTGGACGGCATCCGTTCAGCCTATGCCACCGGACGCGGCCACATCCAGATGCGCGCCGTGGCCCGCATCGAGGAGGCGCGCAGCCGCTTCCAGATCATCGTCAGCGAAATACCTTATCAGCTCAACAAGACCAACCTGATCGAGCGGATTGCCGAGCTGGCGCGCGAGGGCAAGCTGGACGAGATCAGCGACCTGCGCGACGAATCGGACCGCAAAGGCATGCGCATCGTGATCGAGCTGAAGCGCGGCACGACTCCCAAGAAGACGCTCAATCGTCTCTTCAAGTACACCCCGCTGCAATCCACATTTGCCATCAACCTGTTGGCGCTGGTCAACGGCGAGCCGCGGCTGCTGTCATTGAAGCGAGCGCTGGTGATCTACATCGAACACCGCCAGGAGGTCATCACCTTGCGCAGCCAGTTTGAGCTGCGCAAAGCACTGGAGCGCGCCCACATCCTTGAGGGGCTGCGCATTGCCTTGCAGTTCCTGGACGAGGTGATTGCGACCATTCGCAGCTCGGACAGCGCCGATGCCGCGCGTGAGGCATTGATGAGCCGCTTTGGGTTGAGCGAACGCCAGGCCCAGGCTATCCTCGACCTGCAACTGCGCCGCCTGGCTGCGTTGGAGCAGGCCAAGATCGAGGAAGAGTACGCCCAGGTCATGGCCCAGATCGCCTACTTGGAGGACCTGCTGGCCAATCCTCACAAGATCCTGGGCCTGATCAAGGAAGACATGTTGGCGCTGCGTGAGCGCTTCGCCGACCCGCGGCGCACCCACATCTCGCTGGAGGGCATCACTGAACTGCGTGAGGAGGACCTGACCCCCAACACGCCGGTGCTGATTACCATCACCCAAAACAGTTACGTCAAGCGCACCGACGCCAAACACTTCCGCGCCCAGGGCCGCGGCGGCCGCGGGGTGCTGGGCATGACCACGCGCGACGAGGACGAAATCGCCCATCTGCACTTTGCCCACGCCCACGACTACGCCCTCTTTTTCACCAACCAGGGCCGGGTCTACTCGGATCGGGTGTGGAACCTGCCCGAGGCCGCGCGCACGGGCAAGGGCATGCCGTTGGTCAACGTGCTCAACCTGGGGCCGCGTGAAACTGTAACCGCCATGGTGTTGGTGGAGGATTTCGCCGCCGCCCGCTACCTCAGCCTGCTGACGACCCAGGGCCGCATCAAGCGGCTGGAACTGAACGAGTTCGCCAGCGTGCGGCCATCGGGCATCATCGCCATGAACCTGGACCCCAACGACGAACTGGGCTGGGCGCGGGTGACGAACGGCGATGAAGAGCTGGTCATTGTGACGGCCGGTGGGCTGGCGCTGCGCTTCCATGAAAACGAAGTGCGCCCCATGGGCCGCACAGCGGCTGGCGTTTGGGCCATCAAGCTGCGCGAGGGCGACCGGGTGACCGGCTTCGACGTGGTGCATCCTGACCACGACCTGCTGGTGGTAACGGCCAAGGGCTGGGGCAAACGCACCCCGCTGGCCCAGTATGCAGCGAAGAGCCGCTACACTCAGGGCATGCAGACTATCGATACCCACCGCCTGGACGAGACCGGCCCCATCATCACCGGCCGCGTCGTCCACCCTGAGGATCAAATCTCGCTGATCACCAGCGGCGGCATCATCATCCGCATGCGCGTCTCCGACATCAGCCAGTTCAGCCGGGCCACCCGTGGCGTCAAGATGGTCAACCTGGACAGCGGCGACAGCGTGTCAGCCTGCGCGCGCATTCGGTTCACTGAGGCGAGCAAGGCGGAGAGCGAGGAAAGTAGCTAAGGTGTCATTCAAATCTCACCTCAAACCCGGCTCCGGCCCTAACACCGAATACATGCCCCAGCCAGATGCAAACCGGCTGGCGGAGACGCTGGCTGCCTTTGCCAACGCGGACGGCGGCACGATTCTGCTGGGCGTGGACGAGACGGGCGCGCCGGCCGAGGGGCTGTTCGGCGAGGAGATGGAGGAGGCGCTGCGGGCTGCGCTGCTGGAGTGCCGTCCTCCGATCCGCACCGAGTGGGAGCAGATCGAAACCCCCAGCGGCGCGGCGGCAGCCATCCACGTGCCCCGCTCCACCGAGCTGCACGCGCTGGCCGATGGCCGGGTGCTGATCCGCAGCGGCCGCGAAAACCGGCCCTTGAGCGGCGAGCAGGTGCGCCAACTGGCTTCGGGCAAGTCATCTGGCGACTTCGAGATGCAGGAGGTGGCCGGCGCGGAGCCAGGCGACCTGGACCCCGACATCATCAAGGATTACATCGCCCAGCGCGAGGAGAAGCAAGGACGCCAGATCAAGCTGCCCCAGGAGCGCCTTCTGCGCCAGATCGGCGCGCTGACTGGCGAAGGCAGGCCGACCGTGGCTGGCATGTTGCTCTTTGGCTACGATCCACAGTCTTTCCTGCCGCAATCGGGGCTGACTTTCGTGCGCTTCAGCGGTTCGGAGCTGCGCGGCCCTGGCGGGCTGCCCGGCTACACCCGCCGCGACGAGATCACTGGCCCGTTGGCCCAGGTCATCGAGCGCACCTGGGCCATCTTACTGCAAGAGATGCGGGTGGAGGCGGTTCTCACCGGCGGCCTGCGCCGTCAGGAGCGCCCTGAGTATCCGCAACTCGCCGTGCGCGAGGCGTTGGTCAACGCCGTCTGCCACCGCGATTACCGGCTGAGCGGCCGGCGCATCGAGATCCGCATGTTCGACGACCGGCTGGAGGTACACAGCCCTGGCGGCCTGCCGGGCTACATCACCATCGACAACATCGTCGAGGAGCACTTCAGCCGCAACCCGCGCCTGGTCAACGGCCTATACCATTGGAACTACATCGAAGAGTTGGGCCTGGGCATCGACAAGATGATCGAGGCCATGGTCAAAGCGGGCCACCCGCAGCCCGACTTTAACGCGACGCCGCACAGTTTCACGGTTCTGCTGAGAAACGTGCGCGAGCGGGATCCTCTGCCTGGTATGCCAGGCTGGCAGAGCAGCATGAACGAGCGGCAACTGCGTGCCATGCAGTTCATCAAGGAACACGGACGCATCACCAGCCGCGACTATCAGGAACTATGCCCCGATGTGACGGCTGAGACATTGCGCCTGGACATGGTTGATCTGTCCGACCGGGGTGTCGTGATCAAGGTCGGACTGAAACGAGGCACCTACTACATCCTGAAATAGATTGCGACAACAGCGGCCAAATTGTTATGGGTAGGTTATTACTTAGCTATAGGTGCCGGGCACTTGAATCGGCGCCTGCTAGGATATCTACCGGGCCTATTCAAGCTGTGTATGGGCCGCAAGTGCCCGGCACCTGAATAGTAACATGGTTAGAACAAAAAGCTGCTTGTGGGTGGCGCTGGCGCTGCTGACAACATCTGCACTGCTGACGCCACGACCGATTCAGGCTCAAAACCAGGCCAATGGCTTTGTCTGGGGGGACTGGTCCGCCGTTTCAGCCCAGCCAGGCTCCTTTGATCCAGTCCACGAACCCGTCCCTGGACCGCGCGAACGTCCAGTGGACAACTTGGACGATCGAGAGGAAGCGGTTGATGACTGGGTACTGACTTATCACTTGTGGCAGTGGGGCATCAGCTCTCTTAGCGGCCTGGGGCCGATCTCACCGATCCAGGGCCGTAGAGAGGTGCTGGCGCATGCCGAAGAGATCGAGCGTTGGGCGCCCAACGACCTGGAGCTGCTCGTCGGGGCGTCTATTGCCCACCAGGCCAGCGATTTCAAAGACCGGCCTTTCGGAACCGATGCACTGGAGTGGGTGTGGCGTGAGTTGGTAGACGACAACATCAGTATTGGCATTGCTCAGCTACGAAAGGAGGAGGTTGTGCTGTGGGCGCCGTATCTGCACGGGGTTGACCTGCTCTTGCCCGACGCGGCGATCCGTATCATGATCGCTAAGCTCAACCGGGCCAACTCCTACATTCTCCGCACCTACCCCGAAGTCGATGCTACTGACCGCTTCATGTTGCTGGCCCTGGCGCAAAACGCTGCATCAGACAGCACCATCCGCACAACAGTCGATTACTTCTTTGAGAACGCCAGCGCAGATTGGGGAGAGATGTTAGCAAGCGAAAGGGCGAAAGAGATGGACTGGCAGGAGCAGTTGCGCCTGGTACTCCTACACCTGGTCTGGCTGGTTGAGCAGGGTTGGGCGATTCCTGATGGGCTGGACCTCGATCGGTGGTCTGGTCATGCCTTTTCTGAGCCGTAACCCGGCAGAATCTGCCCGCGCGCGGCTGCAGACCGAGTTTTGCCTGCTTCCCCAACTTGTGTTATATTCGCCCCCATGCACAAGAGAAAACTCGACTTCAATCGACTGCTTCCCTTAGTGCTGCTCACCACCCTTCTGTTTCCCACCATCGCCAACGCGTCCGGCCCGTCCGGCATGTTTGGTAAAGAGCAGCAACCAGCCTTCGACAGGCTGGACGATCCCCCAACCTCTAGCGATATCCGCGGCTTTGGCTACCTGTACACGGTTGAGCCGGGCGATGACGTTTGGCTTCTGGCCGTGTCGCACGGTCTCACCCAGGAAGCGCTGGCTCAGGTTAACAACCTGACGCCGCCCTACTGGATTTATCCGGGCGACAAGCTGTGGATTCCAGCGGCGCCAGCGGTTATCAAGCGAGCGCCAACCCCAACACCCACACCGATTGCCACGCCAACGCCCCTGCCAACGCCCGCAGCGACGCCTGCGCCAGCCAGCGAACCACTGCCCAGCCAGGCTAATGACGCTGGACAAACCGAGGCTGACCAGGCCCCGATCGATGAGCAGAACGAACTGCCCCCTGTCGGAGACGAGGGCGCTGGTGACATCGTGGTCAACGAAGCGATTGTCGTGACTGAGGCAGCTGCTGCCAGCGCAGTTCGGTCGGCAGGCATCGACGCGGAAGCGCAGTTGATGATGAACCTGATGAACGAGAAGCGGACGGCGCGCGGGCTGCCGGCCCTGACGTGGTCCAGCCAACTGGCAACCGCCGCCCAAGCCCATGCCGACGACTGCGCCCGCCGAGGCTGGGGCAGCCACGTCGGCTCAGATGGTGCGCGGCTGCGCACCCGACTGGCCCGGGTCGGCTACTATCCGTCCTGGACCAGCGAGAACTGGGCTAACTCAGTCAACGTCCAGAGCGCGTTCAACATGTGGTACTGGGAAGGCCCTGGCGGTCCCCACTACGAAAACATCATGAGCCGCAACTACACCGAAGCCGGCATCGGCATCGCCCAGAGCGGCTGGGGCTACTACTATATCGTCGACTTCGGCAAGCCTTAGCCCTTTGCTCTTGGCTCTGGCCGGTCTTTGCCTGCACCCCGGATGGGGCCGACCGTGCCAGCACGCCCCCCCCCAATTATTCCGAAAGGAGAAAAGGCTGGCAGCGTAACGCTGCCAGCCTTTCTGTTTCCGGCGCCCTCAACTTCTCCCCGGCCAAGGCCAGAGCTGCGGGGCAACCTGATGCAACTGGCCCATCAGCGGCCTCAAATCAGCTTCTGGCAAAACAATCTGTGCTGCGCTGGCCACGTCGGGATGATCTGGCTGCACGGCCACAGCCACAGCCGCCAGGCTGAACAGCCCCAGATCGCTGCGCGTGTCGCCAGCGGCCAGCGTCTCGGCCGGCGTCACACCCAGCTCGGCCTGCAAGCCAGCCAGCACGGCCTGCTTGCCGCCATAGGGCACATGCACCCGCACATGGCCGTTGACCCGCGCCTCGTCGCCCGCGCCATCGAAGCTGATTTCGTTGCCCAACACTGGGCCGATGTCCAGCTCTTCGGCCACCAGCTCGGCGTGCAGCAATAGCCCGCTGCTGATGACGGCCACCGTTACCCCTCGCTCTCGCAGCGCAGCAACAGCCTCTCTCGCCCCTGGCAGATACGGGTTCTCGCGCAGATGCTGCACCAACAGCCGGCGCGGCTGGCCCGTCCACAGCCCGGTGTCCAGCCGCAGCCACTCCTCGTAAGGGATCTCGCCGCTGATGCCCTTGGCCGTGAAGGCCTCGGCCGCCTCCAGCGTGCCCAGCCGGCGATGCAGGTAGACGTATGGGTCGCGCTCGGCTTTCAGGGTGCCGTCCAAGTCAAAGACTGCGAGTTTTAGCATAATGAACATAAAACGTGATGCGTGAAGTTAAGGCAGGCGCTCTGCGTCGTTGCTTGACACGACTGATGCACCAACCTGCTGCACCTGACGGCGGCGAGCCTTGCGCCGACCCACGATCCACTCGATCAGCAGCAGCAGCAGGAAGACCAGCAGCGCCAGGAGGCCGGTGGGTACCGTGACCAGCATGAACCAGCCCATGACGCCCATGGAATAGAGCGTTTCGCCCATTTCGCGGCCATCGACGACGCACGAGTTGATTACCGTCTCGTTGAGCTCGCAGCCGTTGGCAGAGGCGATGGCGCCGGCGATAGCTGCCAGGATGACCGGCCAGATAGTCCAAAGCAGGATCGGAATCAGGATCAGCAGGTTGCGCAGCAGCTTTTTCATGGCGCAACTCAACCGGCCAACAGGATGCGCCCCCACAGCGGAGGCACCTCCACGTCCAACTTGCCGGCCCGCGCGTTCAGCTTTTCGCCACCGTGGAGCAGGTCATGGTATTGAGCGGTTTCACCAGCCGGCAGGACAACCTGCTGCGGCTGCGCGCTGCGGTTGATCGCCACCAGCACGTGCTGGCCATCATGGCTGCGCTGGAAAGCGTAGACCTCGGCGGTATCGTCCACCAGCACCGTGGCGAAGTCGCCGCGGCGCAGGGCCGGCGTGTTGTTGCGCAGGTGGATCAGCCCACGGTACAGGTCGAACAGGGTCCGGTCGAAAGCCACTAGATCGGGGGTGTCGGCTACGCTGCCGTCAGGCCGCGCAGCTTCCGGCGCATAGCTCAAATCGGGCCAGACCATGGGCTTGCGACAGCAGGGATCGTTGGCGCCCCACATGCCAGCCTCCTCGCCGTAGTAGACCATGGGCGCGCCCAGGTAGGTCATTTGGAAGAGCACAGCCAGCTTATGCAGGCGGCGCTCCTCAGCCGTGGGCTTGCGGGTGTCGTAGGCCGGGTTCTTCTCCACCGACGACCACTGGCAGTAGGCCTCCCAGTTGCGGATGTTGGCCCCGGCGCGGTTGACGATGTGCGAGCCGATGCGATTGCTGTCGTGGCTGCTCAGCAGGTTCTGCTGCACCTCAGCCACGCAGGCGGGATAGGCCGCGCGCAGCTCAGCCAGCTTGCGGTCGAAGGTGGTAGTATCGATACGGTGCTGCTCGTGGACGAAATACTCGTAGCAGGCGTAGGTGAAGGGGTAGTTCATGGCCGCATCGAAGGTGTCGCCCTGCAGGTAGCTGGCCAGCACCTCGTCCGTTCCGAACAGCTCGCCGACGATGTAGGCGTCAGGGTTGATGGCGCGCACGTGCTGGCGCCAGGCCCGCCAGAAGGCGTGGCTGACGCAGAAGGCCACGTCCAGCCGCCAGCCGTCGATGCCGTCACTGGGGTCGCCGTCGCCGTCCGGGTCCATCCAGCGCTGCGTGGCGGCGAAGATGTAGTTGCGCGGGCCGGCCACAATGCCGTTCTCGTCCTCCCTGAACTCTGGCAGTTCCCGCACGCCAGCCCAGCCCTCATAGCTGAAGCGCTGGCCGCTGGCCGGATCGTCCCAGGCGTGAACGACGAACCAATCCTTGTAAGGCGAGTCCTGCTGGCGGCGCTGTACATCGACGAAAGGCCAACTGGTGATGCCCATGTGGTTGAAGACGCCGTCGATGATGATCCTCATGCCGCGGCGATGCACCTCGGCGATCAGGCTAACCAGCAGCCGGTCAGCCGCGGTCCAGACCCAGGTGGCCGGGTCGGCCGGGTTCTCTGTGGCCATCAGCGCGCGGTCGCCGTCGGGGTCGGGGCCAAAGGTGGGATCGACGTGGTGATAGGCCGCGCCGTCATATTTGTGCGACGAGGGCGCGATGAACACCGGGTTGAGGTAGAGCGCGCCTACGCCCAGCTCTTGCAGGTAATCCAGCCGATCGATGATGCCTTGCAGATCGCCGCCGTAGCGTCGCCGCTGCAGGTTGTGCCAGATGCTCTTGCCGTTAGCCCTCTCGTAGGGCTGCAGCTCGTACCAGTCGGCCGTCCAGGGATGGACCTGCCACGGCGGGGCCTGGTCGTGCGGCCACGAGCCGGCCTGGTCCTCCAGCCGCGGGTCGTTACCAGGGTCGCCGTTCCAGAAGCGCTCGGGGAAGATCTGGTACCAGACAATGCCTTTGGCCCAGTCGGGGACGAAGTCGTGGGTGGTCATGGATGATCCTCGTGGGTGCGCCAGGGATTGGAAATCCCTGGCTGACAAAACAAAGCGCCCTCAGGCGCTGGGAACTCTTCCCCAGCCGCTGAAGCGGCTTCGTGCTGTCAGCCAGTGAATTCCATTCACTGGGCAGGTGAAAAGGGGCCTCAGCCGCTGGGGATAATGTCCGTTGACAGTGACCCGGTCGGCTGCTGGGCCGGCGATGGTAGGCCGCACGCGCGGGAAACGTGGTACCGGTTGTTGCGAAAAGTGTGATACCCCCAGTCCCACATGCGGCGCAACCCAGGGGTCACCGAGAACAGATAGAGTGGATAGGCCCACCAGATGTGCTGTACGGCATAGCGATAGACCTCGGCGCCGGCCAGGTGCTGGCCATCGACGAACAGCAGGCGAATATCGCTGACCAGTTCGTCCGGCGGCATCGCCAGGCGCTCGGCGACCCACGGCGTTTGCAGCGGCGAGATGGCCAGGCCGATCCTGCGCAGCGTCGGCTCCCAGAAGGGAATCCACTCGCGACAAAAGCCGCAGGCGTCGTCGTACAATACCCAGCCGATTGTCTGCTTTGTCTTCATCGGCCATCCTGAAGCAAGTTTTCGGGTAGCTCTTGGCTATCCAGGACAAGTATACCTTATCCCGACAACACCCGCCAACTAGGATCCGCCGTAGGTCTTTTGGAAGCGCCAGGCGGCCTCCTGGGTGCCGATCAGCAGCATCTCAGCGCTGGCTGGCAGGGGCACGTGGGGATCGGGGTTGATCTGCGCCTCGCCATTGGTACGCAGGCCGATGACGGTACAGCCGGTCTGGCGGCGCACGGCAGCCTGGGCGATACTCTTGCCAGCCAGCGCAGCCGGCACAGGCACGTGGAAGACGTCCAGACCCTCCGCCACCATCAAGATGTCGCTGCGGTCGATCAGGTTGATGATGGCCGTTGCGCCCAGCGAAGCGTAGGACATGACGAAATTGGCGCCGGCCCGATGCAGGGTGGCTACGTTGCGTTCCCGCACCGCACGGCTGATGATCTGCACCTCCGGCCGCAGCCGCCGGCAGTAGATGGTCAGGTAGATGTTAGTATCGTCATCGTGGGTGGTGATAACCACAGCGGAGGTCGCCATGATGCCGGCCTTTTTCAACACTTCCAGGTCGGCAGCGTCACCCAGGATGTCGGTCGCCGGGTCGCGCAGGTGCTCCGGCGCGCGCTCGACGACGCGGTAGGCCATGCGCCGCTCGGCCAGCGCGCGGGCAGTTGCCCGGCCGACCCGGCCGCCGCCGATGATCAGCACCGGGCCATTGGCGGTCTGCGGCTGGTGAAAAAGCTCGTTGAAGCGCTGGATCTGCGTCGCAGTGCCGGCCATCACCAGCACCGTGCCGTCGTGGATCGACGTCTCCGGCTGTGAGACATGGAACTGGCCCCGCTCCCACATGCCCAGCACGCTGACACCGGCACGCTCGCGCAGCCGCGTTTCTTCTACCGTTTGGCCCACCAGCGATGTGCCTGTCACCAGCGCCTCAGCCACCAGGAGCTGGTCGATCTGGCCGATAACATGCGCCAAAGTCTCGCCGCCCAGGATACGTCGCGCCAGCGATTGGCCCAACATCTCGGCGACCTGCAAAACGTGGCTGCAGCCAGCCAACTCCAGGATATCCACCGAGGCTGGCGAGTTGGCCGTGGCGATGATGGGCACAGTCTCGGCCACCTCGCGCACGGTGGCGGCCACGTTGGTGTTGACCCGATCGTCGGCCGTGGTGGCGACCAGCAGCGCGTTCTCGGCCCGCAGCCGCCGGTAGGTCTCCGGGCTATCCAGGTCGCCGATCACCACGCGGTAGCCCTGGTCGTACAGCTCCGTCGCCTGGGCGATATCAGATACCAGCAGGGCATAGGGATGCTCGAACTGCTGCAAACGGCGGATCAGGGCGCGCACCACAGCGTCGAAGTGGGTCAGAATGATGTGGCCGCGGGTGTCCTTGGGCAGCTCGGTGGGGGTACGGGCCTCGGCCTGCGCTTTGAGCCAGGGCGCGTAAAAGAACTCGATGAAGGTGAACGGGAAGAGGATCAGCAGAAAGAGCACGCCGCTGATCATCACAACCATGGAGAAGATCTTGCCCAGGTCACTATTGAAGGTGATATCGCCCAGACCCAGTGTGGACATCACCGTCAGCGTCCAGTAGAAACCGGTCACCCAGGAATAGTCGCGCCCCTCCCACTCCATGATGACGTGAAAGAGCACGCTGTAGGCCGTGATCAGCAGCGCCAGCACCACCAGAAAGCGCAGCAGGTTGGCGATGTTCATGCGGCTGGGCCGCTGGCGCAGGAAGTAGAGGACTTGGGTGGTGAGGGTTTTCATTGCAATGATTATGTCGCCCCAAGCAACGGCTGCAAGGCTGGCGGTGGGCGAACCAGCCTGATTGTACATAGATGCACCCGGCCTGCCAAAGCCTGCATGCATCGGCAGCAGGTCTAGGCGGGCCGGGCGCCTGCCATTATGAGCGGGTCGGCAGGACTGGGAGCGTCGGAAGCCGGTCGAGCGGCCAGAGCGCTAAGTCGCAACCTGCGCCAGCGAGGCTATTCCCCTTTGCTGTAACCTACGCAGCGGCACGTTCAACAAGCGCCTGGGCATTGCGTCGGACATCCTCTGTCAAGCGGTTTGTGATGAGCAACTGGCCGCTCTGGGCATCGACGTCAATAGTTCCCACCTGGCCGAGCCGTCCGCGCGGCAGTACAGCCAACTGGACGGGCACTCGCCACAAGAACCGATCTCCGTCGACTACGAGCGTTGGATCGTCCCCCGCCATGTGGTCGCTGATGTTGTCGACCACATAGCCTGTGACCTTCTGTCTGGCCACGAACGCCGACACATTCAGGTTGGCCTGGATGCGAATGTCCACCCGCACCTGGCCACGGTCCATATCCCTGGTTTGAAATGCAACTGTCATGGCGCCGTTTCCTCTCGTTTCATACAAGCACACCAACTACATTGTCATCACCACAAGATCATCGTCCGGCTGCGGTTGAGCTCGTACTTGGCGCGCTCCTCCGGGCTGGCGTGGTAGACCGTCGGGATCCAGCGCAGCGGCACGGACATGATCCGGCCGTCGGTTAGCTCAACGTGCATGTGCTCGTCGTCGAAGTGGACGTCGCGGATGGTCGCTTCGCGGGGGAACGTGTATTCGGAGATGGGATACTGAACTCTGTAGCGCTTCATGGGGCATGCTTCTACGCCACGATCAGTGTGAGCGGACACAGCGAAAACCGATGTAAACGTCTTGAGTGTCGGGTGTACGTCTGGGGCGATCGGCTACCCTGACGCCATTCGCTGCACCGGTCCATGCGCCGCCTCTGAAGACGCGTTCGCTACCGCTGACCGGACCCGGTGGGTTAATGGACGGTGAGGATACGTAATAGTTAGCGCTATACCAATCGGCTACCCATTCCGACACATTGCCCCCCATATCTAGCGCGCCATAGCGACTGATGCCAGACAGATAATCACCCACAGCGCTGGTGTCACCTATGCAGGCTGTAGAAGGCCAGGGCCAATAGTTTACTAGTGAGCAGCTAGGTGGTTGATCACCCCAAGGATAGGCGCGGGTATCATCTGACCCACGCGCAGCTTTCTCCCACTCCGCCTCAGTCGGTAGCCGCTTTTCTGCCCACTGGCAATAAGCATTAGCCTGATACCAGCTTACGTAGATCGCCGGGTGATTGGCATAGTCCGGATTGCCATAGTAGAAGGGGCGAGACCACGAAGAGATGGACAGCGGTGCTGTACAAGCCCCTGCCGTTACACACACTGCATACTCGGCGTTGGTCACCTCAGTTCTGTCAATGTAATATGCATCCAAGTAGACCGTGTGCAAGGGTAGCTCGTTGGAGTTACACAAATAGCCACCGTTATGGACTGGGTCGCAACCCATCTGAAAAGTCCCAGCAGGGACAAGGACCATGTCACCCGATTGACCTCGGACAGTGGCTACTACCATCGGCAAGTAGATCTGGTGCATGTCAAGTGGCTGCGGCGCCTGGGCTGCGGCTGGCAACGGTTGGTTTTGTCCACCTACTGGCACACCTGTCAACACCAATACCAGCATTACACCTGCGACCACTAGTGGGTGAGCGATGCGAGAAGACAAGAATTTCATGGCACGTTGACTCCTGTGTTGAAGGGGTGCAGAGGAAATTCGACGCAACATCCTACACCCTCCTAAAACAAAACGACGGCTGCCTTGCGGCCAGCCGTCGCTCTAAGACGCACAAAAAAAACGAAGATAGCCAGATCGGCGCTCTCCGACTGTGCAAGCTGTGTGGTTTTGAACCGACTTGAGAGTACCCTGCTGCCCATGGTATCCGCCCTTTCGGCATGCAAACAATACGATCTGCGTGAGCGAATGCGCCACCCAAAACCAGGCTGTGAACGATAGCGCGAATTATAGCGGCTGGCGAATGGTCTGTCAATTCCTGCTTGTGCCGGCCTGCGCCATCGCGGCCACGCCCGCCACGTCGGGCTGGCCGGGCCGGCGCAGCGTGAGCCGGATGGCGTGCTGGCCCTGGCCAGCAGCGCGTTGGTGGATGTGCAGGGTGGGTTGTGGGGTCATCATGGTAAGTCCTCGCCCCATCACTCATCGCGGTCTGAGTTTGATCTCGAACTCTCTCTGCCAGCGGTAGAAACAGACCTCGAACTCCATGAAGAAGTTCATCTGGCCCAAGATCAGCGGAATATCATCCCTTCGGCTCCAAGCAAATGCAAGCCTGACGGGTGCAAAATCACCGATTTCCGCCATCGGGAAGACAGGTTGAGCCGCAAGATCACCCAAATTGCCGGCCAGTTGGAGCACAGCTTTCCGATCGTCCCAAACGGCGCCAAGTTGAATACCAAACCGATAAGGGAGAACATTGACGGTAGCGCCGCTGTCCACCAACCCTACTGCTCTGACGAGGTGGCTACCATGACGGAGCACCAGGGGCAATCGTGGCAGGCTATCCGTCTCAGCTTGCGTGGGGCTCGTGATTGAGTAAGACAACCGCATAGGGCTCAGCCAGCCTCCTCTCCGTAATGCTCCAGACCCTCAGCAAGGATTGCGGCCGCGCCGAACGCGTTGTACGGCGTGGGCAGGTAATAGGTCTTGCCAGCCTCGAAGGGGAAGATTTCCCTGGCCTCTTCGAGATCTTCAGCCAGAATGCGGATCAGCCGTAGCTTGTCCAGAGCGGGCAACATGCGGGCCGCTGGAACGATACTATTCAACGGGATGGGGTGTTCCTGAACTTCGACCGGCGCAGTTGTTTGCATAATCTCACCTCTTCTCAGGATCGGTTCTCGGTTCGAGAGGAATTGTAACACCACAGGCACCGTGGGTCAATCTAAATGCGCTGCGGGTTAGCACAACGGCACCTGTTCCCACTCAGGCAAGGTATCGTTCGGCATATTGCTTCCAGAAGTGATAGCGTTGAGCGTATGGATCGGCCACGTGCGCCTGGCAGGCGCGCAGCACCTTTGCGAACAACGAGCGATCAGCCAGCGCGGCCTGGCGCAGCTCAGCCCAATCCCGCCGCTTGCCGCGGGCGATGATGTCGTCGATGGCAGCCAGAGTGTACTCTGCTCGTGGGTGAGATGGCGGTGCTGCATGGCGCAATTATACCGCCAGACGGACTGTTCTGCCAAGCGTGCGAGACAAAACAAGCATTGCCCGCCACTAGCGTGTTTGGCTAATGCAATCTGTCGGTGTACAATCCGTGCATCAAGGTCTTCAGACCTACAGATCGGACCCACGGCGCCAAGAGGAGTCTTTATGACGGTCGCACTAGCACAGATTGCCAGAGAACTGACCATGTCCCGCAGCGAACTGGAGCGCCGCAGCCTCGAGGCGTTCATCGAGCGCGAGCGCCGCCTCGCACACCTTGATATCGCCGACCTGCAGGATCGCTACGGCGTGCGCACTGCGCGCGAGCTGGCCGGCCGCATCGAAGCCAAAGCCGTGTATAGCCATCCGGCTTGGGAGGAGATGATCGAATGGGAGCGCTTGGAAGCCTACGTAGAGCGCCTCAACAATTGGCAGACTGAGCTCCGCTGATCATGTATGATCAACTGATGAGCATCGCGACGACCGAGTTCGGTGCGGTCATCACCCATACCGAAACGATCGGGCGACGTGCAGGCATAGCATTGAAGCTCAGGCTTCATGTGCGTGACGGAACCTTCATCGATGTCTGGTTGAGTGCAGACCAGAAGCGCTACGCCTATCATTGGGAACAGCGGGCCAAACGAGGACTGATTCATCGCCACGACAACGCCCCGGATCACCCAGAAATCGCCACCCACCCCAAGCACTTCCACAACGGCGCAGAGGAAAACGTGGAGGAGAGCCAAATTCCCGACTCGCCAAGGTTAGCATTACGGGAGTTCCTCAGGTTTGTCGACAGGGAACTGACTACCGCCGGAGAGTAGCAGCAACCCCTACGCAGTCAGGACTCCGAATAAGAAAGACCCCGCCTTTCGGCGGGGTCTGCGGCTTGACAGCGGCGGGATCTTGAGCGTCGGACTACAGCGGCCAGTTCTCCAGGATGCGTGCGGTCTCCTCGGAGTGGCCGCTTTCGTCGCGCACCATGTCCTCGAGCTGCACCATCAGGCCCTTTTCACCCAGCTCCTCGGCTTCCTTGGCGCGCTGGGTGTAGTCGGCCGTGGCCTGCTTCTCGGCTGCATAGATGGCCTGCAGCATCTCCTTGTTGGTCCTGGCGGCAGGCACCGGACGCGGCGTGGTCGTCGGCTCGCCGCCCAGAGACACGATTTTGTTGGCCAGGAACTGCGCGTGCAACTGCTCGTCGGCCACTTCCGCCAGGAAGAAGGCGGAGAGCTGTGGCCGGAACGGCCCGCTGGCCTTGGCGGCATAGGTCAGGTACTGGATGATCGCGCCGAGCTCGCCGGCGAGATCCTGGTTCAGGTTGTTGATGAGAGTTTGCTTGTCCATGGTTAGGTCCTTTCGCAAATGGGGTGACTGCCCGACTGTCATTCTTCATACTCTATGACAGCCGCTATTGCAGCCGCTATAGATTTCATCGCTAATGGCGATACTGAGCCAAGCCGCCGGACAAATCGCTGCCGGTCCACGCCACGCAATTGCAGTGTATCGACAGCAGACAACTTGATCAGGCCATTGGCTTGGTCCGGAGTGATCACTACGTGCCATATGTTGTGCGCCATGTGATCTTTCCACTCGGTGATGGGTGCAACAAGCTTAATGGGTAGCACCCCGACTGCGTCAGAGCTAACGACCACGACTGGTCGTGTTTTTCGGATCTCCGCGCCGACTGTGGGATCAAGCTCGACCAGCCAGACTTCTCCTCGGCTAATACTCGACAAAGTCTCCTACCTCCCACTCCTCCACCTCGCCGCGTATCTCCTCGTAGTGCCCTAACATCTGTTGCGCCTGGATTGCGAGAAGTCTTTTACGTTCTTCCAGCGGCAACGCCATGAACTGCTGCTGACGAGACGCCGAGCTTGATTCGCTACGCTCAAGATCGGTCAGCAACCGATACGCAATGGGCAACTTCTGAACTGGCAAACGCCCTACCACATCCTTTACCTGAGCATGGGTTACTGCTTGCATCGACATCCTCCAAGTTCCTATGCTCTCCGCATCCGAATCAAGTTCAACGCCGAGCCGGCCTTGAACCACTCGATCTGGTTCTCGTTGAAGGTGTGCAGAAGCGTGGCTTCATCCACTGTGCCGTCGGCGTGCTTGATCGTCATGCGCACGGTGGAGCCGGGGGCCAGATCGGCCAGGCCCAGCAGGCTGACGCGGTCGTCCTCGCGCAGCAGCTCGTAGTCGGCCGGGTTGGCGAAGGTCAGCGGCAGCAGGCCCTGCTTCTTGAGGTTGGTCTCGTGGATGCGGGCGAAGCTGCGGGCGATGACGGCCACGCCGCCCAGGTGGCGCGGCTCCATGGCTGCGTGCTCGCGGCTGCTGCCCTCGCCATAGTTTTCGTCGCCGATGGCCACCCAAGGCAGGCGGCGCGCCTTGTAGTCGCGGGCGATGTCGGCATAGGCCACGTCGTTCTCGCCGGTGACGACGTTCTTGCCCTTGCCGGCCGGATGGTCAAAGGCGCTGATGGCGCCGATGAACAGGTTGTTGCTGATGTTGTCCAGGTGGCCGCGGAACTTCAGCCACGGCCCGGCCGGCGAGATGTGGTCTGTCGTGCATTTGCCCCTGGCCTTGAGCAGGATCGGCATGTCCACATAGTCCTGGCCGTCCCAAGGGGCGAATGGCTCCAGCAGGGCCAGCCGCTCGCTGCTGGGATTGACCGCCACATCCAGCCCGCTGCGGTCGTCCAGGCGCGGCACGAAGCCTTCCTCGTCCCTGATGAAGCCGCGCACCGGCAGCTCCTCGCCCATGGGCGGGTCCAGCCTGACCTGCTCGCCGGCTGTGTTGACCAGGGTGTCGGTCAGGGGGTTGAAGTCCAGCCGGCCGGCCAGGGCGAAGGCGGTCACGATCTCCGGCGAAGCGATGAAGCTGTGGGTGCCAGGGTTGGCGTCGTTGCGGCCGGCGAAGTTGCGGTTGAAGCTGTTGATGATGCTGTTCTTCTCGCCCTTTTCGACGTCGGTGCGCCGCCACTGGCCGATGCACGCGCCGCAGGCGTTGGCCATGATACTGGCGCCCATGGCCTGCAAGACGCCCAACTGGCCGTCCCGCTCCACCGTGGCGCGGATCTGCTCCGAGCCGGGGTTGATCAGGAACTGCACCTGGGAGTGGAGCCCCTTGGCCAGCGCCTGGCGGGCCACGTTGGCCGCGCGGCTCATGTCCTCGTAGGAGGAGTTGGTGCAGGAGCCGACCAGCGCGGCCGTCAGCTCCACGGGGTAGTCCTTCTCGGCCAGCTCAGCCTTGAAGACCGAGATAGGCCGGTCCAGGTCGGGGGTGTAGGGGCCGACGATGCGCGGCTCCAGCGTGCTCAGGTCGATCTCGATCACCCGGTCGTAGAAGCGCTCCGGCTCGGCCTCGACCTCGGGATCGGGCTGCAAGTGCTGGGCGATCTGCTCGGCCAGCTCGGCCACGTCGGCCCGCTCGGTGGCCCGCAGATAGGCCGCCATGCGCTGGTCGAAGGGGAAGAGCGAGGTGGTGGCGCCGATCTCCGCGCCCATGTTGCAGATGGTGCCCTTGCCGGTGGCGCTGATGGTGCGCGCGCCAGGGCCGAAGTACTCGACGATCGCGCCGGTGCCGCCTTTGACGGTCAGGATGCCGGCCACCTTGAGGATCACGTCCTTGGCCGAGGTCCAGCCGTTGAACGCGCCGGTCAGCCTGACGCCGATGATGCCCGGCCAGCGCAGCTCCCACGGCATGCCCACCATCACGTCCACCGCGTCCGCGCCGCCCACGCCCACGGCCACCATGCCCAGCCCGCCCGCGTTGGGGGTGTGGCTGTCGGTGCCGATCATCATGCCGCCGGGGAAGGCGTAGTTCTCCAGCACCACCTGGTGGATGATGCCCGCGCCCGGCTTCCAGAAGCCCATGCCGTAGCGCTGGCCCGCGCTGAGCAGAAAGTCGTAGACCTCGGCGTTCTCGTTCACTGCGATGGGCAGGTCGCGGTCCACGCCGAACTGGGCGCGAATCAGGTGGTCGGCGTGAATCGTGCTGGGCACGGCCGTGTCGTCGCGGCCGGCTAACATGAACTGTAGGATGGCCATCTGCGCGGTGGCGTCCTGCATGGCCACGCGGTCAGGGTTGAAGTCCACGTAGGTCTGCTTGCGCACCGGCGCCTTGGCCAGCTCGCCATCCACGTGGGCCAGCAGAATCTTCTCGGTCAGCGTCAACGGCCGGCCCATCAGCCGCCGGCCCGCATCAACCAATCCGGGCAACGCGGCGTACTTGCACCGGATCATATCGATATCCATGGTCATGATGAGTGCTCCTGATGACAGGGTGACAGGGTGACAGTGTGACAAGGTGACAAGGTGACAGGGTGACAAGATGACAAGGTGACACGACGAGTCACGACCAATCTACCACTTTACCAATCTACCACCTTCCCTGATTGCTTACCTAAACATTCGGCGCATCGAACACCGTGCCATCCGGCAGCGGGATCTGACCCTCGACCCGCTCCTCGATGGGCAGCCAGAGGGCCTCGACCGCGCCGACGTACTCGGCACGCGGGCGGATCAGGCGGTTGGTGCGCAGTTGCTCCTGAATGTGCGCGGTCCAGCCGGCCACGCGGCTGACGGCGAACAGCGGCGTCATGTACTCCACCGGGATGCCCAGGCTGTAGAGCACGGTGACGGTGTAATAGTCCACGTTGGTGTACAGCCGCCGGTCCTGGAAGTAGGGATGGCTCAGCGCCAACAGCTCGATGTGGCGGCTGATGGTGTAGTAGATGGGATTGCCGGTGCTGAGGGTCAGCTCGCGGGCGTGCTCGCGCAGCACGGTAGCGCGCGGGTCCATCACCTTGTAGACGCGGTGGCCGATGCCGCTGACCCGCTCCTTGCGCTGCATGGCCTCCTCGAACCACGCCTTGACGCGGTCAGGGGTGCCGATCTCGACGATCATGTTGTAGACGCCGGTGGGTGCGCCGCCGTGCAGCGGCCCCTTCAGCGCGGCAATCGCGCCGGTGACAGCCGAGTAGGTGTCGGTCAGCGTCGAGGTGATCATGCGGCCGGCGAAGGTCGAGGCGTTGAACTCGTGGTCGGCCAGCAGCACCAGGTAGGTGTCCAGCGCGCGGGCGGTGCGGGCGTCGGGCCGCTGGCCCGAGAACATGTAGAGGAAGTTGGCCGCGTGGCCCAGGCTGGGATCGGGTTCGATGGGATCCAGCCCCTGGGTCAGGCGGCGAAAGGCAGCCAGAATGGTGGGGAACCTGGCGGCGATGGAGATCGAACGCGCCTCGACGGCCGCCGGGCTGTTATCGTTGGCAGTGGCCTCGTACTGGCCCAGCAGCGACACGGTGGTGCGCAGCACGTCGATGGGGTCGGAGTCCAGCGGCATATGGCGCAGGATCTCCATCACGCCGGCCGGCAGCACACGGTTAGCAGCCAGCCGCTGCTTGAGCGCGTCCAGCTGCGCCTGGGTGGGCAAGGCGCCGAACCACAGCAGATGCATGACCTCTTCAAACGAGGTTCTGGCGGCAAGCTGGGGTACATCGTAGCCCCGGTAATACAGCTTGCCGATGTTGCCGTCCACGAAACTCAGCTGCGACTCCGAGACGACAACCCCTTCCAATCCCTTGCCAACAGTAGACATGCTCGAACCTCCAGGCTTTGAATGAATTCTTTGTGCTCTTATGATGACTTGAAACGGTATTTCGTTACCCGGCACAGCAGTGGCGCCCGGCACTCTTGCAGTGCGTTGTCAAGTGCCGGGCGCCGGAATCGGGCTAAAGAATGCCCTCCAACGGCGCGGCGATGACGCAGGGAGGGCACAGAAGACGTGCAGGCCGTTGCACGCGTGAGCCATATGGCGCAATTGACAATCCGGGCGCTACGCTGTGCTGCATAAGGCGCAAACCGCGTCTGGGCAGCCAGATTATACCGCGCCGGGAAGCCGGTGTCAAAAGATGGGAAGCAAAACCTAACGCGAAACGATCAGGGCACAACAAGCTCAAACATCATAACGTTGCACATCTGGCTATCCACCACCGCCACGCGGGTCACGCCGTCAGGGCCGGGCGCCGCGGCGATGCCCACGGGCTTGACCAGCCCCGCTTCCACGCCGAACTGGCCCAGCGGCCGGCCCACGGCGTCGAAAAGCAGCACGCGCCGGCCCTCCGGGTCGCTGACCACCAGTCCGCCGGCCGGCAGCAGGGCCAGGTGTGGGCCTTCGATGGTGCTGGCCGGCGCAGGCCCGCTCCAGCGGCTAAGACCGCCGTCGATTGCGCGCCGGGTCACTGCGCCGTTCTCGGCCTCTACGAAAAATAGCTCGCCGCTTGCCGCCAGCGCGGCGTCGGTGGGCTGCTGGCGGGCCACATTGCTCTCCGGGCCGCCGATCTGGCCTTGCAGGCCGCCGGCCGGGTCCAGTAGCACAATGCGCACGCCGCCCGTGTCGG
>CAZVGR010000032.1:48154-50377 GCA_964626845.1 uncultured Anaerolinea sp.
CCTTGCAGGCCGCCGGCCGGGTCCAGTAGCACAATGCGCACGCCGCCCGTGTCGGCCACCACGATCTGCCCGGCCGCGTCGATGCCCAGCCCGCGCGGCCGGTAAAAAGTCCACTCGGCGCCGAAGGTGGCGACGAACTGGCCGTCAGGGGTGAAGCGCAGCAGCCGCTGGTTGACCGCGTCCAGCGCCAGCACGCGGCCGTCCGGCTCCACGACCAAATCGACTACCTCCTGGAACTGGTCCGGCCCCTCGCCGGCCGCGCCCCACGCGGCCAGGAATTGACCGTCCGCGCTGAGGCGCACAATGCGGCTGTTGCCGGTGTCGGCCACGAACACATCGCCGCTGGCCGGGTCGATGGCCACACCGCGCGGGTTGTTGAGCTGGTCCAGCCCTGGCCCGCAGGCCGCGCCGAAGCTCCACAGCAACCCGGCCGGCAGCGGCGTGAAGTCGCCAGCCGGCTGGGCGATGGGCGGCTCGTCGCCCGACTGCGGCCGCGGCAGGGCGGGGCCGGCCAGGTCCTCGTCCACGGCCGGCGCGATTGCGATCTGGGGCGGCGGCGGCAGGGCGAGGCCGGCCGGTATCTCGTCCCCCTCCAGCGGAAAGAGGTAAGCGCTGTCGATGATGGCGCGGCCCTGGCCCGGCGGCTGCCACCAGAGCTGCATCTCGCGGCTGCCGCCCAGCTCGTTGTAACGCACCTCGATGTCGTGGAAGCCCTGCTCCAGGGTGATCTGGCCGCTGCGGTCCTGCGCGCCGTGGCTGCCGCCGTTGTCCACCACCAGTTGGCCGTCGATGAAGACGAAGGAGCCGTCGTCGGAGCGAGTGCCGATGGTGTACAGGCCGCTGGTGGGTGCGGCCAGCTTGCCCCGCCACAGGATGCTGAACGGCTCACGCAGCGGGTTGTTGGGGGTGATCAGCAGGTCGTTGCGCACCAGCGCCGGCGGGCCCTGCCAGTTGGCGTTGGGGAAATAGTAGCCCACTAGCCCTTGGTCGCCCAGTTGGAAGGTGTAGAGCGCCCCGCCGCCCACGACGGTCGGGCCGAAGGTGGGGCTGCTCCAGGTCAGACGCAGTTGGCCGGGCGCCGGGCCCGACTGCGTCTCGACGCGGATGCTGTGGAAGCCCGCGGCCAGGGTGGCGTCGAGCTGGCCCTCCCCGGCGTCCTCCAGGTCCAGGCGGTGCTGGCGGCCGATCTGCACGCTGGCCGCGCCGGCCTCAGCCAGCAGGTCGAAGGTGTACTGGCCGAACTCCGGGACCAGCAGCGTGCCCTCCCAGACGGCGAAGAAAGGCGCTGACAGCGGCGCCTGCGCCAGGTCGATGTCCAGCGCGGCGGTCTGCTGCACGGCATCGGGCGCGCGCGTGGGCGGGTAGGCGCTAAAGAATTGCCCCACCAGCCCCTGGGTCGCGGCCAGGTCAGCACCGGCCACGCGGTAGGAGAGAAACAGGTTCTGGCCGTAGCGATCCAGGTGCTGCTCGCTCTGGCCGGCCGGGTAGATCTGCTGCAAGAGGCCCAGCAGCGGCCGGTCCACCGGCTCCAGCACGTAGACCAGGTCTTGGCCGGCTGTGGCTGGGCCGCGGTAGGGCACGTCCTCCACCGGGTTGAGCGCGCGGTAGGGATGGTCGCGGCCGATCAGCTTGACGGCCGAGTGGTGCTCGTACTGGGGGGTGATCAGCACCGTGGCGTCGGTCGGCAGGGTGGCCAGGAAGCGGCCCACGGCCGACTCGTTGGGGCTGTACGCGGCCCAGACGGCCGGGTGCAGCGCCTGGGTCTGGAAGTAGACGCGGGCATTGGCGATCATGACGGCCGCCACGACCACAGCCGTCGCGCCGTACAGCACGCGCCGGCCCGCGCCGCGCCAGGCGGTGTGCCAGGCCCGGAAAAGCTGGTCCGCCACCAAGGCGACGAACAGGTAGGCCAGCGGCACGATGCCGATGGTGCGGCGCGCCGTGGGCGCCTCGTGGGCCACCGACAGCACGCCCAGGCTGAGGATGCCCAGGAACCAGAGCACGTAGAGCACCGGCACCGACCGCCCGCGCAGCGCGTGCCACAGCGCGTAGATCAAACCCAGCACAAAGAGCACGCCGACCAGCGTGTCCAGCATGGGCGCGCCGGGCAGGTTGTTGAGCGCCGCCTGGTCGCCGACCCAGTTGAACATGTAGAGCGTCTTCTTGAAGTTGTCGACGATGGGCTGCACACTGCCCAGCCGCTCCACGTCGTTGAGGATGCTG
>CAZVGR010000033.1:0-2832 GCA_964626845.1 uncultured Anaerolinea sp.
ATACAGCGTAAACAAAGTAGTTGCGTATGTCATTGCGAGGTCCGCCGAAGCAATCTCACGCCTGTCGAGACGGGATTGCTTCGCCGCAGACGGCTCGCAATGACAGGCGAAGACTTTGTTTACGCTGTACTCAACCGCTGCGGCCAGGGTTGCACAAGTCCAGAAGGCATGGTAGAATCCGGCTGCAAAATTCTCAGGCCAAAGACGCCCTGAACGACCGATTTGGCTGCTCGTTTCGCAGCCTGGGCGCAGGAAGGCTCAGGCTGTTTTTTCTTACACGGACCCATCAAGGAGATTTCTATGTCCACAGAGAAGTACGTCGAGCTGGAAAACAGGTATGTTGCCAACATCTACCATCCGCTCGATGTGGTGATCAAACATGCGGAGGGGGTTTGGATGTACGACGTGGAGGGCAAGCGCTATATGGACTGCCTCAGCGCGTACTCGGCGGTGAGCCAGGGCCACTGCCACCCGCGCCTGGTCAACGCATTGGTGCAACAAGCACAGCACGTAACCCTCTCCTCGCGTGCTTTCCGCAACGACCAACTGGGCTACTTCAGCCAGGAGATTTGCGAGCTGCTGGGCTATGACATGGTGCTGCCGCTCAACTCCGGCGCCGAGGCGGTCGAAGCGGCAGTGAAGCTGGCGCGCAAGTGGGGCTATGAGGTCAAAGGCGTGCCCGACAACCAGGCCGAGATCATCGTCTGCTGTGGCAATTTCCACGGCCGCACCACCACCATCATCAGCTTTTCCAGCGAACCCAAGTACCGCAAGCACTTTGGCCCTTACACGCCTGGCTTCAAATTCGTGACTTTTGGCGACATGGACGCCCTGGTGGATGCGGTGACGCCCAACACAGTGGCCTTTCTGGTCGAGCCAATCCAGGGCGAAAACGGCATCAACGTGCCGCCTGACGGCTATCTGAAGTTCGCCGAGACCCTGTGCCGGCGCGAGAAGATGCTGTTGATCACCGATGAGATCCAGGTCGGCTTGGGCCGCACCGGCAGAATACTGGCCAGCCAGCATGACAACGTGCGCGCGGACATCGTGGTGCTGGGCAAGGCCCTTTCCGGCGGCTTCTATCCTGTTTCCGCCATTCTGGCCGACCGGCCTATCATGGGGCTGTTCCAGGCCGGCGATCACGGCAGCACCTTCGGCGGCAACCCGCTGGGCGCAGCCGTGGCGCGCGAGGCGCTGAAAATCCTGGTCGACGAGAACCTGGTCGAAAACGCAGCCGTCCAGGGCCAACGCCTGAAAGAGCGGCTGCGCCGGCTGGAAAGCCCCTACATCAAAGAGGTGCGCGGCCGCGGCCTGCTGATCGGCGTCGAGGTCACTGATGAGGCGCGCGGCGCGCGGCGCTTCTGCGAGGCGCTGGCTGAGCGAGGCGTGCTGTGCAAGGAGACCCACAGCACGGTGATCCGCTTCGCCCCGCCGCTGGTGGTCACCGAAGAACAGATCGACTGGCTGGCCGAGCAGGTGGAAGCAGTCTTCACCGCGATCGAGGCGCAGGATCAGGCAGCGCTACCCAGAGAGATGGCTCCAGTAGCTTAAGCTTTATGTCGATGTAAAGCCAACCGGGCGTTGCAGTCAAGCTGCAGCGCCCGGTTTTTGTTGCACCGTAGAAGTTCGACTTCTCAAAGAAGTCGAACTTCTGCCCCATGCCCTGCCAGCAGCCTGTTAACCCTCGCGCAGGGCCGCGATGATCTTCTGGTCGGTCACGGCAAACGCATACTGGGCCAGGTCGTCCAACGTCACCCAGCGCCAGTCGGCCACGCCGATGGGCTGCGGCTCGCCAGCCAGCAACTGGCACTCGAAGGCATGGAGGGTGATGCGAAAGTGGGTGTAGGCGTGCCTGACCACCGCCACTGGCCGGCCGACCTCTACCTCAACGGCCAGTTCCTCCTCCATCTCGCGGCGCAGGCAGTCGGGCAAGGTCTCGCCCGCGTGCTGCTTGCCGCCGGGGAACTCCCACAGCCCGCCCAACATCCCCTCCGCCGGCCGCTGGGCGATCAGGAACTGTTCCGGGTGACCAGGCCGGCGCAGCACAGCCGCGGTGACGTCGAAGTGGGGCAGGGGCTTACGGGCCTTGCGCACCGGCCGCTCCTCCTGCGTGCCGCGCTGGCGGGCCAGGCAGGGCGCGTGCAGCGGGCAGAGCAGGCAGCGCGGCCTCTGCGGCAGGCACACCGTCGCGCCCAGGTCCATCAGCGCCTCGTTGAGCGGGCCGGCCTGCTGCGGCTCGACGGCCCCCACCAGCCCCTCGGCCAGATGCCACAGGTGCGTCTCGGTGGCCGACCTGCCGATCTCCCCCGCCTCGTCCCAGACCCGTGCCAGCACCCGCTTGACGTTGCCGTCCAGCACGGCCGCACGCTGGCCGAAGGCGATGCTGAGGATGGCGCCGGCTGTGTACTTGCCGATGCCCGGCAGCGCCAGCAGCGCGTGGCGCTCGGCTGGCAGGCGGCCGCTGTGTTCTGCAACAATAATTCTTGCAGCTTTATGTAAATTTCTCGCCCGGCTGTAGTAGCCCAGCCCCTCCCACGCCTTGAGCACATCGGCCTGCTCGGCCGCGGCCAGCGCCTCGACCGTCGGAAAACGCTCCAGCCAGCGCTGCAAGTAGGGGATCACCGTGGCGACCTGGGTCTGCTGCAGCATGATCTCGCTGACCCAGACGGCATAGGGATCGCGCGGCTCGGCCCGCCAGGGCAGGTCGCGCAGTTGGCCGGCGTCGATCCAGGCCAGGAGCGCGGCGACGACGGTGGCGGGGGAAGGGGAGAGGGAAGACATGGGGCAGAGGGAATGGTCGGGGGTCGGCCAGCACCCCACCTTGGAAAAGTG
>CAZVGR010000033.1:2932-49341 GCA_964626845.1 uncultured Anaerolinea sp.
GGGCTTCGCCGGCCAGCCAAGCTCCACAGTTCAGTGTGGAGTGCTGCCATACCCACGGACGCTGCGGGAGCGTTGTGAGTTCTTCAGCACCCCACCTTGGAAAAGTGGGGCTTCGCCGGCCAGCCAAGCTCCACAGTTCAGTGTGGAGTGCTGCCATACCCATGGACGCTGCGGCGGCGTTAGGAGTCGCCGTTGCCGTCGCCTTTGAGCAGGCTACGCGCCACCAGAGCGGCTGGCACGGCCACGGCCGCGGCCACGCCTGCGCCGATCAGCGCCTTGTCCAGGGTGCTGCGGCCGGAGAAGCCGGCGTTGTGCGCAGCGTCGGCGTGGCGGCGCTGGGCGGCCACTTCAGGCGCCTCGGTGAAGGCAGTCTTGAAGATCTCCACTGATTGCGGCAGCACCTCCATGCCCATGCGCTCCAGCCGTACCCCTTCTTTGCCCACGTCAGCCCAGCCCAGTTCGTCCGGCTGCACCTGTTCCCAGTTGGCAAAGAGCCGGCCCCACTCGCTTTGCAGCGCGTCGGCCATCATCTGCTCGCCCTTGAAGGGATACCAGTACATGTCGTGGTAGGCCACCGAGGCGAGATAGGACCAGGGCGCCAGCACGGTCTTGAGCGACCACTCGATGGGCGCCTTGAGCGGGCCCCAATAGATCTTGTGCTGCATGCGCGAGGCGAAGGTCATCTCCTTGAACGGCCCCTGGAAGTGCCAGTTCTCAGCCGCCGCGTCCAGGTCGCCGACGATCTCGATCTCGTCGGGGTCGCCGCAGCCCAGCCCCAACTCGTGGGCCAGGCGGATGTACTTGATGTCCAGCGGGTTCATGCCCATCAGCTTGGCCGCGATGGCGTCGATGGCCACCTGGTCGCTGCTGGCCAGCAGCACGTTCTTGACGTGGGGGTACATGCAGCGCGGGCCGGGGCCGTCGCCGGCAAAGGTGCCGTCCATGACAGCAAAGACACCGCGGTGGATCTTCTGCTGGATCATCAGCAGGTCCACCAGGGTCTCGTGGATCACCGGATGGGTCCAGTGGCGCCGCTCGTTCAGCAGCCCGCCAAACGCGTTCTTCATCGCGCCGGTGGTGGTGGTGAAGATGTGCGCCTTGATCGTGGGCAGATGGATGATGTTCTCGCCGATGAAGCGCTTGGGGATGTAGAAGCCGTCTTTGTAGACCTCGTTCAGCACCAGGAACTTGTCGGCCAGGTCGCCCACCGCGTCGCGAATGTGGATCCACTCCTCGCCCTCGTAGAGGTGGACGTTGCGCAGGCCGTGGGCCTCGACCACGTTGATCTGCTTGTTCTCGCGCTCGCCGAGGTGAGCGTCGATCACCACCGTGCGGTTGTGGCAAGCGTGCAGCAGGTCCATGTCGTAGCCGTCCTGCTGCATGGCCCGGATCACACCCTCCAACTGCCAGGGTGTGGTGGAGGAGCCAGGGAAAAAGTAATGCCAGGAGATGTTGATCTTCAAGGCCGTGTCTGCGTCCCTGGCGATCACATCCTGGTAGCCGGCCAGGTTCATCAGGCGGTGGTAATCCGCGAGTACAGTGCGCGGGGAAGTGCGCAGAACTGCAACTTTGCTTTTTGTCATGGGTTAAATCCTTTCATTTTTCATCCAGTTCATCAGACCCAGGCGCCGGGCACTTGCATTTACGCCTGCTAACGAAGTTTGTAGAGCCGATTTCAGCCGCCAATGAACTGCAAGTGCCCGGCGCCTGAGTAGCTACCAGGGTCAATCGAACAGCCAAGCTACGCGGCTGGTCCGCTCGTCCAGCCCAGGACCATGGCCACTGCATGTTCACGGGTGTGCGACAGGCTAATTCGCCAGTCGGCGATGCCCAAGGCATCGGCCCGCGCCCTGGCCTTGCCGCTCAGCCGCAGCGCCGGTTCCCCTGACGGCTGGCGCAAGACCTCGATCTCCGGCCAGTCGATCCAGCCGGCCGCATGCTGCTGCTGAGGCGCCCACCCTGTGCCCAGCGCCTTGCTGACCGCCTCCTTAGCCGCCCAGCGAACAGCCAAGGATTGAGCCCGTCCGGCGCAGTAATCGATCTCGGCTGGCGTATAGACGCGACGCAAGAAGCGCTCGCCCCAGCGGGCCACAGCGCTTTCGATGCGCTCTACCTCGATCATGTCGACGCCGATGGTAAACATAGCGTGTTAGGTTACTACTCAGGCCCATGCGCCGGGCGCTTGCATTTGCGCCTGCTGACAAAGTCTGTGGAGCCGATTTCAGCCGCCAATGAGCTGCAAGTGCCCGACGCCGCGAGTTGGCTCGGTCAGGAGACCGGCCAAAGCACGGACTTGCTTCTTGCCAGTTACTACGTCGTAAACAAAGTTGTTGAGGTGCCCGGCACTTGACACGAGCCTCTGATCATGTGCGAATCGTCGCCAAAGTGCCGGGCACCGATACGCAGTTAATTTGTTTACGGTGTAGTTACTTACAGTCCGCTGGGCATAGCCGGCGTTACCAGCACATCGTCGAAGCCGTTGATCCGGTTGCTGCGCCCCACGGCGTGATAGCGAAAGCCCAGCCGCGCCATGTTTTCAGGGTCGTAGATGTTGCGGCCGTCAAAGATTACCGGCTGGCGCATGGAGGCATGAACACGGCGCAGGTCGAGATGGCGAAACTCGTTCCACTCAGTGCAGACCACGATCGCGTCGCAGTCCTCGGCCAGGTCATAAGGATCGCCGGCCAGCGTGAGGTCAGGCAAATAACGGGGAGCCACGGACATAGCCACAGGATCGTAGCCTTTGATCTGCGCGCCTTCGCTGCGCAGCAGGTTGCCGATCTCGACGGCCGGTGCGTCGCGCATGTCATCCGTGTTGGGCTTGAAGGCCAAACCCAACAGGCCAATGCGCTTGTCCTGCAAGCGCCCCAGCTCCTGGCGCAGCCGATGCACCACCTTGCGCCGCTGATCGCGGTTGATGTCCATCACAGCGCGCAGCAGCGACGGATGGGTGCCATGTACCAGGGCCATGTGCTCCAACGCCAGCACATCCTTGGGGAAGCAGGAGCCGCCGTAGCCCAGCCCCGCGTCGAGGAAATAGCGGCCAATGCGCTTGTCGTAGCCCATGCCCGCAGCCACTTCCTTCACATCCGCGCCCAACTCCTCGCAGATGGCCGCAATCTCATTAATGAAGGAGATGCGGGTGGCCAGGAAGGCGTTGGAGGCATACTTGATCATCTCGGCCGTGCGCAGGTCGGTGACGACAATCGGCGCACGCAGGGCCAGGTGGAGCTGCGCCACCTTTTCGGCCGCATCTTTGTTCAACGAGCCCAGCACCACCCGGTCAGGGTTGAGGAAGTCGCCGATGGCCGACCCCTCGCGCAGGAACTCCGGGTTGGACACCACGGCAAAGTCGATGTGGGTAGGTTGGGTGCGCGAGACGATATCAGCCACCCAGTCGCCTGTGCCCACCGGCACCGTGCTCTTGTTGATGATGATCAACGGACCAGTCATGGTGCGGGCGATCGTCTCGGCCGCCATGCGGACGTAGCGCAGGTCCGCCTCGCCGTCTACGCCAGAAGGCGTGCCCACGGCGATGAAGACAAACTCAGCCTCGTCCAGCCCTTCTTCATAGGAGGTTGAGAAGCTCAGCCGGCCAGCGCGCACATTGCGCTCTACCATCTCCTCCAGGCCAGGCTCGTAGATCGGCATCTTGCCAGCCTGCAACATGTCAATCTTTTCTTGGCTGATATCGACGCACACAACTCTGTTGCCCAAGTCGGCAAAACAGGTGCCAGTGACGAGGCCAACGTAGCCGGTGCCGATGACGCAGATGTTTTTCATTGTTTGGAAAGCCTCCGAGTTTTTTCTATATATCGCCGCGCGCGGTGGGCCTATGCCGCCTCGGCGCCTTGGGCCCGCTGCCCGCGCGCGGTCTCGATGTCAGACCAGGATAGACGCTCACGGCGGAAGTACCACGCGCCGAGGATTGTGATCGGGAACCACAGTGCAGCATGTAGCACCAGGGTGTAGCCAACAGCCATGCTGCGCGAAACGCCATAGGCCACCAACACCTCGATGCCAGGGGCATCAAAGGTGCCGATATAGCCCGGAGCCGACGGCAGCGTGGTCGCCAGATTGACGATACCATTCATCAGCATCAACACGTAGAATGGAACCGGCAGGCCGCCGCCCTGAGACACAAAAGCCTGCATCACAAACCAATACTTGAATGTTTCAGCCAGCCAGATGAAGACTGAGGTCAGAAAGACCATCAGGATGTCCTTGCTGCTGCGAAAAAAGTGCAATCCTTCCAGGAAGCGATCGACAACGCCATCGGTTGGCGTCCGCACCGCTTGAGGCAACATGCGGCGCAGGGTGCCCCGATAGACCCTTTGGGCCAGATCGGGCTGCGTTGCCAGGATGACAAAGACCACCATCAGCACAAGAAAGATCAGACTCGGCACAATCACGAAGGGCCGTATGGCGCTGGGCATTGGCGCAAAGGGCAAGGCGAAGAAGACAAACATCAGCATCACCAGCCCGTCAAAGACTCGCTCAACAACAATGGTGGCCAGGCTGGCAGTCATGCTGACACCCTCTGATCGTTTGAGGGTATAGGAGCGCAGCACTTCGCCAGCGCGGAACGGGAAGATGTTGTTGCCCATATAGCCGATGCAGACAATGGGAAACAGGCGCGACAAGCTGATGGCCTTGATCGGCCGCAGCATGTAGTGCCACCGCCACGTCCGCCCCCAGACGGCCACGAAGTAGACTGCCACTGATGGGATCAGCCAGTAATAGTTGGCCTGGGTAAGCCAATAGCGCACATCTCTCAGGTCAAGCCCACGCAGCGCGATAAAAATAAAAAATGCACTGATCCCGACCCCCAGAATTGCTCTCCAACGTTTCTTCATCGGTCTGGTTAGTTTTACTCCACAGTAAGACGTTTAGTACACCGTAAACAAAGTAACTGCGTATCGGTGCCCGGCACTTTGGCGACGATTCGCACATGATCAGAGGCTCGTGTCAAGTGCCGGGCACCTCAACAACTTTGTTTACGACGTATTTAGGTGGCGGTTCGCCAAGGGGCATTATAACTCAACCCCCTGTGCTGCCCCAATTTGCACCCAGCACGGGAAATGGCAGCAGGGCGCACGGCAGCCAATCTAGCCGGCAAGAGAGATCGAAAACAAAAGGCGGCAGGCCGCTTGCAGTGGCCCGCCGCCAATTTCACTGCGCTAACTCAACGTTCAGGCGACAACCACAGGCTCGGCGACATGCTTCGCAGTGGCGGCAGGCAGCACAGAGTCGCCCAAAATCTTCTCCATAGCCATGATGTGGCTACAAACACCGGTGCGCACTGCCTCCTCACACGTGCAGTGCCAGTTGCTCTCGTCGTAGTTGACCTGATAGGTATTGTGTTCGCCTTTGAACTTGGCTTCGAAGTGCGTGAACTCGATGCGCTCACGCTCTTGGGCGTATTGCCTGGCTTTGATGATCCGACTGACCAATCCTGTGTCCATGCAGCCCTCCAGGGGGATGAATTGTTGGGTTCAGCGGCAGCCCGCTGGACCGCAAGGCGTCAGCAACTGTTACAACAAAAAGAACACCAAAACGCGCGGGCATTCTGGTGCTCTTCCTTAAAAACTAGATGTGCTCTCAGGCAGACTACAGGCATAGCGGGCATTCTCCTGGCCAGCTTCAGCTATAGTGTGAAACCCTGCTGGCACTCTCAGTATATGCGCGTTGGCCGCATTTGTCAACCGATATTCTCGACGATTGGGCCACGTTGGGCAGGCGACCGGTCAACGCCCAGGGTTCAGCGTTCGGAGGCGTGGCCTTGCCGCGCCACCAGATCGTAAACGTCGGAGCGCGGCCAGCCAGCCAGGCGGGCAACGACCCGGGCGATGGCAGATGGCGCCAACTGCTCTGCTGCCAACAGATCGACGGCTGTGCGCACCTGGGCCTCCGGCCAGCGCTGCTCGTCGCGACGCCGTCCTGTGCCTGCCCAAACCAGCGTGATCTCGCCGCGCGGCGGGTTGGCTGTGAAATGGGCCAATGCGCCTGAGAACGGGCCGCGCCAGATCTCCTCAAACCGCTTGGTCAACTCACGCGCAACAGCCACCTGGCGATCTCCCAGCACTGCCAGCAGATCAGCCAGCGCGTCCAGCAGCCGGTGCGGCGCCTCGAAGGCGACCACTGCGCCTGGCTCCTCAGCCAGCTCGGCCAGGAAGCTGCGCCGCTCACCCGCCTTGCGCGGCAGAAAGCCTACAAATAGAAAGCGATCGGCTGGCAGGCCAGAAGCGGTCAGCGCAGTGGTAATGGCCGAAGGGCCGGGGACGGCCTGAACTGCATGCCCTGCAGCCAGCACAGCCTGCACCAGCTCGTAGCCAGGATCAGACAGGCCCGGCGTCCCGGCATCCGACACCAGCGCCACGTCGCGTCCGGCCGCCAATTCCTCCAGCACGCGGCCCTGACGGCTGGCCTTTTGGCGGTCGTAAGCGTCGGTGTAGGTGGTCAGCGGGGTTGTGATGGCAAAATGGTTGAGCAACTGGCGGGTGACGCGTGTGTCCTCGGCCGCAATCAGCGCCACCTCCCCCAGGAGCCGCAACGCCCGCTGGCTGATATCTTCCAGGTTGCCGATGGGAGTAGCAAGCAGGTAGAGAGTAGACATAGAGGAATCAGGGCTCGTTACAGGCACTTGCGCCCATACACAGCTTAAACAGGCTTGGCAGACATCGTTGCAGGCGCAGATTCAAGCGCCCGGCGCCGGTGGCTGAGCCGCAAAAAGTGATTTTTGCCAACATGAGAACGGATGTGCTACAATGGCGCCATGTCCACGCTGCGGGTCAACTTCCGCTTGCCTTTGCCGCCCAGCATCAACCAACAGTATGCTACTGTCGACGGACGACGGGTGCTGAGTGAGCAGTCGCGCGCCTACAAGCAGACGGTGCTGAAACAGATCCAGCAGCTCCGACGCAGCGGCGCTATCAGCGAGGCCTTTGTGGCCCAGGCTCAGGCTGGCTACCTGGCGCTATTCATCGACTTTTACTTCGAGACGCCGCTGCGCCGCGATCTGGACGGCGGGTTGAAGATCGCCCAGGATGCGATCTGCGCCGGACTGGAGGCCGACGACCGCCGCGTGGTGGACATTCATCTGGTCAAGCGCACTGACCGCGGCAGCCCGCGCATCGAAGTAGAGATGGAGGCGCTGCCAGCCTGGCGCTTCGAGTAGCCGGCGCGCCCTGACCTGAAACCGAGCCTCAACGCACTGCCTGCTAGGGCGCGACCTCCACAAAACGGTCGGTGACGATGCCATCTGTGGTCACTGGCGTGTCAATCAAGCCCATCGCCAGCATAAACTCCGCTGCCTGCTGCCAGATCAGGGGGTCAGACCGGCCCAAGTCGCCGTCGCCAGCCGTCCACAGCGGCAGCGAGGCGTCGAAGATAGCCCGACTGGTCGCCTCGTTGTCGCCCGCAGCCTCTGGCACCGCGCGCAAGCTGACCGCAAAGGCCTCGTCAGGATTTGCCAGGGTGTAGCGATAAGCAGCCAACAGCGCGGTGACCATGCGCTGCACCAGATCCGGGTTCTCGGCGATCAACTGATCGTTGGTGACCAGCCCGTTGGCGGGCAGATCGATGTAATCAGCCACCTGGATCACCGCAACATCCTGGCCGGCCAGCCGCAACTGCACTGGCCCGTTGCTCACATAGTCCAGCGCTGCCTCGACCCGGCCCTCGCTGACAGCAGCCGCCTGGGCGAAGCCGATAGTCTCCAGCCTGACCCGGCTCTCATCGACGCCGCCTGCGTAGACCAATGCCTTCCAGGCTACCAGGCTGGCGCCGAACATGCCAGGGATGCCGACGCGCTGCCCCTCCAGCGACTGGGGTGTGTCCAGGCCCTGCTCAGCCAGCGACATCACGCCCACAGGAAACCGATAGTACCAGGGCAGCACATAGGTGACGGGCAACCCCTGAGAGCGCCCAAGGATCACCTGCTCGCCGCTGGCAATGACAAAAGGCATCTGGTTGACCGCTACCAACGCCAGGAAGTCGGTCTCAGAGCCGTGGCGGAAGGTCACATCCAGCCCCTCCTGGGCAAAAAATCCCTTTTCCTGCGCCACATAATACGGGGCGAACTGGACGCTTGGAATGTAGCCCAGCCCCAGCACCACAGGCGTCAGGTCAGCAGATTGCGTGGAAGAAGAGGGTACAATCAGAGGCGCGGCTGGCGCAGCGCAGCCAGTCGCAACCCAGAAGAGCGCCAGCGCCAGGCCGGCCGACAAAAAGCGTCTCAGCATGATACCTCCAGATGTCACTGGTCGAAGGTTTCGACTATCCGAAAAGCCCACCCATCGCCCCATCTTTCCATCTTCACCAGCAGCGGCAAGATGTCATTGGCGTCGCGTTGGGCCTGCTCCAGCGCTCTGCCCAGCGCGGCCTCGTCGTAACCTGGATAGAGGCCCAGCCTGCCCAGCAGGTTTTGCTGGCGCAGGATCTCAACACGGGCCGCACGGGCGTCATCGACGTTGAGCAGAGCCGCAGCCTGATCGCGATAGAGGCTGAAGACCCGGTCATAGGCTGCGCGCAGATCGGCTGCAATCGGATCCAGCGTCTGGCCCCATTCGGGCACGATGGCAAACCCCAGCGCGCCGCTGCCGACCATGTACTTCAGCGCCAGCCACTGGGCATGATCCAGCGCCACGGCTGTCTTTTCGTATAGTTCAAGGGCTGTCCGGTCGCGTGCTGGCAACAGATCGCTGCGCAGCCGATCCTCCACCAACAAAGCGCCGGCCAGTTGGGAGCGAACAGCCTCGATCTGTGCCGGATCGCCGCTGTCCCAGGCTTGCAAGAAGGCAAAGACCTGTCGTTTGCGCTCATCGATGGCCCGCTGCAAATCCTCAGGCACAACCAACGGACCGACGAAGCGCGGGAGGAAGGGGCCGCGCACAAACTTGCCGGTTGGTATGCCACGCGGCTGGCGCACAAGCTGATCCAGCGCTGCTGCCTGCTCAGGCCGGCCCATCTCAAGGTAAATGGTCTGAAGCTGGCGGGCTGCGTCCTGGCGCTGCACTGGCGCCAACAGCGGGCTATAGCGGGCCAGCACTTCGGCTTGTTGCAACGCTGGCTGGGCTGCATCCACCAGGCCATTGCGCACAAAGCCGCGTGCCGCGTCCAGCGAAACCTGAACGCGCATGGGGTCGGCCATGGTCGGGCTGAGCGCGGCGATGTCGAACATCTGCTGGTAGGACAGCGCGGCCAGGTCCTGGGCCGGTATCTGCTCAAAGGCGCGGCCGACCAGTTGAGCGCTGCCGCTGCGTTCAGCGTCGCTGCTGCGCGCGCTGTGAACCAGCACAGCATACCCCGTGTCTGGCTCGTTGGCCTGCACAGCCTGCTGCACCAGCGCGCTGGCCGACCAATCCAGCAGGGTGATAACGGCTATGTCAGCCCGCACGCGCGAGGAGTCTACGGCTGTCAGCGGGTCCTGCCAGGTCCACTGCGCGCTGCGGCTGTTGCGCAGATAAAAATAGCCGCCGATAGCCAGCAGGCCGATCAACAGAGTCAGCGCCAGCAGGGCAGTCAAGAGCACGATCAGCCCCTTGCGGCGCCTGTCCAGACGCGGCTTGCCGGCAGCGGCTGACGCAGTAAAGTCATAAGATGTCATAGAGATTTGATCTTTGCTTGCCTGGTGCGGTGAAAATCCGCCGCAGTATACCACCGGCGCCCAGGCTTGTCTAACCTGCACGGGCTGAGTACAATGCGCACCATGCCCGAAACGCCCAATGACTGGCCCGCGCCGCCCCGCCCCCCAACTGATACCCGCGCCCAGAGGCGGCGCGACGACCGTGCGCTGTTCCTGGCTGTGATCGCCGTCTTATTGATTGTAGGCGGCGGCTTGATCCTTCTGATCTACGGCGCCGGCGCGTTCGTCGCCGGTCTGGCCTGCCTGCTCTTCGGCGTGGGACTGCTGGCCCTGCTGTGGGTGATCATGACCGGGATCGAACGCTGGGCCAACCGGTAGCGCAGCTTGGAGGATATTTCGCAGAGAGCAGCCAGCTTTGGCGAATTCAATCGGGTGTGCTAGAATGCTGCTTCGATGTCCACAAGACACCGATTTTTTGTTTGCGTTCGAGCCGATGACCGTTGACCACGTCGGGTCAACGGCCTAATTTTGACCCCTTGCCTGGAGCGCCGGCTGGCAGAGACCCTTCCTGACAGCCGCAACGCTGGTTTGGTTCCGATGCATACCAGGCAAGAAGGAGAGATGAAGACCGTATGAGCACCGCATCCGCTCCGATGAGACAGAACCGTTCAACCAACTTGATCCTGGGGGGCGCACTGGTCGTTCTGATCATTGCAGCCCTGCTGCTGCCTCCAATTGCACTGCCGCAAAGACTCGCTACCAGCGGCATGCAGACCATTCCGGCAGCCACTGATAGCAATGTCACTGACCCCGATGGCACCAAGGTCGCCTTTCCGGCCTATGGCGTGCCCGACAGCTTCAGAGCCCAAATCGCCAGCACGCCGCGCGATGCCTTCAACAACGGCGCCGGCGGCGAAGAGGTGGTGGCAGCAGCCAATGCGCTGGCCAGGCTGCCTCTGATCGCTCGCAGCCCTCTGTACCAGGTCAAGACCTCCGGCGGAGAGCCTACCGCGTCGATCATCACCATGGAGATCCCCAACGACAGCCTGCCCTATGAAACGCTCGACCTGTACGAGTGGACGGGCAGCGAGTGGCGCTTCTTGCCGCACCGCGAAATCATGGATGCAGCCAGCGGCCGCGAGCTGATCGTTTCTGAGCTGGACTCGGCGTCGATGCACTTCGTGCCCAACGCCTTCATGGTGATGCAGACCAACGCCAACCCGCCGACCGCGTCGATGGTGCTGCCGGCCGGCCAGCAGTTGCCTGATGCCGGCCGCGACGCAGTGACCGAGGCCAACCCCTTCGGTTTCACCCTGGCTGGCGATGGCTCGCTGGCCGGCAACGTGGCGGCAGTCGCCAGCGCGGGCGGCTCCTACGGCGTCGTGCCCGTGCTGCGCAACTGGGGCGACGACGGCGTGGTGCGCACTGACCTGCTGGACAACCTGCTGATCAGCGAAGGGATCATGGCCAACCACCTCAACGCCATCGAAGCGCTGGTGGTGGGCAACAACCTGCCGGGGGTCGAGATCGACTACCGCGGGCTGGATCCAACGCTGGGTCCGCAATTCACCGCTTTTGTGACCACGCTGGCCGAGCGTATGCACGCGGCTGGACGCACGCTTTCCCTGCGCGTTGAGACACCCACCCAGGTGGCCGAAGACCGCTGGACCACTGGCGGCTATGACTGGCGCGCGCTGGGCCAGGTGGTGGATACCTTCCGCATTCCAGCGCCGATCGATCCGACGGCCTATGCTGCCGGCGGCCCGGTTGAGCAGCTCGTGGCCTGGGCCGTGGGCGAGGTGTCCCGCCACAAGATCGACCTGGTGCTGCCGGCGCGCAGCGTGGAGCAGGCTGGCGCGTACCTGATCGCTATGGGCTACGACCAGGCGCTGACCCCGCTGCTGGGCGAGGGCCGCACCAATGCGACCGTGCTGGTGCCAGGCGAGCCGGTGGACGTGAGCCTGTTCAACGATCGCGTCATCGGCGACCTGCGCTTTGACGAGGCCGTGGGCATGTTCAACTACGACTACCGCGACAATGCCGGTTATATGCGCACGGTGTGGATTGAGAACGCCGCCAGCATCGCCCGCAAGCTGGCCCTGATCGGCAAGTACAACCTGCAAGGCGTGACTCTGGAGGCGCTGCTGGAGCCTAGCTACGACCCTGACATCTGGAGCGTGGTGCGCGAGTTTCTGGCCGGCCAGACAGCCAGCCGCAGCAGCAACTTCAACGTGGTTTGGACCGTCACCGGCCCCGACGGCGCGGTGACGCAGGAGGAGCGCCCCCTCCACGCAGCCAATTTCAGCCTGACGCCGCCCGAGGCCGAAGGTGAGATCAAGATCAGCGCTAACATCGCCGACAACGGCAAGCTGCTGGCCAGCGGCCCAGCCATCGCCCTGGCGCTGGCCACGGCCACACCCACCCCTTCCCCCACCCCTGAGCCGACGCCCACACCGGCCGCCACGCCCACGCCTGACTTCGCCTCGGTCACAACCGGCACAACAGTCAACCTGCGCAGCGGCCCCGGCACGGCTTTCGGCACGGTCGGCCAGCTCAACGCCGGCGAGACTGCGCGCATCCTGGGCAAGAACCAGGATGGCTCCTGGTGGCAGATCGATCGCCCTGGCAGCGATCCGGCCTGGGTCGTGTCCCGCCTGGTTAGCACGCAAGGCCCGGCCAATCAGGTAGCTGTGGCCGAGAACATCCCCGAGCCGCCGGCCGTGGCGGCAGCGCCTGCGCCAGCAGCGGCTGCTGCCGCGCCCGCGCCGGCTGCCGCCCCTGTCGCTGCGGCGCCCCGCCCCTCCGGCGGCGGCTCCTTCGGCTACGGCGTGCAGGCCCACATGATCCACAACGACCAGGCTGGCAAGGTCATGCAGATGACCAAGGGCATGGGCTTCAACTGGGTCAAACAGCAGATCGAGTGGAAGGTCTTCGAGGCCTCGCCGGGCCAGATTGGCTGGAGCGAGATGGACCGCCTGGTCAACGAGGCCGCCGGCAACGGCGTCAACTTGCTCTTCAGCGTCGTCAACGCGCCGGACTGGGCGCGCGAGGGCGGCTTCGATCGCAGCGTCGGCGGCCCCCCGGCCGACCCCAACACCTTCGCCAGCTTCCTGGGCCAAATGGCCGGCAAGTACTGCGGCACCTCGCTCAAGGCCATCGAGGTCTGGAACGAGCAGAACTTACACTATGAGTGGGGCAACCGCACCATCGACCCGGCGGCCTACATGGAGCTGCTCAAGCCGTCCTACCGGGCTATCAAGGCGGCCTGCCCGTCGATGACCGTCATCAGCGGTGCGCTGACCCCCACCGGCGCGCCGGCGCCCTGGGCCATGGATGACCTGGCCTACCTGGAGGGCATGTACCGGGCCGGCCTGAGCAACTACGCCGACGGCATCGGCGCCCATCCCAGCGGCTACAACGTGCCGCCGAGCGTGGGCTGGCAGGATGCCTGCGCCACGATCCAGCGCACCGGCAACAGCTTCAACGGCCCCTGTGATGCGCCGCACCACTCCTGGAGTTTCCGCAGCACCATGGAGGGCTACCGCAACTTGATGGTCAAGTACGGCGACGCCAACAAGCGCATCTGGCCGACCGAGTTCGGCTGGGCGGCGGGCGGCGCCTTCGACAGCCGTTACGCCTATGCTAACGACAACGACTTCAACGAGCAGGCGGCATGGACCGTGGAAGCCTACCAGATGATGCGCAACTGGGGCTGGGTCGGCCCGGCCTTTCTGTGGAACCTGAACTTCCGCGTGGTAGCCGACGGCACCGAGAAGGCCCAGTGGGGCATCGTCGATCCCGGCTGGAATCCGCTGCCGGTCTACAACGCCCTGGCCGCGATGGCGAAATAAGCGACGCCTGCCAGGGATGACATGCACTTCGTGAAACGTGATGCGTGAGGACTCCCCAGTGAACGATCCCACGTCTCACGTTTCACGTTTCACTCCTCACGTTTCACGTCGCAGACTCGAAGTCCCTAACCGCGCACGGCTGCGGCCATCCGGTTGGGGACTTCGTTCAATAACACCATAGGAGACCCAATCTCATGACCACCGCTCGATCCATCCACTTCCCGACGTTGCGCCGCGCCATGATCGGCGTGCTCGGCCTGCTGGCGATCGCTGCTCTGGCCGTATTGATCAAGCCGGCCGCGGCTTTTGCCGCCACACCGGCCCAGCTTGCCCCCGGTTCTACCGTTCGCGTCACCGTTGCGGCCCTTAATGTGCGCTCTGGGCCGGGCATTGACAACGCCCGCATTGGCCTGGCCCGGGCAGGCGACCAGTTTCAGGTCGTGGCTGTCGAGGATGGCAGCCAGTGGCTCAAGGTCTGCTGCGTGGCCGGCCAGGAAGGCTGGCTGCTGGGCAGCCCCGAATTTGTCAGTGCGGCCGGGGCAGAGCAGGCCGCCGCTGCCGCCCCAGCATCAGATGGGGCGGTGGTTTCGGCGACGGGCACGGTCAATCTGCGCAGCGGGCCCAGCACGGCTTTCAACCGCGTCGGCACGTTGAGCGCTGGCCAGCAGTTGCGCATTATCGGCAAGAACGAAAACGCCTCGTGGTGGCAGGTGGAGACGAGCGGCGGCAAGGCATGGGTGGCCAACTCAGTGGTGCGCACAGCCGGTCCGGTGGACCAGATTGCTGTGGCTCAGGACATCCCCCAGCCGCCGGTGCAAGCCACAGCAGCCAGCGGTCCCGCCCCTGCGCCCGGCGCGCCCGGTTTCTTCGGCTACGGCATCCAGATCGACCCCTATGCCGACCGCGGCTCTTCCACCAGCCTGATCAACAACATGGGCTTCAACTGGGTCAAGTTCCAGTTGGCCTGGAAGGATTTCGAGGGCCAGCAGGGCCAGCGCAACTGGCCCGACGATGTGATCGGCGACCTGCACGGCAACGGGCTGAACATCCTGGCCAGCATCGTCAAGGCGCCGGCCTGGGCCCGCAGCGCCAATTCGGACCTGTCGGTCGAAGGCCCGCCGGCCGATCCTGCCACCTATGCCAGCTTCGTAGGCGAGTTTGCCAGCCGCTACTGCGGCCGCGTGCAGGCCGTCGAGGTGTGGAACGAGCAGAACCTGCACTACGAATGGGGCAACGAGGCGCTGGATGCCAACCGCTACATCCGCCTGCTGGCCGCGGCTTACCGGTCGATCAAGGCTGCCTGCCCCAGCATGATCGTGGTCAGCGGCGCGCCGACACCCACTGGCGCCAACCCACCGGCCGCGGTGCCCGATTTCGTCTACCTGGAGCGCATGTATCAGGCCGGGCTGCGCAACTACGCCGACGCCATCGGCGTGCATCCCAGCGGCTACGGCAATCCGCCCGATATGCGGGTGCAGGACGCGCAGGCGGGCCGTTTCTCCCGGCCCTCGCACTTCGACCATCCCTCGTTCTACTTCCGCAACGTGATGGAGCAGTACCGCAACATCATGGTCAAGTATGGCGACGGCAACAAGCGGCTGTGGCCGACGGAGTTCGGCTGGGCTTCGTCCAGCAACCCGGTGGCCGGCTACGAGTATGCCGCCTACAACAGCGAACAGGACCAGGCGGCCTACATCGTGCGCGCCTTCGAGATGATGCGCAACTGGGGCTGGGTCGGCCCGGCCTTCCTCTGGAACCTGAACTACAACATCACCCATCCGGGCAGCGAGCTGGCCCAGTTCGGCATCCAGGGCCGGGCGGCCTACGAGGCGCTGCGCAACGCCCGCAACAACGGGACGCTGCCGTGAACCTGTGGCGCACGCGCAGCGTGATATGACTGCCCTTGCCGTAACACGTAACGAGTAACACGTAACGAGTAACACGTAACCCGGATAAGCTTCCCGTCAACTCCGGGTTACGCATTACGCATTACTCGTCACTCGTCTAATCATCGAAAACTACCGAGGTCAACACCCTGTATGCCTAAACGTATCGCCCTGCTGCTGATCGTTGCGCTGCTGCTGGCAGCCTGCGGCCCGGCCGCGCCTGGGCCCACGCCCACGCCCACCAAAACGCCCACGCCGCTGGTTGCAGACCAGCCTACCGTCGCCCCTACCGACACGCCAGCGCCGTCGCCCGCGCCTGTGGAAGAGCCAACTGACACCCCCGCGCCGCCGGTCGACACCCCTGCGCCAGCCGAGCAGCCGACCAGCACGCCAGCGCCGCAGCCGACCGACACCCCTGCCCCGCGGCCTCCGGCAACCACCGGCCAGATGCTGTCGCCCGACTACGGCGCGCAGGCTTTTCTATGGTGGCGCGGTGAGATCGCCGACCGCGACCTGACGCTGATGAAGAACGCGGGCTTCCGCTGGGTCAAGCAGTGGTTCGCCTGGGACGACATCGAAGCTGCCGGCCGCGGCCAGTATGACTGGAGCATCCCCGACCGCATCGTGCGTCAGGCTGAGGAACACGGCCTCAACCTGTTGGTGCGGGTAGATCGCGAGCCGGCCTGGGCTGGTCCGCCTCCCCAGAACAACGTCTACTTCCAGGAGTTCCTGGCCGAGCTGGCCGCGCGCTACAAAGGACGCGTTAAGGCTATTCAGATCTGGAACGAGCCTAACCTGGCGCGCGAATGGGGCAACAAGCCCCCCAACGCCGCCGAGTACGCGCAACTGCTGCGCGATTCTTACCGCACCATCAAGTCTATCGATCCCAACATGACCGTTATCACGGCTGGCATGGCGCCCACCGGCACTTGCTGCGATATCGCCGTGCCCGATGATCAGTTCTACCGCGACATGTACCGGGCCATGGGCGGCAACTCGACCGGCTACTTCGACATGCTGGGCGTGCATGGCGCCGGCTTTGCCGCCCCGCCCGAGATCTCACCGGCCGATGCGGCGGCTGACAAGGCCCGCTTCGGCGGCGAGCGCTTCTTCGCCTTCCGCCGCATCGAGGACATCCGCCAGATCATGGTGGAAAACGGCGACGCCAACAAGCGCGTAGCGGTGCTGGAGTTTGGTTGGACTACTGACAACCGGCCAGGCACCGACTACTATTGGCACGGCGCGGGCGCGGGCATCGATGCCGCTGTGCAAGGAGACTACCTGGTACGCGCCTACCAATACGCGAAGGCCAACTGGCAGCCCTGGATTGCGGTGATGAGCCTGATCTACATGCCTGACCTCGACTGGACGCCTGACGACGAACAGTACTGGTGGTCGATCATGGACCCCAGCCCTATCGACCAGCTCCACCTGCGCGCTCCGTTCGTCAAGCTGTGCCTGTATTTCAACGAGCAGCAGGGCCTGCCGCGCTGCCAGTACGCGCCGCAGTAGTCGCCCCTCGTTTGTGAGACCCAAAAAGAAACAGCGGCCAGGTTGTACAACCTGGCCGCTGTTTCTTTTACCGCTGCTGCCAATCCACCCAGTGACACAGCGCGTCAGACGCGTCGCCCTGCCGATGGCTGATCTGGATCACCGGACTGATGATCGCGCCGCCGGCGTCGATCACCTGCACATAGTGGACGTTGGCTGCATCGTCAATCGTGAACCTGTATTGGCCGCGCTGGGCGTCGTCAGCACTGCTTTCGATGACCTGCTCGTTGCCGAACTGGTCATAGCGCCAGAGCCGCACGCCCGCCAGTGGAGCGCCAGCCGCATCGCGCACGCTGCCGCGGATCGAGGCTTCAGAACAGCCCTCGTTGCCACTGCGCACCGGTCCCGTCAGCACAAACGGGTAGTCTGCATCTGGGGCTTCGGTGGGCATAAGCACAGGAGCGGCAGCAGCGGGCGGTGAGGGGGGTGCGCCGGGCGTCGTCGTTGGTTCAATGCCCTGGACAACGGCCGGAGCCAGCGTCCCCGCCGCCAGGATCGGGGTCGGGCTGGGCGATGGCGTCACAGCCGGCATCAGCCGCGTGAACAGCCCGAACAGATCCAGCTCTGTCACCAGTTGCCGCGCCTCGTCGGGCACGACCAGCCGGGGCGCTTCTATGGCCCGCGCCTGCTCGCGCAACAACAGAAAGCCGGCCACTGCCGCCAGCAATACCAGCAAATAGCCAAGGCCATAGTGCTTTTTACGATGCATGGAACTTGCCTGATTGATCCTTTAGTGCTATAATCTCGTTGTTGTCAGGGCGAGTAGCTCAGCCGGTTAGAGCGCTGCGTTCACATCGCAGAAGTCAGGGGTTCGAGTCCCTTCTCGCCCACCAGTTCGTATGAACCGGCTTCCTTGGAAGCCGGTTTTGTTTTTCCGCAGTCATCTGCCAGCCGATTATACCCCTTTGCGCCGCCGGCACCAAGTCCAATCGATTCCCCAATGACCACCCTTTTGAGCGCTCTGGCCGACTATTCACCGCTGCTGCCCTGGGTGCTGGCCTCCGTCGCCTTCTACGCCCTGGCTACCTGGAGTCTGTGGCTGTGGCTGCGCGTCAGTGGTCGCAACGGCCTGCTGGGCAGCATCCCCGGCCAGTTGATGCTCTGGCTGGCGCGGCTGCTCTGGCTGATCGGGCCTGGCTACGCGGCCTTGCTGCTGGGCTTGCTCTCGCCGCGCATGATGGGGCTGAGCCAGGTGGAGTTTGGTTGGAGCCTGGGGCGCGGGCTGCTCTTTGCGGCTGGCGCGCTGGCCGTACTCTTGGCGGCTGGGCTGAGCTATCGCCGCGCTTACCCGGCCCGATCGCCCTATCTGACACTCAGCCACGGCATCGCCTTGACCATCGTGCTGGTGATGGAGGCTGGCGCGCTGCAATGGCAGTGGGCCTTTTACCGCAGCGCCCTGATCGAAGCCCTGGCCACAGCAGGTGCTCAAGGGCCTGTCTACTGGGGGACGTGGCTGGCAGCCGGCGTGCTGGTGGTGCAGGGCGCGCTCAGCCCCTTTTTGTGGCGCGACCTGAGCAGAGCCGGCCTGGCGGAACGCAGGGTGCTGCGCGCGACGCTGTTGGCGGTCACCAGCGTGCTCTACTTGCTCAGCCGCAACTTTTGGCTGGCATGGGCGCTGCACGGCGCTGCCAGCGCGATCCTGGAGCCGCGCGTGGTTCAGCCCCAGCCGTACATCGCTGTTCAGACGCCGGCTGACTGAGAACCAATGCCCAAACAAAAAGGCTGCTGGCGGCTCGACAGCCGCTGGCAGCCTTACCAGTCCCAGACTGGCCAGTTCTAGCGGACGAAGTTCAACACCAGGTTCAGCACCACCAGCACAGCAAACATGGCTGCTGCCGTCAGGCCCAGCTTGCGCAGGTCTTTGCCGACAAAGGGATACTCGGCCCGCAGGTCCACTTTCTTGGTCGGTTTAGGCGCCGTTGCGACGGGCGTCGATGCGGGCCGGTAGGCAGGGCGCGTTTCCGCTGCGGCCTGCATAGGCGGCACAGACTGCGACGGCTGCGGGCCGGACTGGCCGTAGGTGCGTGGACTGGAAGAACGGGGCTTACGAACTTTCTTCGCCATAAAACCTCAAAACCTCTCTTGTTGGGAATTACAGAGATGGATTATACGCCAAGGGCTGCGGCTGGTCAACTTAACGCCCCCGACGCAGCCGCTGGGCAAAGCGTTCCACCACGATGCCAGCCTCCTGGACACCCAGCCGGCTGACCACCAACAGATAGACAGCCACTCCCAGCCCGCCAGCCAACGTCACCAGCGCCAGATTGCCCCGGAAGCCGGCTGGCAGCAGCGGCCCCATGACCGCAACCAACAAGAGCAGGCTGGCGGCCATGACCGCCGACGCAGCCAGCGTGCGCAGCGCGGTCACGCCCCCTTGCAGGTCGCGCAGATCGCCCAATTTACGGCGCAGCAACAGCCACATCAGGATGAAGTGTCCGGTGTGTTTCAGCGAATCGGCCAGAACCAGGCCAAGAAAACCATAAGGTCTGACCAGGAGCAGCGCAAAGAACAGATAGATGCCCACAGAGATCACACCGACGATGGCCGGCGTGAGCGTGTTGTTGCGGGCGTAGAAAGTATAATTCAGCAGCCAATCCAGCGAGGCGGGAATCAGCCCCAGCAGGTAGAGGTTGAGCGCCAACACCACGGCTGTGGTGTCCGACGCCATAAACGCGCCGCGCTGGAAGAGCAACTGCACGATGGGCGTGCCCAGCACCCACAATCCCACTGTGGCGGGTGTGATCAACAGCAGCACCATGCGCAGCCCGCGCCCCAGGGTGGCGCGAAAATCGGTCTCGTTGCCAGCGGCGAAGAACTGAGCCAGCGCAGGCAGCGCAGCCAGGCTGATCGCCACGGCGACCAGGCCGTGGGGCAGTTGAAAGAGTGTAGTGGCGTTGCGCATCCAGGCCAGACTTTGCTCGCCGGTGCCTGAAGCCAGCCGCCGGTCGATGATGACCTGCACCTGGCTGACCAACAGGCCAAACAGGATCGGCAGATACAGCAGCCAGATGCGGCGCAGGGCAGGATGGCGCAGCCCTGCGCTGATGACCACCCGCGCCCGCAGCAAATCAGGCGCTTGCAGCGCAAGTTGCAACACGCTGCCCAGCAGCACCCCAATCGCCAGCGAGTAAATGCCGAAACGCTCCTGAAAAAGCAACGCCGCAACGATGATGCCCAGGTTATAGATCGCCGCGGCGAAAGCTGGAAAGGTAAAGCGTTTGAGGGCAAACAATGCCCCTGTCACAACCCCCGAAATCGCCAGGAACCACACCGCGGGTGTCATGATGCGCAGCAACACAGCAGTGACGGCCACCAGGTCATCGGGCAAGCCGCCGGCCACCAGCCGCGCCAACGGCTCGGCCAGCGCCATAATCAACACCACCAAGCCCGCCACCGCCAGCCCGATCACCGACAACACGGCGCCAACCACCTGGCCGAACTCTCGCCGCCGCTCCGGCCGGGCATAGTCGCTGAAGACTGGCACCAGCGCCGCACTCAACATGCCGCCAACCAACAGATCAAAGATCATGGTGGGGATGGTGCTGGCGGCCTGGAACGCGCTAACCAGACCCGACGCGCCAAAGAAGTAGGCGATAGTGGTCTCGCGGCCGAGACCGAGCAGGCGGCTGACAATGTTGCCCAGCGCGATGATGCTGGCCGAGCGGGCCAGCGATGGCCCCGGCTCCACTGGCGCTGACGGCAAGGTACCAGGGGCCAGCTCGTCCAACGGTGGCGCTGGCAGGGGTGGAGGATCGGTAAAGGGCGCTTCAGTCATGCTTAGGGCTGCGAATCTGGGCTACGATCTCGCTGGTGCTGCGTCCTGGCAGGTAAGGAATGAACTGCACACGGCCGCCGTAGCTGAAGACGACGGCAGCCTCAGGCGGGGTACGCTGTCCCGGCCCCCAATCGCCCCCTTTGACGTAGACAGCCGGCTGGATGGCGGCCACCAGCGCCTCAGCCGTGGGCTGGTGAAAGATCACGACCACGTCCACTGCACGCAAGGCAGCCAGCACGGCCGCCCGATCGTCCTCAGGCAGGATCGGCCGGCCAGGGCCTTTGAGCTGGCGCACGGAGTGGTCGCCGTTCACCCCCACCACCAGCGCGTCGCCCAGGTCACGGGCGCGCTGCAAATAGTCCACGTGGCCGCGGTGCAACAGATCGAAGCAGCCGTTGGTGAAGACCACCGTGCGCCCAACTGTGCGCGCAGCAGCCGCCCAAGCGGCAGCAGTTGCCCGATCCAGCACTTGTCCGCTCCATTGATGCTCTGAACCCATGTCGATCTCCAGATGCTCCATTCTTCAGCGCCAAACCACGATCCGACGGCCGGTTCTATCAGACCTGTCGCAGCGCCTCCACCAGCTCGGCAGGCTGCACCACGGCGTTGCCCAGCCTGCGCACCACCAGGGCAGCAGCAACGTTAGCCAGGTGCGCCGCAGTGGCAAGCGGCATCTGCGCAGCCAGCGCCAAAGCCAACACGGCTATAGCCGTATCGCCTGCGCCCACCACATCATACACCTGGCCGACGGGCACGGCGGGGCTGTGAATGACAGCCTGGCCGCGCTGCAAGGCCGACAAGCCATCAGCCCCGCGCGTGATGACCAGATGCGCCGCATCCAGCCGCGACAACAGGCGAGTCAGCGCGCCGGCAAAGTCATCCGGGCTGGCGAGGGACTGGGCCAGTTCCGCCTCGGCCTCGGCCCGATTGCACTTCACCAGGTCAAAACCGGCAAAGCGGGCCAGATCAGCCTGCGCGTCGGCTGCGGTCAGCAGGCCGTGCTGGCGGGCCAGGCGGCGCACCTGCTCCACCACAGTTGGCGTCAGGACGCCGCTGCGATAATGGGAGACCAGAATGGCGCTGCAGCCGGGCGCCAGGGTCTCCAGACGCTCCAGCAGCGCCGCCTCGACTGCGGCATCCAGCGGCCGGCGCTCGATGCTGTCAATTCGCGCCAGGTGCTGCGGCGTGCGCAGGGCGCTCTCGGCCAACAGGCGGGTCTTGGTGGTCGTGGGCCGCGCTGTGTCCACAACTACGCCGGCCGGGTCGATGCCGGCATGGCGCAGCGCGTCCACCAGCCGCCGGCCGGCCGTATCCTCGCCCACCACGCCGGCCATGACCGCCTGGCTGCCCAGCGCAGCTACATTGTGGGCAGGATTGCAGGCCCCGCCCAGCAGGGCAAAGCTGTGGGTGCGCTCCAGAACCGGCACCGGGGCCTCACGGCTTAGCCGTACCGCGCGGCCGACCAGATATTCGTCGAGAAACATGTCGCCGACCACCAGCACGCGCTGTCCAGCCAGCCTGGCGACCATCTGGCCTGCATCTTCGAAGATCACGCTGCCACCTCCTCGCTACGCGCAGGCTGGCGCAAAACAGCCCAGACAAAGCGCGGCAGCGCCAGTTGACGCCGCCAGCGCCAGGGCTGCGTTACCAGGCGAAACAACCACTCCAGATGGATGCGCTGCACCCAGCGCGGCGCGCGCCGCTGCACGCCGACGATGTGATCGAACGCGCCGCCCACGCCCATCATTACCGGCACACCCAGCTCGCTCTTGTGACGGGCGATCCACAAGTCCTGAGCCGGCGCGCCGTAAGCCACAAAAAGCACGTCAGGAGCGGCTGCGGCCACGCGCTGTACAATGGCAGGCGCATCGGCCGGCGCGGGCGAGCCAGCATAGACGCCCGCAATGCGCAGCCCTGGGTTGTGCTGCTCGAGATGGCGCGCGGTCTGCTCAGCAACGCCCGGTGCAGCGCCGAGCAGGTAGAGGCGCCAGCCGCGCTGCGCCGCCACCTGCGCCACCAACGGCGTCAGGTCGGAGCCAGTTACGCGCTCTGGCAAGCGGGCGCCCAAGCGCCGCGCCGCCCACAGCAGCCCGACGCCATCTGCCACGCACAGGTCAGCGTCGAGCAGGGTCTGGCGGAACTCGCCATCGACCTGGGCAGCCATGACGAACTCTGGGTTAGCTGTCGCGATCTGATGCGGCTGACGTTGCACGATCCACTGCACGATTATGTCGAGCACATCGTCGTAAGTCACAGCATCGACGCGCACACCGAGAATGTTGACAAAGGGATAAGAACGGGCCAAAGATCCCATACTCCAAAAACACACCGTAACGCAATCCGCTGGATTGCGTCCGAACAATCCAGCGGATTGTTCTACACAGGCTCTGGCGGCGCACTCTCCTCGAACACGCCCAGCGCCTCCACGGCGGCAGCCAGCACCTGGGCTGGCTGCAGGTCAGCCAGGCACGAACGATGCCAGCAGCCGTCGCGCGCGCCGACACGGTGCCCGACATAGCTGCACGGCGAACAGCGTAAGCCCAACCGCACCACAGTAGAAGGGGCTTCGGGCGTCCAAGGCCCCCACGCCGCTGCGTTGGATGGACCAAACAGGGCGACGATGGGCGCCTGCACCGAGGCTGCAACGTGCATCACGCCCGAGTCGGCGCCCAGAAACAGATCGCACTGCGCAAGCACAGCCGCTAACTGGCTGAGAGTCGTCTGGCCAGCCAGGTTGAGAGCGGACGAGGCCATGCTGGCCTGCACGGTCGCAGCGCCGTCGGCTGGCGTGCCCACCAGCACGATCTGCGCCCGGTAACGCCGCGCCAATGCGTCGGCGACGGCCGCCCACTTCGCCGGCTCCCAGCGGCGCGCCAGCGAATACCCCCCTGAGCCGGGGTGGATCACGACCAGCGGCCCTGGCCCCAGACCGCTGAGCAGCGGCTGCACGGCCAGCAGATCAGCCTGGGTATAGTTGGCGTGCAGGGAAACTGTGCTGGCTTTGGCGCCCAATAGCTCAGCCACGCGCAGCCAATACACCACTTCGTGCAGAGCGCCAAAGCCCTCGTCAGGCACACTGTGGGTCAGCCAGCCGCCCTTGCCGTTGTCCAGCCCCAGCAGCAGGGGCGCGCCTGCAGCCGCGGCCAGCAAGCGATATTTGGCCACCCCTGCGCCCAAGGTGAGGTGGTGCAAAAAGAGCAGGGCATCATAGCGCGTGCGACGCAGATCACTGAGCAACTTCAGCAGGGCTGGCAGATCGCCTGGCCGGCGCGCCAGGCTGCGCGGGGTGACCAGTACCCGATCGACCAGGCTGGGCTGCACCGCGGCCGCTGCGGCCGGCGTGGTCAACAGGTCCAGTCTGGCGGCGGGGAAGGTTTGGCGCAGGGCGTGCAAGGCTGGCGTCGCGGTCAGCACATCGCCGATGTCAGCCAGTTTGACGATCAGAATACGGTCGAGAGTCATGAAGATCAAGATCGGTGATGGGAGGGTTGCCCACTTTTCGGCAAAGTGGGCAACCCTCCCACTGCGTCCAACACAGCCAGGGTTTCCTTGGCGCAGCGCTGCCAGGAAAAACGGCGTAGATTGGCAAAGCCCGCTGCTCGCAGGCGGTCGCGCAGCGCTTCATCTTCGGCCAGACGCAGCAGGCCCGCAGCGATGGCCGCAGTGTCCAGCGGGTCTACCAACAACGCTCCATCGCCCGCCACCTCAGGCAGCGAGGATGTGTTGGCAGCCAACACCGGCGCGCCGCAGGCCTGCGCCTCCAGCACAGGAAAGCCAAAGCCCTCGTGCAGCGAAGGGAATGCGAAACAGAGCGCACTGCTGAGCAGGGCAGGCAGGTCGGCGTCGGCAACGAAACCAGGAAAGCGGACTGCGTCATCCAGGCCAAGGGCAGCGACACGCTCGAAGATGGGATCGGCCAGCCAGCCGCGCTTGCCGGCCAGCACCAGCCTCAGATCAGGCCGCTGCTGCCGGACCAGGGCGAAGGCATCGACCAGGCGCACCAGGTTTTTGCGCGGCTGCAAGGTGCCGACGTAGACGATGGCAGGTGCAGCCGGCTCTCCTGGCCGCTGGATTGCCAGGCGCTGCTGCACTTCCTCAAGCCGCTGCGGATCAACCACCGGCGCCAGTGTCTCGTTGCGCCCCAGATAAACCACCGTGATCTTTTGGGCTGCGATGCCGGTGAAGCGTACCAGGTCGTCCTTGGTGGCCTGGGAATCGGCCAGCACATGGGCGGCGCTGCGGGCGTTGAAGCGGGTACCCAGGTCGAGATAGATCCGGTCGAAGGTCTTGTGCGCTGCGGGAAAATAGCGGTAGCCCAGGTCATGGACTGTGACCACACTGCGCCGCGGGTGCAGGGCGGGCAAGATGTGCGACGGGACAAAAAGAACGTCAGGGGGACGCTTCGTGACCTCAACGCTCAGGCGCGCATGGGTCCACAGCCGCGGCATAGGGATCACGCGCAGCTCGGTCTGGGAACGCTCGACCGCCGGATCGGGCAGATCAAAGAGGCCGGCCGGCGGCGGCTGCGGACAATAGAGCCGAAACCGATGCCTGCTGCCCAGCGCCAGCAAGTGGCGGATGAGCTGCCAGGAATAGTTCTCGGTGCCGGTGCGCTGCGCCCGCAGAGCCCGGCTGGCGTCAATTCCGATCAGCATAGTTAAGCAAAGCCGCAGGAGTTGGAGAGGATTATAACACGGCCTGACAGCCGGGTCAACAGAGAGCCGTCAAGAAATCGGCTGCCTGGCATTGGATGTGGTACAATGGGCCGGCAAACAATGGGCATGCGCTAGAAATGACATTTCTCAGAAGAAATGTCATTTCGATTGGTACTATGCACACGCCCTGCCAGGCAATCATGGCGTTGGAACAGAGAAAGCCGACACGATTTGACTTTTCTCAGAAGAAAAGTCAAATCTCCTCACTACGGAGCAGACCGATGCGAGCAGTCGATATCATCGTACGCAAGCGCGATGGCGCTGAGCTGACCGCAGAAGAGATTGAGTTCTTCATCAAGGGATACGCCAAGGGCGCGATCCCCGACTACCAGGCCGCCGCCTGGGCCATGGCTATCTACTTCCAGGGCATGAGCGACGCCGAAGCGACCGCTCTAACCATGGCCATGTTGCACTCGGGCCAGCAGCTCGACCCGAGCGATCTGTTTCCGCCTGGCGCAATAATCGTCGACAAGCACTCCACCGGCGGCGTGGGCGACAAGACCACGCTGGTTCTGGCCCCGCTGGTAGCCAGCCTGGGGCTGCCTGTGGGCAAGCTGAGCGGCCGCGGCCTGGGCTTCTCAGGCGGCACCATCGACAAGCTGGAGAGCATTGCCGGTTTCAACGTGGACATCACCAGCGAGCAGTTCGTGCGTCAACTGCGCGAGATCGGCGTGGTGCTGGGCAGCCAGACAGCCGAGCTGGCCCCGGCTGATGGCAAGCTGTACGCGCTGCGCGATGTGACCGGCACGGTGCCTGTGCTGCCGCTGATCGCCTCCTCGATCATGTCCAAGAAGTTGGCCTCCGGCGCCGATGCCATCGTGCTGGACATCAAAGTCGGCCAGGGCGCGTTCATGCGCGACATTGAGCAAGCGCAGCATCTGGCGCGGCTGATGGTTGAGATCGGGCGCAACGCAGGGCGCCGCATGGCTGCAGTGATCAGCGCTATGGACCAGCCGCTGGGCAGGGCCGTCGGCAATGCGCTGGAGCTGAAAGAAGCCATGGAGACGCTGCGCGGTCGCGGGCCAGAGGACTTCACCCAGTTGGCTGTAACGCTGGCGGGCGAGATGTTGCGGCTGGGCGGCCGGCCGGGGACGCGCGAGGAGTTACAGGCGCTGGCCAAGGTGCAACTGCTCAATGGGCAGGCGTGGAATAAATTCCGCCAATTGATCGCAGCGCAGGGCGGCGATGTGGCCATGATTGACGATCCAGCGCTGCTGCCGGCGGCGCCCATCATCGAGCCAGCCTTGGCGCCAGGCAGCGGTTGGGTGGCTGAGCTGCGGGCGGATCAGGTAGGACTGGTGACGGTGGCGCTGGGCGGCGGGCGGCAGAAGAAGGACGACGTGATCGACCACTCGGTCGGCGTGGTGTTGGAGGCCAAGACCGGCGATGCTATCGAAGCTGGCCAGCCGCTGTGCTGGATCCACGCGCCGGACGAGAAGCGTCTGGCCGAAGCGCGGCGGCGCCTGCTGTTGTCGGCCTACTGCATCAGTGAAAGCCCCCCTGCGCCGCCAGCGTTGATTTACAAGATCATCGAGTAACGGATGAGCGACACCCGGTGAGCGGTCGGGCCGCTGTTTACCGCTCACCGCTCTTACGCTCCCAGGTCTGCCAGGCCTTTGCCTTGAATGCGGCGAGCGACCCAGACCATCAAGCGGTCGGCGACCTCGTCCTTGCTGAGCAGCGGCCAGGGCAGCACGTCGCCCCATTTGTCCAGCAGCGTCACCTGATTGGTCTCGGTGCCAAAGCCGCTGTGCGGCGCTGAGACGTCGTTGACCAAAATCAGGTCAAGCTTCTTGGACTCCAGCTTGGCTTTGGCGTTGGCCAGCAGGTCCTCGGTCTCAGCAGCAAAGCCCACCATGACCGCTGGCTGGCCAGTCTGCTGCCGCTGTGCGCCGATCTCGCCCAGAATATCAGGGTTGCGCACCAATTCAATGTCCAGACTGCCGCTTTTCTTCTTGATCTTCTGGTCAGCCACCGTGGCGGGGCGATAGTCTGCCACAGCCGCAGCGCCGATCAGCACGTCGGTGCGGGGCAGCAGGTCAAAGGTGGCATGGCGCATCTCCGCGGCTGTGCGCACCGGTACGCTGACCACGCCAAAAGGCACCGTCACCTGCAAGGGGGAGTGGATGATCGTCACCTCGGCGCCAAAGTCACGCGCGGAAGTGGCCAGGGCAATACCCATCTTGCCCGTGGAACGGTTGCTGACGAAGCGCACCGGGTCCAGCGGCTCCTGCGTGCCGCCGGCTGTGATGACAACATGCACACCGGCCAGGGGGCCATTGCGTCCCAGCACCCGCCGCGCCATCTCGATGATCTGAGGCGGCTCGGCCATGCGGCCCATGCCAACAGCGCCTGAGGCCAGCCGTCCCTCCATGGGGCCGACCATGAATGCGCCGCGTTGAACCAAAGCCCGAATGTGCTGCTGGGTAACAGGGTTGAGCCACATGCCGGTCTCCATAGCTGGCGCCAGCAGCAGCGGCCCGCGGCTGGCCAGCGCGGTGGCGCTCAAAGGATCATCGGCAAGGCCCAGGGCCAGCTTGGCGATGGTGTTGGCAGTGGCCGGAGCGACCAGGAACAGATCAGCCTCGCGGGCCAGGGCCACGTGCATGATCTGGCCGTGCCCCAACGACCACAGATCAGTGGTCACTGGCCGGCCAGTAAGTGCAGAGAAGGTCAGGGGGGCAACGAACTTCTGGGCCGCCTCGGTCATCAGCACATCGACCTGCGCGCCAGCCTGAGTCAGCCGGCTGGCCACGGTCACAGCTTTGTAGGCAGCAATGCCGCCGGTCACGCCCAACAAAATATGCTTGCCGCGCAGCACGCGCACGGTATGGTGACTTTCCACGTTGATTACTCTCCTTAGGTGGCAGCTTTCGTTACGACCTGCACTTACGCTGCACAGGTTTTATTCTACCACCAGCCGGCGATCCAGACAAGACGCGTTGACGGTCTCTGCGCTTGATGCTATAATTGCGTTGACCCGTTCAATCCAACCGCCCACCAGCGTTGCCCCATGGAGGCCCACCGATGCCAACACCGATCAGACTGCTTGCCATACCCCAAGACGACCAACGCACCGTTCGCTTTTATGCTGAGTTTCCCGCGCCTGCGCCTGATGCGCCGCCCGACTGCCGGCCGGCCGGCTTGTTCACCGGCGACCCCAAGACCGGCGCAGAGCGCGCCAAGATCGCCGAGTTGCACCTTTGCGCGCCTACGGCTGTCACCTGGCACGCTAACAGCAGGATGGAGCTGGGCAGCTACACCTACGCGTCACCGGGCATCCAGGCGGCCCATCTGCGCTGGGGCGAGACCATTGTGGCAGCCAACATCGACCTGGACATGGCCGTCAAAGCCCTGGAGGGCGACTTGCCCACGCTGGCCCTGTTCGTGGTCAAGCCGGCCACCGACCAGCCGCTGGAGGCAGTGATCCGGGTGGAGGTGCTGGGCCTGCAAGCTGAGCGCCAACTGCGCATCGACGCCGGCGCTGGCCAGGTCTACCTGGTTGCGGGCAGTGATGGCCCGGACCAGCAAGTGGAGTGGCTGGTCAGCTACGACAAAGGCGGCGAGTATAGCGTGGTTATCGACCTGCTCGACGCCGAGGGCTATTGGCTGGCCACGCTGGCCCAAAACCTGTTGGAGCTTACCCCGCCGGTCGAGCCGCTGCCTGAGCCCGATCCAGAGCCAGAGAAGCCCTCAGCGCCGGCCACGCCGCTGCCAGAAGTCGGCCAGCCGTCCATTTCCGATCCACCCTGGCTGCCCTTTCGCTATGTGCGGCCGGCCTGGAGCGGGGTGCGCACCTATACGACGCCAGGCGGCAGCCGCGTTTCGCGCACACTGGTATCGGGCGTCTACCTGGCAATTCAGAACGAGGTCATCGCTGCCGGGCAGGTGTGGTACCAATCGACCCATGGCGACTGGGCGGCGGCAAGCAGCGTGACCCAGGTGACGCCCTCCAGCCTGCGCGGTGTGGAGCTAGAGACGGCCACGCCGCCGCCGCCCCCTCCACCGCCGCCTGGCGCCGTGCGCTACGGCGTGGTGACGGCTGCGCTGCTCAACGTGCGCGCCCGGCCGGGCGTCAGTCCTGACAACCCACCGGTAGCCCAACTGCCCAACGGCGCTCAGGTGACGATCTATGAAGACCTTCTGGTGGACGGGGCCGTCTGGTATCGCATTGGCGACAACCGCTGGGTACACGGCGGTTTTGTGCGCGTGATCCAGGAGCCGCCGCCGCCCAGCCTGCGCCGCGGCGTTGTGACGGCTGATGTGCTTAATGTGCGCTCCCAGCCCGGTGTGGGCTACCCCGTGGTCGATCAACTGCGTCTGGGGGCAGAGGTGACGATCTATGAAGAGCAGATGGCGGCCGGCGCAGCGTGGTACCGCATCGGCGTGCAGCGCTGGGTTCACAGCGGCTGGATACGCATCCTGCCCGCTGAGGCGGCCGTACAGACGCTGTCAGTTGCGCAGTCAGGGGCATCGCTGCCGGTGGGCTGGGTGGTCTCGGCGTCGCTGAACGTGCGCGCCCGGCCTGGCGTGGCCCCAGACAACCCTATCATTGACGAAGTGCTGCACAACCAGCGGCTGGATATTCTGGAGACACGCACAGTGAGCGGGGCCCGCTGGTATCGCATCGGCGTGGAGCGCTGGGTGCTGGGCCAGTGGGTTGCCGCGGCCCTGCCCAAGACCCGGCCGGCCAGCATTCGCGCCAACGAGCGCTGGGTGGGTGTCAACCTGGGGCAGCAGACCGCGGTGGCCTACGAGGGCGACACGCCCGTTTATGCGGCGATGGTAGCAACGGGGCTGCCGACAACGCCGACGGTGCAGGGGATCTTCCGCACCTGGCAGCGGCTGACGACGGGCAAGATGTCTGGCGGCAGCGCGGCCACGGGCGGCTACTATTACCTGGAAGGGGTCACCTGGACCTGCTACTTCTACTCAGGCTACGCGCTGCACACAGCTTACTGGCACGACGCCTTTGGCCGGCCGCGCAGCCACGGCTGCGTCAACTTCAGTCCCTACGATGCCTGGTGGATTTTCCAATGGAGCGCGCCCGGCGGCGCCAACAGCCCGGCGGTGTATGTCTATGCGTCATGAACCGCTGTCGGTGGCGTTATCGTTCGTTGTCTCGTTGGATGGCTTTGGTGCGCGGTTGCCGCCAGGCTTGTGCGAGATGCGCCACAGAGCATAAAGCGCGCCGACCAACACCAAAGCCACAAGCACCACCGGCCCAGCATATTCGGTCAGATCCATCTCCGCCGTCTCGGCAGCGGGGGCTGGCGCAACAGGTGGCTGCTCTGCGGCTACAACCTGGACGGGCAAAGCCTGTCCGCCGGGGCCGGCCAACTGCACCCGGCTGAGGGATGCTGTGAAGTCGCCCGATCCGACCACCCGCCAGGTAATGGTCGCCAGTACACCGCTGCCCTCTGCGCCAGGCTGGTCCTGAGCGCCGAGGGTAAAACCGCCGTAGACCACGCGCCCATTGGCGGCGTCGCGCAGGTCGGGACCTAGCGGCTGTGCGCTACGGCCGGTGCTGCTGAGGAACGGGCCCAGCTCGATGCCCTCCACCGCATAGGCCGCCGGGTCAAAGTTGACGTCGAACTGAAAACCGAGCAAGTCCTTGGTGTTCTCAACCATGACATCGGTGGTGAAGGTCTCTCCTTCCAGTGGGACAAAAGCCACCGGCTGAAGTGTGACAACAGCGGATTCCTGAGCCAACGCTGCGGCGACCGGCAATGCCAGCAGAACAAGCAACAGAAGCAGGGCAAGAGGACGGCTAAAACGCATGGGGGGCCTCCCGGTGATCAAATCTGGATATAAACAGGGGCAGCCGGGATGGCTGCCCCTGAAGGGTAAGCGAGAGATAGAGGCTTAGCTCTTGCGGCGCAGCAGCGCATAGGCGCCGCCGGCAACCACAGCAGCCGCACCGGCCAGCAGCGGCCAGGAAGCGGCAGCGAAGGGAGCTGCGTTGTTGGCTGTGGCATTAAAGCCAGCCATAGTGACAGCATTAGGTGCGCAAGCCACACCAAACGCAGCAACTCCATCAATCAAGCGATCGTTGGTGAATGCACTGGTATTGCTGTCAGCATCAAAGATTTCCGAGACTACGAAACCAGCATTGGTCAACAGATCGACTGTTTTGGTGCCAGCAGCGCCAGAATTCGTCAGGGCAATTGTGGGACCCTGAACGCTACCAAAGAGGTTGCCAGGGAACCCATCCGTGCATACCCCTTCAATACTATAGTTTCCGCTGCCGCGGTTGACAACAGAACAACTAAAGGAATTACAGCCAGGGATCGATGCAAAGGCGCCTGCGTTTACGCATGCTCCAGTTGTTGCGCCTACACCAGCGTCTGGTAAAGTAAACACAATTGTGAATCCAGCCGCACCAGTCCCAGTGATATCGCTGAAATCGACCCGGGCCTGAGCGTTGGACACTGTCCCGCCATCCAGGCAAACCACTTGAGCAGTCGGCGTCCCTGGATCAGCCGCCGCCGCCAAGGGTATGGAACCGAGAATAATTACGGCGCCAATTACAAGGATAATTCGAAGGTGATTACGCATGGGCTGATTCCTCCTGACCGAAGAAAGTGAAAAAGATGCTTTCATTCGCCAGACAGCTTTTTGCGCAGCTATCTGGCGAATATCGACAACAACGCGCATCACGGATTGGGGCATACAGCTCCGGCATTCACCGCGCTGCGCACCTGATTTACGTCCACCGCTGTGATTGCTCCACTGTTGTTGACATCAAATTTATACGTATTGTCGCCGCACTGAGGCGTTACACCACTGTTGAGCGCATTGCGCACCTGATTGACATCTACAGCGGTGACTGCGCCAGAGCCATTGACGTCTGTCCTGAGGTGAACGATAGCCGAAATATTAGTAGCTTGACTATCAAGCGTGAAAAGATTACCCTGGGTATCAACCACTTGAGTCTCGCTCAAACTCATGGTGCCAGTCCCACAAGCAACCACGTCAAGCCCAACCACAGAAATCGCGCCAGCGCCAGCGCCAGCACCAGCGCCCCAACTATAGTCGCCCCACTTCACATTTCCCGTACCGGCAGCAACCAAAAGAGGAGTGCCATCTTGGCCGCTAGTTTGCCGCCCATTGACTGCCAGGTAGTTGTTGAGGTTAATATTGTTGGCGGAATAGCCATAGTTGGTACTGTTGAACGTCAGCTTTGTTTCATAGCCGCCAACATTTGTCACTCCGGCCAGATTGACGGTAACATTAGCCTTGCATTGTGGATGATTTTCCCACATCACCGGAATATTCAAAGTGAGCGTAACACCCTCCGGCTGCGCTTGCAGAACAGGAGCGCCAGCGGCCACGGCCAAGACAGCCACCAAAGCAGCAGTCACACCCAAACGTCGCATCCATTTACTTCGGTTCATCGTAATATGCCTCCAAACTCCAGATTGGGCTTGTTGTAGTGCGCAGGCAGTTGCAGAATTTAGGTCAAACCTCAATCGCCATTGCTGTCTATGCCGCTATTATAACACAGTCCGCAGGCCGTGTAAAGCCTTGAGAGCGTGTTTTGGGCATAAGATGAAAAACGACAGAGCAGGCTAATTCTTGCAAACGTTTCTATCACTCACTCAACACAGTTCAGACAATCGGCTGTCACAATTAGCTTGTCAAACCAAAGCTGGCCTGCCAAGGTGAAAAGATAGTAACATTCACCTGCCGATTTGTCAAACTGCTAAACGCAGCTTTGCGGACATTCCGGTGGCCCGCCCATCATGGGGCAGCGCAACAACTGGGTACAGATCTGTGCCATGCGGCCTCCTGTTTTTGTTCACGGTTGTGCGCCCAGTGCATGGGCATCTGATATGATTATATCGCCCTGTAGACGGGCCGAATCTACAAAGAGTCTGCAAAGAATCTCCACCTGGCTTATCCGCGCCTAAGGGTCTGCTCCTGCTTACACCAGCATGCCCCGCAGGTCTTCTTCGCTCAACACAGACACGCCCAGCTTTTCGGCTGCAGCCAGCTTGCTGCCGGCCTTGTCGCCGGCCAGCAGATAGCTGGTCTTGCTGCTGACAGAGCCAGCTACCTTGCCGCCATGGGCCTTGATCAACGCGGCCGCGGCCTCGCGACTGAGGGTGGGCAGCGTGCCGGTGATGACCCAGGTCTGGCCGGCCAGCGGCTGCGGCCGGGCCTCGGCGACAGGTCGATCGGCTGTCAGCCGCACACCGGCTGCAGCCAGTTTCTGTACCACGGAACGGTTGGGCTGGTGGCTGAACCACTCGTGGACGCTGGCCGCCAGCTTGGGGCCAATGCCAGGGATGGCCTCCATCTCCGCCGGCTCGGCGGCCATCAGCGCATCGACGCTGCCGAAATGATCGGCCAACGCCTCGGCCACCACGCCGCCGACACCACGGATGCCCAGCGCAGTCAGCACACGGGCCAGCGATTGGCTCTTGGACGCCTCAACCGCTGCCCGCAGGTTGGCGACGCGCTTCTCGCCATAGCCCTCCAGCGCCATGATCTCGTCCCAGGGCAGATAATAGAGGCCGGCCAGATCCTTAATATAACCTTTTTCGACAAATAGCTCAGCCTGGCGGATGCCAAAGCCCTCGATGTCCATGGCGCTGCGGCTGACAAAGTGCTCCACGCCGCGCACCAACTGGGCCGGACAGGCGGAGTTGGTGCAGTAGTAAGCCACCTCCCCTTCGGGCTGCGCCACCGCTTCGCCGCAGACCGGGCAGCATTCCGGCATCTGCCAGATGCGCTCCTCACCGGTGCGCAGGTCCACCACCGGCCCCAGCACGCGCGGAATCACCTCGCCGGCCCGCTTGACCAACACTGTGTCGCCTACACGTATGTCGTTGTCGCGCACGTAGTCATAGTTATGTAACGTCGCGTGCTGGACAGTGACGCCGCCGACCTGCACCGGCGCCAGAACGGCGTAGGGGTTAATAGTGCCGGTGCGGCCGACATTGACGCGAATCTCCAACAGGCGCGTGGCGGCCTCCTGGCTGGGGTATTTGTAAGCCACGGCCCAGCGCGGGTCCTTGCCCACAAAGCCCAGCCGCTGCTGCGCGGCAAAGCTGTCTACCTTGATCACCAGTCCGTCGGTCTCGTAGGGCAGGGTGTGGCGCTGGGGTCCCCAGGCCTCGACAAAATCCACCAGCGCTTCGAAGTCGTCAAAGCGGCGGCTTTGCTCGGTCACAGGGAAACCCAAGGCGCGCAGCAGGGCCAGCGCCTCCCATTGGCTGCCTGGGCTGAAGTCGCCCCCCTCGGTCTCAACCAGTTGATAGGCCCACAGGTGCAGCGGCCGGCTGGCGGTGACGCTGGAGTCCAGGTTGCGCAGCGCGCCGGCTGCGGTGTTGCGCGGGTTGGCGTAGACCTTGCCGCCGGCCGCGGCCTGTTCGGCCTGGAAACGCTCGAAGTCAGCCACGGCCATATAGGCCTCGCCGCGCACCACCAGCCGTCGGGGCGGCTGCGTGATGGGTCGCTGTCCGCCGTCCAGCGCCAGGGCTGCGCCCGAAACCACCGGGATGCGCAGGGGCAGATCGCGCACGGTGCGCAGGTTGGCGGTGATGTCTTCGCCGAAGACGCCATCGCCGCGCGTGGCCCCCAACGTAAACAAGCCATCTTCGTAGTGCAACACGACCGTCAATCCATCGATCTTCGGCTCGACTACGTAGGCCAATCCCTCGGCCAGGCTGTCAGGCAGCAGGCGCAGCAAACGCTCACGCCATGCGCGCAGCTCAGCCGCGTCAAAGGCGTTGCCCAGGCTGAGCATGGGCGCGGGATGCTGCACGCGACTGAAGCCCTCCAGCACAGCGCCGCCCACCCGCTGCGTGGGCGAATCGGGAGTGCGCAGATCTGGGTGTTCCTGCTCCAATGCCTGCAACTGGCGAAACAGCGCATCGTACTCAGCATCGCTGACCAGAGGAGCATCAAGCACGTAGTAATGATAGCTGTAGCGCGCCAGCAACTCACGCAGCTTAGCCGCCTGTTGTGGAAGATCTGTCATGGGGTGGCTGTGACAGTAGGGGTGGGCGTCACCAAGGGCTCCGGCTTGAGGAATTGTTGCACTGTCCACCCGATCAAACCATCAGCAGCCCGCACCCGCCACCAGGTATAGCCATCATTTTCCACTGGATAGGGGGCGTCGGGATCGCTGCCAGGCATGACAAAAAAAGGGTCGCCGTCGTTGTAAATACCCTGAGTGATAAAGTCAAGCCCTGCGCCCGCGCGCAGTCTCACGCCCGATGGCCCTGTGCTGGCGATGATGACCCGCTCACCGATGGAAAACTCGGCTGGCGGCGTCGGCGTGCCGGCCGGGGTGGCAGTGGGAATCACCACCGGGGTCACCGTGGGCAGGGCAGTAGGCAAAGTCACGGTTGCGGTTAGGGTGGGGGTCGGCGTGGGCTCTTCGGCTGCGGGCAGGGGTGGGCCAAGCAGCAGAAAGGCCATGCCAGCCAGAATCAACAGGCCCACCAGCAGCAGCAACAAGGTGCCGCAGGGCAGGCCGCGACGCGGCCGCTGCCCGGTTCGTGGGGTCGTGTCGTCCAGCGTGTCATACAGCCATTCCACCTTGCCAGCAAAGGCGTCAGGCTCGTTTGCGGACTGGTCTTGTGGTCGATCAGACATGCAAAAAGGAAGAGCAGGTTGCAGGATAGCGTGGTGATTGCCGTTGGAGCAGACTGCGCCACAGCAAGGGTCGATGTAGTCGGTTGATTATAGCGCGTTTGCCAGCGGTTGCCAATTCGAGTTTAGGCTGTTTTTGTCAATCGCATCTTTGGCAAGTATAATCTGGCTTTAGTCTGCCCAAGGACTCAGCCCTGCGCGGGGTGTAGAGACAGAGTCATGTGCCGCTCCGCCCACAGCGGTTGCGTCGCTGAGCAAGGACTCCGCCTGCTCCAGGGTCGACCCAGCCAAAACAGAGGTGTATACAGTGTCGTACCGTTCCAGCCAAAATCCATCTTATTGGACCACCGATTTTCGGATCGGGCAGGATGACATCGAGTTCTTGCAGGAGTTTTTGCAAAACCGTGAGCGGCCAGCGCTGGAAAACGATCTGGTGCAAGCCCTGGTGGAGGCACGGTTCCGCCGCGAGGATCAGCGCATTCGCAGAGAACTGGCCAGAGGCGCGGTCTACCAGCCCAAGAACGCGTATCAGGTGGGGCAAAGCGTGGTTTTTCCACACATGGACTTCGCCGTCGGCGCAGTTACTGCTCTGCGCCCAGGCGCTAACCCTGAGCACGGCGATTTCGAGGTAATCACTGTCAAATTTGAGCAGGGCAAGCCGCGCTATTTTGCCGCCAATTTGAAAACCCCGCACAAGCTGAACCTGCCAGCCGGCGACAACGGCATGGCCCAGGAAGATATCGTCGGCGCCGACAAAATCCTGGAGCGCCATGGCCGTGAGCTGCGTGCCCGCCTGCGCGAGCAGATGCTGGGACTGGCTGGGTCTCCCTTCGTCAACCTGGGGCGCTACTGGTCGCTGGCCAGCCTGCTGGCTGAAGTTCACATCGGCCACCTTAACATCGCCGAGGCCGCCATCGATGTGCGCGGCGCGCCGTTGTCCACCGCCGATATTCTGCCTGAGTTGAGCCTGCCGCGCGAAGTGCCGCCAGCCTTAGCGGCGTTCTCTGTCGATCTTGCGCTGTCGCAGGACGAGCGCTTCGTCGACGTGGGCGCGGAAAGCCGGGAGTGGTATCTGGAGCGGCTGATGCCCAAAGAGGCCACAGATACGCCGCGCCGCCTGCAGCATGTGGCCGAGGACTACGACCGGTCTGTGTTGGGCGTGCCGCTGCTGCAGCTTGAATGGGAGCTGGACGACGAATGGGCAGACAACGACCTGACCAGCGCAGCAAAACCAGCACAGATAGAAATTGCGCTGATCTACCCCCACCGACGGTCTGGCACGCTGCCGCTGTCGTTGCGCACCAGCAGCCTTTTCCCCGTGCGCGAGGGTAAACGCAGCATGATTACCTTCGTCGATGGCCGCTGGGGCAAGCGTTTCACGGGCTGGGTAGTGCCAGAAGGGCGCTATGTGTGCGGCTTGGGTCAGTGGTACGAAGAGCACGGCATCCCCGTCGGCGGCCATGTGGTGCTGGAACGGACAGACAATCCGGCCGAGGTGGTGATCGACCTGAAGCCGCATCGCTCCAAGCGCGAGTGGGTCCGGGTGGCCCGGGTGGAAAGCGGCCAGCTCAAGTTCACGATGCAGAAGCATATGATCGCCTGCGACTACGACGAGGCAATGATTGTGGCCGAAGCAGACACCGCCAGCACAGACGATCTGCGGCGCAGGCTGTACGGCCAACAGGTGAGCGTTTATCAACTGGTGGATGCCATGGCGCCGCAGTTGATGGGCCTGAGCACGCAAGGCACTGTCCACGCCAAAACGGTCTACAGCGCCATTAACCTGCTGCGGCGCACCGCGCCTGGCCCTGTTTTTGCAGCCTTGATGAGTAACCCACGCTTCCAGGCCACTGGGAGCGGCGAGTTCTCCATGGCCCGCCCTTAACCCTGAGTTAAGTTCTGACCGATATCCTGAGGAGCTTCATGACAACCTGGCACCGGCCAACTGTGGACACCAAGTTCCACATCGACTATGAGTGGTGGCAGACCAGCGGCCGCAACTTCCGCCTCTATCTTCTGGAGCAACTGTGCGACGAGTGCAAGCAGCGCTTTTCCACCCACCGTGAGACCGAAACGGTCGATTGGGTCAATCCCGACACAGGCGAGGTGATCGAGGCAGACGCGCTGCTGCAGTGCCTCAAGAACATGTGCGCACAACAGCCTGATTTCATCGACGCGCGCGTGCCCCTGACTGCGGCCGTCTTCCGCATTTTCCTGCTCAACGACAACACGCCGCTCTCCTCCAAAGAGCTGCACAAACTGATCACCTGGAAGCAGCCAGAGATGATTCTGACCACCCTGGGCGGCCGCACCACCTATCTGGGCATCCGGCCGGCCTGAGCAGGCAGGGCGCAAACCGGCCGCTGTAAGTTGATCTTCCCCATGAGCACGGCCCTGGGTGGAAAATCCCCACTCAGGGCCGTGCTCGTGTCAGGATGGATCAGCTAACCTGGTCGATCAACCCGTCCAAATCGGGGATGGGAGGGTGATCAGACTGACGCAACAGGGCCAGAAATTCCACATTGCCCTTGGGTCCGGTAATGGGGGAACGGATCAGGCCGGCGACGGCCCAGCCGTGGCTGGAGGCCCAACCCAACACACGCCTCAGCACCTCGCGATGCAGCGCAGGATCGCGCACCACGCCTCCCTTGCCCACCAGGCCCTTGCCCGCTTCAAACTGGGGTTTGATCAACACAATGGCCTGGCCTGCGGGCCGCAAAAAGCGCGCCACGGCTGGCAGCACCAGGTCCAGGCCGATGAAGGAGACATCGACTACAGCTAAATCTGCCAAGGCGCCGCCCGGCAGGCTTTGCAGCGTGCGCACATTGCTGCGCTCCAGCGAGGTCACACGGCTGTCCTGGCGCAGCTTCCAGGCGAGTTGGCCGTAGCCCACGTCGATAGCGTAGACATGAGCTGCGCCGCGCTGCAGCAAGCAGTCGCTAAAACCGCCGGTGGAAGCGCCCACATCGACCGCAGTCAGCCCAGCCGGATCGACAGCGAAGGCATCCAGCGCGGCTTCGAGCTTCAGCCCGCCGCGGCTGGCGTAGCGCAGCGTCTCCTTGACGCGCACCTGGCTGCCGGCCGGGACAGGCTGGCCCGGCTTGACGGCCGGCGTGTCGTCTACCAGGACGCTGCCGGCCATGATCAGCGCGCGCGCCTTTTCCCGGCTTTCGGCCAAGCCCAGGTCAACCAGCAGCGTGTCCAGGCGCTGCCTTTGACGCGCCCTGGCGGCAATTGCTTCGCTCATGGCGTCATGATAGCCTGACCGCGTGCTGCGGGCAAATTGACGCGCGCCGCAGGAATGGGTATGATCTGTGCCATGAGTGATAATGTAAAGTCAAAGGCTAACCCGAGTGCGGCCGTCAAGCAGACCGGCCTGTTGGCAACTGGCATGGCCCTGCTCAAGACCATGCGTCCCAAGCAGTGGACCAAAAACGTAGTGGTCTTTGCGCCGCTGATCTTCGACGAGAAGCTGTTCCAGCCAGCACTGTTCGCTCGCACCCTGCTGGCTTTCGCCCTCTTCTGCCTGGTTTCCAGCACGGTCTACATCATCAATGACCTGGTGGACATTGAGAAGGACCGCCAGCACCCCAGGAAACGTCTGCGGCCGCTGCCTGCGGGCGTGCTCTCGCAACGCGTCGCCTTGGCGGCGGCCATCGTGTTTATCCTGCTGAGCTTCCCGCTGGCGCTGTGGCTGGATCGCGACTTTGCCCTGATCCTGCTCAGCTACCTGCTGCTGAACATAGCCTACTCTTTCTACTTGAAGCATCTGGTGATTGTCGACGTGCTGGTGATTGCGACCGGCTTTGTGCTGCGGGTGGCTGGCGGCGTGGCTGTTGTCGGCGTGGAACGCTTTTCTCCCTGGCTTTATCTGGTAGTGACGCTGGGCGCGCTCTTTCTGGGGTTCGGCAAACGGCGTCACGAGTTACTGTTGTTGGATGAAGGCGCCGACGCGCACCGGGCGATCCTGGCCGAGTACACGATCCCCTTCCTGGATCAGCTCATCGGCCTGGTAACATCGACCATGGTGATCGCCTATTCGCTGTACACCTTTTCAGCGCCAAACTTGCCCGACAATCACGCCATGATGCTGACAATTCCCTTGGTGCTGTATGCGCTGTTCCGCTACCTTTACCTGATCCACGTCAAAAAGGAGGGCGGGGCGCCGGATGAGCTGCTGTTGAGCGACCGGCCAATGCTGGTGGCTGGCATCTTGTGGGTGGTGGCCGTGGTGCTGGTGATCTATACCTACTAACGCGGCCAGGCCGGTGGGCCGGCTGCAGCGGGCTGTGACCGCAACTCAAAACCCCCCTGCCTGTTGAGGCAGGGGGGTTTTCATGTCTTGGCTGCCGCCAGATTGCTCAGTCGGCGTCGGCGTTGCTGCTCAGAGAGGCGTCGGCGCTGTCGTCCAGATCCTGACCGACCAGGAACTGCCGCCAGGGGTCGTCGCACCCTTCCTCGGTAACGCCATAGTACACTGCAACGCTGCCGTCAGGCAGCCGCTGGGCGAAGTCGTAGCGCTGCTTGCCGGCCCGTTTTTCAGCCTTGACCAGTCCCACATCGCCCGACCATTGGATAGCGTCCAGATTGGGCGCGGTCTGCTCGTGCTGGCTGATAGCATAGCGCCACAGGCGGCGTGCAGATTTAAGCGTCACATTCTGCACGCTGCTGCCGTTGCGCAAGTCACGGATGGTGTAGTAGCGCACACCGCCCCGCTCGCGCACGTCGACGATCTGCACGCCAACTTTGGGCGCGCGCCGGTTTGCCTCCTGTTCCTGAGGGGCCACAAACACCTCGTCAGGCAGGGTCTCTTCCTGAACCTGGACAGACAGATCAAGGACGGGCGCAGGCTCGACGTTGGCCGGCTTGCCATTGCCGCCGCGGCGCGAGCGGCTTCGTCCCTTGCCCGTGTCGGCCGGGGCCGGGCTGGCGGTCTTAGCCGGCTCAACCAGCTCGCCGCGGTCCACCAGCGCCTTGCGCACCAGACGCACGATTTCATCGCGCACGGCCTGCACCGTGTCGCTTTCCAGGCGCAGATAGATGCGGCTATCGTCCAGGCAGTAGGGCTTGTCGCGTCCTTCAGGCACCTGGATGCGCACAATCTGGCGATCCTGGGTCTCCAGGGTGTCGATCTCCACCTCCAAGGGCGGGACGACTTTGCCATCGATCTCAGCGCGCAGATCGCGGATGGCCTGGTCGACGTCGTCGACGCCCAGCGGCGGCCCGGGGTTCATCCCCACACCCAGGTAGATCGTCCCGCCATGGGTGTTGGCGAAGGCTACCACATCGCTGAGAATGGTGAACAGCCGGCCTCCCTGGCGTGTCATGCGCTCATGAAAGGCTTGGACAATGTTGGGGCCTTGCTCCCTGGCTGCGGCCACGTGATCGAAGGGTTCATCCTTGCGGCGGTAGGGACGGGTCAGGGCAAAATCGTTGGACTCGAAAGCTGCCTTGATCGCCTTGAAGGACGGCGTATTGGCCAGCTTGATCTCCGTCACGCGGTCGCCGATGCCGAGCCGGTTCTTGTCGTTGGGATCGCGGCTCAAGCGATGGGCGTCAGAGCCTTGAATAGAGCGCATACGGCGCGGATATTCGGGCTTAGAGCCGTCGAAGAAGCGAGCTGTGGCGCGCGTGCTGCGGCTTTCCAGATCGGTGACCTCCAACGCGTGCAGGTTGGGGTCCTGGGTATAGGCGATCTTGGTCTGGCCGCCGAAGGGAAAGTCACGCATAGCCACGCCGTGGGTCGAGTTGGCGTGGGCTGCAATGACGATGCCGCCGGCTTGGCGGACGACCTTGTAGACCGTCAACACGTCAGTGGTGGCGCCAACCTCTGTGGATCCCTGCTCCAGTCGATCGGGCGGCACGTTCAGGTCCAGCAGAATGTGCTCTAGCTGACGCACCGAGGTCTCAGGGGGAAAGATGCACAAGATGTGAAAACCGAAGGTGGCCGTAAACTCGAAGCCGGGCAGCACCAAAATCTTGTCCCCCAGGCGACGATATTCGTCCAGCTCACGGCGCTCGTGAGGCCGCAGGCGGTTCTCCGCCTCCAGCCACTGCAAACGCTCGATCTCCTTGCGCAGTTGCGCCACGCCGGCAACGGTGTTGTGGTCGGTGATGGCCACCACGTCCAGCGCACGCTGCTCGCATTTATACAGCCAATCGAGCCAGGTCGCGCCTGGCTCCTTCCAGTCAGCCGAAGCCATGGAGTGCAGATGCAAGTCCATGCGCCACCACTGGCGGCGGCTGCTCTTTTGATTTGATTTGGAGTTAGTCACGCTCTCCTTTCGTAACCCCTTTCAGTAGGTATACCAACCATGCGCGGGGCGTGGGGTGCCAAAGCAGCCCGTTCGCGCCTACATGCATGGAAGGCTTATGGGTGGGCGTTGACCAGCTTGCCCGGGGAGGCAGCGTAATAGGTCCAGCAATGCATCCAGAGGGAGTGGTGAGGAAGACCTGAGGGCAATAGCAAACTCGCCGTCGAACAGTGCCCCGCAGCAAAACAACCTTCCCAGCAGGTGACTCAATCAACCAGCACCGGCACAGGCCGGGTGACAACCAAATACCCGCTAACTCCTGACACTCTGTTGCTCCCTGGCTACGCTTGCCTGGCCAGAAAATGTGTCAACGTCACATCATGTTTTATGCTTTATACAAAAAGCGTCCCGATTGTAACACACAGCTTTATTTATGTCCAATCATAACAGCGCCCATTCAGTAGCTGCTGGACGCAAGCGCCCGGCGCAGAGCGGTGTCCCAATTCGATTGACAACTCAAGGTCTTGACGCTATACTGCCCAGCGCGTGTTGAGCCTGGCTATGTCAACAAGCGCCCTACTCGAGTCAGTAGCAAGGTCTGGAACAGCCACCCTAAATATGAGGTGTTTCATGAAACGTTACTCCCACATCATCCTGGCGGCTGGCGACCTGCTGGCGCTGCTGGCCTTCGTGTTCGTCGGCCAGGCTGACCACAACACCATCGACACAGCCAACCCGCTGCTGGGCGCGCTGCCCAACGTGGTTCCTTTGGCCGGGACATGGCTGGTCGTGGCAGCCCTCCTGCGCGCGTTTCCCAAAGACTCCCAACAAGTCAAGCTGCCGGCTTTTCTGGGTCGCTCAGCGCTGGCCTGGGTGATCGCTGCGCCCATCGGACTGGTGCTACGCATGCTTTGGCTCGACCGCGGCGGCATCCCTGTTCCCTTCCTGCTGGTCACGCTGGCGGCCGGCGGGCTGTTCCTGTTGGGCTGGCGGCTGCTGTTCTGGCTGATCTTCCTACGTCCGGACAATCGTAGGTCACGCTACTAGCGTGACCTACGGCTGCATGACAACAGGACAATCGTAGGTCACGCTACTAGCGTGACCTACGGCGTGACCACGGCATGATCGTTTTGCGGGCGGATAAACACAACGACGGGCGCATCTGAGATCGATGCGCCCGTCGTTTGTTACAGCTTAACTTTTATGTCGTCCAAACCCAGGGACGGGACTGGCCAGCGATGGCTAGACTGTGCGCCCAGCACCCTGGCGACGGGCCAGGACGAAGCCGGCCAGCACCACCAGACTCAGCGCTGCCAGACCAGCCAGAACTGTAGCCAGGGGCGTCGTCGCGGCGCTGCCATCGGCTGCTGCATTGAGACCGCTCAGCGTGACGGCCGTCGGAGCCTCTGGCGTGGCGCTGACAGGCCCGTGCAGGCTGGTGGCGCCGCTCAGGTCCACATCTTGCAGCGTGTAGAAGTAGGTCACGCCGTGGGTGACATTCGCATCTTGCCACTGGTAGGCCGAGCCCTGGGTGCTGCCCGGCGCATTGGCGGCCACGAAGCCCAGCAGATCGCCCAATTGATCAGCCGAAGTGCTGCGGTACAGGTTGAAGCCCTGGTTGTTGGCCTCGCTGACCGTCTCCCAGCTCACCAGTACGTGACCACCCTGTACGGTGGCTTCGAAGTTCGCCAGCAGCACCGACAGCGGCGGATCGATCTCAGGCGGCGCCGCGTTGCAGGTGGGCTGCGCCGGAGGATACTGAAGGACAATCTCACTGGTCGGGTTAACCGTGATGCGCAGGGTGGCGGTTGGGCGCACCGTGCTGCCCACATCGACCCAAACGCCGTCTTGCAGTTCCCAGCCTGGCCAGGCAATCGGGTTGCCATTGCCATCGACGGCTGCTCCGGGCCACAGCAGGGTGCCGCTCAGCGGCTGGTTGGTCAGCGTCTCGACCACAACGTTATCTGAACCGACCCATTCGATGGTGGCCAGGCCAGGATTGATCAGGTTGGTGGTGACCGAGTAAGTTGCCTTGGGCGTATCACGGTCACAGACAGGCTGCGCCGAGATGCTCAGAGTAGCCCCATCGCAGCCAGGGCCAGCGACGTTGCCGGTTGTGAAGCCAGAGCCAGCCTTGGCCGCCACCAGGATCGAGCCCATCGTGAACGCGCCGGTGACAGTAAAGTAGTAGTTGCGCGTCTGGCCGCCGCTGAAGCCTTGATCGAACTTGACGCCGGTGACGCCGGTGGTCGGGTCAGCGCCGAAGACCGGGCTACCGCCGCCTGCGTTGAGCGAAACTGTCGGAGGCTGCGCCGTCGGGTTGCCCGTCCAGGTGCCTGCGCTAACGTAGACCAAGCACCCGCCGAACGAGAAGGTGATGTGGCTGAGAGCAGGACCGCTGCCCGAGGTGACCGTGTAGAACCAGGTGGACTGGCCGGCGGCCGGATAGTTGTTCAGGTAGCCGACGTAGGTGACGTCGTGGTTGCCGATGGCGGTAGCCATGGCGGGAGCCGGGGAGAGCGCCAACCCTGCGACCAGGGCGGCGATCAAAGCGACGAAAGTGAATATGCGCTGAATCTTCATAGTTGCGTTTCTCCTGTTAGAAAGCTGTTGAACTTTTGCTTCAATGTAATTGCTGTTTGCCGTGACGCTCGGTTAATCCGGGCAGCGCCGATCTTTTTCAATGTTGTAACGTGGTGCAGTGACGCTGCTCATGCTCTACGCTCGCCATACTACCGCACTAAAGCGGATTTGTCACTAGCTTTTTGGTATAAAAAAAGTATAGTCTTTACGTGGAAATGGTTTATACCAACGCAGAAAATAGTCGGAAATCCCAAAAATAGCGCAAAATTGAAGCATGAACCGGTTTTGGCCGGATCTCATCAATGATGGACGCCCTCGATCCTGGCTACGACATCAGACAGGCTGCTAACCGGTACAGTCTGGCTGGAAAGCACCGTCAGCGCGCTGCTCTCCGGATCCAGTAGCAGTACTGCGGCCCCTGTGCCTTCCACCAGCACTTTGAGAGCAGAGCGCGATGTGACAGGAGAGACAGACCGATCGTTTTCCATCAAAATGACGTCGGGAGCGAAATCAGAGCCAATCGCATGCGGGAGCCCTTGAGCGACTCGCACATCGATGCCCGGCATAAGTTGAAGATGGCCGGCGATGGCGCACAGCATGAGCGACTTGCCACAGACAAGTACTTTGCGGTGACGGATGGATGGTTTCATTCGACTCGTGTTCCTTCCCCGTGAGCATAGCGCAAAATGGCGGCGTTGTCACTAGACTAAACGTATAAAAAAAGTATAGTCTGCCCCAGGTTGGCGCAAAAAAGCATCAAAACAGCCTTACTACTCAGGCGCCGGGCACTTGCGGCCCATGCACAGCTTGAACAGGCTGGGCAGACATCGTTGCAGGCGCAGATACTGTGCAAAGTGTGCCCGGCGGCTATGGCTGGCGGCGCCTTCTGCGCCTTCTCCCCCGGATTTTCTGTCTCTGCGGGTTAGTCTGCCCCCAACCCTGCCTGGCGCGCCAGAGCAATCGCCTCTCGCCGGTTTTCAACCTGCAAAAGCTCGACGATCTGCCCCATGTGATATTTGACAGTGGCCTCGCTGATGAAAAGAGCCGAGGCTATCTCTTTGTACGTGCTGCCCCGGGCTGTGCGCTCCAGGATATCGCGCTGCCGTGATGACAGGGAGAGCAACAGCGCGGTTGACTGAGCCGGGTACAGGGTCTCTGCAGCCTCTTCAAGCGTCGGAGCGCTGCGCCGCCGCGCCAATTCGCTCAACACCTGCTCGGCCAACCCCTGCGATAGAACGACCTCACCCTGCATCGCCTCTGCCAACAACTGGAAGAACTCGCCGCTGTCCAAACTCTTGAGCAAGTAGCCCGAAGCGCCGGCCTGCAGCGCCTGGAACAGCTTCTCCTGTTCGGCCGCCACGGTGAGCATGATGATCTTGATCTGAGGCAGTTCTGCCTTGATCAGCGCCGTCGCCTCCAGGCCGTCGCAGCGCGGCATGTTCATATCCATCAGGATCACGTCCGGCTGAAGCTCGCGCGCCAACTCCTGGGCTTCGATGCCATCCAGCGCCGCGCCGATCACCTGCACACCGCGCGCGGTCAACATGTTACTGTCCATTCGCTTAAATAACACCGGCCTTTTCACAATTTGGTCAGGTTGGTG
>CAZVGR010000034.1:0-49328 GCA_964626845.1 uncultured Anaerolinea sp.
ATCTTGCACTACTTCCTGCGCAGCCGTTGTAACGCAAGATGGCATCTTGCGCTCCCGCCTAGCGCAGCCGTCGGAATGCAAGGGTCTGCCGTCAACCAGTTTTGAACACACCCAAAGGCAAACCTTAACAAGACATTAACAGGAAATATGATCCTGATCATAACAGAAGCCAGGCATTCTGGTAGACTAGAGGAAGGTCCGGCTGCTACAACGCAGGAGGTAGATCCTATGACGAGCGCAAGCACCGAACGGTCAGTCCTGGACGCTGGCGAGCCTATGGCCGAGGCCGTTCGCAAGGTACTACGTGAACAATTCGACGTGATGCTGGCCAACGAGGACGGGAGTCGCCTGGGCGATGATATCGAGCACGTGCATGACATGCGCGTCGCCGTCCGGCGCATGCGAACCGCCTTGCGGCTGTTTGGCGACTATTACCGCCGCGGCGCGATCAAGCGCTTCCAGAAGGATCTGCGTGACACAGGCCGTGCGTTGGGCGGCGTGCGCGATATGGACGTGTTCAACCGCGAGGCAGCGCGCTATCTGCGCCAGCAACCCAAACGGCGCCGGCATGACCTGGATCCGCTGTTGGCTCACTGGCGCGGCCAGCGCGAGACCGCTCGTCTGGCGTTGATCGCCTACCTGGACGGTGAGCCGTATCGCGCCTTTGTGCAACGCTTCGGTAAGTTCGTCCATTCGCCCGGCGCGGGCGTCAAGCCTGTGCCTGACGATGAGCCGCAACGCTTCCTGGTGCGCGATGTGCTGTCCAGCACTGTTTGGCAGCGCTATGAGACGGTGCGGGCCTATGGCCGGGTGTTCGACCGCGCGCCGATGGCAACGCTGCACGCCTGGCGCATCGATTGCAAGTACTTGCGCTACACGCTGGAGTATTTCCAGAGCCTGCTTGGCCCCGATGCTTCGTGGCTGATCGGCGAGGTCATCGCCTTGCAGGATCATCTGGGTGACATGCAGGACGCTGAAGTCGCTCAGGGGATCTTGGGCGACTTCGTGGCGCAGCATGGCGGGCCTCAGAACGATCAGGGCGACGTGACCCTGTCTCATGTCGCGGCCTACATGACCTATCGGCTGGATCAACAGGCCAGCTTGCTGGCGACGTTGCCCAAGGCTTGGGCGCGCGTGGACAGCGCGCGCTTCCGGCGCCGGCTGGCCAGCAGTCTCCTGGCGCTGGACAACCCGGCGCCGCGCAGGTGAAAGGAGAAACCCATGCGCGTACTCATCATCTACGAGTCCCTGTACGGGACAAACCGAATGATCGCCGACGCCATCGCCGCCGGCATCGGCAACGACGCCTCGATTACCATCGTCGAAGCCCAGTCTGCGCCTTCCACCATCGACGCAGACGTGGACCTCATCGTGGTCGGCGGTCCCAACCACAAGGCGGGCCTGCCTCGGCCCGAAACCCGGGCAGAGGCTGTAGCTCAGAGCGACGGGACGCTGCATCCCGCCGACCTCGGCCTGCGCGAGTGGCTCGAGAACCTCCAGTTGTCCCGCCGCGGCCAGCCTGCCGCCGTGTGGGATACGCGGATGGCAAGCCCACGCATCCTCGACATCTTCGACCACAGCGCACGCACGATTACCACGGGTCTGCGACGGGCCGGCGCTCGGCTTGTCAGCAAACCGCAGAAGTTCTACTCCGCCGATGGCGTCGGAGCGGTCGTCGCGGGCGAAGAGGAACGGGCCCGCTTGTGGGGAGCCGAGCTCGCCGCGCTTTGGCAACGAAATTAGCTCGTTTCCGGAGCTCAAGAGCTGAAGGGTGGCACGTCGGGCCGGTAATCGCCCGCCTGAATACGCTGCACTGCGCTTTCGATCCAGGACAGTGCGGCCTGCGTCGAGGCGATGCCGTACTCCAGCGGCAGCGCCCAGTAGAACTGCTCGCGGTCAGAAGCATTGGACTCGAGGTAGGTTGTGGCCTGTTCGGGGAGTTGCCGGTACAGAGCCAGCAGGGCCTGCAACTCGGCCGCCTTGCGCTGCAAGATGGCCAGCGCTTCCTGATCGCTCAGCGCGCTGGCGAAGAACACCTGCATCAAGAAGGGGCTGCGGTTGTCGCTGGGCGGCGGCGCTGCCGCCAACCACTGGCTCAGCTCGGCCCGGCCGGCGCCGGTGACGTGATAGACCTTGCGGCCCGGCTTGCCCTCCTGGGGGATCACCTCTACCTCCGCCAGTCCCTCATCGGCCAACGCGGCCAGCGTGCGGTAGATCTGGCTCTGGTCGGCCGGCCAGAAGTGTTGCACCGTGCTGTCGAAGACCTTCTTCAGGTCGTAGCCCGTCATGGGGCTGTAGGAAAGAAAGCCCAGGATGGCGTGTTTCAGAGACATGGCGCTGCTTCCTTGATGAACCGCATCAGCACGTGGTTGAACTCCGCGCCGTTGTCCATGTTGGCGCAGTGGCCGGCGTTGGAGATCACGACCAACTGGCTGGTCGGCTCGTCGACGTGCCATTTCTGGGCCGCGCGCTGCGCCAAGGGGAGATCGTGGTCGCCGACCAGGATGAGCAGCGGAATGCCGCGCAACACCGGGCCGCGCGGCTGGATCACGCCCTGCATGCCACCCATGGCCAGAAACGACCGGCGGGTGAACGCCGCGGCCATGGCGCGAAAGCGCGCCTGCTCCTCGGCGTGGATCACCGTGCCCTCGGCCAGATAGCTGCGGAAGGCGTCCATCGAGACCATGGCCTTGAACATCCACTTGACCATCTCCGAGCGCTGAGCCTTGGCGATCTCCGTGTTGGCGCGGTTGATGTCGTAGCCGCCGAGCACGGCCAGCGACTGCGTCATGGCCGGCTGTTGCACGGCGCAGTACTGCGCCATCAAGCCGCCCAGGGAGACGCCCACCAGATGGCCCCGGTCGTAGCCTTCCGCCAGCAGGATCTGGCGCACATGTTCGGACGTCGCATCGAGCTTGACGCCTGACTTGCCGGCTTGCGACAGCCCGTGCCCGACCATGTCCAGCGTGATGACGCAGTAGCTGGCCGCAAACGCATCGATCTGGCGGTAGAAGCAGCGATGGTCGGCAAAGGCGGGATGCAGAAAGAGGATGGCCTCCGGGTTGCCGCGGCCGGCAACGAAGTAGTGGATGGCGGCGCTGGGCAGGGGCAGTTGCTTGTGCTCGATGGCTGCGCTCACCGGGAACTCTACGATGCTGTTGGTTGACACAGGTCACGCTCCGGGAAAGTGATTGGCTATATAGGACACATCCTGTATTAGTTTTGTCCAGTATAACATCGTTTCTTCCTGCTGTCAACAGGCGCAGCGCACTCGCTTGGCCCTGACGATAAGGTTTTACACGTTGTTAACATGCAATATGACGCTGGTCATAACGCGGCGCGGCCCGACTGTGTTATTCTGTGAGCAGCCCATGGTGCCAGTGATCATGGTGGTTCAGAGCGATGTAAAGCAATCCGCCGGATTGTTCCTACGGCGTACAGCGGGTTATGCTGCCAGAACGCAGACCAACACCGGACCTCTTATGAGGCAAACATGCTGAAACTCGTGCTCGGCATCTTCTTCGTTCTCCACGGCCTGGTGCATCTGCTGTGGTTCGTCGTGCTCTGGCGAATCACCACGGTGGACGGTTTGCCCTACTCGACCGCCGTGCTGGCTGGCCGAATCGACATCGGCGACGCCGGCATTCGCATCCTCGGCCTGCTGTGGCTATTGGCGGCGATCGGCTGGGTGATTGCCGGCGCAGGCTTGATCTTCCTGGCGCCCTGGTGGCAACCGGTCACCATCGCCGTCACCCTCTTTGCGGCGGCATTGTGCATCCTCGGCTTGCCGGTCGCCAAGTACGGCTTGCTGATCAACCTTGCCGTTGTGGGGTTCGTGCTTCTGAACGGACGGTTTCACTGGCTGCCGTAGGCTCCGTCCGCGAACTTCGAGGTGATGATATGGCGCTTACTCCCGTTGTGCTCGCAGGCATTGCCGCCTTGTTTCTGACGGTCTTCCTGCTCGGTTTCCAGCTCACAGGATTCGGCAAGCCCTACAACGGCCTGATCCTCACGATCCATAAGCTGGCGGCGCTGGCGGCGCTGGTCATCCTGGCGCTCCTGGTGGGCCGTGCGGCCCGGACGGCGCCTCTTGACGCCGTTGTGTGGATCGCCAGCCTGAGCGGCGCAGTGTTCTTTGTGATCGCCATCATCTCCGGCGGCCTGCTGAGCACCGACAAAGGGCTGCCGCGCGCAGTCAATGTGATGCACCGCGTCAGCCCGTTTCTCACCGTGCTGGCCGGCGCGGTGACGCTTTATCTGCTGCCATGAGCGGCCAGGAGGTTCACCGATGAAAGCTATGGTCATCTACGATTCGCAGTACGGCAACACCGCTCGAATAGCTGAGGCCATTGGCCGGGGTATCGCCTCGGCCGTGCAAGAACCGGCCACGGTAGAGGTGGTCCAGATAGCCCAGGCCAGCCCGCATAGTATCGTAACATCAGACATTCTGGTGGTCGGCTCACCCACCCAGAAGTTCAGGCCTACCTCGCCCATCAAGCAGTTGCTCAAGAGTCTGCCCAAGCACGCGCTGCGCGGCGTCAAGGTTGCGGCCTTCGATACCCGGCTGACCGAGGAAGAGATCAACGCCCACGGCGTTCTGACGAAGTTCGTCGACATCTTTGGCTACGCGGCCCAGCCGATTGCCGATGGGCTGGCCAAGAAGGGCGGGCAGGAGGCTGCGCCGCCGGCCGGCTTCTATGTCGCCAGCTCGGAAGGTCCTCTTGTGGACGGCGAGTGGGAGCGAGCCGAGGCGTGGGGCCGACAGATCGTGGGCAATCCATAGAGCGAGCCACCCATGCCACCCTCACAACCCGCCGCCGGCATCCCCAACGCCCAGCTGATCCTCTACCCTGGCATGGGCCATCCGGCGTCGGGCAAGCAGTTCAGGCAGGATCTACTGGCGTTTCTGCGCGAGGGACGAGATGATGATAAAGGAAGCAACGATGGACGATCCCTTTGAAATCATCACAGTGGATGCCGACAACGTAGATCGGCACGGTTTCTTCTGCTACATGAGCAAGCGCAAGGCGCCGGGCTATGCCCAGAAACGCGCGTGGCTGGCGGCGCGCGTTGCCGAGGGGCTGAGATTGCACATGGTACACGAGATCGGCGGCCGCACCGTTGGTTTCATCGAATACATTCCTGGCGAGTTTGCCTGGCGAGCGGTTCACGCCCCTGGCTACCTGGTCATCCACTGTTTGTGGGTGGTGGGCAAGGGCTATGGATCTCGGCTGCTCCAGATTTGCCTGGACGAGGCGCGCGCCCAGGGCAAACACGGTGTGGTGATGGTTGCCAGCCACGGCGTCTGGCTGGCAAAGAAGGACATCTTTCTGAAACACGGCTTCGAGGAGGTCGCGCAGGCTCCGCCCTCGTTTCGGCTGTTGGTCTATCGTTTCGACGACAGCGCCCCACTCCCAACGTTTCCCACCGATTGGGAAGCGCGCCAGGCCCGCTTCGGCGCAGGGCTGACAGTCATACGCACACCACAGTGCCCCTACATCGAGGACGCGACAAACATCGCCCTGGAATTAGCGGCGGAAAAAGGCATCTCTGCACAAGTCGTGACCTTCCAGTCAGCGCAGGAGCTGCACGAAAACTCGCCCAGTCCCTACGGCGTCTTCGGCCTCGTGCTGGACGGCCAGCTCCTCGCCTATCACTACCTGCAGCGCAAGGATATTGACAAACTCAGTACTTCACGATTTTAGCTCACGCAAAGGCGCAAAGATCGCAAAGGAAGGCAGGTTCTCTTGGCGTTCTTGGCGTCTTTGCGTGAGAATCGTGAACGGCTGAAACTAGTCGCGTGATGTGTGACGCGCGAACTCGAGCGCAATCCTCAACCCAAGGAGAAAACCATGGCAGACTCAATCCTGGTTGCCTATGCGACACGATCTGGTTCGACGCAGGAGGTCGCCGAAAAGATCGCGGCGACGCTGCGGGACCGTGGCCTGGCGGTGGACGTGCAGCCCGTCAAACAAGTGCAAACGCTGGACGGCTATCGGGCGGTGGTGATTGGCGCGCCCCTATACATGTCCGATTGGCTCAAAGAAGCACGCAACTTCCTGTCACGACACCGCGCGACACTGACAACGCTGCCAGTGGCCATTTTCGCCCTCGGCCCGACCGAAGACAAGGAGAAAGACTGGACGGAAACGCGCAAACAGTTCGACAAGGTGCTGTCCCAATTCCCCTGGCTGACGCCGGTGGCGGCCGAGCTGTTTGGCGGCAGATTCGACCCGGCTAGGCTGACCTTTCCCTACAACCTGATTCCGGCGCTCAAACGGATGCCGGTGACCGACATTCGCGATTGGGACGCCATCGGCGCGTGGGCCAACGGCCTGGCCAAGAAACTGGGCTGAGCCATGTTAGCGCGTATTTCAACCACGTTCGATTGTACGGCGGAACAGCTTTGGGATGAGATCAGCCGCCCGGCTTCGCTGCGCTTTGTATCCGCGCCGCTGTTGCATTTTGAGCCGCTGGTTCCCGGCGAACTGGATAGCGAGTGGGTCGTGGGCAAAACCTACGCCTTGCGGCTGTCCCTGTTCGGCTTCTTGCCGGCCGGAGAACACCGCATCACGCTCGTCACCATCGACCGGGCTGCAAACCTTATCGAGAGCAAGGAAAGCGGCGCGCTTGCGCCGGTCTGGAACCACACTATCAGGTTTTATCCGCTGGAAAATGGCAAGCTGCACTATACCGATGAAATCGAAATCGGGGCCGGGCTGCTGACCGGGGTGGTCTGGGCCTTTGCGCACCTGTTCTATCGTCACCGCCAGCGGCGTTGGAAGATGCTTTTGCGGAACGACGGATGAGATAGGCTCTGCCATGAAAATCGTCTGCTTCCCCCACTTCTACTACCTGTCCGAAGTCTCGCGCCTGGTCGAGATCGGCCACGCCCTGCGCGAGTTGGGACAGGAGATCGTCTTTTTCAGCCACGGTGGAACCTACGAATATGTCGCTCAGGAGGCAGGCTTTGCGGTTGTCGCGGTCGAACCGCAGATGTCACCGGAGCGCGCTGCGGAGTACATGGCCTTCAACCGCGGCGAGAAAGGCAATCCCTTCCGCGATAGTTTCTTCACCGACGACGAGCTGCGAGCCTACGTCCCCAGCGAAGCCGACGCCTTCCGCCAGGCGCGCGCCGGCGCCGTGCTGATTGGCTGGAATCTGCCCTCCTATCTCTCCGCGCCGCTGGCAGGGATTCCCATCCTCGTCCAACAGCCCGGCCCGTTCACCGCGCCCTTTTTCGACCGCCAAATGGGCGTCTTCCAGCCCTCGCTGTTCGGCGCAGCGCGCCGCCTGCCCTTGAACTGGCTGGTCAACTGGTGGCTGCCGCGCACCAGGATCTGGCTGGCGCCCTTCAACCGCATGGCTGAGTCGCTGGGGCTGCCGCGGTGGAAGAGCACGCTCGACTTGATGGCCGGCGACCTGACCCTGGTGATGGACGCGCCCGAAATCCTGGGCATCCCGCCCGAGGAGTTGCACACCTACCGGCCCGAACACCCGCAATTCTTCCACCGCCCGCCCGCCTACCGCTACGGCGGCCCGTGCTTTGCCCGCCTGCCGGGCGATGTCCCTGAGGCCATCCGCGCCCACTTCGACACGCCGCGTCCCAAACTGTATTGCGCGATGGGCGTTTCCGGTTCGCCGCGCGTATTGGCGGACGTTATCGAGATTGCTGGCAACCTGGAGATTCAGTCCGTCATCGCCACTACCACGGTCCTGCCAGAGCGGGAAGGTAACGATGCCAGGCGCGTCCTGCTCACGCCGCACGTTCCGGCGCACCTGGTCAACCCGCTGGCCGACATCGCCATCACGCACGGCGGGGCCGGCACGGTGCAGACCGCCATCCATGCCGGCACGCCGCTGGTGGGCATTCCCATGCACCTGGAGCAGACCGGCAATCTCTCGCTGGTCACGCGCCAGGGCGCGGGGCTGATGCTGTCCAAATGGGACCTCAATCGCCGCTCGCTGGGGCGCGCCCTGGAACGCCTGCTCTCCGACCCAAGCCTGCGCGCCAACATGCTGCGCCTCCAGGCGCTCCAGGAGAAAGTGGATGGCCCGGCCAATGCCGCGCGGGAAATCGTCGCCTTCCTGGGGGCAAGCAGACCAACAACGGAGGCTGTAACGTGATTGTCTTTCCCGCGATCTGGTGGTTGTTTCCGGCGGCGTCCCTGCTGTTGATTGCGCTCTCCCTAACTCTGACACGAACCGGCCGCCTGGCAAGCGCGACGCTGAGGAAGGGTTTTGTAGCGCTTGGCGCGTCGCTGGGCTTACTTGCCCTGGCGCTGCCCTTCTTCGAGCAGCCTGTGTTTCATATGCCCATCGTCAACTATGGGCTGGGCATCCCATTGGCGGTGATTGGGCTTATCGGGCGCATCTACCCGATGGTCTACCTGCAACGGCAGGGCACGACCACTGCGATGGAGGGCGTGGCGAAACTGGTGGATAGCGGACCCTACGCCGAGGTGCGGCATCCCCAGTACACCGCTGGCTTTCTCCTGCTCTTTGGCTGGTTCGTGGCCTGGGGCGCGCTCTACAGCCTGGGCATGCTGCCGCTCCTGGCAGGCGTGATCTATGTCCAGGCATTGATCGAGGAAAGATACGTGCTGGAGAAGCAATTCGGCGCTGCCTATGCCGCCTACCGCGCACGAACCGGGATGTTCCTTCCGCGCGTTGCCAAAGCGAAAAGCCCACTGCGCATTACCGTCGCTTTGCTGGGGCTCTACGCCGGGCTGCTCGGCGTCCAGCACGGCATCTTTGAGATTCTGCAGGGCAACACTGCCCCGGACGGCCTCCTGTTCAACGCCATCGGGCCGCCCTGCCAGCCGGAGGCGGTCTGGCACGCCTGCTTTCCGGCCATGAGCCTGATTCCCAACCTGCTCGTGACGGGGATCGCCGCCGTCCTCGTTGGGGTAGCGTTGCTGCTGTGGTCGCTGTTCTTCGTTCAGCGCCGCTACGGCGGCTGGGTGCTCGGCCTGCTCGCGACCCTGTTGCTGCTGGTCGGCGGCGGATTCGTGCCTGCGTTCATCGGCCTGGTCGCAGCGGCGGCCAGCCGTGACCTGCATCGTCCCCCCTCCCAACCCCGCTTCGCTGTGCTGGCAAGGGTCTGGCCCTGGCCGCTGGTCGTGATGGCCGTCTGGCTGCCGGCCAGTTGGCTTCTCGGATCCCTGGCCCCCGAAGCCATGCTGGCTGCCAGCGGGCTTCTCTTTGTGACTTTTGACCTTGGCCTGCCCGTGCTGGCAGCCGTCTCTGGCGTTGCCGCCAACACGGGATGATCCTCAGCCCGATTGCCCTTGCGCCGCTGCGCCGTTACAATAGGAGACGTAAGCCGGAGGAAGACGCCAAGCAGTGGGGATTGCCAACGGCCGGCTGCGCATCTCGCGCCGCAGACTACACCTGCTCCGAGATCGACAGCTTGCGCAGCATGGAGCGTCGCTTGTGTTGGTGCGCGTGCATGCGCTCCAGCACGCCGTTCAGGAAGCGCACGGCCTCGACGATGTACGGCCCTTTGTTGAGCATCACAGCCTCGGCGCGGCCGCTCATCACTGCGTCGGAGACCTCGGCGCGCGTCGGCGAGCCGGTCTTGGCCAGCCCCTCCAGGACTTGCGTGGCCCAGATCACCGGCACGTGCGCGGCCTCGCACAGCCACAGGATTTCCTCTTGCACCTCGGCCAGCCGCTCGAAGCCCACCTCCACGGCCAGGTCGCCCCGGGCCACCATCACCCCCACTGGCGGCGAGTACATGGCCGTCAGCAGCAAGCGCGGCAGGTTCTCGAAGGCCTCGCGGTTCTCCACCTTGAGCACCACGCCGATCTCAGAGCCGCCCAACTCCTCCAGCCGCTCTTCCAGCAACAACACGTCCTCAGGGGTGCGCACGAAGGAGAGGCCGACCATGTCCACATATTTGACCAGGAACTCCAGGTCGTGCAGGTCTTTGTCGGTCAGGGCGGAGATGGCCAGCGCTGTGTCGGGCAGGTTGATGCCCTTCTCCGGCCGGAGCCTGGCCGTGCGCGGGCCAGTGTAGCTGATCTGCACCACGATCTCGTCGCCGTCGTTAGACACCACGCGGCTGCCGATCTTGCCATCATCGAAGCGGATGATCTGGCCCGGCTCGGCCGACTCGAAAGCTGCGTCCAGCGAGCAGGGAATGCGCGCCGGCTCGACGATCTGGCCCTCGACGTCGCGCACCGCCGCTCGGCCAGGCACGCCCTCGCGGGTCAGCACCAGCAGGTCGCCCACGGCCAGCTCCAGCGGCGCCACCACGTCGGGTAAAAGGCCAAAGACGCCCTCGGCCAGCGCTTCGCCGTCGCGCACCAGTCGCGCTGGCATGCCTTGCTCCACATAGGCTGTCTTGACCGCCGTCGCCAGCCGCGACTCGCCGATGGCCTGCACGATCAGCAGGTCGCGGTGCTTGCCGCGCGTGTCCTTGAACTGGATGACATCGCCCGGCTGGGCCGGCTCGATCACATGGCGTTCGATGGGCAAGGTCGTGGTCGCGCCCAGCGGGGCGGCCTCCGGCGCGTCGGCCGGCGTCAGCCAGACCTGGGCCGGCTCGGTCACCTCGCCGCGCAGGTTGCGCCTGGGGCGGAACTTGACCACCCGGCCGATAGGCTCGATGGCGCCGGTGCGCAGCTTGGGGCCGGCCAGGTCGGCGTAGATCTTGGCCGTGCGGCCCAGCTCCCGCTCGGCCCGGCGCAGGTTGTTGACCATGCCCAGCCAGGCGTGCTCGTCATCGTGCGCGCAGTTGATGCGCATCACGTCCATGCCCGCGGCCAGCAGGTTGCGTACCAGCAAATAGTCCCAGGAGGCCTCGCTGGGCATGGTGACCATGATGCGCACCGAGCGCTTGCCAGCCGGCGAGCCCAGCAGCAGCTCGCTGTGGTAGTCCAGCACAATGGTGCCGTCGTCCAGGCTCAACACCGGCGCAGGTGGATGGTCGGGCGTCCAGGAGCGGCCGGCCAGCGCGTAGAGCGCCGTCAGCAGTGCGTCCAGCGTGTTGAGCGTTTGCGCCTCGCGGCCGCCCAGCGAGGTCAGCCCCAGCGCGGCCAACTCTGCCTGCAGCGGCCGCAGGTCGACCTGGCGCAGCGCCAGGTAGTGCAGCAGATTGCGGGCGCTGGCCTGGTAGCTGGGCGCGATGCGCAGGATCTCGTCCAGGTGGGTCTGTTCCAGGGCGATGGCGCGGGCGCGCAGCTCTTCGATCTTGCCGATCAAGCGCTCGGCGCGGCGCCGGGTCTGGCTGGCGACGATGGCGGCGGGACCGGGCTGGTCTGGCGTCGCGGGTGGTGGATCAGTTTTTTTTGTCATCTCAGATGTTTCCTGGCGCTGGCCGTCACTCACTGTGGTCTCGCACATCAGATCCTCCTTGTCTCGAGACGGCTCACCGCTGGGGCGTCGGGAGAGCTGTTCTGCTCAACGCTGCGGAGGCGGCGCCATACCAACCAGGAGCACCAGCCGCCGCTGGCCGGCGTTGCGCACACCGTGGGGCAGGCCGGCCGGCGCCCAGATCACGTTGCCTGGGCCAGCCGCATGCTCCTCAGCGGCCACGGTGAAGAGACCCTCGCCTTCCAGTACGACGTAGAACTTGTCCTGGTCAGCGTGGTCATGCACCGGCTGCACCTGCCCCGGCTCCAGGCAGTTCATCCCGATCATCATGTAATTGCCGCTGAACAGCGTGGCTTTGTAGAACTTGCTGGGGCTTGCGCCCGTGTGAGCGTTGTAGTGGGTGATGTAGTCGTTCATGGCTGCTCCTGGTGTCTAGCGCATCGTCTTCACCATTGTATACCTCGTCACGCATCCTGCAAGATCAGCAGCTTGGGCCTACCAAGAAAAATCCCCCAGCCTGGCCGAAGGGATTTCTGTCTCAATTGGCGGCTGCATCAGCCAGCCACGTTCCGATCTCTGTCACGCTTGGTATGCGGCCGCCGCTAACCAGCTTGCCGTCGATCACCAGGCCTGGCGTGAACAGCAGGCCGTATTTGGGGTACTCGGCGCGGTCGGTGACGTGCTCGATCTCGGCCTCCAGGCCCAACTGGGCCACGGCCTCTCTGGCGTGCTCCTCAACCAGATGGCAGTTGTTGCAACCGGGGCCGAGGACTTTGATGGTAATGGGCATGGGGATTATCTCCTTGATGGTTAATATTTGAGGAGGCGTAACCCGTAATGCGTAATCCGTAACCGGAATGGAGCAAGCTGGCTGCTTCATTCGGGTTACGAGTTACGTGTTACGCATCACTCGCTACGCACCTTGCTGATCTGCAAGCACGATAATCGTTGGTTCGACAACAATCTCACTCTTCACCGAGTTCGCCACCAGGCTGTACTTCTGGGCGGCGGCCAAGGCGCGGTGGATGCGTTTTTCGGTGGCCGAGGCATCTTCGCCGGCCGCGGCGCGTACGGTGATCTCTGGGTAAAAGTAGAGGTGGGTGAAGATCTCGGTGCGATCCAGCTCGATCTTCTTGACGCCATCGGTGCGGCAGGTGTAGCTGACCAGGTCGAGCTTGAAGCGCTCGCAAGCCCAGAGGAACATCATCATCACGCAGGTGTTGGCTGCGGCGACGAAGGCGTCCTCCGGGGTCAACACCCCCTGGTGGCCGTAGGCGTCCGGCGGCGCGGAGAACATCATCTGCGGGCCGTTGCCCATGACGAGGTGGCCCCAGTGGTCGCCCTGCCACTGGACGTCGGTGGTGTAGGTGGCAGTTCTAGCCATGAGCTTGCTCCTTGGCTGCGCAGAAGCTCTGCCAGGCGATGCGCACGGCCTCGGTGTAGACGGCGTCGTCTTCGGCCGGGATGGTGTTGTAGAGGCGCACGGTGTCCATGAGCTGGGCGGGAGGGGATGCTTCGGCTGCGGCAGCCTCAGCATGACAGATCGCGCGCAGCCCTTGCCCATAGGCCATCTCCAGGATCGGGTCCAGCGCCATGATCTCCACGACGCGACCGTTGACCTGGACGCGGGTGACGGGGATGCCCGATCCGCAGGCGCAACCGGCGCTGCTGACCTTGGCCGGCTCGCTGGCTTCCGGCTCCAGCACCTTGCCTTCGGCCCGACTCCAGCGCGACGCCATCAGACGATCAACTTCAGCCGCGATGGCCTCGGCCAAGGCGTCCACGGCCGGCTGGCTCTCCGATGTCAGGCGGCGCAGACCCTGCGGCCGCGGCAGGCCGCGCTGGGCCAGCAGGTCGTCCAGCAGAATGCTCACAGCCGGTTTGTTGCTGTATAGCTCGGTGGCGCGGGCCGCGCAGCGCTTCTCACAGCCGTCCACGGCGATGGTGGGGTAGAACTTGGCAAAGGCGCGGTCGCCCTCGCCGCCAGCCAGGAACAAGGGCAGGCAGATGGTCACGGTATCGGCCGGCCGCAGATCCTCCAGCACCTTGAGCGCGGCCAGACGCGTCACGGTACCCTCGGCCAGCTCCTCGCCGGAGCAGGCCACGATGCCGACTTTGCGTTGGGGTAGGCTAGGCATGGCGCCCTCCTGTGAGCTCGGCCGCCGCCTGCGCTACTTCCTCGGCCAGGGCGCGGGCCAGGGCCAGGCCGCCTTCGTTCAGCTCGGCAATGCCCTGGGGCTTGAGCTGCTTGTTGCGGCGGTAGCAGTCCAATACGGTGAACTCGCGCGCGGCCGCGCCGCCGGCCTGACTGACGTTTACCGTGGCGCAGGCCAGCTTGCAGCCGTCGATGGTGATCACCGGCGCGCTGCGCACGGCGGCCTGCGCGTCGGCGTCGCCCAAGACCAGCAGCGACAGCGGCACGATCTGCGTGTCGTCCGGCCGCAGCTCATCCGCCACCAGATAGGCCGCCTCGCGAGTTACGGTGCCATAGCTCTTGCCGATGCCGCTGCACGGCACGATGATGACCGTCATTTGGCTGCCTCCGCTTCGGCCTGGGCTGTCATGACCACCAGATACTGCTCTGCATCCAACAGGCCAGGCATGGGCCACTGGGCCGGACGGACCTCTACAAGCCAGCCGCGGCCGTAGGGGTCCTGGTTGATCAGTTCGGGCGCGTCTTCCAGCGCCTCGTTGGCGGCCACGATCTCGCCGTCGAAGGGCGCCTGCACCTCCAGATCGACCTTGATGGTCTCCACCGTGGCCAGTTCCCTGCCAGCTTGCACGACCGAGCCCGGCTCAGGCAGGCTGACGAAGGCCACGTCCCCGCTGGACTGTTGGGTGTAGTCGCTCAGGCCCAGACGGACGGCGTCGCTGGCTTTATTCATGTCCGCCCACATGCCGGTTTCGCTGTAGAGGTAGCCTACCTTCACCCGGAAGATAAACTTGTCGACGGTGGTTTCGAGATAATCCTGGCTCACGGCCGTTTCCTTTCATGGCAGTCCTATACAGATTTGTGCATATTTAGAAATCTGCATATCATGGGGCCGGTGCAGGCGCAGAGCAGCAAAACAGGCTTGAAATAGGCGCCAGGCACTTGAGTTTGCGCCTGCAATGATGGGTCTGCCCAGCCTGTTTAAGCTGTGCATGGGCTGCAAAAGTGCCCGGCGCCTGAGTGGTAACTTCAGTCGTATTATAGCGCAAACGAGACTTCATGCAAATTCTTGCATACATTAAACTTATGGATAGCTGAAGGATGCTAACCCTTTCCGACTTCAACCAACACGCCGAGCGCTTCAAGCTGCTGGGCCACCCGATGCGCCTCCAGATTTTGGACGCGCTACGGCGCAGCCCGGAGTGCGTCTGTCACCTGGAGGCGTTACTGGGCAAACCTCAGCCCTACATTTCACAGCAACTGCGCGTGCTGCGCGAGGCGGGCGTGGTGACCGACAGCAAAGATGGACTAAACGTCTATTATCATCTGGTAGACGCGCAGGTGGCAGCACTGCTCAACGCGGCTCTGGGTCCGGTGCTGCCCGGTGAGCGCGGCCCGCACCAAACCCTCCCCGACTGCGTCTGTCCCAGGTGCGCAACACCTGTGAAATCCGAGATCAGACTGGTGACAGGGTAACAAAGGCAATTTGCATTGCGCTGCCAATCTCCTCTCCCCAATACAGGCAGTTCCCGCTGGCTGGCCGGCCAGCGGGAACTGTATGCGGCTGTCCCCGAGCCGCCAAGCATTGCGTTTACAAGCTCAGAAGTCCTTACCCAACGAGAAGAACCGGGTTTCTGACCGGCCGGCTGAGCAGTCAGCGAACTGGTTTGAAGAGAATAGCGTGCGCAACCTGGCGTGCAGCTAAGCCAGGTCTTCCTCCCACCCGGCATCGATCAGCTTGCCGGTGACGACGTAGATCACCCGCTCGCAGATGTTGGTGCAGCGGTCGGCCGCGCGCTCCAGGTTGTGCGCGGCCATCAGCAGCAGGTTGGCCTGGCGGATCTTGGAGACATCCTGCATGATCAGGGTCATCAGCTCGGCGTAGACCTGGTCGTAGAGGTCGTCCACGATGGCGTCCTCGCGGATCACGGCCTGGGCCAGGGCCACGTCACGCGTGACGAAGGCGTGCAGGGCACGGCCCAGCATGGCCTCGGCCTGAACAGTCATGCGCGGGATGTCGATCAGCGGCTTCATCAGCGGCTCGTCGCCGATGCGCACGTTGACGCGGCCCAGGCTCTTGGCGTAGTCGCCGATGCGCTCCAGCTCGTTGACGATGAACAGCGACGCGGCGATCATGCGCATGTCGCCCGCCATGGGCTGCTGCATGGCGATCAAGGCCAACGCGTCGGCCTCGATGGCATAGCGCTTGTCGTCGATGATGCGGTCACGCTTGATCAACTGCTTGCTGCCGGCGATGTCGCGTGCCTTGAGCAGTTCCACCGCCTCCAGCAGCGCCTCTTGCACCATGCTACCCAGCGCCAAGATGTCTTCTTGCAGCTTGCTCAACTGCTCGTCAAATGTTGCTCTCAATGTTGTGGTCATAGCTTGCTCCTCTAGCGGCTGGACAGAAATGGGATGACCCAGTCTTTGATCTCGTCGCGCACCTGGCGGAAGACCGCCATGCGCTCCTCGTAGCTGCCCTCGGCCTTGGCGGGATCGTAGAAGGCGTGGTGGACCACCCGGCCCTGGCCCAGCCAGAGCGGGCAGTTCTCTGCCGCGTCATCGCAGACGGTGATGACGATGTCCAGCGGCAGGGCGCGGAACTCATCGGCGTTCTTGGAGCGGCCGGCGCTGATGTCGATGCCCAGCTCGGCCATGGCGGCCACTGCCAACGGATGGACGTAGCCCGACGGCTCGGTGCCGGCCGACACCGCCTGCCAGCTCTCGCTCAGGAAATGGTTGACCAGCCCCTCAGCCATCTGGCTGCGGCAGGAGTTGCCGGTGCAGAGGAAGAGTACGTTGTGTTTTGACATGAATGCGTTCCTGTTCTGTGGTAAACCGTGACCGGTGATCGGTTATCGGACAAACTGTTTACCGCTTACGGATTACCGGTCACGGATCACCGATTACCCTCCCTCAGCCAGCCGCGGATGCGCTGTGCGATCTGGTCGCGCACGTCACGGAACCTGGCCAGGGTTTCTTCTTCTGTGCCTTGAAAGGCGGCCGGGTCCTCGAAGGCCCAGTGCTCGCGCTGGTTGATGCCCAGAAAGGTGGTCGGGCAGTTCTTCTCGGCGTGGTCGCAGACGGTGATCAGATAGCCGAAGTTGACGCGGCCCAGGTACTCGGTGACGTCCTTGGACCACTGGCCGTTCAGATCCAGGCCTGCTTCCTTCATGACGGCGCGCGTGAAGGGATTGATCCCTTTCGGCTCCAAACCGGCGCTGTAGACGTCGAAGCGGTCGCCGGCCGCCTGGCGTAGGAAGGCCTCGGCCATTTGGCTGCGGGCTGCGTTGCCGGTGCAAAGGAAGAGCACCTTGGTTCTGGCCATAGGACGTCAGCCCTGCTCGGCCAGCCAGGCGCGCATGAGTTGCTCCGTCTCGTCGCGCACCCGCCGGAAGGTAGCCAAAGCCTCCTCCTCGGAGCCCTCGAACTTTAGCGGGTCGTCCAACGTCCAGTGCAGCCGCTGGCCCATGGTCAGGAAGGCCGTGGGGCAGTTCTGCCGCGCCCAGTCGCAAACGGTGATCACGTAGCCGAAGTGCAGCTTGCCCAGGTAGTCGGTGACGTTCTTGGGGTGCAGGCCCTCCGTGTCGACGCCGCCTTCTTCCAGCACCTGCAGCGTTAGCGGGTTGATCTCGGCCGGGTCGATGCCGGCGCTGTGGGCCTCGAAGCGCTCGCTGTCGATGCTGCGCAGCAGCGCCTCGGCCATCAGGCTGCGGCCGGCGTTGGCGGTGCCCAGAAAGAGTACACGAGTTGACTTGTGCATGGCGTAATCCTTGTTTGGGTAGACGGTGTCCGGTGATCAGAAAGACCGTTCACCGTTCACCGATTACCGTTCACCGATTACCCGAAGCGCCCGGTGATGTAATCCTCGGTGATCTTGCTGTGCGGGCTGGTGAACATCTGCTTCGTCTCGCCGAACTCCTCCAGATAGCCGGTGCGGTCGGGCGTGACGGTGAAGAAGGCGGTGTAGTCGGAGACGCGCGCGGCCTGCTGCATGTTGTGGGTGACGATGATGATGGTGTAGCGCTCCACCAGTTCCTTCATCAGCTCCTCGATGCGCAGGGTGGCGATGGGGTCCAGCGCCGAGCAGGGTTCGTCCATCAGGATGATGTCGGGCTTGATGGCGATGGCGCGGGCGATGCACAGGCGCTGCTGCTGGCCGCCGGAAAGCGAATAGCCGCTGTCCTTGAGCTTGTCCTTGACCTCGTCCCACAGGGCGGCGCTGCGCAGCGCGTCCTCCACCAGGTCGTCCATGTTGCCCTTGTAGCCATTGATCTTGGCGCCCCAGGAGATGTTCTCGTAGATGCTCTTGGGGAAGGGGTTGGGCTTCTGAAAAACCATGCCCACGCGGCGGCGCACCTCGACCGCGTCCACGTCGGGGTCGTAGATGTTCTTGCCGTGGAAGAGCACGTCGCCCTCGGTGCGTGCGATGGGGATCAGGTCGTTCATGCGGTTGAAGGCGCGCAGGACGGTGCTCTTGCCGCAGCCCGATGGGCCGATCAGCGCCGTGATCTTCTGGCGTTCGATGTTCAAGTTGATATCGCGCACCGCCTGGAAGCCGCCGTAGTAGATGTTCAGGTTGTGCGCCTCGGCGGCGTGCTTGCCGTTGGTCGCCGAAGGGCCGTTGGTTGAGTTGTTGAGTGCCATGTTGTGTCTCCGCATATCCTCAGGACTGACAGTCCTGGCTTTCGTGGCGAGTCGCTCCAGGATTGACGAGTTCGTCTACAGCCCGACCAGGACTGTCAGTCCTGCGCTTGGGTGTTAGTAGTCTCGCTTCAGCCGGTTGCGCAGGTAGATGGTCGTGGCGTTCAGGCTCAGCAACAAGAACAGCAGCACCAGAATGGCCGCCGCCGCCAGCCGCTGGAATTCCTCCTGTGGCCGCGAGGTCCACTGGTAGATCTGCACCGGCAGCGTGGTGAACTTGGAGAAGGGTCCCGAAGGATCGACCACGATGAAGGTCGAGACGCCCACCACGATCAAGGGCGCCGTCTCGCCAAAAGCGCGCGACACCGCCAGGATCACGCCGGTCAGGATGCCAGGCAGGGCGTTGGGCAGCACGTGGCTCCAGGTGGACTGCCACTTGGTGGCGCCCAGGCCCAGCGCGGCCTCGCGGAAGGCCCTGGGCACGGCCCGGATCGCCTCGCGCCCGTTGATGATCACCAAGGGCAGGATCAGCAGCCCCAGCGTCAGGCCGGCCGAGACGATGGTGCGGCCGTTGGCCGTGCTGGGATCAGCCGCGCCAAAGGCAACGCCGCTGGTGAACTGGCCGAAGAAGCGCACGAAGACGGCCAGGCCCAGCAGGCCGTAGATGATCGATGGCACGCCGGCCAGGTTGTTGATGTTGGTCTCGATGATGCCGTCCAGCTTGGTGCCCTTGCTGTACTCCTCCAGGTAGGTCGCTGCGCCCACGCCCAGCGGCACAGCCACCAGGAAGGCGATCAACGTCACCCAGAGGGAACCCAGGATGGCGGTGCGGATGCCAGCCAGGGTCGGGTTGGAGGACTGCGGCGAGGTGATAAAGTCCCAGCTCAGCCAGCTTTTGAACTCCAACACGGCGTTGGGGATGGCGGCCACCTCAGCCTCGATCTCTGCCTTGTTGAAGAGCGACTCGGTGAACGACCAGCTTTCCACCACATTGGGCCGCACCACCTCGCTGACCACCAGCTCATAGATCTCTTCTTGTGTCCGCTCCACCAACGACTGCTCAGCGTTGAGCGCCCGCAGCCGGCCGGCTGAGATGTTGGCCGACAGAATGGCCAGCAGGTCTTCCTTGGGCAGGTCTGCCAGGTCGTCGCCGAAGACCTGAGCCACGAAAAAATCCAGCGTGCCGCTGGCCTCGCCGGGGATGAAACGCAGGATGGGCGTGTTGGGCCAACTGGGATCGACCTCAGACCAGCGCTCGGCGCCGATGAAGATCTGGCGCAATTGCTCACGTGTCACGCCGTTCAGAAACTGGTTCTGTTGGCTTGCCACCACAGTGACCGCGTCAGTAGCAATCTCGAAGGCCAGCGGCTCGATGCGGTTGTTGCGGCAGACCGCCACGTCGGGACGCTCCATAGCCCGGCTGGCGTCGGCCAGATCGATGTCGCGCGTGCGGCACAGCCGCTCGAAGCCGGCCAGCGTGCCGCCGCCGTCGATGCTGAACTGGCCGCTGAAGGACGCCTCGGCCTGGAAGCGCTCAGCCATGCGGCGGGTGATGGGCTGCACGGTGGAACTGCCAGCCACACGGATGTCGCCGCTGGCCGGGAACAGCGTGTCCGCGGTCGATGCGGTCAGGCCGGTGGCGCGCTCCCATTGACTCAGAGCATCGGCCAGGTCCGCCTCGCTGGATCGGATATACCCTACTTCCTCGGCTACGTCGGCTGCATTGTTCAGGTAGAAGTTGACGAAGGCCGAGACCTGCGGCTGCGAGCGCAGGATGCCCTGGCTGGTGTAGATGTAGAGCGGCCGGGCCAGCAGATAATCGCCCTCAGTCGCGTTCTCCACCGTTGGCGCCAGGCCATCGATGGCCAGCCCGCGCAGCTCGTCGGTGCGGTCCTGGTAGTAAGCAAAACCGAAGAAGCCGATCGCGCCGGGGCGTGCTGCCACGCCATCGGCCAGCGCCACATCGTCCTCGCTGGCGATGGTGCGCGGCATGGAGAGCATCTGCTGCTTGTAGAAGCCATCGATCAGCCGTTCGGGATCGACGCGGTTCTGCACGGCCACATAGCCAAAGGCGTTGTTAGCCACGTCCAGGATCAGCACAGCCAGGATGACAATGCCCAGCACCGTGGCCAGCAAGAACAGCGTGCGGAAAAACGTTCCGACGCGCTTGCGTTTGCGCACAAAACCTACGTAGGCCTCGCCCTGGGGAAACGCGCCGTTGGAGCGCTTGTCAGCAGCCATGATCAATACTCCTCTCGGAAGCGCTTGACGATCCAGCGACTGATCAGGTTCAGCGTCATGGTGAAGATGAAGAGCATCAGGCCGATGGCGAAGATGCTGTCGTAGTCGATGGAGTCGTAGCTCAGGTCGCCGCCGCTGATGCGCACCATGTGGCCGGTCATGGTCTCGGCCGCCTTGAAGGGGTTGAGAAAGTTCAGGCCGCTCAGCGCCTCGCTCCAACTGGTGAAGTTGCGCGGCCCTGCGCCGGCGGCAATGGCCACCACCATGGTCTCGCCGACTGCACGCGACATGCCGACGATGATGGCCGCAGCGATGCCGGAGATAGCCGCAGGCAGCACCACCTTGATCGCCGTCTCCAGCCGGGTGGCGCCCAGGCCGTAGGCGCCCTCGCGCAGCGCCCTCGGCACCGCGCTCAGCGCATCCTCGCTCATGGAGCTGATCAACGGGATGATCAAAATGCCGATCACAATGCCAGCCGAGGCCACGTTGAAGATCTCTACCACGTCACGGCCGAAGATGCCCTGCAAGATCGGGGTCATGAAGTTAAGCGCGAAATAGCCGAAGACCACGGTAGGCACACCGGCCAGGATCTCCAGCACCGGCTTGAGGATGCCGCGCGCCCGCGGCGACGCATACTCGCTCAGGTAAATGGCGATCATCAGCCCCAGCGGCACCGCCACCAGCAGCCCGATAGCGCTGGTTAGCATGGTGGCATTGAAGAGAGGAAAGAGCCCGAACAGCAAAATCTGCGGCTGCCAGGCCGTGCCAGTGAAGAACTCCGCCAGGGTCACTTCGTCCAGCCGGAAGAAGGCCAGGGCGTCGAACAACAGCACGACCACGATGCCAGCCGTGATCAACACCGACAACAGCCCGCACAGCAGCAAGCTAACTTGAATGATTTGCTCGCCTATCCGAGGCCGGCGGCGCAGATCGACAGCAGGGTCGAAGCTTGGCGCCGGGGCCGACCGGGAGATGTCTTTTTGCATGAGCGTTCCTTTGGCTTTGGACGTTACTACTCAGCCATAGGCGCCGGGCACTTGGATCTGCGCCTGCAATGGGCTGCAAGTGCCCGGCACCTGAGTAGCAACCTTTGGACAAAGATGGGAAGGGACAGGACAGCGCAGGATGCCGCCGTTACCCCTTCCCATCTCTTCGCCGATCGCGCCGACGGGTAGCTTACTGCATCGTTGCGTTCAGCCAGTTGACCTTAGCCAGACCGAGCGCGGCCGGCGAGGCGGGGAAGTAGCCGACGTCGATGACCTCGTCGTTGACGAAGGTCAGGTAGAAGTTGATGAAGTCGGCGACCTGGGGCTTGGCAGCCATGACACCTGCGTCGGAGTAGATGAACAGCGGGCGAGCCAGCGGATACTGGCCGGCGTTGACGGTGTCCACCGTCGGCGCGACGCCCTCGATGGCCAGGTCGCGCAGGCGGCCGGCGTTCTCCTCGAAGTAGGCGAAGCCGAAGTAGCCGATGGCGTAGGGATCGCCCGATACGCCCTGCACCAGCACGTTGTCATCCTCAGAGAGCTGCAAGTTGGCCGCTGAGAGCAGGGCCTCCTCGCCGCCGTCCGGGAACGCCGGGTCCATCACCGCCTCGATGAAGTAGTCGAAGGTGCCGGAGTCGGTGCCGGGGCTGAAGCGCTTGACAGGCTGCGCCGGCCAGGCCGGGTTGACATCCGACCAGTTGGTGGTCTCAGCCGCAAAGAGCTTGGCCAACTCCTCCAGGGTCACGCCTTCCTCGCCGATCCAGTCGTTGCCAGGGTTGACGACGATGGCCAGGGCGTCGGTGCCGACGCGGAACTCGATGGCCTCGCGGCCAATGGCCCGGCAGCTTTCCCGCTCGCTGTCGCGGATCGGGCGTGAGGCGTTGGCGATGTCGGTCTCGCCGGCCTTGCAGAAGCGCTCGAAGCCGGCGCCGGAGCCGATGGAGTCGATGGTGATGTTACCGGCGTAGCCCTCGTCGCGGAAGCGCTCAGCCATCCGCTCGGTCAGCGGGAAGACGGTCGAGCTGCCCGCCACGATAATGTCGCCCGTGGTCTCCAACGGGTTGACCTCAGGCAGAACTACCTCGAGGCCCATGCCGTTCAGCCAGTTGACCTTGGCCCGGTTGAGCGCCTGCTCGGAGGCCGGGAAGTAACCAACGTCGATGACCTCGTCGTTGACGAAGGTCAGATAGAAGTTGATGAAGTCAGCCACCTGGGGCTTGGCAGCCATGACGCCCGCGTCGGAGTAGATGAACAGCGGGCGAGCCAACGGATACTGGCCGGCGTTGACGGTGTCCACCGTCGGCGCGACGCCCTCGATGGCCAGGTCGCGCAGGCGGCCGGCGTTCTCCTCGAAGTAGGCGAAGCCGAAGTAGCCGATGGCGTAGGGATCGCCCGATACGCCCTGCACCAGCACGTTGTCATCCTCAGAGAGCTGCAAGTTGGCCGCTGAGAGCAGGGCCTCCTCGCCGCCGTCCGGGAACGCCGGGTCCATCACCGCCTCGATGAAGTAGTCGAAGGTGCCGGAGTCGGTGCCGGGGCTGAAGCGCTTGACAGGCTGCGCCGGCCAGGCCGGGTTGACATCCGACCAGTTGGTGGTCTCAGCCGCAAAGAGCTTGGCCAACTCCTCCAGGGTCACGCCTTCCTCGCCGATCCAGTCGTTGCCAGGGTTGACGACGATGGCCAGGGCGTCGGTGCCGACGCGGAACTCGATGGCCTCGCGGCCAATGGCCCGGCAGCTTTCCCGCTCGCTGTCGCGGATCGGGCGTGAGGCGTTGGCGATGTCGGTCTCGCCGGCCTTGCAGAAGCGCTCGAAGCCGGCGCCGGAGCCGATGGAGTCGATGGTGATGTTGCCGCCGTAGCCCTCGTCGCGGAAGCGCTCAGCCATCCGCTCGGTCAGCGGGAAGACCGTCGAGCTGCCTGCCACGATGATGTTGCCCGTGGTCTCCAGCGGATTGACGGCCGGCAAGAGGCCGCCGCTGGCGACTGCCTGCGCTGGTCCGGCAGCCTGAGCGCTGCCCGCCGCGTCCAACCAGTTCTGCCGGGCGGTGTTGAGCGCCTGGTTGGAGGCCGGGAAGTACCCGACGTCGATGACCTCGTCGTTGACGAAGGTCAGGTAGAAGTTGATGAAGTCAGCCACCTGGGGCTTGGCAGCCATGACGCCCGCGTCAGAGTAGATGAACAGCGGACGGGCCAGCGGATAGTCGCCAGCTTCGACGGCGTCAGCGGTGGGGACGACACCCTCGATGGCCAGATCGCGCAGGCGGCCGGCGTTCTCCTCGAAGTAGGCGAAGCCGAAGTAGCCGATGGCGTAGGGATCGCCCGATACGCCCTGCACCAGCACGTTGTCATCCTCAGAGAGCTGCAAGTTGGCCGCTGAGAGCAGGGCCTCCTCGCCGCCGTCCGGGAACGCCGGGTCCATCACCGCCTCGATGAAGTAGTCGAAGGTGCCGGAGTCGGTGCCGGGGCTGAAGCGCTTGACAGGCTGCGCCGGCCAGGCCGGGTTGACATCCGACCAGTTGGTGGTCTCAGCCGCAAAGAGCTTGGCCAACTCCTCCAGGGTCACGCCTTCCTCGCCGATCCAGTCGTTGCCAGGGTTGACGACGATGGCCAGGGCGTCGGTGCCGACGCGGAACTCGATGGCCTCGCGGCCAATGGCCCGGCAGCTTTCCCGCTCGCTGTCGCGGATCGGGCGTGAGGCGTTGGCGATGTCGGTCTCGCCGGCCTTGCAGAAGCGCTCGAAGCCGGCGCCGGAGCCGATGGAGTCGATGGTGATGTTACCGGCGTAGCCCTCGTCGCGGAAGCGCTCGGCCATGCGCTCGGTCAGCGGGAAGACGGTGGAGCTGCCCGCCACGATGATGTTGCCCGTGGTCTCCAACGGGTTGACCTCAGGCAGAGTGATCAGCGGAACTTGCGGCTGGGCCGGCTGAGCTGGCTGGGCCGCTGCGGTCGTCGGCGTAGGCTCGGCCGCGGCCGGGGTGTTCGTTGGCTGTTGGGCCGGCGCAGCCGGCATGGGGGTAGGCGTCGGCGTGCTGCGGCCGCCGCAGGCAGTGACGACGAGAGCCACAATGACGAGGCTCAAAACCAGTAGACGTCGCATGGAATTCTTCTCCTTCACATCTGAAAAGCGGTTGATTTGTCCCGGCCAGAACCGTCTGCACGGCACAAAGAAAGCCCCATCAACAACGCAAGATCGGAAGCGCGATGGGGCGTGCAGAGCGATTGTGGCACAGGATTGATTGGATCATCTTGTTGGCAGTCTAGCACCGCCGGTTTAACGCCGCTTCACAGTTGTTTTAAGAGCCGGTCATAGATTGTTTAAGAGTTGATTAATGCCCCCCACATGAGAACGTTCACTCTCGGATTGGCTGGCGCTGAACACAGGCTTTACCAGCGCTTAACAGGACGTTAAGCAGTGGATAAGTTGCGCTTAACGCCCCGAAGCTATGATAGTGGGCAGTAGACTGGCGCGCAGGCGTCACCTGGACACAGTCTTCGACAACCGGGTCCGGGTATCTACGATCAGTGGACCGCAAGTCCGCCGGCAAGGTGGGATGGGAAAGCAAAGGGAAACCAGCCCTGCGTTGCAGGTTCAATTCAGGAGCCTGAACAAGGGTGGGAGAGGTGCGGTGCTTCGTCTGTTTCCGGCGAATGCGTTGAACCGGTTCACGTGTGGCTGGCCGTTGGGAGAACAGGCACCAAAGCAGGCGTCAGCAAGCCCTCGCCGGCGGACAAGTGGTCATGGCACAAAAAGAAGCGGCCCCACATGAGTGGGGCCGCTTCACATCACCAAGATGTGCGTCCACGAGTGACTCAATCGGCCGGAACAACCGTCTTTGCGCAGTCACCAAGCCACTGTCCTCAGACCGTCAACCTCATTAAAGTGGCCGTCACGAGTGACCAACGTCAAACCATGCTGAAGTGAGAGTGCTGCAATCCAGATGTCGTTCTCGGGTATTGGACGCCCCTTGAGTCGCAATCTGTTCTTGACATCACCGTATTGGCGGGCGGTATTGATGTCACATTCGAGCACGACATTGCTGACCAGGAATTCATCGATGCGGGCAAGGTTTTCCTCAGGCCGCCCAGACTTCCTTGCGCCGTAGCATAGTTCACCAACGGCAACACTGGGCAAGAGAACTTCTTGAGCAGTTGTCAGACCTGCCTTAACACCTGCTTCGTCGGCAAATAGGGCAATGACAATGTTCGTGTCAAGCAGGTATCTACCATTCATCGCTATCTACCTGTTCACAACCCTGTTGGATCGCTTCGCTCATCGATTTCAGGTCAATTGCTGGAAAGCGGCCGGCGAAGGCGACCAGTTGTCGGCCAGGAACACCTCTTGGAGCTGAACCGCGAAGGGAATGAGTGAACTCAAGCACACGCCACTGCGACTCTTGAGGCAGTGCCCTCAGTTGCTCTACTACTTTGTCAATAACGAGTGTGTCCATAGTTGCACCTCCAATGACAGCAAGTCGCCAGACCCAGCTGTCAATTCACACCATTGCCATTCTATCATTGTGTCAGACTGATGTCAACGCGACAGCGTCGTTCGGGCGTATCCGACCTTGAGTCGGATCAAGTCAGCCGCTGCCGCAGCCGCCGGTATTCGGCCACCAACGTGCTGTCGTCCAGCGCCTTCTCGAACTGGAGCAGCCAGTCCTCGACATAGCGGTCGTCCAGCCGGTCCCCCTGCCGCCGGATGATACCTTCGACATCGAGACGGTCCTGCGTGCGTAACGACACGGACTTGTAAACGATCAAGTCTTCGGCGCTGCACACGCGCACGACCAGATCAGGCTGCAACTCGATCAGGCTAGCCCGGCCGATCACCGTCTCATCAAATGAGGTTTCGGCCAGCATGACGTCGATGCGGGCGCCGGTCGGGTCCTGGAAGAAGGCCACGCCGTTACGCCGCAGGGCCTCGTCGGGATTGGCGTGCAGTGGGGTGAAATCCTCCAGCAACTGCAAGATGCGGCTGCGCTCGTCGCGCTGTGCCAGCACCTTGAGGTCTGCGTCGCGCGTCAGCCGCGGCTCGCCCCAGGCGCTGACAGCCAAGCCGCCAATCACCGCCGAGGGGATGCCTGCTTGTTCCAAACGATGCTGCAAGCTGGCCACTGAGCGGACGAGGTTTTCCATGACGGCTCCATTTTGATGATTCAGGGTGAGCAGCCGGGCCTGCAACTGCACCAGGGCGTTGTTGCGCTGCTGGCGGAAATAGGGCTCGCTGGCTAATAATTGCGGCTCGAACTCAGCTTGCAGGGCCAGATACTGCCGAATCCCCTCTTCCACGGTCAGGCGCCGCAGAATCTGGGTCTCCAGCGCCTCAACTTCTGACCAGCCCTGCCGGACCTTGCTCAACTCCATCGTGGCGTTCATGCCCCGAATTATAGCACATTCAACGGGTTGAGAGAAGCGGTCTCGGCCAGCGGCAGGCTGAAGGAAAAGGTGCTGCCCACCCCTTCCTCGCTCTCCACCCAGATGTAGCCGCCGTGGCTCTCCACCAGGTGGCGGGCGATGGAAAGGCCAAGGCCGGTGCCGCCGCTGCCCCGGGCCCGGTCGGCCTTGTAGAAGCGCTCGAAGACGCGCGGCAGATCGCGCGCCGGGATGCCTGCGCCGCTGTCGATCACCTGGACGATCACCACCTGCCAGCCGCCGCTGACCAGCGGCTTGCTCTGGCGGGCTGAGGCGGGAACATCGCCGTCGCGGCCGGCGCGAGCCCGCACGGTGATCGCCCCGCCCAGCGGCGTGAACTTGATGGCGTTGTGGACCAGGTTGGTGACCACCAGTTGCATGCGTTCTACGTCGACCAGCACCAGCGGCGCGTCCTCGGCAATCTCGACGCTGAGAGCCAGCCCCGATCGCTCGGCTTGAGCCAACAGCCGTTCTACCGGCGGCGCAACTACCTCTTCCACGGACGCAGCCCGCAGACGCAAGGCCACCTGCCCCGACTCGATGCGCGACAGCTCCAGCAGCTCCTGCACCATCTGGGTCAGCGCGTCGATCTCGGTCTCCATGCTGTTGAGGAAGCGCTCAGCCGCGGGCGGGTCCTCGATGGCGCCATCGCGCAGGGTCTCGGTCAACGCCTTGAGCGAGGCCAGCGGCGTGCGCAGCTCGTGGGAGATGTTGCTGATGAAATCGCGGCGCACCGTCTCCAGCCGGCGAATGCGCGACAGGTCCTGGATGATGATCAGATAGCCGCGGTCGCCCCCTTCCTGGAACGAGGTGATGATCACCTGCCAGAAGATGCCCTGGCGGTCGATCTCCACTGCGCCGGCCTGCATCTGGCCGGTGCTGCGACAGCCCTGCCACAACTCGATGATCTGGTGGTGGCGCACCACCTGAGCGAAGCTGGCCCCGCGTGCCGCTTGCTGCGGAGTCTTGAGCAGCCGCATCGCCGCCGGGTTGATCAGCCGCACCTGGCCGCGGGCGTCGGCGATGATCACGCCATCGGCCATGTTCTCCAGGATCGCCTCCATGCGGCTGCGCTCGCGGGTCAGGCGAGCCACCTTGTCGTCCAACTCCTCAGCCATGCGGTTGAACGTAGTGGTCAGCGTGCCCACCTCGTCGCGCGTGGTGGCCACTGCCCGGACGCTAAAATCGCCCCCCGTCATGCGGCTGGCCACGGCGGTCAACTGCTCGATGGGCCGGGCGGTGCGGCGGGCAATCCACAGCGCCATCAACAACACGACGCTGGCAGCGGCCAGGGTGACAAGGATCAGGGGCCGGCGCAGCCGAGCCACGCTGGCCTCGATGCGGTCCAGCGGCAGGGCCACCCGCGCGAAGCCGACCAGTTGCTCGCCCTCGAAAACCGGTACAGCGCCATACATCATATCCTGATCTACTGAGCTGCTGAAGCGAATGCTGGTCCCTTCCCTGTCCTGCAGCGCGCCCTGCACCTCAGGCCGGCCCAGGTGATTGTCCATCAGCGCCCGGTTTTGGTTCGACTCGCCCAGCACCACGCCGTCGGGCGCGATGATGGTCACGCGGCCGTCGACCAACGCGGCCCAACTGCGCGCCAAGTCGTCCAGCGTCGTGCTGTCAGGCGTGATCTTGTCTGGCCCAGCCAGATAAGGCTTAGCCGCGTCGCCAATCAGCCGCGCCTCGGCCAATAACGTAACGCGCAGATCGGCCAAATGCTCCTCGCGCGCCCGAGCCGTGACCAGCAGCGTCAACCCCGCCAGGGTCAGCAGTGTCAGGAGGATGTAAGGGATGGCGATGCGCCAGCGGATGGAGTTGAACATGAGCGGAGTTGCAGGTGGCAGGTTGCAGGTGGCAGGTGGCAGGTGGCAGGTGGCAGGTGGCAGGTGGCAGGTGGCAGGTTGCAGGTTGCAGGTGGCAAGTGGCAAGTTGCAGGTGGCGGTTAACGGTTGTATTGTTGTTTGGCAGTGGTGACCAGGCCGGAGATGATTTCGTCGGCGAGTTTGAGGCGGCGGTCGAGCATGGCAGGGTCGAAGACGTGCCGGCTGCGATAGTACCAGCCGCGGGTTTCGCGTGCCGAGCCAAGGGCAATCTTGAGGAAGCGGCCATAGTCCTTGCCGAAGCCACGTCCAAAGCCCTCTTCGATGTTGGCGGGGACTGAGCCAGCGGCATCAAGCAGTTGCCAGACTATCGATCTGCCACGGCCATCCTGAAGCAGCTTTTCGGCGTCGAACCAGGCCAGATCGGACAAGAACAAAGCCTTACGATAGGTCTCGAAACTCCACAGCGGATTCTGCGTGATACTCGTCGGCACCAGCCCAAGCCACTCCTCGTAGCTCCTGTACATCGTCCTTCCTCCTCATGAGACCACTCAATACGTCGTAAACAAAGTTGTTGAGGTGCCCGGCACTTGACACGAGCCTCTGATCATGTGCGAATCGTCGCCAAAGTGCCGGGCACCGATACGCAGTTAATTTGTTTACGGTGTACTCAATTCCCATCAGTCACAACTTGCAACCTGCAACCTGCAACCTGCAACTTGCAACATGTCATCCCTCGAACCGATACCCAATCCCGCGTACAGTCACAATCCGGGTGGGATTGCCCGGGTCCTCCTCGATCTTCTCACGCAGCCAGCGGACGTGGACGTCGACGGTGCGGCTGCCGCCGTCGAAATCCCAGCCCCAGACCCGCTCCAGGATCAGATCACGCGAGACGACGATGCCGCGCTGGCGGGCCAGGAAGAGCAGCAGCTCGTACTCCTTGGGCTTGAGCGGCACGGGTTGGCCGTCTTTGAGCAGCTCCCTGCGGCTCTCGTCGATCACCAGGTTGTCGAAGACCAGCGGCTTGCCAGAGGCGATCACGTCCTGCGCGGCGATCTCCTCGCGGATCAGCCGCTCGCGGCGCAGCAACGCCTTGACCCGCGCCATCAGCTCACGCATGCTGAAGGGCTTGGTCATATAGTCGTCGGCGCCCACCTCCAGCCCGACGACCTTGTCAACCTCCTCGGCGCGCGCGGTGAGCATCAGGATCGGCACGCTCATCTCCTGGCGCAGGATGCGGCAGACCTCGAAGCCGTCCACGCCGGGCAGCATCAGGTCCAGCACCAACAGCGCCGGCCGCTCCTTGCGCGCCAAGGCGATGGCCTGGTAGCCGTCGGCCGCGGTCAACACCTCGTAGCCCTGCTTCTGCAAGTTGTAGGCCAGGGTTTCCAGTAAGACGGGCTCATCTTCGACCACGAGCACTTTGAGTGACATGAGATTGACCTCTCAGTTATGAGTTCGTGCAGGAACGACACGCGCAGAGTGTACCCCGCCCTCACCCGGTCGTCAAGTTGCGGGAGGCTCTCCCGGAGTGGTCAGCCTAACCACTCCCAACACCAGAACGCCAGCCCCTTCCATGCGCCCCAGCGCTCGAAGGCTGCGTTGACCTCCTTCTCGCCCACGCGCTGGCCGCCGTACCACTCGCGCGCGACCTGGCTCACGGCCCAGGAATCGACGGGGATGTGGTCGTAGCGGCCCAGGATGACCAGCAAGTTGGCTGCTGCATAACCGCCCACGCCCTTGATGGCCAGCAGGCGCTTGCGCAGCTCCGGCGTTGGCAGATCGCTGTGCCTGAACGCCTCCAGGTCCAGCGCGCCCGACGCCACGTCCTGCGCCAGCGCCTGCACGTAGGGCGCGCGGTAGCCCAGCTTGACCTCAGCGCGCAGGCTGTCCACGTCCACGCTGGCCAGCCGCTCCGGCGTAGGAAAAGCCCGCCGCGCCGGGTCGGCCGGCAGGGGCTCGCCGTACAACCTGACCAGCGCGTCAATCATGCGGATGGTGCCGCCCCAGGTGGTGTTGGTGGTGGCGATGGTCTTGAGCACATCCTCGAACAGGGTCGGGCTGCGCAGCACGCGGCCTTTGGCTTGTGCTTCGGCCTGCGCCAGCTTCGGCTCGTGCCGGACAGCCGCGTAGAAGGCGCTGAAATCCTGGTCCAGGCCCAACATCCACTGCACGTTGGCCGCCAGTTCGGCCTGTTCGGCCGGGGTCAGGTCGGCATCGACCTCGACCGCAGCGCCGTCCGACGCCTGGTCGAAGCGCATCTCAATCACCCGGCCGGACGCCAGGCGCTCCACGCGGCGCAGCTCGTCGCTGGCCCGATCCCACAGAAAGGGCGCCAACTGCGGCCAGCCGTGGGAGTTAATCACTTGCTGGAGGGAAAAAGGCACGCGGGCTGACAACTCCAGTCTCATGACACCGCGTCCTCTGACTCAGCCACTTGAAGGTAATGTGGCGTGACCATGGGGTACTCCCATGCGGGAGCTGGCTGAGCAGCAGGGGTGGGATGAGCTGGCTCACCCATAGCGCGTGCCAGGATCACATTGACCAGGCTGTTCAAGCTGACGCCATCCCGTTCGGCCGCGTCGACCAACTGCCGATGCAGCGAGCGCGGAACGCGCACGAGGAACTTGCCGCTGTGTTGCGCTGCCAACCGTGGCTGGGGGATAACCTGGCCGTCCTCCAATGCTGTCTCGATCCACAGCCGCATGGCGTCTTCCACCATCTCGCCTAGTTCCTGGAAATCGTCAGCCTGAGTCAAACAACCAGGTAACTCGACAACACGAGCCACGTACCCCGGCTGGCCATCCGATTCGTCTCGAATCACCTCAATGGTGTAGGGCAACTTTAGATAATCGTCAACGGTGCGGGGTTGTGATGACTCGCCCGTGCGCTCGAACTTTGCCATTTTCGATCCTCCATAGGCGGACGTTTCAGTCTTCATCCAGACCCTCGATCTCATCCAGCAACGCGAGAACAAGCTGAACGTAGACTGGCTTGACGGTGGGTTTGCGGTAGGGGACGACGACCTGATAGCCGTCCAGGGTGAACATAGCGTGGCTCGATCCTCTTTGGCGCTTCACGAATCCCAGGCTCAAGAGCAGCGTCTCGATCTCGTCGAAGCGAATGCTCCGCGGATTGCGACGCACGCGTTCGATAAGCTTGTCGCGCTTGGTCATCATGTCCCTCCTCGGCAATTATACGTTAGTGCTGTTATGATACCAAATGCGGTATCGTACTTGCTCGGCAGAGCGGCGTTATGGCATATCCAGTACCTTGGCTCCGCGCACCCGCCGGGTCTTCAGCTCAAGCAGCGCCTGGTTTGCCTCTTCCAGCGGGAAGACCTCCACCTCTGGCCGGATCGGAATCTGCGCAGCCAGGTTCAGGAACTCGGCCACATCGCGCCGCGCCACGTTGGCCACGCTCTTGATCTCCTTCTCCAGCCACAGGTGCTGCGGATAGTCCAGACGCAGCAGCTCGGCCTTGTCTGCTTCCTCCTTGCGGATGGCGTTGATCACCAGCCGGCCGCCGGGGGCCAGCGCCCGCAGCGCCTCGACCACCGGCTTCCAGGCCGGCGTGGTGTCGATGATCGCGGTCAACGACTGGGGGGGCGTGTCGGCCGTGTCGCCGGCCCAGGCTGCGCCTAGCTCCAGGGCAAAGGCGCGCTCCTGCGGGCTGCGGGCGAAGACGTAGACCGGCGAGCGGGGATAGAGGTGCTGCGCCAGCATCAGCACCAGATGGCCGGAGCCGCCGAAGCCGGTCAGGCCCAGCGGCAGCCCGTCTTGCAGGCTGGCCAGGCGCAACGAGCGATAACCGATGGCCCCGGCGCACAGCAGCGGCGCGGCTTGCACGTCGGAGAAGACAGCAGGGATGGGGTAGGCGAAGGCTTCAGAGACCGTCATGAGCTCAGCATAGCCGCCGTGCGCGTCGCGGCCAGTGGCGCGGAAGTACGGGCAGAGGTTCTCGTCACCGGCAAGGCAGGCTGGGCACTCCCCGCAGGCCCAGAAGATCCAGGCCACCCCTACCCGGTCGCCCACGGCAAAACGCTTCGCGCCTGGCCCCAATTCGACGACTCGTCCCACCACCTGGTGTCCCAGGACCATCGGCAACACCGGCGGCGGCGTGCGGCCCTCGATCTCGTCCAGCTCGGTGTGGCAGACGCCGCAAGCCGCAACGCGCAGCAGCAACTCGCCAGTGCCGGGCGTGGGGTCGGGCAGGTCGACAAGCTGCAAGGGGGCTGGGTTGTCGTGCAGGCTGGTGAGTCTCTTCAGAGCTAAAGCCTTCATCGTACGGCGCCGCTCATCGCACTACTGCAAATGTGTAACCAGGCTCAGACCAGGCCAACATGAGCTCCCCGAGCGCAACTTCCACAGGAGACTGGCTGTAGGCGGGATCAAGCACTACCGCATTGTCGCCATCAAGCCCAACCAACACCACGGCGTGTGGGGTGTCGTACTCCCAATACGAAAGCTCCCCAGTTCGCACAAAAAGAATATAGGGCAGTCCTCGACCGATCCAATTCCGTATCTCATCCAGGGAACCCTGACGATAGATCACATCGAAGCCACGCCTGCTCATCTGTTGGATGCGACTGGCAGGGGTTCCGATTTCGGACGTACCCAGCCAGCGGGCAACATCCTCCTGGGTAAGCGACTCGCCGTTGAATGCCGCCACCATAGCAACGCACGCTGGCACGCACCAGCTCTCTTCAGTTTGTGGTATGAAGGGTACGTCGAGCCAGGGCATTGCCGCGCTCCGCGAGTTCATCCAAGGCGACTTGGTCGTAGAGGATCTCCCCGGTTTGAGCATCGACATCGAGTACGCCCACCTGGCCTATCGGACCAGATCGTGGCGAAGCAAGCCATACAGGCACACGCCAGATGAGCCGTCTGCCAGCAACCAGCGTAGGCCGCTCACCATAGAGCAGATTACCAACATGATCCAGCAGCAGTTTGCTCACCTGACGCTGCGCGGTGTAGTCTGTGATATTGACCTGAGCGGTCAGACTGAACTGGATCTTGACTTCCGCATGAGCAGGTAGCGCAATCTCACTCAACTCAAGAGTCATGATCGACCTCCTTCGAGAATCGTCAAATCCGCAGTGCCGGACATATCTTAACACAGTCATGCGCCGCGCGCCAACCCAGTTGCCGTGAAACCACTTTGGAGGCTGTCACTGCCCCAGGAAGTCGATGAGCAACCGATTCACCCGCGCCGGCTCCTCGTGCTGCACGAAGTGGCCGGCCTCCTCGATGAAGACCAGCCGGCCGTCGTCGCACAGGTCGATGCTGGGCTGGGCCATCTCGCGGCCCAGGGCGATGTCCTTGGCGCCCCAGATCATCAGCGTGGGTACGGCGATGCGGCCGAGGCTGCGCAACTTGCCCTGCCTGCGGCCGGCCGCGCGGTACCAGTTGACCATGCCGGTGATCGCGCCGGGCTGCGACCAGGCCGCGCGGTACTGCTCAATGTCATCGGGCGTAAACGTGCCGCGCCGGCTGCTGCCTTTGAGCGCACGGATGGCGTTGGTCCAGCCCTTGCGGCGCAGGCTGGCTTCGGGCAGGCGCGGGATCTGAAAAAAGAAGATGTACCAACTCCGGCGCATCTGGGTCCAGGAGCGCCACACCGTGCGGAACATCACGGCCAGATGCGGCACGTTGAGGATGGCCAGCTTGTGCAGCCGTTCGGGGTATTTGCCGGCCACCCACCAGGCCACAGCCGCGCCCCAGTCGTGGCCCACGAGGAAGACCCTCTCGTGTCCCGTAGCGTCGATCAGCCCCAGCACATCGCGCGCCAGCTCGTCGATGTCGTAGGCCCGCACGCCGGCCGGCTTGCTGCTCAGGTTATAGCCGCGCTGGTCGGGCGCCCAGACGCGATAGCCGGCCTCGGCCAGCGCGGGTATTTGCTTGGCCCAGCCGCCCCAGTATTCGGGGAAGCCGTGCAGCAGGATCAGCGGCGGGCCATCGGGCGGACCCGCTTGGGCCACGTGGAGGGTGATGCCGTTGGTGGGTATAGTCGCGTGCTGCATGACAGTGGTCACAGGTTGACATCCTTTCGGTGGGCAAATTGCGCGTGTGGCGTCATTATAGCCAGATCGGGGCAGCCCTGCCAACCGAGACCAGGCCGCGGGTGTAGCTCGCGTTGGGGGCAAACCCTTCGGGTCTCAGCACGTCGCAACGCTCACTGGCCGCATACTCAAGACCCGAAGGGTTTGCCGCCCCAAAACTGGGATACACCTCCAGGCCGCCGCTGCTGCTTGGCAACAGCCCTGTTCTGTGGCACAATCAAGCACGCCAGGAATACCCCCAGGAAGGAAGCCCCTCATGACCGCATCCGCTCCCCGCTTCACCGATATGACAACCCGAAGTAAGGTTTTGGCTGTGATCGCCTTGGCGGCCGCGCTGCTGTATCTCGTTGCCGGCCGGATGGACAACGCCTACTGGCTGGTCATGATCGCCAAGCCGATCCCTGTGCTGATGCTGGCGTTGTGGGTCAGCGGCCTGCGCTCCAGGGGCCGCTACCAGTTGGCGATCATGGTCGGCCTGCTGCTGGCGGCGTTAGGCGACATCCTGCTGGAGTATTCCGAGACTACCTTTCTGCTGGGGCTGGTTGCCTTTTTGCTGGCCCACGTGGCCTACATCGTGGCTTTCTTGCAAGATACGCGCAAGCTCCATCCCTTCTACGGCGCAGCGGCCTATGCCTACGGCTTCTTCGCGGCCATCTTCCTGATGACCACCGGCGACTTGCAAGGGTTGATTGGCCCGGTCTACCTCTACATCCTGATCATCACTACCATGCTGTGGCGAGCCGCCGCCCGGCTGGACGTGCCCACGCTGCCCAGGTTCTCGGTCTGGGCGGGCTTGGCCGGCGCGCTCTTCTTTGTGGTCAGCGACAGCATCCTGGCCTTCCGTCTCTTCGACACCCCCATCCAGCTTGGCGGCATTGCGGTCATGGCAACCTACTGGCTGGGCCAGCTCGGCATCGCCCTCTCGGCCTGGCGCAAAGGCAGCCTGTAAAACGCCTCCCACTTGCCACCTGCCACCTGCAACCTGCTACCTCTTCACCCCCACCAGATAGCGATGGTGCGCCCACACGGCCTTGATCTGCCAGGGCAGCGGCGCGTACTCCAGCCAGGTGTAGCGCATCACCTGCTGGCGCAGCTCGGGCTGCTCGCCCAGGTAGTAAGCCATGGTCGACCAGGTCCAGCCCTCGCCGCTGAACTGGTCCTGGAGCTTGGCCGAGCGGATGCCCAGCCGCTGCAAGACCTCGCTGGCGGGCATCACCGTGTCGGGCCAGGGGGGTACGTCCAGCACACCCTGGTCGACGATCTTCACGCCCGCAGCCTCCAGGATGCCACGGTTCATGGCCATGTCCACCCACGCCTCGCGGCCGCCGATCTCGCGGAAGAAAGCCTGGTCGATCAGGTACTTGCGCATAAAATAGCCCACCTGCCAGCGGTTGGGCATGGCCACGAAGACCACGCGCCGGCTGACCCGCGCCAGCTCGTGCAGCAGCGCCTGGGCGTTGGGCAGATACCACAGCCCCGCCCACTCCCAGGCCAGGTCGAAGCTGTTGTCGGCAAAGGGCAGCCGGCCCCAATCGCGCACCTGCACCAGGCGCACCGGCAGGGCCAGCTCGTCCCAGATGCGCTGCACGCCGTCCAGCCGCACGCGGTTGTCGTCGGCCAGCGTCACCTGGCAGCCGGCCTCGGCCAGCGCCACGCTGTTGATGCCGCTGACGCCGGCCATGCCGTAGAGCGGCGCTTCCAGCACGGTCTCGATGCCGTGCCGCGTCTGCAGGTCGAGCAGAAAATCGTTCAGCACGAAGCGCTCGTAGACCAGGCCCAAGCCTTCGTTGTAGTCGGTCAAATAATGTTGCCAATCCATCGTTTGCAATACCTCGTAGGTCCGGCTGGTAGCCGGACAATCTCCACGTAGGTCCGGCTACCAGCCGGACTTCTCCAGCACTCGCTTACCGCGCACGAACAACCACGTCCACCAGACAAACAACGCTGTATTGACCCCGGAGATCAAGAAGCGCACGTCAGGCAGCGTTTCCATCAACGCGATCTGGTCACGCGTGACGGGCAAGACATGGATCAAATTGAGGAAGCTGGTCAGCGACAGCAGCAGATAGGGCGCAAAGGCCGGGCGCAGCAGCGCAGCCACCAGGGCCAGCGGGGCCAGCGCAGGCAGGATGTAGCGCTCGTGCATTTCCGTGGCCAGCATGAAGAAGCCAAAGGTCAGCAGCCCTGCCACAAAGAAGACGCCAATCCGCTGGACCACGTCGGCCTGGGGCGACGGATCCTGAGAGGGCGCGCGCCAGCGCCGCAGCAGCACGATGAACAGCAGCAGCGAGTAGCTGGCTACCAGCGCCATGCCCACATGGCGGATGGTGATCGGCCCCAGCAGCGCGGTCGAGTCCTCTACCCAGTAGCCCAGGATCTCGCGCGTGCGGATGTGGGCGATGAACCACGGGTTGTAAGCGTTCATGCTCATGGCCGGGTAGTAGCCGACGGCCTTGATGTAGATCTGCACCAGCGACTGGCCTGCGCCGCCGATCCAAAGCGGCAACAAGCCCGCAGCCAGCGTGGCTGCGCTGCTGAACACCCAGCGCGCCAGCGCGCGCCAGCCGCTCCACCAGGCCATCAGCGCCAGCAGCGGGATCACAGTCAGCGCCTGCGCCTTGGTGAGCAGCGCCAGGCCCATGAACAGCCCGCTCCAGCCCCAGCGTCTGTTGACAGCAGCCAGCAGCGCGACGACCATCCACAGGGTGTGCATCGAGTCGAACTGGCCCCAGATGGAGCTGACGTAGATCACAGCCGGGTTAAGCAGCCACAGCCCGGCCGCCAGCAGCGGCAGCCGGGAGACCCGGCCCCGCCGTTGTTCGATCTGCCACGCGGCCGCGTAAATCGCCACGCCGGTCGCCAGGTCAGCGATCACCGTCGGCAGCTTGATCAGCGCCATCTGCAACGGGGTTTTCTCCAGGCTGGGCACCAACACGCCATAGAGCTTGCCCAAGCCCAGCAGGATGGTCATGAAGAACGGCGGATAGTTGACCACCGGCTCGCCGTACAGGTAGAGCTCCACCAGGCTGTGGCCGGGGCTATAGTTCATCCAGGGAAAGAGAAAATAGGCCAGGTCGAAGTCAATGGGCTCCGGCAGCGGCATCAGCACGGCCCGCACCAGCAGGGCCACGCCGAACAACAGCCAGAAGCGTCGGTCGCGCATCATAGGTCTGTGCTCCTGGCGGCGAAAATGGGCGCAGGCAGACGCAGGCCGCGGGCCGTGCGCAGGTAGAGGATTGTCAGCCAAATGAAGAGCATCACACTGGCCAGCGACAGCAACAACCGGTCGCCCGGCACGCTCTGGATCAGGTTGAAGATGCCCGGCCCCCAGGGCAGCACGCGCAGCAAGTTAAAGAACCACACAGCCGTCAGCAGCAGGTAGGGCCACAGCGCGCGCCGCCAGAAGGCCGCGGGCAAGGCCAGAAAGGCCAGCGCTGGCAGTCCATAGCGCTCGTGCATCTCGGTGGCCAGGCTGAAGAAGCCGAAGACCAGCAAACCGGCTGCGAAGAAGACCAGCAGGCGCGCTGACGCGCTGAGCCAGCGCTCATCCAGCGCGCGCCGGCCCGGCTCCAGACGCGGCCACAGCAGCGCCAGCAACACGACTGTGTAGCCACCTAGCAGCGCCAGCCCCACCCAGCGCAGAGTAATCGGCCCCACAATGCGCGCCGTGTCCAGCAGCTCACGGCCAAACACCTGTGCGCTGAGGGATTGCACCAGGAACCAGCCGTTGAAGGCGTTGACCGACAGCTTGGGGTAGAAACCAACCGCGCCGAGATAGACCGCCAACACCTGCTCCTGTGCGCCGCTCAGGAAGAAAGGCAGCAGGCCCAGCGTCAGCGTCCCGCCCAGCCCCAGCGCACCCCAGGCCAGGGCGCGCCAACTGTGGCGCAGCGCCAGCACAAAGAGCAGCGGCAGCAGCACCACTGCGTGCAGCTTGGTCAGCAGCGCCAGCGCCATCAGCACGCCGCTCCAGCCCCAGCGCCTTGCCAGCGCAGCCAGCAGCGCGGCCAGCATCCACAGCGTATGGATCGAATCGACCTGGGCCCAGAACGCGCTGACGTAGATGATGGCCGGGTTCAGCGCCCACAGCCCCGCGGCTAACAGGGGAAACCAGCTTCGGGGCGTGCGGCTATCGCGTCGTTGCGTCGCGCCGTCGCTGGGTTGTCCGGTCGCGCCGCCGCGCGCCCCTGTCATGCTGAGGTCTGCCGAAGCATCCCCGGCTTCGTGCGCCCCTGTCATGCTGAGGTCCGCCGAAGCATCCCCGGCTTCGCTCGCCCGCACCACCCACCAGGCAGCCGCGTAGAGCAACACCGCAACCCCCAGGTCAGCCAGCACCGCCGGCAGCTTGATCAGCACGCTCTGCCAGGGCGTGTACTCGAAGCCCGGCGCCAACAACCCGTACAGCTTGCCCAGTCCCACCAGCAAGGTCAGATAGAGCGGCGGATAGTTAACCAGCGGTTCGCCGTGCAGATAAAGCTGAGCCAGGCCATGCTGCGCGCCGTAGGCCATCCACGGCAGCCAGAAGGTGGTCAGGTCGGCGTCAAAGGGATCGGGCAGCGGCAGCAACGCCAGCCGCGCCGCCAAGGCCGCCCCCAACAACAGCCACAAACGGCGATCGCGCATCATCGCTTGCCCAACACCTCGACGGCGATCTGGGCATAGCCGCGCGCAGCCAACAGCACGTCGGCCACCCGCACCTGTTCGTTGGCAGTGTGGGCCAGCCGGTCGTCGCCAGGGCCAAAACCGATGGTGGGGATGCCCGCCTCGCCGCGGGTGTACGTGCCGTCGGTGGAGAAGCCCCAGACCCGCAGCCGCGGCCGGCGCTCGATGGCGCGCTCAACACCGCGCAGGGCGCATTTGACCAAAGGCGAGTCGTCAGGCATCAGCCAGGGGGGGTAGAACTCCTGGCCGCGGTCGATATGGCCGGTGTAGGTACGGGTCTCGCGCTCGGCGACAAACACCTCGCCGCGCACGGCCTCGCGCTCCAGGATCTGGCGGATCTCGGCCAGCGCCCGCTCGCGCGTCTCGCCCAGCGTCAAGCGCCGGTCGATGATCAACTCGCAGTGGTCAGGCACCATGTTGCGGCTGCTGGAGGGACAGTCGATACCGGTGACGGCGATGCTACCCTTGCCTAGTTTGGGGTCCTCGCCCAACTGGCCGGCAAGCAGCTCGATGCCAAACATCACCCTGGAGGCGGCATACAGCGCGTTGACGCCCAGTTCAGGCGTGGAGCCATGACAGGCGCGGCCTTCTGTGGTGACGCGCAGCTCGACCCGCCCGCGATGGCCCAGGGCGATATCCAGGTTGGTTGGCTCGCCCAGCACCACAAAGCTGGGCCAGAGCCCCTCCTCTTCGACCAGGGCGCGTATGGCCACGCCTTCGGCCGGCTCCTCTTGCACCACGGCCGCGACGATAACCTCGCCTTTGAGCGTGACATCGGCGTCCAGCAGCGCCTTGACGCCGTAGATCATGGCTGCCAGTCCGCTCTTCATGTCCACCGAGCCGCGGCCATAGAGCATGCCATCCTGCACCTCGCCGCTGAAGGGGTCCCCCTGCCAGGTAGCCGGATTGCCAATGCCCACGGTGTCCATGTGGCCGTCGAAGAGCAGGCGCTGCGCGCCCTTGCCGACCCGGCCAATGACGTTGCCGGCATGGTCGCGGTAGACCTGCTGGAAGCCCAACCGGCGCATCTCGTCGGCCACGCGCGCGGCGATCTCGCCTTCCTCGCCAGAGAAACTGCGGATGCGCACCAGATCGCGCAGAAAATCGATGCAGGCGGCTTGGTTTTGGGGGGAAAGTTGTGGCATGGTTGGTAGATTGGTAGATTGGTTACTACTCAAGTGCCGGGCACTTGCAGCTCATGGGCGGCTGAAATCGGCTCCACAGACTTGGTTGCAGGCGCAGATTCCAGTGCCCGGCACCTATAGCTGAGTAGTAACGTAGATTGGTAAATTGGTGGGTTGGTTAGTAGGCGCCGCTGCGAGCCAGCACGCTGGGCACGGTGCGCAGCAGGATGCTCAGGTCCAGCAGCGGCGACCAGTTCTCGATGTAGTAGATATCCAACAGCACCATTTCGTCGAAGGGCAGGTCACTGCGGCCGCTAACCTGCCACAGTCCGGTGATGCCAGGCGCCGTGGCCAGCCGCTTGCGGTGCCAGTCGGCATAGCCGGCCACCTCGTCGGGCAGCGCCGGCCGCGGCCCCACCAGGCTCATGTCGCCGCGCAGGCTGTTCCAGAACTGCGGCAGCTCGTCCAGGCTGGTGCGGCGCAGGAACCGTCCCATGCGGGTGATGCGCGGGTCTTCGCGAATCTTGAACATGGGGCCTTGCGCTTCGTTCAGGTGGCGCACCTGATCTTTGATCTGATCGGCGTCTTTGATCATGGTGCGGAACTTGTAGACCTTGAACAGCCGGCCATCGCGCCCCACGCGCGGCTGGCTGAAGATGACCGGGCCGGGGCTGTCCAGGCGGATGGCAATGGCAATGATGACCAACAACGGCGACGTGAGCAACAGTCCCACGGCCGACCCCAACACGTCAATGCCGCGCTTGAAAAGCCGGGCCCACGGGCTGAGCTGGGTCTCGCTGGGGGTGAGCATGGGGATGCCGGCCACGTTCTGCATGTCCACCATGCTCAGGCTCATCTGGAACAGGTCGGGCACGATGCGCGGCCGGACGCCAGCCCGCGCGCTCTGGTTGGTGATGGCGAGAATCTGCCGGCGCTGCTGCCAGGGCAGGGTGATGATCACCTCGTCGACCTGCTGGCTGCGCAGCAGCGCGGGCAGGTTGGCCGTGCTGCCCAACGCCTGAAAGCGGCCAATGTTGGTCGAGCCGCGCTCCGGATCGTCGTCGACAAAGCCCACGACCTCGAAGCCCAGCTCCGGCTGAGCCATCAGGTTGCGCATCACCGTCAGGCCGACATCGTCCGAGCCGACAATCAGCACCCTATCCACGCCGATGCCGCGGGCGCGCAGCGTGCGCAGCGTGGCGCGGCGCAGCAGCCGGGCGGCCAGCAGGAAGACGATGATCAGCGCAGTGGCATACAGAAAGAACAGGCGCGAGTAGACCAGCGGACGCCAGAAAAAGATGAAAAACACCGTGACCACAAAGCCGGTGAAAGCGCCGTTGATCACGCCGTAGGCCTCATCAACCAGCGATGCGCCGCGCCGGAAGCGATACACACCGCTGAGCATGAAGGCCATGAGGGTCAGCCCGCCCTGGATTGCCGCCATTGGAATATAGGGCGCAAACGTGGTGTAATAAGCCGGATCGACCTCACGCAGCCACTGAAACTGGTAGCGCATCAGGTAGGCGAGGGCAAAAGCGGCGAGAATCAGCACGATGTCAAGCGCGATTGCGCCCCAGTTGACCAGCCGGACGACGCGACGGTTCATTGCCCGCCTCCTGCCCGCGGCGCCAGCGCGCGACGGTAGACTGCGGCCGTCTCCTGAGCCGTGCGACTCCAGGGGAAGCGCGCAGCCTGGGCCAGGCCGCGGCTGCGCAGCTCGCTCGCCAGGTCGGCATCGGCCAGCAGGCGCAGCAGTGCAGCCGCCAGCGCCTCCACCGATGTGGGGTCCACCAGCAGCGCGGCGTCGCCGGCCACCTCGGGCAGCGACGACAGGTTCGACGTGACCGTGGGCGCGCCGCAGGCCATGGCCTCCAGCACCGGCAGCCCGAAGCCCTCCAGCAGCGACGGGTAGACGAAAACTGCAGCCGCCCGGTACCACCAGGCCAGCTCCAAGTCGGCTATGAAACCGGGGAAGAGCACCGCCTGCTCCAGCCCCTGGCGCGCCACCTCGGCGAAGATGGCGTCGTAGTCCCAGCCCTTGCCGCCGGCCAGCACCAGCTTAACAGGCGGCTGGCCCGCGTCGTGCGCCCGCACCTGGGCGAAGGCTTGCACCAGGCGCACCAGGTTCTTGCGCGGCTCCAGTGTGCCCAGGTGCAGGATGAAGCGCGCTGGCAGCCCGGCGCGGCGGCGAAAAGCATCGACCTCCCCGGCCGGCGCGGGGCAGAAGCTGGCATCGACGCCGTTGTAGACCACATCGATGCGCTCCGGCGCCACGCCGAACAGGTCAACCACGTCCTGCCTGGTGGCCTGCGAGACGGCGATCACCCGCCGGGCCGCGCGCGCCGAGCGCCGCACCTGGCTGTGCAGGTAGGCGCGCTGCATGGGTGGGAAGGCCTGGGGGTAGCGCATAAAACTCAGATCGTGGATGGTGACCACGGTTGGACAGCCGGGCAGGATTGGGTTGACGTTGACCGCGCCGTGCAGCAGGTCGAGCCGGGCCTGGCGGGCAAGCAGGGGCAGCGCGGCCTGCTCCCAGAGGATGCGGCGCAGCGGCCGCCGCGTGTCCCAGCGGGCGCTGCGGCGCTGCTGCAAGGGGGGCGCTGGGTCCAAGGCGACATCAGGCGTGAAGGCAAGGAGGCGCAGGTCAGGCGCGGCCGCGGGCAGATGGGCCAGCAGTTGGCGGATATAGCCGCTGACGCCAGCGCTGCGGTAGCTGTGGGCGCCGGAGAGCAACTGGCCGTTGATGCCCACGTGCGCTGCGGTGTTTTTCGTCACGCCGCCATTATACCACGCCGCGGCTGTAGCAGAAATCCGATTTCGCCGAAGAAATCGGATTTCTCATGTCCCATCCTCGATTGCGGCCGCAGCAGCGGCGATCCCTCCCAAACCAACCAACTCCACCTGCCACGCAGCCGCAGCCTGGCGCAGGGCGGCGTTCTCCAGCAGTTGCCGCGCCAGCCAGCGGGCGGCGGGCAGGGTGAAGTTAGCCGGCGCGACGCCGTAGCCCACCCCTGCCTGCGTGATGCGGCCGGCCTGGGGCTGCTGGTCGCCGGCGTGGGGCACGGCCACCTGGGGCAGGCCGGCGCGCAGGGCTGCGTGCGTTGTGCCGACGCCGCCGTGGTGGATGATCCCGGCCAGCCGCGGCAGGGTTTGCTCAAAATCCACCCACCCCTGCACCTCAACGCCGGCCGGCAGGCCCGGCGGCGGATCGCCGGCCGTGCCCGTCACCACCAGCGGCTGCCCGCCCTCCAGCAGCACGGCCTCGGCCGCGATGCGGAAAAAGGCTGGGTCCCGATTGAAGAGGCTGCCCAGCGTCACCAGCACCGTGGGCGGGTCCAACGGTTCAGCGGCAGGGGTCGGCCGGCTGCCCACGAAGCGGGTCTGGGGGGCGATGGCCGGCAGGTCGGCGTACCAGCGGCGGCTGAAGAAGTCGATGTGCAGCCAGGGGGAGCGCACCTGGCCAGTGGCCAGGTCCCAGTTGCGGCCGGGCACGCCGGCAAGCCGGCACAGCTCGCTGGCCCGCTGGCCGGCCGGGTTGGGCGGCGCTGCGCCGTCGGGCAGCGCCGGCCGGCCGCAGACAATCAGCGGCAGCCCCGCCCGCTCGGCCGCCAGCACAGCGGCTACGGCGTAGGGCTCGACCACCAGCGCATCAGGCCGCCAATCGGCGATGGCGTGCTCGATCTCCTCGACGGCCGGTAAGACCGCGGCTGGGCTGAGCCAGGCGTCCAATGCCCGCTGCTGGCGCAGCGCGGCGCGTTGCCCGGCCGGCAGATCATCGGGCAGCGGCGGCAGCGCCTGCCAGCCGGTGGCGGCCAGCTCGATGAACTCCACGCCGGCTGCGGCGATGACCTGTTCGACGGCTGCGCCGCTGGCCCAGGCGACGGCGTGGCCCCGGCTGACCAGCGCCGCGGCTGTGTTCGCCATACCACCCCAATCCAGATGGCCGCGCAGAGGGAGGGAGCTAAAGAGCAAGCGCGTCAACGCAGCGTCCGCTCTTGCGCCAAGAACTTGCCGTCGTTCACCGCCCCGAACTGCGGTTGAGGAATGGCGTCACCCTGCTCCAGCGACACTTCCAGCCACAGGTGCATGGCCTCCTGGATGTTGGAGATGGTGTCTTCAGCGGTCTCCCCCTGGCTCATGCAGCCCGGTAGCTCCCTGACGCGTGCAAACCATCCCTCGTCCGGCGTGTTACGTAACTCGATTGTGTAAGGCAGGCTTGCGTAGTATTCCGCTGTCTTGTTCACGGCGAACCTCCTGGCCTGGTGCGCCTGGTATTTGGCGCAACCGCATGGTCCTCGGCAGCCTCATGCCCGCGGACGCTCCGGCGAGGTTTCAGGTTGTTCAGGACCGCACCTTGGAAAGGTGAGGCTTCGGCGTCGGACAAGCTCCACAGTTCAGTGTGGAGTGCCATTAACCTGTGCCGGTTAACTTAGCCAACGCTGGCTGTTCTTGCTCGTTGGTCATGGCCTGGCGGAACAGGTCCACGACCTGCCCGGTGATGGTGGGCCAGCCGAAGCTCTGAGCGACTTTGCGGCTGTTGGCGCTGAGCTGCCAGCGCAGCGGGTCGTTCTTGAACAGCTTGAGGATGGCCGCAGCCAGCGCGTCGGAGTCCCCCACCGGCACATGCAGGCCGGTATAGCCGTGGACGACGCTGAAGCGCAAGCCGCCGACGCGGCTGGCGATCACCGGCGTGCCGCAGGCCATGGCCTCCAGCGCCACCATGCCGAAGCTCTCGTAGTGGCTGGGCATCACCACCACCTCGGCGGCCGAATAGTAGTAGGGCAACAGGTCCTGGTCGCGCTTGCCCAGGAAGGTGACGAGATCTTCGATGCCCAGCTCGGCCCGCAGGCGGTGCAGCCGGGCCATCTCGTCGCTCATCTCCTCCAGCGGCACGGCCGGATCGCCGCCGACGATGGCCACGGTTAGCCCGTCGCAGCCGCCGCACTCCGCAGCTACCACCTTCATGGCCCGCAGCAGGGTGTCGACGCCCTTGAGCGGCTCAATGCGGCCCACGAAGAGCACCATGCGCTTCTCAGCCGGCACGTCGATGAAGGACTTGGCCTCCAAGGGGCCGATGGGGCGGAAGCGGGTCAGGTCGACGCCGGGCGGGATGACCTCGATCTTGTGTGGGTCGGCGCCGTACAGCCAGACGGTTTGCGCCTTGTCTAGCGGGCTGCCGGCCACGATGCGGTCGGCGAAGCCCAGGATGGCTGTCTCGGCGTCCAGGCGCTGCTGGGTGGCGTATTCGTGCGGCGCCTGGGCCACCTGGTTCTTCATGTGGCCCAAGGTGTGAAACATCTGCACGATGGGGATACCGCCCCAGGCATCCCGCAGCCGCTCGGCCACCAGGCCGGAGATCCAGTAGTGGCTGTGGATCACGTCGTACTGGCGGTGGTGCTTCGCCGCAAAATCCTGCACCCAGGCCGCGAAGTCGGGCACATGCGCGACCATGACCTCCTTGCTGACCATCTCCTCTGGGCCGGCCGGCACGTGGATGACGCGCGCGCTGGCCCCCAGGCTGTGGCTGACACGCGGCACGCAGGGGTCTTGGGAGCGGGTGTAGACGTCCACGGTGTGGCCCTGGCGCGCCAACTCGCGGCACAGGTCGCGCACGTAGACGTTCATGCCGCCGGTTTCCTTGCCGCCCAGGGTGGCCAGAGGGCAGGTGTGAACGCTTAACATGCAGATGTTCAGAGATTGGGAAGAGATGGGCATGGGAAAGCTGTTTTCTCTGGGTAGTGGGGGGTGGGGGGTGAGGGGTAACGAGTAATGCGTAACTCGTAACCCGGAATCGGCAGCCGAGTCCGGTGATTCCGGGTTACGCATTACTCGTTACGCATTATGGCCGCGGGAGAGCCGGCGTCCGGCGGATGACCGTCGAGTAGACCGCCGTGTCCTGCGCGCCGAAGCGGTACTTGTAGACCTCGTTGCCTTGCAGGAAGTCGAAGATGCTCAGGCCGCGGTCGATGGCATCCTCGATGATGCGCGTCGTCAACACGATGCCGGGGCTGAGCTCAGCGTAGCTGGCCGGGTCGTAGCCGGAGTTGTAGACCAGCAGGCGGCCCTGGTAGATGAAGCTCAGCATGGCCGCAGCCTTGGCGCCGTTGACCTCGATGAAGGCCAGGTGCAGCCAGCCGGCGTCGTGCATGGTCTGCATGATCGTGCGGAAGAAGACCTCCATGCTTGGGGTCATGAAGCCCAGCTTCTCCTGCTTGCTCAGCCGGTGTAATTCAATGAACGCGTCGATATCCTGGCCCAGGTCGGATGCCGCGCCGGCCACGTACCAGCGCACCGCGGCCTCTTCCTCGATGCGCCGCAGCTTGCGCCGCACCTCGTGGCGCTGCTTCTTGCTCAGGATCTCATGCAGGTAGGTCTCGAAGCTGTCAGGCAACTGGATCAGCGGGCAGACATCCTCCAGCACGGTGACGGCCTGCCAGCCGCGGCTGGCGGCCAGCTCCGGCAAGCGCCAGTGGGTCAGCGAGCTTGCAGGCAGGTTGCACAGCCCGGTCGCGTCCCAATGGGGGCAGCCATCGCTGGCCAGCCAGTCCAGCAGCGCGCTGTAGGCCGTATCTTCGCGGCCTGTCTCGACGATGATATCCAGGTAGTCGGAGACATCGACGCAGCCGACCAGATCGAAGCGGCGCTGGCCAGCGCTGTCGTCGTGCAGGTAGAGCGGGGCAATGGCGACCAGCCGGCCATCGTCGTACCAGGCCAGCAGGTACAGGTCGCCCTCGCCCAGGCAGCGCCACCAGGTGGTCTGCCATTGCCAGGTCAGGAACAAGGTGTTGGCGCGGCTGCGGGCCAGCAGGGTGTTCCAGTCGTCGCGCAGCGCTGCAAAGCCGCTGGCGTCAGTATACAGTTTAAGATCCACGTCAGATCCTTGCTAGGGGCGGTGCTACTGAGGCGCCGGGGACTTGTAGTCCATACTCGGCGCGAACAGGCATGGCAAACATCGTTGCAGGCGCAGATGCAAGTGCCCGGCGCCTGAGGCTGAGCAGTGACGAGAAGAGCCGGTTCTGCTGGTGATCAGGACGATGATCCGGTTTCCTCTTTGTCGCCGCGAAAGAAGAGCAGCGCCAGCACCACTGCCAACAGCACAATGCCGCTGATCACGAAGATAACCAGCCATGGGCTGCTCAGCTCGTCGAGGCTGAACCGCGATGGCTGATCGCGACGCGGTGGCTCCGTGGGGCTGGTCGGCGGGGCGCCGGGAGTGGTCTCAGGCAAAGGCGCCGGGCCAGAGCCGACCGCTATGACCGTTTGCTGTGGGCCGGTCGCAGCGGTGGGGGGCGGGACCTGGTCTGTAGGAAACAGGATCGGCGTTGGGGCATCAGGCGCGCGGTTGTCATTGGCGCTGGACAGCGCCTCCTGATACGGGGCTGCGCTGTCATGGAGCGGCATGATCGCCATGAAGTCGCAGGCCAGCACTTGCACGTAGTCCAGGAACATCGACGTGCGCGTGCCGTCGCCTGCGTTGCGGGCGTTGAAGTAGAAGGTCAGCGTGCGTCCAAGATAGCGGGTCAGGTCGATTTCCTTGTAGAGCCAGCGGTTGGCGTTTTCGGTGACGCGCCACGGCGTCTCGATGGTCTCCTCCCAGCGCAGCGGATCCAGCAGCACCAATTCCTGCCGGCTAAGCCCGCCGGCAGCGGCGGTCGAGCTGGGATAGTAGTAGAAGCGAATTCGTGCGGTTTGCGCCGTTGCTGGCAGGGTGACTGATTGCTGAATCGACGAGAAGGAGGCAACGTTGCTGGGCGCGCCAGGCAGCACAGCCCCCAGCGCCATGCTGCGGCTGCCGTTAAACACTGGATTAGGCGGCCCGGCGTAGAAAGGGGGGATCGGCGTGTCGCCGAAGCGCCAGGCTCCGTCCCACTCGAAGTCGCCGTTGGCCAGAATGTCCATGCAGTTGGGCGGGATGGGGGAGGGGATCAAGGTCGGCAGCGGAGTGATTGTGGGGCCTGGCAGAAGCGTCGGCGTTGGGGTTGACACTGGCAAGCACACGGTAAGCGTAACATCGTCGACGAACATCCAGGTCCGGCCGCCAATGCCATCGTTGTAGACGGAAAAGGTCAGCTCGAAGGACCGGCCAATGTGGCTGCTCAGCGAACGCCGGATCAGTTGATAGGCCCCGCTGTTTGTCAGTTCTTCCCAGACCACGCCGGATGACAGGCTGCTTGGCAGGTTGGCTCCCGGGGGCAGCACCAAGGCCTGTTGGCGATCGTTGCCCGGATTAGCCTCTGTGTACGTCCAAACCCAGAAGCTCAACTCTGCACTGACCGCGTTGGCCGGGATGGTCAACGGCTGATGAAAACTCGAAAAGGCTTCTGTAGTGGGCAGCAGATTGGGGTTGCCTGCCTGCATGGCCCAGGAACCGCTCTTGACTGGCGTGAAAACGTATTGCGGTGGCGTTGGACCGCCGCCCAGCACCCATCCAGTGCGCGTCTCGAACCCGCCGTTGACGACGATATCAAAACAAGTTTGCTGCAACAGCGGCGCGGCCTGGGCAGGGAACGCCATTGTGGCCGCCAGCAGCAGTACCACAAGCATCAGCGATGAGAAACGAACCTGTCTGCGTGCGCCCATACGTGCAAATTCTCCTGAATGGCTAAGGGCAGCGGAACTCGGCCGCGTGTTGCCCATTGTACCACGGCTGCTATGGAGCGGCAATCGGCGCTGATGTTCTGTAAAGAAAAGATTTGACTTCTGGTCTCAGTTGCACTATAATCGACAACCGTGTGGTCCCAAGGCGCCCCCATCTTGCAACTTGCATGGGGGCGCCGTATTCGGTAAAAGACGCTACTCATGGCGTCATTCTGTAAGCTAGCAATAAGGCGGTTGCAATTAGCAGCAAAACACATCGAGTCAACGAACGGATCAAAGCCCCTCAGCTCAGAGTTATCG
>CAZVGR010000035.1:0-46996 GCA_964626845.1 uncultured Anaerolinea sp.
TCATTGCCCAACGAGAAAAACCCGGTTTCTGACCGGCCGGCTGAGCAGTTACGACAGACCGTTGCTACTTCGGCCCAGGACGTAATTGCTCAGGCGCCGGGCGCTTGTTGTCCATACTCGGCATGAACAGGCTCGGCAGACCTCGTTGCAGGTACAGATTCAAGTGCCCGGCGCCTGAGGCTGAGCAGTTACCATTTGATTCGGGTGTGTTTGAATCTGGTTGAACGGTCATTGCGAGGAGGTCGCCGACGAAGCAATCCCAACGTGGCGTGACGAGATTGCTTCGGCGCAGACGCCTCGCAATGACGGGTCATCAACCATATTCAAACACACCCATTTGATTCTATGCAGATACACATCTGACGCAAGTCTGCACCAGCGCGCGGGCTCGGCCGGCCCCGTCCGGGGTGCTGCGCAAAGACCGGCCGGAGCGGCTATTTTCAGGACAGACTGCACTGCCGATAGCTTGCACGAGTTAACGCCGAACGCGCCTGCCGATTGACACAACCCCGCAAAAGCATTACTATACAGCCATGATCCCCTTGCTGATGCGCGTGGCCCGCCGCCTGTGGCCTGAATTCGACCAACTGACGGATTACGAGCGCGTGCGCCTGCTGGCCGACCTGGCGCTGACGCTGCTCAGCCTGCCGCTGGTCGGGGGCAGCCTGCTGCTACTGGTATCCGTCTCTGATCCTGCGGTCATGAGCGGCCAGTGGCCGGCTGCGCTGCTGATCCTTGCGCTGGGTCTCGCCCTGTTGCGGCTGAGCTTTTTCCAGATTTCAGGCAAACGGGCCGAAGACTACAGTTTCGTCAGCTCCAGCATGATGCCGGTGCTGGCTATTGCGGCCCTGCTGCTCTATGGCGCCAGCACCATCTGGCTGCTGCTGGCGCTGGAGATCCCCAACTATCTCCCCCCTTTGTTGCGTGCCCAGTCCCAGTCGCAGCGCTGGACCCTGGTCCGCAACTGGCTGTACAACATGTGGGTGGCCATCCTGAGCGTGCTGTTGGCGCTGCTGGTATATGGTCTGGCTGGCGGAACCATCCCCCTGCCCGGGCTTGCCTGGCAGTCCAGTTTGCCGGCCTTGGTGGCTGTACTGGTTTTCATCGCCTTCCAGATGGCTGCGCTGCTGCTGTTGATCAACATCCAGAGCTGGCTGCTGCGCTCCTATGGCATACCGATCGCTCGGCCGCGCCGCAGACAGACGTTCGTCTTCTTCCTGGCCTCCCAGGTCTCGGCCTTTTTCGGCGTGATGGCGGCCGGCCTCTACTCCCAGAACGGCGTCTGGGCCTTTCTCTTCTTCATGCTCGGCGTGCTGCTGGTCAGCTTGCTGGCCCGCCGGCTGAGCAAGGCGGCTATGCTGGCCCAGCAGCGCACCAGCGAGGTGACGCAGTTGGAGCAGCTAGGCCGGGCCATCATCGCGGCCCCGCCCGATGCGTCAACCCTGCCTGGCCTGCTGGCCGAGTATGCGCCTGACATGTTCCGCTATCGCCGCCTGGAGATTCGGCTGTTTTCCGGCGAGTCCCTGCTCAGCCTGCCGGCCGGCCAGCCTGCCATGCCCACAGAGATCTGGCAATGGCTGCAAGATCACCCGACCTACCACGACGTCAACGCGCGCGAGACGCCGCCGTGGAGCCAAGAGCCAGCGCGCTATCGTATCGTGCTTTCTCCCATTCTCACCAGCGAAGGGGAACGGCCGCTGGGCGGCATCTGCCTGGTGCAGGAGGTCAACATCTTCGAGGACCTGTCCATGGACCTGCAACCGGCCATGCAGGCGCTGGCCAGCCAAATCGCCTCCACCCTCAACAGCGCCGAGGCATACCGCCGTGACATAGAGCACCAGAAGATCGCACGAGAGCTGGAGGTGGCCGGCCAGATCCAGGCCACTTTCCTGCCAACCGATCTGCCCACGCTGCCCGGCTGGCAGTTAGCGGCCGCCTTGCAGCCCGCCAGCGAGACCTCCGGCGACTTCTACGACGCCTTCCCCCTGCCCAACGGCAAGCTGGGCCTGCTGGTGGCCGACGTCTCCGACAAAGGCATGGGCGCGGCGCTGGTCATGGCCCTCAGCCGCACGCTCCTCAGGACCTATGCCTACGAGTACCACGGCCGGCCCGACTACGTGCTGCGCGTCGCCAACCGCCGCATCCTGGCCGACACCCAGTCGGGCCTCTTTGTCAGCGTCTTTTACGGCGTGATCGATCCCTTCGCCGCCACCCTGACCTACGCCAACGCCGGCCACAACCCGCCTTACCTGCTCAGGAACAACGGCGCGGCCCGAACTGATCTGCTGCGGCGCACCGGCATGGTGCTGGGTGTGCTGGAGGGCGTCGAATGGGGAGCCGAGACCGTGGCGCTCGACCCCGGCGATATGCTGGTGGTGTACTCGGACGGCGTCAGCGACGCGCTGAACGAGACCGACGAGTTCTTCGGCGAGGAACGGCTGCACGCCATCGTCGAGCAACACCGCAACCACTCGGCCCAGCAGATGCTGGCGGCCATCATCGAGGCGCAGCGTCACTTCGTTGGCCGCACGACCTGGTTCGACGACGCCACACTGATGGTGCTCAAGCGAGAATAGCTCAATACAAGGCGCCAAGAACGCCCAGAGAATCTGCCTTTCTTTGCGGTCTTTGCGACTTTGCGTGAGCCAAAATCACGAAGTGCTGAGTCCAGGAGACACCCCATGTCCCAACACATCCTCACCACCACCCACGACGCCATAGTGCGCATCCAGATCAACCGGCCGGAGAAGAAAAACGCCCTGACCCTGGCCATGTACGACGCCATGACCGAGGCGCTGCTGGCAGCCGAGGCCGACCCGGCCGTGCGCGTGATCCTCTTTGCAGGCGCGGACACCTGCTTCACGGCCGGCAACGACCTGGCCGACTTCCTCAACAGCCCGCCCAGCGGCGAGGACAGCCCGGTCTTCCGCTTCCTCAAGACGTTGATTGCGGCACAAAAGCCGCTGCTGGCGGCCGTGCATGGCGTGGCCGTGGGCATCGGTACGACCATGCTGCTGCACTGCGACCTGGTCTGGGCCGGCCCCAGCGCGCGCTTCCAGGTGCCCTTCGTCAACCTGGGCCTGACCCCCGAGGCCGCGTCCAGCCTGCTCCTGCCGCAGCTCATGGGCCACCGCCGCGCGGCCGAGCTCTTGCTGCTGGGCGAGACCTTCGACGCCGAGACCGCGCTGGCCGTGGGGCTGGTCAACGGCCTGCGTGCCGACAGCGAGCTGGACGCTTACGTGCTGCACAAGGCGCAGGTGCTGGCGTCCAAGCCGCCCACGGCCGTGCGCCTCAGCAAACAGTTGATGAAGCGCTGGCCGGCCGACGCCGTGCGCCAGGCCATGAACGCCGAGGGCGAGATCTTCATCGCCCGCCTGCACTCCCCCGAGGCCCGCGAGGCCATGACTGCCTTCTTCGAGCGCCGGCAGCCGGACTTCTCGCGGGTGGTGGATGATGTGTTATAGCGAGAAACGTGAGGTGCTCCATACACCCCGCCCTGCCCAGAGTCCTTCCAAACGGGCAAAGGAATTGTACACATTTTATTCCGGTAACACATTTCACATGGACCGGGATGGCGTGTACGATGAGTATGTGCAGTTTGGCGTAAGTCTAGAACAGGAAGCCGCGTGGCGCGCTGAGCTTATTGCGTTGTGGACGACCAGACTCTCACCACACGACTTCGAACCAATTCTCCGATTGTGGCATTTGCGTGCAAAGGAGGCATTGCCATCGCTAATCGATCTAGCTGATCAAGGCGATGACCACATCAGGCTAGTTCGGGCAAATGCGATGTGGGCCATTGCCGTCTGTTCCGATTCGCTATATGCTACCGAAGCAGTATTCGAAACCAAAAGCCTTGCTATGCACACGGCCCTTCGGGTATGGCGGTCAATAGCCGAAGCACCGGTCGTGTTTGTTGAAGACCAAGACTTCAAGCCATACGATGGTTCGAAAGCAGAAGACTTCATCAGAGCGTGGGCACGAACAAATCTTCAAGGGGTTCCAACCGGTGCAGTTCGCTTATGACTTACCCCCCATCTCCTCCAGCCTTTTGCTGAGGTCACGGCGCTTCATCAAGCGACCACCAAGTCCTCGACTCTCTTGACGAAGGGAACCTCGCCCGACTCGATGTCGTCCAACAGGCTCTTCAGGTTATACTCCAACTCGTCTTTGCTGAAACCCTGCGTTTCGTAATCGGGAAAGTCGTTGAGATATCCTAAAGTAATACTCACCATCTTGCCAATAGGTGTATTTTAGCGTTCTCATGGTGATATCCTCGCGTTGTGCTCGTGGTTGTCCGAGATTCGCCCTGCTCACTGGCTGCGCTGACCTTCTTGGCAGGATTATAAAGTGAACTGCCCATTCGGTCAAACACCTATGATTGGCCCAATATGAACAAATGCCCTGGCCGGTATCACCGGAGCCAGGGCATTTGTTGAATCGACGAAGTAGCTCGCGCTTACGACGGCAGCGGCGCCATCTGCTTGTAGCCATTCCCACCCGGCGATGCCGCGACGGGAGCGATCAGGGCGTCGATCTCAGCCTGGCGGCGGAACTGGCTCATGTAGAGCTCGTAGTAGAAGCCCTTCTGCGCCAGCAGCTCCTCGTGCCGGCCGCGTTCGACGATCTGGCCCTTATCCAGCACCAGCACCTCGTCGGCGTTGCGGATGGTGCTTAGCCGGTGGGCGATGACGAAGCTGGTGCGTCCCTGGAGCAGCTCGTTGAGCGCCTTCTGGATCAGCCGCTCGGTGCGGGTGTCCACGCTGGATGTGGCCTCGTCCAGGATCAGAATGCGCGGGTTGGCCAGCGCGGCGCGGGCGATGCTGATCAACTGGCGCTGGCCCTGGCTGAGGCCGCTGCCCCGCTCGCCCAGCACGGTGTTGTAGCCGTCGGACAGGCGGTCGATGAAGGTGTCGACGCTGGCCAGCTTCGCTGCCGCGATCACCTCCTCATCCGTGGCGTCGGGGCGACCAAAGCGGATGTTCTCCATCACGGTGGTGCTGAAGAGGAAGGAGTCTTGTAGCACGATGCCGATCTGCTGGCGCAGCGACTCGGCGGTCACGTCGCGCACGTCAATGCCGTCGATCAACAGCTCGCCGCCGGAGACGTCCCAAAAGCGCGGCAGCAGGTTGATGATCGTGGTCTTGCCGGCGCCGGTCGGCCCGACGATGGCGATGGTCTTGCCCGGCTCGGCCGTGAAGCTGATGCCATTCAGCACCGACACATCCTTCTTGTACTCGGCGTGGACGTCCTTGAACTCGACCTTGCCGACGATGGGCGGCATGGCCTTGGCGTTGGGGGCATCCTGCACCGACGGCGCCTCGTCCATCAGGTTAAAAATGCGTTCCATGCCGGCGATGGCGTTCTGGATGTTGGTCCAGAGGATGGCGATCTGCTGGATCGGCTGGTTGAAGCGCTGCACGTAGGTGATGAAGGTGATCACCAGGCCGATGGAAACGGTGGTGCCGAACAGCGTCTGGTTGCGCAGCAGCGCCAGGCCGCCCACGGCTGCCACGATGGCCAGCGCGGCATAGCCCAGCGCCTCCAGCGTCGGCGCCAGCGCGCTGGTGTAGGTGATAGCCTTGACGTTGGCGTCGCGGTTGGCCGCGTTGGTGATCATGAACTGCTGGATGTTCTCGTCCTCGCGGCCGAAGGCCTGCACCTCGCGCACGGCCGCGATGCTCTCTTGCAGTTCGGCGTTGACGTTGCCCAGGTCCTGGCGCGCCTTGCGGAAAGCCTTGCGCGCCTGGCCGGACAGCCAGAAGGTCGCCAACAGCATGGCCGGCACCACCACCAGGCTCAGCAGCGCGTAGGGCACGCTCAGCCGCAGCATGTTATAGCCAACCCAGACCAGCAGCAGCAGCCCGCCCAGCACCTGCAAGAGCGCGAAGTTAATGGCCTGCGAGATGGTCTCGGTGTCGTTGGTGATGCGGCTCATCAGGTCGCCGGCCTCGTGCTCGGTGTAGTAGCCCAGCGACAGCCGGTGCATGTGGACAAAGTTCTCCTCGCGCAGGTTGCGCAGCACGTGCTGGCCCGACCAGGTCATCAGGTAGAACTGCACGCCGGTGGCCAGCGAGATGAAGACGTAGAGGCCCAGGATGATCAGCGACATGCGGCCCAGGCCAGCCAGGCGCTGCTCGACGGTCAGCCGCGTCGGGTCGCTCTCCAGGGTGCAGCGCTGCGCGCCGGCCTGCTGTGCGCCGTCCAGGAAGGAGGGCATGGCTGCTCCCAGCGCGTCACCGGTGGTGGCTGGCGACACCGTGACCAGATAGCAGTCCACGGTGGAGCCCAGCAGCTCAGGGATCGTGACCTGCGCCCAGGTGGTGGTGATCAGCAGCGTGGCGACCACCAGCAAGACGGCCCAGTAGGGCTTGAAGTAGCCGGCCAGCCGGCCCAGCGTCTCACGCGTTTTCTTCGGTTTGATATTGTCCTGGCCCATCATGCGGGCCATGCCAGAGGGTCCGCCAAACATCAGGCCACCTCCTCCTCAAGTTCGACGTCGCTGACCAGTTGCGACGTGTAGATTTCGGCGTAGATTTCACTGGTCTCCATCAGATCAGCGTGCTTGCCGCGGGCCACCACGCGGCCCTTGTCCAGCACCAGGATCTGATCGGCGTGCATCACCGTGCTGATGCGCTGGGCGATCACGAAGCTGGTGCGGCCTTCCATCAGCCGGTCCAGCGCCTTCTGGATGTGGTACTCGGTCTCCAGGTCCACGGCGCTGGTGGAGTCGTCCAGGATCAGGATGTGCGGGTCCAGCAGCAGGGCGCGGGCGATGGCGATGCGCTGCTTCTGGCCGCCGCTCAGCGTGGCCCCGCGCTCGCCCACCGGCGTATCGTAGCCCTGCGGGAAGGCCAGGATGAAGTCGTGGGCCGCGGCCGCCATAGCTGCTGCCTCGACCTCTTCCTGCGTGGCCTCGGGCCGGCCAAAGGCGATGTTGTCACGGATCGTGCCGGTGAAAAGGGTTGTCTCTTGCAACACGATACCGATCCTGGCGCGCAGCGACTCCAGCGTCACGTCGCGCAGGTCATGGCCGTCGATGGTGACGCGGCCCTCGCTGGGATCGTAGAAGCGCGGGATCAGGTTGATGATCGTCGTCTTGCCGGAGCCGGTGGCGCCCAGCAGGGCGATGGTCTGGCCCGGCTCAGCCTCGAAGCTGACCTCCGACAGCACCGGATCGCCGCCGCCGTAGTAGCGGAAGGTGACGTTGTCGAACGCGACCTTGCCCTGCACCTCGGGCAGCGCGGTAGCGCCCGGCTTGTCCTCCACGTCGCTCTTGGCGTCCAGTATCTCGAAGATGCGGTTGGCCGAGGCTGAGGCCTGAGCCATCTGCGAGATAATGATGCCGAGCTGGGCCAGCGGCAGGAAGATGAAGATCAGGTAGAGGCTGAACTCCTGGTACTGGCCGATGGTCAGCGTGTTGTTGATGATCTGCCGGCCGCCGAAGTAGAGCACCAGGGCCTGGCCGACGTTGGCGATCAGGAAGACCAGCGGGAAGAGGAAAGAGAAGACACGCGCCACGCCGATCTGCTGCTTCATCAGCGCGTCGGCCGAGACGTTGAACTTCTGCTCCTCGCTCTTCTCCCGGGTGAAGGCCTTGACCACCTTGATGCCGGCCAGATTCTCCTGCAGGATCGTGTTCAGCGCGGACAGGCGCTGCTGCACCTTGACGAAGAGCGGCTGGCTGATGGCGCCGAAGATCATGAAGATGATCAGGGCCAGCGGCAGAATCGGCAGCACCACCAGGGTCAACTGCGGATTGGTGCTGACCAGGATGATCAGCGTGCCGACCAGCAGCACCAACGCGCCCACGGCTTGCAAGAGGCCTTGGCCGATGAACAGGCGCACCTTCTCCACGTCGTCGGTGGCGCGGATCATCAACTGGCCGGTCTGGTTGCGGTCATGATACGAGAACGAGAGCTTGGAGATCTTAGCGTACAGGTCGTTGCGCATGTCGAAGGCGATGCCCTGGGAGTTGCGCTCCGCCCAGTAGGTGTAAAGAAACGCAAAGATGCCGCGCACCGTGGCGAAGATGACGATGGCAATGCCGGCCGTCAGCAGCATGCGCTCGGCGTTGGTGTAGAGGTTCTGCAGCTCCTCGGCCGTATAGCCCAGTTGCTCCAGCAGCAGCGGCAGGAACTGCTGCGGCACCGCGCCCAGGTTCGGCACCACGTTTTGGGCGATCACGCCGCCGGTGATGGCGTCGATCAGGCTGCCCAGCAGCTTGGGGACGGCCAACTGCGACAGCACGGCGATGATCAAAAAGACGTAGGGCAATAGGGCCTGACCACGATAGCGGCCCAGGTAACGGATCGCCCGGCCCAGCGCGCCGCGGTCCATGCCGCCGCCGCGGCGGCCGCGGGCAGGACGTTGCATTTGTGCTTGCAAAGTTGTTGCTCCTTCCGATAGGTTATGGCTCGATCTCGCGAGCTTGGCTGTTAGGGTCGAGGCGGATCGCCGCGCTGGTCAAGGCGTCCAGGGCGGCGATGATGTTCCTTTGTTCATCGGGCGATAACACGGTGGTCAGCGCGGCCATCCAGCGCACGCGCGCCTCGATGCTCTCCTCCATGAGCGCGCGGCCAGCCGGGGAAAGCGCGATCTGCCTGGCGCGGCGGTCGTTGGGGTCTTCGCTGCGCTCCAGCAGGCCCTGCTGCACCAGCCGCTCGATAGTCTGGCTGGCGGCGGCATTGGTCACGGCCAGATGGTCGGCGATGTCGCTCACGCCGCACTGGCCCTGGTAGTAGAGCCGATATAGCAGAAGAACCTGCGGCATGGACAGGCCGTGGTTGCGCATGTACGCGCCGAAATCGCGCATCGAACGCCCCATGAACACTTCGGTCCACTGGCGTAACACTTGGTTGAACTGAAGAGAGCTTGGCATAGTTAAGCATCCTGAAAAGTTAAGACAGGTTAAATATTAAGCGTTCTAATAGTTTTGTCAAGTAAGCGCCACTCCTTTTAATGAGGGATTGGGCGCGAACAGGCAGGCTGTGACATTGCACAGAACCGCAGAAGATGATACACTACAAGCAGTTCAGCTAACCTCAAAGCCACACCAGGACTGACAGCCCATGACCGCACCCCAAGATCACAAACGCGTCAACGATATTCTGCTCGGCCCCATCGAACGGCCAGCGCTGCAATGGCTGGCAGCCCATTCGCCCGCCTGGATGACCCCGGACAAGCTGACTATCATCGGCACGGCCGGCGCGTTCCTGATCTTCTTCAGCTACCTGGCCACTGCCCTCCATCCTGCGTTCCTCTGGCTGGCCAGCCTGGGCTTCCTGATCAACTGGTACGGCGACAGCCTGGACGGCACGCTGGCCCGCTATCGCAAGATCCAACGGCCCAAGTACGGCTTCTTCATCGATCACACGGTAGACGCCTTCAACGAGACGCTGGTGATGCTGGGACTGGGGCTGTCGATCTATGTCACCTTTGGCGTCGCCTCGCTGGCGCTGATCGGCTACCTGATGCTCTCTGTCTTTGTCTATGTGCGCACCTTTGTCGATGGCGTCTTCCAGATATCTTATGGTAAGCTGGGGCCGACCGAGGTACGGGTAATCCTGGTGGCGCTCAACACGGCCATGTTCTTCCTCGGCGTGCGCACCTTCGACCTGCCCTTTGGCCAGTTCACGATCTACGACATCCCGCTGGCGCTGATTGCCGTCATCCTGGTGATGATTTTCGTGGTGTCCTCCTGGACCAAGGCACGCGAGCTGGCAGCCATCGACCAGCCGCCCAAGCCTGAGCAGTCGCCCTGATCTTAAAAACGGTGGATTAGAATGAATGATCTCCTTCAACTCTGGCAACTTCCTGAGACCGACGAAACCATCATGCTGGCCGGCTGGCGGCAATGGGCTGATGCAGGCAACACATCCTCTGGCCTGACTCGCTACCTGATCGAGTTGACGGGCGCGACGCGCATCGGGGTGCTTCAACCCACCCACTTCTACCTCTTCCAGGTGCCGGGCACCCACCACTTCCTGCGCCCCGACGTGGAGTTGGAGGATGGGCTGGTGAAAGCCCACGACACGCGCAGCAATGAGTTCTACTATTGGCGCAGCGGCAGCAAGGGCGTGGTGGTTTTTCTCGGCGACGAGCCGCACCTCAACGCCGAGCTTTACGCCGACATCTGGCTGGACGCGGTCGAGAAACTGGGCGTCAAGCGCGTGATCTGCCTGGGCGGCGTCTACGGCGCCATGCCCTACGACCGGGAGCGGGAGATCCACGCCGTCTACAGCCTGCCCAGGCTCAAACCTGAGCTGGACAGCTACGCAGTCAAGTATAGCAACTACGAGGGCGGTTCTACCATCGGCACCTACCTGGCCTACCGGGCCGGCCAGCGGGCGATCGAGCTCATCGACCTGTACGCTTTCGTCCCGGCCTATGACTTCTCGCAGGTCTCCAACCAGGTTCAGGGTCTGCGCATCGACAGCGATTACCAGGCCTGGTTCGATGTGATGCGCCGCATCAAACACATGTTCAGCCTCGAGCTGGACCTGAGCGACCTGGAGGTGCGCAGCCTGGAGCTGGCGTCGTCTATGGAAGCGAGGATCGAAGAGGTTAGCCGCAAGTATCCCAAGCTCAAGGTCAAGGAGTTCATGCAGCAGTTGACCGACGCCTTCGAGGAACTGCCCTTCATGCCGCTGGACGACCTGTGGGCGCGCGAGTTGAGTGATCTGCTGGACAACCTGGGCGAATAACGCCGCCAGAGAAATGCACTTTTTGAGAGCCGCGTAACATAATTTGGCGTTGATTTGCGATAGCGTTACACTAACCTGCTAAAGAGAAATTTCACGTTACTACTCAGGCGCCGGGCACTTGCACAGCCACGGCCCCACTGATTGCGCTATGCACCTGTTTGACAGAGCAGTCGTCGATACAACAAACCTTGACAGCGGCCCCAGCCTGGCCGCTTTTTTCGATGCCGCTATTGCCACGCGTTTGTCCGTTGCCCTCTGGCGCCAGCCAGGCCAGACGGCCGGCCAAGCCGTGGTGGATCTGGGCGGGCCAGCCCAACCTGCAGCCATCGACTTTCAGACTAGCGAGCCGGCCTTCGTCTTTTCCCCTTTTTCCAGTGAGGAAAGCAAGCAGCCGCTGCGCATTCGCGCCGATGTCCTGCTGCACGGCCGCGAGCTGCACATGCGGCAAGAGCCTTGGAACGGCCAGCGCCAGCGCTACGAGACCTTTGCCGGCGCCTATCAGGCGGCTCTGACCCATGGCGCACAGACGCGCGCACGGTGGTACCCGCCCTCCCAGCCCGTTGCCCTTAGCTCCAGCGATTATGTCCAGTACTGCCGCCTGGTCAACTCGGCCATCGACTTCATCGTCGAAAGCGGCATCAAAAAAGTGGTGGTCTCGCGCACCGCGACCGCAGATCTGCCGCCGTCCTTCGATCCGGTGGCGACTTTTCTGGCCCTGTGCCAGCGCTACCCCGCTGCCTTTGTTTCCCTGGTGGCCATACCGAACGTGGGCACGTGGATCGGCGCCAGCCCGGAGCTGCTGGTAGCCACCGACAGCCAAACGTTGCACACCATGGCGCTGGCTGGCACCCAGGCCCGGACGGACGGCCAGCCGCTGGCCGCAGTATACTGGAGCCCCAAGGAGATCGAGGAGCAGGCGCTGGTCAGCGACTACATCCGTGACTTCTTCAGCCGCGCCCGGGTCGGTGTAGTCCACGAAACCGGGCCGCGCACGGTGGCGGCCGGCAATGTTGTGCATTTGCAGACCGATTTCTGCGTTGAACTGCCCCACCACGACCTGATGGCGCTGGCGAATCGGGTGCTGCACGAGCTGCATCCGACCTCGGCGGTCTGCGGCATGCCCAAGGACAAGGCGCTGGCCTTCATCCTGCAACACGAGGGCTACGACCGCAGCTTCTACAGCGGCTATCTTGGTCCGGTACATATCGACGGCCAATCACAGCTTTACGTCAACCTGCGTTGTATGCAACTGGGCCAGGATGCAGCCTATCTGTACGTAGGCGGGGGCGTGACTGCCGACTCCAATCCCGACGCTGAGTGGCGCGAGACTGAGCTCAAGGCAGGCACGCTGCTGGCTGTTTTGCAGCAAAGTGTGCTGGCCCCTGCTGCTGTCTTGCAGCCAGACCGCGCCATGCAAACGACGTAGCCCCCTGTGAATCAGCCGCCATGACCGACCGCGACCTTGCTAACTCCGGCCGCCTTTCAGTGCTGCACGCGCTCGCCCAACTGTTTGTAGATCAGGGGATCACCGACTTCATCGTTGCGCCCGGCTCCCGTTCGGCGCCGCTGATCACAGCCTTGGCCCAGCAGCCCGGCCTGCGCTGCCGCGTGGTCTACGACGAGCGCGCGGCCGGCTACATTGCGCTGGGTTTGGCCCAGCAGAGCGGCCGGCCGGTGGGGCTGGTTTGCACGTCGGGCACGGCAGCCGTCAACCTGGCGCCGGCCCTGGTCGAGGCCTTTTATCAGGGCGTGCCGCTGCTGGCATTGACGGCTGACAGGCCGCCGGAGTGGATCGACCAACAAGACAACCAGGCTATTCGCCAGCGGGGACTCTACGAGCCGCACACGCGTGCCAGCTACGAGTTGGCCGCAGACCTCGCCCACCCCGACGCGCGCTGGCACGCCATCCGCATCGTCCAGGAAGCCATTGCTGTCGCACGCAGCCCCCTGCCCGGCCCTGTTCACGTCAACGTGCCGCTGCGCGAGCCGCTGTATTCTGAGCCGCTGTCCCGTCCAGCCGAGCCGCAGCCGGCCGCAGCCAGGCGAATCGACGTCTTGCCCTCCAACCCCCAGTTGAGCGAGCAAGCCTGGGATCAGCTTCTCGCTGTCTGGCGCACGGCTACACGCAAGTTGATCGTAGCCGGCATGGCGCCACCTGACGAAGCGCTGCGCCAGACCCTGCACAGCCTCAGCCAGCGGCCCGATGTGACCATCATCGCCGACATCACCGCCAACCTCTTCCCTGGCGGCACGCCCTTGCACCACGGCGACGCGATTCTGGGCACGCAGCAGGAGCAGACGCTGCGCAGCCTGCAGCCGGACTTGTTGATCAGCTATGGCGGGCCGGTGACGTCCAAGTACATCAAACAGTTCCTGCGCAGCCGCCCGCCTCGGGCCCACTGGCGAATCCAGCCAGCCGGCGCGGCGCCTGACACCTACCAGACGCTGACCCATGTGCTGCCGCTGCACCCCAACGATTTCTTCACTGCGTTGACGCAGCGGGCCGCCCCTTTGTCCGCCCCACCCAGCTACACTGTGGCCTGGCAGCGCCTGGAAGACACAGCGGCGCAGCGCATCGACCAGTTCCTGGACAATGCCAGCTTCGGCGAGTTTCAAGCAGTGCGACGGGTGATGCAGGCCCTGCCGGCCGGCAGCCGCTTGCAGGTGGGCAATAGTATGCCCATCCGCTACGCGAACCTGATCGGCCACGCCTTCGCGGCAGCGCTGGCCAGCGTCAACAGCAACCGCGGGACCAGCGGCATCGACGGCGCGGTGAGCACAGCCGTGGGCGCGGCCCTGGCCAGCGGAGATCTGACCACGCTCGTCGTCGGCGACCTGGGCTTTTTCTACGACCGCAACGGGCTGTGGCATGCCCATGTGCCCGCCAACCTGCGCATCGTGCTGCTCAACAACCACGGCGGCGGCATTTTCGACATCATCGACGGGCCGAACCGCCTGCCAGCCGACATCCAGCGCACCTATTTCCTGACCCCGCAGCCGTTGACCGCCGAACGCACCGCCGCCGACCACGGCCTGGACTACCTGCACGCCGCCGACGCGGCCAGCCTCGACGCGGCGCTGGCCACCTTTTTCGTCCCGCGCCCGCGCGCCGCGCTGCTGGAAATCGAAACCGACATGGCCGTCAACAGCCAGATTTTCCGCCAGTTCAAAGCGATGCTCGCAGCGCTGTCGTAAATCACTACATCCGCTGCGGGCCAGATAAAAGAGAAACTGTCACTACTCAGGTGCCGGGCACTTGCACCCCAAGGCAAGTGCCCGGCACCTATGGCTGAGTAGTTACGAGAAACTAACCACAAAGGAGTGTCACTGCAATGACCGAAACCGTTCAATGGCAAACCATCAAAGAGTACGAAGAGACCCTGTTTCAGTTCTACGACGGCATCGCCAAGATCACCATCAACCGGCCCCACCGGCGCAACGCCTTCACCCCGCTGACGGTACAGGAGATGATCGACGCCATGGTCATCTGCCGTGAGGACCCCAAGATCGACGTGGTCATCCTCACCGGCGCGGGCGACCTGGCCTTTTGCAGCGGCGGCGACCAGAACGTGCGCGGCGTCGGCGGCTACGTGGGCAAGGACCAGGTGCCGCGGCTCAATGTGCTCGACCTGCAAAAGCTGATCCGCTCCATCCCCAAGGCGGTGATCGCCATGGTGGCCGGCTACGCCATCGGCGGCGGCCACGTGCTGCACGTGGTCTGCGACCTGACCATCGCAGCCGAAAACGCCCGCTTCGGCCAGACCGGCCCCAAGGTCGGCAGCTTCGACGGCGGCTTCGGCGCTTCGTACCTGGCCAGGATCGTCGGCCAGAAGAAGGCGAGGGAGATCTGGTATCTGTGCGACCAATACGACGCCCAGGACGCCTTGCAGATGGGGCTGGTCAACAAAGTCGTGCCGCTGGAGCAGCTCGAAGCGACGACCATCGAGTGGTGCCGCAAGATCCAGGAGAAAAGCCCGCTGGCCATCCGCATGCTCAAATCCTCCTTCAACGCCGAGCTGGACGGCCAGGCCGGCATCCAGGAGCTGGCCGGCAACGCCACCCTGCTCTATTATCTCTCTGAAGAGGCGCAGGAAGGCCGCAACGCCTACGTCGAAAAGCGCCAGCCGGACTTTGGCAAGTTTCCGAAGTTTCCGTAGGGGGAAGGTGGAGTGGTAGATTGGTAGATTGGTAGATTGGTAGATTGGTAGATTGGTAGACAAGTAGACAGGTAGACAAGGTGAGACACGCAAGGAGTCTGGCGCGTCGTAGAGCGATTTGGAAAATCGCTCCGGCCGAGCGTTGTAAAGCGATTTGGAAAATCGCTCCGGCCTAGCGTCGTAGAGCGATTTGGAAAATCGCTCCGGCCGAGCATTGTAAAGCGATTTGGAAAATCGCTCCGCCTGCCGGTTTCACACGACATGCTCATTATCACACTGTTTCCGTTCACGCTACACTTCAAGCGCCCCGCGGCCACGTCGCGGGGCGCGTTGCGCGTGCGTGAGGTGGTGTTCCTGCGCGCAGAGCGGGATGGCGTCGCTGGCTGGGGCGAATGCGGCGTGGTCCCGGGCCTCAGCCGCGACGATCACCCGGATTATGTCGATGCAGTAGCGTCGATCTGCGACCAAATCAACCACGGCGCCGATTTAGCCGAGCTCGACCTGAGCCACCTGCCCAGCGTCGCCTTCGGGCTGGAGACAGCGCTGCTGGACCTGACCGGCGGCGGCCGGCAGCGACTGTTCGACACGCCGTTCAGCCGCGGCGAGGCGGCCCTGCCCACCCACGGCCTGATCTGGATGGACACGCCAACCGGTCTGATGGCGCAGATCGAGACCAAGATCGCCAGCGGCTGCCAGGTGATCAAGCTCAAAGTTGGTGCGCTGCCGTTCGATGAAGAGCTGGCCCTGCTGCGCGGGATACGCCAGCGCTGGCCAGCCGGCGCGGTCGAACTGCGGCTGGACGCCAACGGCGCCTGGACGCTTGATGAAGCGCTGCGGCGGCTGGATGCGCTGGCCGGCCTTGCCGTGGCCTTCCTGGAGCAGCCGATCCGGCCTGGCCAGCCCGAAGAGATGGCCGCGCTCTGCGTTGCCTCCCCCATCCCCATCGCGCTGGACGAGGAGTTGATCGCCGCGCCTGACCCGCTGGCGCTGCTGGAGACCATCCGGCCGCAGCACATCGTGCTCAAGCCGTCCCTGCTGGGCGGGCTGGCAATCTGCCAGCGCTGGATCGCGGCAGCAGAGGGCCTGGGCGTGCAGTGGTGGATCAACTCGCTGCTGGAGTCCAACGTCGGCCTGAACGCCATCGCCCAGTGGGCCAGCGCGTTCGATGATGGCCGTGTGCATGGGCTGGGCACGGGCCAGTTGTTCAGCAACAACGTGCCGTCGCCGCTGCGGCTGGATGGCTGCGGACTGCGCATCGATCCGGAGGTGGGGTGGGACTTACCCTCAAAACCCACACAAACCCGGTGACCCTTGACCACATCCCTCGCTATCGGCGCCCAAACCTATGGCCTGACCGACTTGCTGGCCTGGCACGACGATCACGTCAGCCTGAGCAACAACGAACGCACGGCCCTGGACTTCTGCCAGCGCTGGCTGCGCGGCGACGCAGAGTTCGTCGTGCGCACGTCCGGCTCCACCGGCGCGCCGAAGCCCATCAGCCTGCGCCGCGAGCAGATGCAGGCGAGCGCGCGGGCGACAGCCCAGGCGCTGGGGCTGCGCGCCGGCATGAGGGCGCTGGTCTGCCTGCCGGTGCGCTACATCGCCGGCCAGATGATGCTGGCGCGCGGGCTGGAGCTAGGGCTGGCCATGACGCTGGTTGAGCCAGCCAGCGATCCTCTGGCCAGCCTGCCGACCGATGCCTTCTTCGACTTCACCGCTGTCGTCCCCTTGCAGCTACAAGCGCTGCTGGATGGCCCTGCCAGCTATCGGGCGCGGCTGAACCAGATGCAGGCCATCCTGGTGGGCGGCGCGCCGGTCAGCGCAGCCCTGGAAGCGCGCGTCCAAGCTGTGGCCGCGCCGGTCTACCACACTTACGGCATGACCGAGACCGCCACGCACATCGCCCTACGCCGCCTCAACGGCCCCAACGCCTCCCCATCCTTCCATCCCCTCCCCGGCGTCGAACTCGCTGTAGACGACCGCAACTGCCTGCGCATCAAAGCCCCCATGACCCTCAACCAATGGCTCCAGACCAACGACCTCGTCGAACTTGCCCCTGCCACCTGCCACCTGCAACCTGCCACCTGCCACCTGCCACCTGCCACCTGCAACCTGCAACCTGCAACTTTCGACTTGCCACCTGCCACCTTCCGCTGGCTCGGTCGCTACGACAACGTCATCAACAGCGGCGGCGTCAAGGTGCAGGTCGAGGCCGTGGAGACGGCGGTGGAGCGGGCGTGGCTGGCGCTCGGGCTGGCGGAGCGGCGTTTCTTCGTAGCCGGCCTGCCCGACGAACGGCTGGGCGAGGCAGTGACGCTGGTGGTCGAAGGCGAACCGCTGCCCGCAGCGCAGGAGGCGGCCCTGGCCGCGGCCCTGGCCCAAGTGCTCCCCGCTTACCACGTCCCGCGCCAGGTGATCTATACCCCCAGCTTCGTCGAGACAGCCACCGGCAAGATCGACCGCCGGGCCAGCCGGCCCGCCGTCTCGCTCCCCTAACTGCGCCAGTCTGGTAGCGGGCCAGCGCTGTAGCGCCGTTTTCCTGCGCGATCCCAGATCGTGACGCCGCCGGTTCCCAGCACCTCACGCCGCTCGCCATCCACCACCAGGGCCGTGAAGCCGTCGATGCCCAGCAGAGCCAGCCGTTTGTCGGCCGTCAACCAGACCGACTTGAGCATAGCCGATGGGATTTCGTCGAAATGTGGGACGATAGTGGCGCCCGGCAGGAAGTTGAACCCGGAGCGCCAGCCTGGGAAGCCAAAGAACTTCTCGCCCAGGATCATGGCGCCGGCGCTGCAGCCGGCCAGCAGCCCGCCATCGGCCAGCACACCCCGGATCGCCTGCCAGGCCCGGCTGCCGGCCAGGGTTTTGTACAGGTAGTCGGGCTTGCCGCCGGAGAGATAAACGAAGTTGGCCCGGCTGATTTCGGCCGCCAGGGCAGGGTCTTCGGCGCTGGCGCGGTCGATCACCGGCAGCGAACGCACTTCAGCGCCCAAGCGCGTGAAGTGCGCCACGCCCAAATCCGACCAGTAGCCGATCCGTTCGGCGCCCTCCGTACCAGCGGCGGTGGGCAGGCAGACGACGCGCGGCAGCCCCGCCAGCCGGCCCAGCAACGCTCCATCCACGGCCTCCATGCCGGGCAGGTATTCTCCGCTGCCAACCAATGCCAACATGATTTGGCTGCGCTCCGTAGTGGGAATTAACTTCTGAAGATCGCCGTGCATGGCCCGCGCGCTGAACGCTCCTCATCCGTGCCCAAAAGTTGCCAACTTCGCGGAAAAGTTGGCAACTTTCGCGTTTCTACCTGCGCCGCGAGCGACCGCCACGCCGACCGCCCTGTCGCCCGCCCGCGGCCGGTGCGGCTGGCGGCTTGACCGGGCGCGGCGCCTCGCCAGGCGGGATCACCGGCGCGTGCAGCATCTGCTGGTAGGTGTCGTCCAACAGCATGGTGATCAGCGGCAGCTCGTCCTCAGCCTCGGCCAGAGCGCGGGCCAAAGGCACAAAGCGGCGGCTGCGCTCGGCTTGCAGCTTGTCACGATCGCGCAGGCGGGCCTCCAGCAACGCGGTCAGCCGCTCGGCCACCACCGCCTCCACGTCGGCGTCGCTGGGCAGCGGCCGCTCGATCATTTCGATCTCATAGTGCTTGCCGATGCGGTTGAAAGCCATGCGCTCGCCCGCGCTGACCAGGGTGATGGCCGTGCCAGCCGCGCCAGCCCGGCCCGTGCGGCCAGCGCGGTGAATGTAGCTCTCCACATCCTCCGGCGTCTCGTACTGGATCACGTGCGACAGGTCGGGGATGTCCAGCCCGCGCGCGGCCACGTCGGTGGCCACCAGGAAGCGCAGCGTGCCCAGCCGCACCCGCTCCAGCACCCGCTCGCGTTCGTTCTGGCCCAGATCGGCGCTCAGCTCGTCAGCGTCGTAGCCGAAGCGCTGCAAGACGGCGGTCACGTAGTGGACCTTGACCTTGGTGTTGCAGAAGATGATGGCCGAGGCCGGGTTCTCGACCTCAATCAGGCGCACCAGGGCGCGATCCTTGTCCATGCCGGGCACGGTGTAGAAGACATGCTCGGTGTCGGTGACGTGGACGTGATCGCTGCTCAGGCTCAGAAACTGCGGTTCGTGCAGGAACTCCTGGGCCAGGCGCATGACGTAGCCGGGGAAGGTGGCCGAGAACATGCTGGTGTGGATGCGCCGCTCCGGCAGGTAACGCTGCACCCGCACCATGTCGGGGTAGAAGCCCATGGACAACATGCGGTCGGCCTCGTCGAAGACCAGCATACGCAGGCCGTCCAGCGAGAGGGTGCGGCGCAGCAGGTGGTCCAGCACGCGGCCGGGGGTGCCGACCACGATCTGCGCACCCTGCTTGAGCGCGTCAATTTGAGCGCCGTAGCCCACGCCGCCGTAGACCGCGACTGGACGCAGGCCGGCCGGGCTGCACAGCGTCTCAGCCTCGCGCCAGACCTGGCGGGCCAGCTCGCGCGTGGGCACCAGGATCAGGGCCTGGGTTGCATTGCGCTGGGGGTCGAGCCGCTCCAGCATGGGTAATAAAAACGCGCCGGTCTTGCCGCTACCAGTGCGGGCCTGCACCATGATATCCTCGCCGGCCAGGAGGTAAGGGATCGCGCGCGCTTGAACTGGCATCAGCGCTGGCCAGCCGGCGCGCGCCACCGCTGATCGCATTCCCTCGGTCAGTTGGTCGAGGGTTACATCGGGCAACGGGCTGCTTGTCGCTTCGCCCGTCGAATTGGCTTGCTCGTTCACAGTCATCTCTTTTCGTCTGGAAAGATCGGATCACGCGCTATTTTAGCACACTCCAGGCAGATTGCGCAGAAATTCAAGCGTAAAAAAAACGCCCTCTGGGAGTGTTCCCAGAGGGCGTCGGCATTTTCTGTTGGCAAACGCTATTCGGCGTTAGCTACCACGAAATTGGTGAGGTACTCGGTGTAGTCCTGGCGCGGGTTGGTGACGACGCGCAGGCCGAAGACATGCTCGCCGTTGGGGAACTGAGTAGTATCCAGGGTCACGGAGAACTCACCAGCGGTGCTGCCGGAGGCAACCCAAATCTTGGCATTCTCGTTGCCGCCGGGGAAGATGAAGAGATCCCAGCGCAGGAAATTGGGGTCATCCGCATAGCCGGTAACTTCCACCGTACCGCTGACAGTGGCGCCGTCAGCCAGAGCCAGACCGTTGGCGGTGGCCACGGGAGCCGGAGCAGGCGCAGGAGCGGCGACAGCAGGAGCCTCGGCCTCTTCCTCAGCAGGGGCGGCCGGGGCAGGAGCAGCAGCCGGTGCGCCGGCATTGGCAAACGTCACCGGGCTGACGCTGTCGGTGTAGTTGCTATCGGCCTTCACCGTGCGCACCACCAGGGCATGCGTGCCGTCAGGGTACTTGGTCGTGTCGAGATCGTAGCTGAAGTCACCGCCGCCAGTAGCACCGGCCAGCCAGATCTTGTTGCTGTCCTGAATGGTGCCGTTGGGGAACAACAGCAGTTCCCAGCGAGCGCCGTCTTCGGAAGAGCTACCGCTTACAGCCACGGTGCCAGCCACGGTCGCGGATTCCACCGGCAGCGCCACGCTGGTGGCGGTGACAGGTGCAGCAGCAGTCGTAGCTGCAGGAGCCGGCGCAGCCGCAGGGACGGCGGGCGCAGCGGCAGGAGCCTCAGCATTGGCGATGGTGAACGGCGTGACATACTCCATGTAGTCCTGGCGCGGGTTTGTCACCACGCGCAGACCGAGCGCATGCTCGCCATCGGGGTACTTGGTGGTATCCAGGTCAACACTGAACTCGCCAGCGGTGTTGCCAGAAGCAACCCAGAGCTTGCCGGTGTCGCTGCCGCCCGGGAAGACGAACAGATCCCAGCGGAGGAAATTAGCATCATCGGCATAACCGGTGATGGTGACAGTACCGCTGACGGTGGCGCCATCGGCAGGCGAGGTGATGCCATTCTCGGTCTGCGCGCTGGCCAGCAGCGGGGTCGCGACCAGAGATGCGAGGATGCTGAGTACCAGCATCATCCGAAGCCATTTGTTGCGGAACATTGTGAAAGTGCCTCCTTGTGTGTTTGGCTGTCGTTATGGATGTTCCTAGTCGATAGTAAACAATGAACACGGCCCACTGGTTGAACACCAGCAGACCGCGCGCATCACAAAACCAAGCTGCTCATTTATATCACACTGGCATAGATTTGTCAATCAGGAACGCACGGTTATTCAAAAAAACTTGTTACTACTCGGGCGCCGAGCGCTTGCAGCTCATGTGCGGCTTGGATGGGTTCGGCAGACATCCGTTGCAGACTACTGCCTCCCCCCACCGAGGGTTGGCGGCCGGCGATAACCGTGGCATAATCCCCATACATCTTGCTTTGGAGGTAGCGCCATGCGTTTTGAGTTTGCGACTGCAACCCGCATCCTCTTTGGCCCCGGCGTGGCCCAAGAGATTACAGCGATTGCGACTCCGCTGGGCCGCCGGCCGTTAGTGGTCATCGGGCGAAGCGCCAGGCAAAGCGAATGGCTGCAAGAGCGTCTGCAGCAAGCTGGCTTGGCGCCAACGATCTTCTCCGTCTCCGGCGAACCCACGGTCGACACCGCGCGCGCTGGTGTGCAACAGGCCAGCGCGGCGGGCTGTGACTTAGTCATCGGCTTAGGCGGCGGCAGCGTGCTGGACACAGGCAAAGCCATTGCTGCCCTGCTCACTAACTGCGGCGATCCTCTGGACTACCTGGAGGTGGTGGGGCAGGGCCAACCACTGACACAGCCCTCTGCCCCCTACCTCGCCATCCCCACCACGGCCGGCACCGGGGCCGAGGTCACCCGCAACGCGGTGCTGGGCTCGCCCGATCATCGGGTCAAGGCCAGCCTGCGCAGCCCATTCATGCTGCCGACCGTCGCCATCGTCGATCCGGAACTCACCCACTCCGTCCCGCCTGACGTGACCGCCGCCACCGGCCTGGACGCGCTGACGCAATGCATCGAGCCGTTCGTCTCATCCCGAGCCAACCCACTGACCGACGCATTCTGTCGCGAGGGCATCCATCGGGCGGCCCGCTCGCTGCGCAGGGCTTACGCAGATGGCAGCGACGCTGCTGCGCGCGAGGACATGGCGCTAGCCAGCCTGTGCGGTGGCCTGGCGCTGGCCAACGCCGGCCTCGGCGCAGTGCATGGCTTCGCCGGACCCATCGGCGGCATGTTTCCTGCGCCGCACGGCGCCATCTGTGCGATCCTGCTGCCGCCGGTGATGGCTGCTAACGTGGGCGCGTTGCAGGAGCGCGCGCCCAGCTCGCCCGTCCTGGCCCGTTACACTGAAGTTGCCCGTCTGCTGACCGGCCGGACTGACGCTGACGCTGCCGACGGCGTGGCCTGGATCGCCGAGTTGGTCGAAGTGCTCCAGGTGCCACGGCTGGCTGCCTATGGGATCACCGCCGTCGACATCCCCGATATCGTCCTGAAGTCACAGCAGGCCAGCAGCATGAAAGCCAACCCCATCACCCTCACCGCTGGCGAGCTGAGCGCCATTCTACACGACGTCCTCTGACGGCAGCATTCATCGTTCCACGTCCCGAATTTGCCGCGCGCCGCTCCCTGTGGTAAAATCGCCCTTGTTACTGGGGTGTCGTCTAATTGGCAGGACAGCTGACTCTGGATCAGTAAGTTGGGGTTCGAGTCCCTGCACCCCAGCCAAAACACCCGATTGCGACTAGTTGATTGTGAGTCAACTAGTCGCTTTTGTTTTGACGGTGACATCATGACGCTGCCGCTGATCCTGGGCCATACGACGCTGGAGATGACGCAGGTCTACATGGACCTTGCCGAGTCCTACATCCAGGTGCAGCACAGCAAGTTCTCGCCGATGCACCGGACTGGAACTTGGCAGACAGGGCACGCGGTAGCTGGTATATCGGCGCAGCAGCTAACTCGCGTTCACGCTCGCCTGTGATAGCGCAACGCCAGTGGCACGGCTAACAGCGCCAGAAACGCTGCCGACAGCCACCACGGCAAGGCGCCGCGGTTCGCGGCCGTTGCATCCAGCCGCATCAGCGTCACCGCCGTCGGCGCCAGCATGGTTGCGCTGACGGGGCCATGGAGCGTGGCCACGCCGCCCAGATCCACGTCCTCCAACCAGTACCAGGCCGTCTGACCGGCAGCCACATCGACGTCTTGCCAGGCATAGGCCGCGCCTTGCGTGCTGCCCGGCGCCTGCGATGGGACGAAGCCCAGCAGCGCCGCGCTGCCCCACTCGCCGTCCAGCGAGCGGTACAGGTTGAACCCTGCGTTGTTCAGCTCGCTCACCGTTTCCCAGTTTACCAGGATGTGGTCAGGCTGGGCAGTGGCCTCAAAGGCAGCCAGCGTCACAACCAACGGCGCACAGGCGTCCACGCAGATCTCAGCCTCGTTGCCCAGCCCGTCGCTGTAGGTGTAGCGGCCGGCGTGGTTCATCTGCCGCTGGTAGATCTGGCCCGGCTGCAACATGCCGCCGTCCCAGCCAAAGGTAGAGCTAAGCGGATTGAGCACGCTGAGCGGGTGCAGAACCGGGTTCTCGGCCAGGGTTGCCAGCTCAGCCGGCGGCAGCAAGCTGTCGACCTCGGCTCGCCATTGCACGGTCGTTCCCGCGGGCACGATGACGCTGGCCGGCTGCGGCCCACTGACGGTCAGCAGGATCTCCGTCACCGTCTCCACGGCCGGCGGCTCCGTCCAGGGGGTGTAAGGCACGTTGACGTGGACGATCTCGTTGACCACGGTGATCACCGGGCTGCGCCAGGGCTGGTAGCCGGGCTTGCCGTCCACGTGCAGGTAGTACTGGCCGGGCGGCGTAAAGAAGGCGAAGTAGCCGTCCGCGCCCGTCACCTGCGGGTTGGCCTGGTTGTTGTACAGGTGCGCCGGCCACGGCGTCCAGCCGCCCCACTCCGGCACGAGCTCGTAGAGGGTCACGGTCACGCCATCGATCGCGTGCGCGGTCGGGTCCTGGGGATCGAAGCCCTGAGTCACGTCGAACACGTAGCCGTCGGGGTCGATCAGGATGACGCCGGTGGAGGAGACAAAGTTGCCGCCGCAGTCCGCCCAGAAGACGACGTTGTGCGCGCCGCCGGTGACGGCGAAGGTGTAGTCGGGATGGCTGCCGGTCGGGTCGTAGCGCACGCCGTCGGCGATCACCCAGACCGAGCTGGGCGGCGCGGTCGTGCCGGAGGCCGGCGGGCAGTTGCAGGCGTGCAGGTGCAGCGTCGTGTTCCAGAAGCCGTAGACGCCGGGAATGCGCCAGTTCTGGCTGGAGAACTCGCCGCTGTTGTTGCGGAACTGGAACACCAGATGCTGGCCGGCCTTGGGCCCCACCGCCGGCGTGCCTTCCCAGATCGAGCGCTGCGGGCACCAGAAGCTTTGGGGCGGGCGCAACGTCACGGCCGTGCTGGCCGCGCTGCACGCGCCGCCAGGCACGCAAGCCTGCGCGGTCAGCGTCTCCGTCGCGCTGCCGCCGTAGCTGTAGGTTGTGCTGAACTCGCCTGCCGCGTTGGTCGCAATCTGGGCCAGCGGCGCGCCGTCGATGAACAGATGCACCGTTACGCCCGGCTGAGCCATACCGCGGATGTCTACAGTGCCGGGGCAAAGCTCGCCCGTGCCCGGTGTGACGAGGGTGGGTGCGTAGAGGGGCACCTCGGTGACAGCTTGCGCGGCCAGGGTGTTCAGGGCGGCTGTGTTGGTCAACACCTGGCCAGGCTGCGGGTTGGCGTAGATCGTGGTGATGTCGATCATGCCTGACTGGCCGCGCGCCAGCGGCGCCTCCGTCTGCCAGGTCAACGTCTGGCCGTTCTGGCTGAAGCTCATGGGCGGCCAGTGCGTCTGGTTGACCAGCGACAGCGCCGCCGGCAGGGTATCGCTGACCGTCACGTCCAGCGGCGCGGCGTTCGGATCGGGGCTGCCATAGCGGAAGGGCAGCAGGTAGCGCTGCGTCAGGCTGCCGCCCGGTATGGCGCCGGTCACTTCCCACACCGGCGGCAGCGCGATCTTGGCGAAGACCAGCTCCTGGGCGGCGTCGTACTCGTCCGCGCCCAGGTCGGGACCGGTGCCGGCCGGCAGAGGCCGCGCCTCGCCGTCGATGTCCACCGCCATCCCGGCGTCCACGCCCTGCTCCAGCGCGGGCGACAGGTGGGTCAGGTGGTAGCCGTCGCCGGCAAACAGCGGCGCCCCGGTCAGCGACCCTGTCTGGCCGACGGTACCCACCGTATTCGTTCCGTTGCCGTACCACAGCGTGCGCTCCAGCGTGCCCGCGCCGCCGGTGTTGACCCGCACGCCCGCGCCGTTATTGGCGATGATCGAGTTGGTCAGCGCCGCCGACCCGCCGCTGGCCACGGTGACCGCGTCGCCGCCGTTGCCGGCGAACGTGCTGTGCAGGAGCTGCGCCTGCGCGCTGGCAGCGATGTAGACTCCGCCCAGGGGGTTGTCTTTGAACACGTTGTTGCGCAGGGTCAGCGCGCCGACGCCGTTCAACTGCAGGCCGCGCCGGTTGTTGCGCACCACGTTGCCGTCAAAGGTCAGCACCGTGCTGGCCCCGGAGGCATAGACCGCGAAGTCGCCGCTGCTGGGATTGGTGGTATTGGAGTTGCCGTTGTTGGCGAACAGCGTGTTCTGCACCGTGACGCGGCTGTTGCTGACGTACAGGCCGTAGTCGCGGCTGTCGAAGTTGCAGTTGAAGGCGGCCGAGCGGATCTGGCTGTTGCGGATGCGCACCTCACCCGCCAGCACGTTGCGCACGCCGACGTTGAAGCCCATGCCGCCGGAGTTGCAGTTCGTGTTGAGGCTGCTGGGCCGGCCGCCGTAGCGCACCGTCGTATAGTCCAGCTCGCCCGTGCCGCCGTCGAACACCAGGCCCGACCACTGATTGCCACCGGTGTTGGTCGCCGAGGTGAAGGTGATGGGCTGCGTGGGCGTGCCAATGGCGACCAGATGTCCCAGTGTGCGCACCTCGACGTGGGTCCGCCCCATGACCATCACGCCTGGCTCCACGGTCATGGTGATGCCGGCTGGCACGGTCAAGTCGCCGGCCAACTCGTAGCTCTCCAGCCCCTCCTCGGCCACGAAGGTCACGTCTGCGCCGGTCATAGCGCCGGAGGCCACCAGCACCCGGTTGTTCTTGTTGGCGGTGAAGGTGTTGCCCGCCAGATTGAGCGTGCTGGCTGCGCCGGCCACATAGATAGCGTAGTCGCCCGTGTTGGAAACGCCGTTGTTGGCAAAGGTTGTGTTCTCCACAACGACGCGGCTGTTATCGACGTACAGGCCGTAGTCGGGGCTGTGGAAGTTGCACTGGTAGCCGACAGAGCGCACCTGGCTGTTGCGGATATGCACCTCGCCCGCCTGCACGTTGCGAGCGGCGATGTTGAAGCCCAGGCCGCTGGAGCCGCAGGTGGGATTGATGCTGTTGGGCCGGCCGCCGTAGCGCACCGTGGCGTAGTCCAGATGGCCCGTACCGCCGCCGGCCGTGCCGTCGAAGACGATGCCCGACCACTGGTTGTATTCGGTGTCGACGGCCGAGGTGAAGAGAATCGGCTGCCCCGCGGTACCGGCCGCTTCCAGGTGGCCCTGCACGTTGAGCTCCACGTCGGCGCTGCCCTTGACCACCGCGCCGGCCTCCACCGTCAGCGTCACGCCGGGAGCCACCGTCACGTCGCCGGTCATCTGGTGCGGGCTGTCGGCCGCGCACCAGCGCTGGTCGGCGCTGATCGTCCCACTGTGCGGGCCCGGCGTGCAGGGCGGTGGTACGGCCTGGATAGACACGCACGCGGAGAACTCCGATGTGTTGCCCGCTGCGTCAGTTGCCGTGGCCGTCAGAAAAGCGCCGGCCGGCGCTGCGGAGGCCAGGACTTCATGAAAGGTCCATTGCCCACTGCCGTCTGTCATTCCGGTGAACGAACCAAGCATCTGCTCGCCTTCGCCATAGCCGGACGGATCGCAACTGGACGCGTAGTAAATGTCGATGGAAACTGGCGTGTTGGCGATTGTATCAAGAATTCCATCGACGGTCACCGTCGTGCCATCCCGCGTAGCCGTTGTCAGAACAGGAAAGTTTTGCAGGTCGTTAGCGCCGCTGTCCCCGTCCTCTGGATCATTGGCGGTCACGCCATCGTTCTCCAGGTCAATGCCAAGCGCGCCGTTGCCGAAGATGCGGTTGCCATGGATGGCGTTGTGATTGGTTGTCCAGGTAGGAGGATTGACGACCGTCACGCCATTTTGCCCGTTGCCGGCTATGACGTTCCCATCCTCCGGCAATGGCCCGCCGATGGTGTTGTTCGATGCGCCGCTGTTAAGCAGGATCCCGTTGAGGGTGTTTCCCAATAATGCGACACCCGTGGTATCGGTGCCGATCTTGTTGCCGGCGATAGTGTTGCCCTGAGAGGCAACTAACAGGACTCCCTGCGAATTGTTGCCAGAGACTGTATTGCCGGCGCCAGCCGTGCTGCCGCCAATCGTGTTGCCGTCGGCGTATTCCAGCACAATGCCATGGTAGCCGTTGCCCACGTCGAAGAAACCGCTGACATCCAGCCCGATGATGTTGCCTTCAATCTGGTTGGCGTCCGAGTTTGACGTCAAATAAATCCCAGCGATACCGTTTCCAGAGATGGTATTGCCGGCGCCGGCCGCGCTGCCGCCGATCAGCGCCCCGCTGACGTTGATGAATGAAATGCCATAGGTGTTGCCCAACGCCACGGCGCCACTGCTGTCCAACCCGATCAGGTTGCCCTGCACGACCGTTCCCGTCGTCCCAGATCCCGCAAGAGAGATGCCGCTGAAGTTGCTGCCGGCGATGTGGTTGCCCGCGCCAGGAGATGCCCCGCCGATCACATTGTTTGGCGCATCGATCAGGTCGATGCCGCCGCCGCTGGTGATGTCGACCGTGCCGCTGGGATCTGCGCCGATTGTGTTGCCCTGAATCTGGTTGCCGGTGGCGAGGGCGCCGGTCAGCAAGATTTGGGAGCTGTCGTTTCCTGCGATGACGTTGCGATCTGCGGAAACAACACCACCAATCTGATTATTACCTGAACCAACGATTCTAACACCGTCCTCGCCGTTGCCCAACCCCGCCGCGCCCGACGTGTCTGTACCAATCATATTGCACACGAGCATTGTGCCGCTGCCGCCATCGAGCACAACTCCGCTGCCGGCAAAACGGGTGATCATCAGACCGCGCACCGTGCTACCGCCGCCGCTGATGGTCAGTCCATCGGTCGAGCCGCCCGTCAGCGCGCCGTCCAGGCGCACCAGCGGCGTCGGGCAGACCGCGCCCGGCTGCGTGCTGCCGTCCACGACGACCGCCTCGCTGATCTGCGGCAGCGCTGTGGCCGGTTGGATAATCAGGTTGTCCGCTGGCAGGTCGAAGTGGATGGCGTCGAGGCCGGGCAGGACGTTGGCCTCCTGGATAGCCGCGCGCAGTGTGCATTGCAGGCCCGGTGTGGCCAAATCGGCGTCGCACACCCCGTCGCCCGTGTCGGCGTCGGCCGCGTCGCCAGCGTCGTTGACCACCAGCGTCGCATTGACCGCCTCGCCGGCTGGTTGGCCAGGTTCCTGAGCGTGGGCTGCCTGGCCGGCGCCGATCAGGAGCAGTCCCGCCAGAAGCATGGCGCACACGAGACGCAGACCTGCGAAGTGATGGGTGCGAGCCTGCCGATTGGAGCCCGAAAAACATGCCAAAACGGAGGTGGACGGGGTTGAACTGCTGAACATAGCTTTCTCCTGTAGATTGGTTGATTGGTCGGTCGGAGTTTTGGCGACGGATCACCGGTCACTGCTCTCTCGCTGCTCCATCCAGGCGGCCAGAAACGCATCCAGATCGACCAGGTCGGTGAATCCCTTGCGCTCGGCCGTGCGCGGGTCCTCCAGGCTGATGCGCCAGGCGTTGGGCCAGCCCGGCCGGACCGGCTGCGCCCATAGGCCCAGGATGAAGAATTGATAGCGCGGCGATGGCGGCGTGGTGTTTTGTGACATTTGTGCTTGCACCTGACAGCAAACGTGCTATACTGGCTGCCACTGGGCTGCGATCGTCGCACCTCAACGATCTTACGCTCAGCATCATACACCCCGATCATTTGGAGATCATTTGCTGGAGCCGGGCATGGCGCCGAATTTGGAGATTCTTTTGCTGGGCGGGCTGCAAATCAGGCAGAACGGCGCACCGGTTGCCAGCTTTATGTCGAGCAAGGTGCCGGCGCTGCTGGCCTACCTGGCTGTCACCGGCCGGCCGCACCAGCGCGACGCGCTGGCTGGCCTCCTGTGGGGCGAGATGCCCGACGCGGCCGCAGCCAACAACCTGCGTCAGGTATTGAGCAATCTGCGCAAGCTCTGCGGGGCGCACCTGAAGATCACCCGCGACACGGTGGCTTTTAACCACGCGGCTCCCCACTCCCTGGACGTGGCATCGTTCTTGGACCTGTTGCGGCTGAGCGAGGGACAGCCGGCCAGCCAGCGCATTGGCCTGCTGCGTCAGGCGCTGGTGTTGTACCAGGGCGACTTCCTGGAGGGCTTCTACGTGCGCGACGCGCCCGACTTCGAGGACTGGGCGCTAGTGGAGCGGGTGCGCCTGAGCGAGTTGGCGTTGCATGCGCTGGACACGCTGACCCAACTGCTGCTGGAGTGCGGCGACTGCCAGGAGGCCAGCGAGACCTCAGCGCAGCTGCTGGCCATGGACCCATGGCGCGAGGAGGCTCATCGCCAACGCATGACAGCCCTGGCGCGCTGCGGCCAATTCAGCGCCGCGCTGGCGCAATACCAGGTCTGCCGCCAGGTACTGCGCCGGGAGTTCGACACTGAGCCGTCCAGCGAGACCACAGAGACCTATCACCGTATACGCGCCGCCATGCACGGGCCGCGCCACAACCTGCCCGCTGCCCTGACCGGCTTCGTAGGCCGCGAGCAGGAGCTGGCCGAGCTGCGCGCCCTGCTGGCCTCCCCCAACAACCGGCTGCTGACCATCGTGGGACCGGGCGGCGCTGGCAAGACGCGGCTGGCTGTGGAAGCGGCCGCGTCTTGCCAGCCCATGTTCTTGAACGGTGTCTGGTTCACCCCCCTGGCCTCCGTCCAGCCGGCAAGCCAGGAGCAACTGGCTCTGGCCCTGGCTGAGGTACTAAGTTGTCCCTTAACCGGCGCGGACGCACCCAGCCGGCAGGTGATTGCCTTTGCGCGGGCCAAAGAGATGCTGCTGGTGCTGGACAACCTGGAGGAGTGGCTGGACGCAGCCGTCTGGCTGTGCGAGCTGCTGGCCCAGGCGCCGGGCGTCAAGGTGCTGGCCACCTCGCGTGAACGGCTGGACTTGCAGGCCGAGCGCGTCTTTGTGCTGGAGGGGATGCCCGTTCCCCCGCCAAGTGCACGGGAGCCTGCCCACTACGGCGCGGTGCAGTTGTTTCTGCGGCGCGCCCGCCGCGTGGATGCCTCCTTTGCTCTGGACAGTGAGAGCGAGCTTGCCGTCGCGCGCATCTGCCGGCTGGTGGAAGGGCTGCCGCTGGGCATCGAGCTGGCGGCGGCCTGGACGCAGCAGTTGGGCTGCGCCGAGATCGCGGCCCAGATCGAACGCAACCTGGACTTCCTGGCCACCACCCGCAGCGACGTCGCTCCCCGCCAGCGCAGCCTGCGGGCGGTCTTCGATTGGTCCTGGGGCCGCGTGCAGCCCGACGAGCAGGCCGCGTTCATCCGGCTCTCCGTCTTTCGCGGCCCCTTCTCGCGCGAGGCGGCGGCTCATGTGGCGCAGGCATCACCGGCTGTGCTCACCGCTTTGGTGGACAAGTCGCTGGCCTGGCGGCGGGGCCAGGTCTACCAGTTGCACGAGGTCGCCCGGCAATTTGGCTGGGAAAAGCTCAACCAGACGGGCGCGGTCGAGGCCACACAGAGCAGCCACGCTACTTACTACGCCGGCTTCCTGGCCCAACAGAGCGAGCGCCTCCAGGACCACGATCAACCGGCTGCACTGGCCGATGTGGAGCAGCAGATCGACAACGTGCGCGCGGCCTGGCAGTGGCTGGCCGCACAGTGCGACGTGGCCGGCATCGCCACAGCAACCGACGGCTACTACCACTTCCTGGCTATTCGCAGCCGCTTCCGCGAGGGCTTCGAGGCCTTCGACGCCGCGCGGCTAGCCGTGCAGCCGCTGGCAAACATTGACCCCGCCGCTCATCTGGTCTACCACAAAGCTGCCGCGCGCGCAGGCCGTTTCCTCTCCTATCTGGCGCGCTACGCGGAGGCCAGAGCCCTGCTGCACGAAAGCATGGCCGCCTGGCGGGCCTTGGGAGACAAAGATGAGCTGGCCTTCGTGCTGAGCCACTTGGGCAGCACAGCGCGCATGGAGGGCGATCTGGCGTTGGCAGCGCACCTGCTGCAGGAATGCCTGGCGCTGCGGCAGGAGATGGGGAACCTGTCCGGTCAGGCAGTAGCTCTGCTGGAGCTGGCCGGCGTTGCCTTCATGAGCGCTGATTACGAGAGCGCCCGCGTCCGCTGTCAGGAGGGCGTGGCCGTGGCTGAGCGAGCGGGCGACGTGCAGACCATGGCCCACCTGCTCACCGGTCTCAGCCTGAGCTATCGTGAGCTGGGCCAGTTCGAGCAGGCGCTGGCTTATGGGCAGCGCAGCCAGACCCTCTACCAGCAGTTGGGCGACGCCTACGGCCAGATGCAGGCCCTGCTGACTCTGGGCGAGCTCAGCCGGCAGATGGGCGAGCTCCAGCAGGCGCGCCAATTCTGCCAGCAGGCCGTCGCGATCAGCCAGGAGATCGGCGACCGCTCCGGCGAGGCCGACGGCCACTACCGGCTGGGCCAGATCGCTGCCGGCCTGGCCGAGCACGATGAGGCGCTGCGACAGTTGCGCCAGGCGCTGGGGCTGGGCATGGAGAACCAGGAGTTGCCGATCATCCTCGACGCGCTGCTAGAGATCGCCTGCCTGCTCGGCAAGACCGGCGATGGCGCGCGCGCGACCCAGATCCTGCGTTTCCTGCTGGCCCAGCCGCAGTTCCCGGAGCGTCACCGCGCCCGCGCTGAAGATGCCCTGGCCGTACTGCCGGCACGTCCCACCCCAACCAAGGGTGCGGCGCCAGCGCTCGAGGAAATCGCAGCGCTGGCGGCTGCCCAGTGAACCAGCCTGTTGCGCGCATAGGAAGACAGGGCGGGCGATTCAAGAATCAGCCCGGTCAAGCCGGCCGCTTCCTCCACGCGGCGAACAGTGATCAAAACCAGCGCAACCCTGGCCGGCGCGCTGGGCAACCTGGGCACGATCCTGGTGCGCGAGGGCCAGCATGAGGCGGCGCTCAAGCTGTTCCAGCAGGGACTGGATATCCACCGCAACACCGGCTATCGCTACGGCACGGCCATCGCGCTGGACAACGTAGGAACCGCCCACTGCCACCTGGGCAACGAGCGCGAGGCGCAGTACTACCTGCGCCAGGCCGTGCAGGAGGCGCGCGCCATCAGGGCTGACTTCATCGCACTGGATGCGCTGGTCTGGCTGGCCAGCCTGCGCGCGCGCAGCGGGGAGCCCGATGTGGCGCTGGCCTGGCTCAGCATGATCCGCTCCCATCCCCGGATCGAACCCGAAACCCTTCAGAACGTCGCTACATCGTGGGCAGCCGCGGCGGCCGGCCTCAGCCAACAAGCCATTAGCCAGGCCGAGGCCTCCGGCCAGCGCCTGACGCTCGACGAGGTGGTCGAGCAGGCGTTGGGTTAAGGCCTCGGTCTGGCAAAATGGATATCACTTCCTGGCCGGCAGCGTGAGCTATCTCGCCGCGCTGCCGGGCCGCCCCCCCGGTTACAAAGTCGCTGCATTGACCTCCGGAGCGCGCTCGCCGCTGCCCGCTCGATTCATGCCCAACAGCGCGTACTCCACGCCGTCGGCCAGCGCCTGCCAGCTTGCCTCGATGATGTTGCTGCCGGCGCCGACGGTGCTCCAGGTGGTGTGGCCGTCGGTCGACTCGATCAGTACGCGCACAATGGCGCCGGTGGCCGCGTGGCTGTCCAGGATGCGCACCTTGTAGTCGATCAGCGACACCTGTTCCAGTTGGGGGTAGAACTGCAAGATTGCCTTGCGCAACGCCAGGTCCAGCGCGTTGACCGGGCCGTTGCCCTCGGAGGCGGTGTGGAAGATCTGGCCGCCTACCTTGACCTTAACCGTAGCCTCGACAAACCAGGCGTTGGGATCGTAGACGCCGTTGCCGCTGGATGCCGCCAACAGGACGGCATCCGTGGCTGCGCTGGTGTGGGCGCCGACGACGCCGTTGTGCGCCTTGCCGTTCATGTGCTCCACCACGACTTTGTAGCGCAACAGCTCGAAGGGGGGCTTGTAGTCAGGCTGCAGACGGCGCAGCAACAGCGCCACCGAACCCTCTGCGCCTTCGAAGGCGAAGCCCTGGTTCTCCAGGTCCTTGATGCGCTCCAGCACGCGCCGCTCCTGCTCCTTGCTCAGTCCCTCCAGGCCAAACTCAGCCCGTTTGACCGCGATGTTGTCCTTGCCGGCCAGCTCGCTGACCACGATGCGCTTCTGGTTGCCTACCAGCGTCGGGTCGATGTGCTGATAGCTGCGCTCCAGCTTGACCACCGCGTTGACGTGGGTGCCGCCTTTGTGGGCGAAGGCTGAGCGGCCGACGAAGGCCAGGTGCGAGGGCAGTTGCAGGTTGGCCAGCTCGGCCACGAAGTGCGCCGTCTCGCTCAGATGGGCCAACTGGGCGTCGCTCAGCGCGTCGATACCCATCTTCAGCTTCAGGTTGGCGATGATGCTGACCAGGTTGCTGTTGCCGCAGCGCTCGCCGTAGCCGTTGATGGTGCCCTGGACGTGGGTGGCGCCGGCGCGCACCGCCTCCAGCGCGTTGGCTACGCCCACATCGCCGTCGTTGTGGGTGTGGATGCCCAGCACGCCGCGGTAGCCGCTGCGGTCCAGATACGCTTTGACCGTGCGCACAATCTCGCCCACCTCCCAGTACATGCTGCCGCCGTTGGTGTCGCACAGCACCAGCGCGTCGGCGCCGTTGCCGGCCGCGGCCTGCAGCGTCGCCAGCGCGTAGTCGGGGTTGGCCTTGTAGCCGTCGAAGAAGTGCTCGGCGTCGTAGATGAACTCGCCGGTATGGCTCTTCAGGTAAGCTGCGCTGGCGCCGATCATGCGCAGGTTTTCGTCGAGAGTCGTCCTAAGGACCTCAGTGACGTGCAGGTCCCACGTCTTGCCGAAGATGCAGATCACCGGCGTCTGCGCGTCCACCAGCAGGCGGATCTGCGGGTCGTCGGCCGGGTCGGTGTGGGCCTTGACCGTGCTGCCGAAGGCCACGACGCGCGCCTGCTTCAGGTTCAGCTCGCGCCGCGCCCGCTCGTAGTACTCGATGTCCTTGGGGTTGGAGCCGGGCCAGCCGCCCTCGATGTAGTGAACGCCCAGCTCGTCGAGCTTGCGGCTGATGCGCAGCTTGTCTTCGCAGGAAAAGTTGACGCCCTCGCCCTGCGAGCCGTCGCGCAGGGTGGTGTCGTAGAGCCAGATGGGGGGTGTTTGCATGATTTTGATCTCCATGGGTGAAAGGTTGCAGGTTGCAAGTTGCAGGTTGCAAGTTGCAAGTTACAGGTTGCAAGTTGCAAGTTGCAGGTTGCAGGTTGCAAGTTGCAAGTTGCGCAGTGGACTTGCCACCTGCCACTTGCCACTTGCAACTTCTCACTCCTTCACCCGATGGAGCGGGCGCGCGGGGCGGCGTGTGCGCCGGGCGCGCCCGTGTTCACCTGTAGTTGCGTTTCATGGAATGGTAGAGGCATAGCTGTTAAGTTAATTTCCAAAGGACTGACGGTGCTCGTCCTGCACGCTTTTGATATGTCGCGGCAAAACTCACTCCTGGCGAGACCAGCACCGTCAGTCCTGGCGAACGCCGACGATTGGTGGATAACGCCGGTTGGAGGACCCAACCATGCAAATCGAAGAACCTGAACTGATCTGGGAGGCAACTGACCTGGCCAAGTATCGTGACCAGATCAAGCACGTACCGATCAAATAGCGTCGCCGTTCAATCGGCTCACCACCGCCGCGCCCATCGCCGCCGTGCCCAGCACCTCCACCGCACCCTCGGCGATGTCAGGGGTGCGCAGGCCGGCGGCCAGGACGGCGTCCACGGCTGCTTCCACGGCCTGCGCCTCGGCCTCCATGCCTAGCGAATGGCGCAACAGCATGGCGGCGCTGAGGATGGTCGCCAGCGGATTAGCCACACCCTTGCCAGCAATGTCGGGGGCGGAGCCGTGGATCGGCTCGTACAGCCCGCGCGGCTGGCCGTGGGGGTTCAACTCCTCGCCCAGGCTGGCGCTGGGCAATAAGCCCATGCTGCCGGCCAACATGCTGGCCTCGTCGGTCAGGATGTCGCCGAACAGGTTCTCGGCCAGCACCACGTCGTAGGCCGCGGGCCGGCGGAGGAGGTGCATGGCCATCGCGTCCACCAGCACGTGCTCCAACGCCACGTCCGGGAATTCGGCCGCCATCAGCTCGCTCACCACGCGCCGCCACAGCCGCGAGCTGGCCAGCACGTTGGCCTTGTCCACCGAGGCCAGCTGGCCGCGCCGGCCCCGCGCCGCCTGAGCCGCCAGCCGCGTGACCCGCTCGATCTCCGTCCGGCTGTAGAGCATGGTGTCGTAGGCCGTCTCGTCGTCGGGCGTGGCCTCTTTGCGCGGTCCGAAGTAGACGCCGCCGGTCAGCTCGCGCACCACCAGCAGGTCCACGCCGGCCAGCACCTCCGGCTTGAGGGTCGACGCGTGCAGCAGCGCCGGCGCCAGCTTGACCGGCCGCAGGTTGGCGTACAGGCCCAGCGCCTTGCGGATGCCCAGTAGCCCTTGCTCCGGCCGCACCGGCGCCGTGGGATCGTCCCACTGCGGCCCGCCCACCGCGCCCAGCAGCACCGCGTCGCTGCCCTGGCAGAGCATGACCGTCTCAGGCGGCAAGGCGCTGCCGGTGGAGTCGATGGCGCAGCCGCCCAGCAGGCCGTAGCCGAACTGGAACTCATGGCCAAAGCGCTGGCCGACAGCCTCCAACACCTGCACCGCCTCAGCCGTCACCTCGGGGCCGATGCCGTCGCCTGGCAACACTGCAATGATCACCTTCATGCCGCGGCGCCTCCGTTTTGGTGCGCCGACGGCAGGCCCGGCATGCAGTCGGGGTTGTCCTGGTTGTAGCAGTCCATCAGCGGCAGCGACTGCTGATGGACATGGCCGTCCGCCAGGATGCCGGGCGGTTCGGACAAGGGCGGAAAGTGCTCGTTGATCTGAGCCGTCAGCGCCACTTCGGCGTCGGGATCGATCCAGAAGCGCCGGGCCGGTTCGACCAGTGTAGCTTGCTGTTTTTGTGCTAGCGGTAACATGGCACCTGTTCCTTCGTGATTTCTCAGCATGGAAGGCTGTGGCAAACACGTAATGAGTAACACGTAACTCGTAACCCAGAATCCCGGACACGACTCCCGCCTATCCGGGTTACGGGTTACGCATTACTCGTTACGCATCACTTGCCCGTCCTTGCTCGTAGGCCGCAATCTCCGGCTCTTTGGACAGCAGGTAGCCCAGATCGTCCAGGCCGTGCAGGAGGCAGGTCTTGCGGTAGGGGTCGATGGCGAAGTACGCCTGCTGGCCGTCGGGCAGGGTCACGGTCTGGCGGTCCAGGTCGATGGTCAACGCGATGTCGGGCTGCTCCTCGACCAGGTCCCAGAGCATGGCCACCTGCTCCTCTGGCAGGGCCACCGGCAGCAGGCCGTTCTTGAGCGAGTTGTTGTAGAAGATGTCGGCGAAGGCCGGCGCGATCACCGCCCGGAAGCCGTACTCGGTCAGCGCCCACACGGCGTGCTCCCGGCTGGAGCCGCTGCCGAAGTTGCGGCCCGCCACCAGAATCTCGGCGCCGTTGTATTCGGCATGATTGAGCACGAACTCCCGATTGGGGGCGCCATCCGGCCCGTAGCGCCAGGCCGCAAACAGCCCGTCGCCCATGCCAGCCTTGGTCACAGCCGTCAGGAAGCGGGCGGGGATGATTTGATCCGTATCGACGTTCTCGGCGCGCAGCGGAACAGCGGTGCTCGTCAGTGTGGTAAATGGTTGCACAAAAAACTCCTCGCCAGTTGCGAAACCTGCTATGGTCAGGTACAATGCAACCAGGCAGCTACATTCTGATTGGAGCGACGATCAATGACAACAGTCACGCTTGAACTACCCAGCGATGTCTTGCTGGCAACACGACTGACGAAGTCTGAACTCAAGGTCGAGTTGGCAATCCATCTGTTTGATCAAGGCAAGCTATCTCTGGGCAAGGCCAGGGAGTTGGCTGACATGGACATCTGGCAGTTCATGCAGCTACTAGGCGCTCGTGGTATCACAGCGCACTACGACATCGACGAATACGAGGAAGACCTGAATACGCTGAAGCGGCTAGGTCGTCTATGATCGTTGTATCCGACGCATCACCGCTGGCGAGCCTTTCTTTCATCCGGCAAATCGACTTGGTGCATCAACTGTACGGGCAGGTCGTTGTGCCTGAAGCCGTGTGGCAGGAGTTGACTGCTGGACGCCATCATCCAGGTCGCGATCTGGTCCTCAACGCATCTTGGATCGAGCGACGAGCCGTTCAGAACCAGCAGCTTGTCCTTTCCCTGCAAAAGGATCTGGATCGAGGCGAGGCTGAAGCGATTGCCCTTGCGTTGGAAGCAGACGCCGATTTGCTGATCATCGATGAACGGCTTGGTCGTCGCACGGCCCAGCACTTTGGCCTGAACATCATCGGCGTCATCGGTGTGCTCATCGATGCCAAACACCACGGACTAATCGCAGAGATCAAACCATACCTCGACCAACTGCGCATCATTGCCGGATTCCGTATCAGCGACGGCCTCTATCAAAGAGTCTTGGCTGACGAACAAGAATCCTCGTAGTGCAATTGCTGATGGTCAATGTTCAATGGTCAATGTTCAATGGTCAATGTTCAATGCTCAATGGTCAATGTTCAATGGTCAATGCTCAATGGTCAATTCAGAGCGGAATGCACACGCCAGTTCCGCCATTGACCATTGACAATTGCCAGTTCCGCCATTGACCATTGACAATTGCCAATTGAACATTGACCATTTCCTATAACATCTCCCGCACATCCACAACCCGCCCATTGACCGCCGCCGCTGCCGCCATGATGGGGCTCATCAGCAGGCTGCGCGCGCCGGGACCCTGGCGGCCCTGGAAGTTGCGATTGCTGGTGCTGGCCACGTACTTGCCGGCGCCGGCCTTGTCGTCATTCATGGCCAGGCACATGCTGCAGCCCGCGCCGCGCCACTCGAAACCGGCCTCACGAAAGACGCGATCCAGCCCTTCCTGCTCGGCCTGGGCCTTGACGGCCTTGGAGCCGGGCACGACGATGGCCCACACGTCGCCGGCCACCCGCTTGCCCTGCACGATCGCGGCGGCCTCGCGCAGGTCCTCGATGCGGCTGTTGGTGCACGAGCCGATGAAGACGATGTCCACCGGCTGGCCCTGCATGGGCTGGCCCTGGCGCAGGCCCATGTAGTCCAGCGCGCTGAGCAGGCTGCGGCGCTCGGCCGGGTCAGCCAGTTCGTCCACCGTGGGAATGCGGCCGGTGACCGGAACGCCCTGGCCGGGGTTGGTGCCGTAGGTGACCATGGGCTGGAGCTGGCCGGCGTCCAGGAAGAGCTCGCGGTCGAAGGTCGCCCCCTCGTCGCTGGCCAGCGTGCGCCAGTGGGCCACAGCGCGCTCCCAGCCCGCGCCCTGCGGCGCATGGGGCCGGCCCTTGAGGTAGGCGAAGGTGGTCTCGTCGGGGGCGATCATGCCGGCCCGCGCGCCGCCCTCGATGCTCATGTTGCAGATGGTCATGCGGTTGGCCATGCTCAGGCTGCGGATGGCGCTGCCGCGGTACTCGAAGACATGGCCCGCGCCGCCGCCCGCGCCGTTTTTGGCAATCACGGCCAGGATGATGTCCTTGGCGGTCACGCCCGGCCCCAGCTCCCCTTCGACGTTGATGGCGAAGGTCTTGGGCTTGCTCTGCAACAGGCACTGCGTGGCCAGCACGTGGCCCACCTCGCTGGTGCCGATGCCAAAGGCCAGCGCGCCGAACGCGCCGTGGGTGCTGGTATGGCTGTCACCGCAGACGATGGTCATGCCCGGCTGGGTGATGCCCATCTCCGGCCCGACCACGTGGACGATGCCCTGCACCGGCCCGTCGAGGTCGAACAGGGTGACGCCGAAGTCCTGGCAGTTCTCACGCAGCGTGCGCACCTGCGTGGCCGCATCGCTGGGCCACAGTGTTATGTCGACATTGCGCGTCGGGATGGCGTGATCCATGGTCGCAAACGTCCGATCCGGCCGCCGCACTTTCAGCCCGCGCTCCCGCAGCATGGCAAAGGCCTGCGGCGACGTGACCTCATGCACCAGATGCGCGTCCACATACAACACCGCCGGCGCGCCCTCATCTTGCGCCACCACGTGGGCATCCCAGACTTTTTCGAATAACGTTCGTGGTTGACCGTTGTTGGTCATGTATGATTGCTCCTTGTTGGGAAAGGAAAATTGGTACATTGGTAGATTGGTCGTCCTTGCACCGACACGTGTCGGCGCGACCGACCACCGTACCAATTTACCAATTTACCAATCTACTTCTCAACCTTCTCTGCACCCTCATTCACCGCCTCGATGGCCGCCACCGCTTCCTTGGGCACGACCAGCCAGAAATTAGCCAGTTCAGCGTCCCAGTCGTCCAAGATCTCTTTGGCGCGCGGGCTGCTCGTTAGCTGGGTGTGCTGGCGGAGGAGGGTGCGTAGTTGCTTCTCGTGCTCGCTGCGCTGCACGCGGCGCAGGGCGATAAGTTGCGGGTTGTAGCGGCCCGGCAGCGCATCGGCCGGGTCATAGACATAGGCCAGGCCGCCGGTCATGCCGGCGCCGAAGTTGCGGCCGGTCTCGCCCAAGATCACCACAACGCCGCCAGTCATGTACTCGCAGCCATGGTCGCCGACGCCCTCGACCACCGCCACCGCGCCGCTGTTGCGCACGGCGAAGCGCTCGCCCGCGCGGCCAGCCGCGAACAGCGCGCCGCCGGTCGCGCCGTAGAGCGCCGTGTTGCCCAGGATCACGTTCTCGTGCCAGGCGTACTGCGTTTTGGCCTGCGGCCGCAGCACGATCTCGCCGCCGCCCAGGCCTTTACCCACATAGTCGTTGGCCTGGCCGGTCAAGTGCAGGTGGATGCCGTTGCACAGGAACGCGCCCAGGCTCTGCCCGGCCGTGCCCTCCAGCTCGACGGTGATGCTGCCGGCAGGCAGGCCGGCATTGCCATAGCGTCTGGCCAACTGGCCAGCCAGGCGCGCGCCCACGGTGCGGTCGGTGTTGGCGATGGCGTAGCGCAGCCGCACGGGTGTGCCATAGTCAGCCAGCTCGTCCAGCGCCTCCTCGGCCAGCCGGTCGTCCAGGTCCGCGCCCACCAGAAGCGGGTTACGCGCGTCTACGTTGCGCCGCGGCTGACCGGTGTCGGGCGTCCACAGCAGGGGCTGGAGGTCGAGATAGCTGGCTTTTCTACCCGTCACGGCCTGTGTCAGCAGCTCGGCGTGACCGATGACCTCGTTCAGCGAGCGATAGCCCAGCCGGGCCAGGGTCTGGCGCACCTCCTCGGCCACCTGGTGCATGAAGACCATCAGGTGCTCCGGCTGGCCGGGGAACTTGGCGATCAGGTCGGCGCGCTGGGTGGCCACGCCCACCGGGCAGGTGTTGGTGTGGCAAGAGCGGGCCATTTTGCAGCCCACGGCGATCAGCGCGGCCGTGCCAAAGCTGAACTCGTCCGCGCCCAGCATGGCGCCGATCACCACATCGCGGCCTGACTGGAAGCCGCCGTCGACGCGCACGCGCACGCGGCCGCGCAGGCCGTTGGTCAGCAGGGTGTGCTGCGTCTCGGCCAGCCCCAGCTCCCACGGCCCGCCCGCGTGCTTGATGCTGCTCAGCGGCGATGCGCCCGTGCCGCCGTCCGCGCCGCTCAGGTGAATCAAGTCGGCGTGCCCCTTGGCGACGCCGGCCGCCACCGTGCCTACGCCGGCCTCGCTGACCAGCTTGACCGAGACGGCCGCCTCGGGATTGACCTGCTTCAGGTCGAAGATCAACTGGGCCAGGTCCTCAATGCTGTAGATGTCGTGGTGCGGCGGCGGGGAGATCAGGGCCACGCCGGGGGTGCTGTGGCGCAGGCGGGCGATCTCCTCGGTGACCTTGTGGCCGGGCAACTGGCCGCCCTCGCCCGGCTTGGAACCCTGGGCCATCTTGATCTGCAGCTCCTCGGCCGCCATCAGGTAGGCCGGGGTGACGCCGAAGCGGCCCGAGGCCACCTGCTTGATCTTGCTGTTGCGCTCGTCGGTGTAGCGCGCTGCGTCCTCGCCGCCCTCGCCGCTGTTGGACGCGCCGCCCAGCCGGTTCATGGCGATGGCCAGCGTCTCGTGGGTGATGCCGCTCAGCGCGCCGTGGGACATGGCCGCGGTGGAAAAGCGGCGCAGGATCGCCTCGGCCGGCTCCACCTCGTCCAGCGGCACAGGCTCGCGCCGCGAGGCAAAATCCAGCAGATCGCGCAAGTTGGCTACCGGCCGCCGCTGCACTAGCTCGGCGTAACGCTGGTAGCTGTCGGAGAGCGGGGAGCGGGGAGCGGAGAGTGGGGAGCGGGAAGCGGGGAGCGCTCCGTTGCCATTCGTGCCCTCGTTTCCATTCTTTGTCTGCTTTCCCTCAACCCCTTCCCCTGAGTTCTCGCCATTCCCTGCCACCTGCCGCTGCGGCAGCGTGCCACCTGCCACTTTGCCCAGCCCCACCACCTCATGCAACGCCCGCACCACATCCGGGTTGTAGGTGTGATACTCACCGTCACGCTTGAACTTGAAGAGGCCGTAGCTCTCCAGCGCCGCCTGCGCGTCGCCGTCGGGATAAGCGGCATGGTGCCAGGCCAGCACGTCGGCGGCGATGTCGCGCAGGCCGAGGCCGCCCAGCCGGGCCGGCGTGCCGGGGAAGTAGCGCTCCACCAGCTCCTCGGCCAGCCCCAGCACGTCGAAGATCTGCGCGCCGCAGTAGCTGTCCACCGTGGCGATGCCCATCTTGGACATGATCTTGAGCAGCCCCTTCTCCAGCGCTTTGCAGGTATTCTCGACCGCCTGGGCCGGGGTAACGCCCTCGGCATGACGGCCGGCGGTGCGCACCTCGTCCTGCACGGTGCGCAGGGCCAGCCAGGGATTGACTGCGCTGGCCCCAAAGCCGACCAACGCCGCCACATGATGCACGTCGCGCGCCTCGCCGGTCTCGACAATCAAGCTGGCCTGGTTGCGCACGCCGGCCTGGATCAGCTTCTGATGCACGGCTGAGGTGGCCAGCAGCGCCGGTATCAACGTGCGCTCCCGGTTCAGGCCGCGGTCGCTGAGGATCAGCAGGCTGGCGCCGGACTTGACCGCGGCCACAGCCTGCTGGCAGAGCCGCTTGACGGCCGCCTCCAGCCCGTCCACGCCCTCGCCCACCGGCCAGGTGGTGTCCAGCGTGGCCGCCTGGAAGTCGTCGCCGCGGCCGGCCGGCAGGTGATACTTCAACTCACGGATCACCTGCATGTGCTGGTCGCTCAACACCGGACTGGCCAGCTCCAGCATGCGCACCACTTCTGGCCCGCGGCTGAGCAGGCTGGAGCGGCGGCCGAGGCGCTGGTTGAGCGACATGACCTGGGCCTCCCGCAGCGGGTCGATGGGCGGGTTGGTGACCTCGGCGAAGCGCTGGTAGAAATAATGGAACAGCGGCCGCGGCAGGTTGGACAGCGCCGCGGCCGGCGTGTCGTCGCCCATAGAGCCGATAGCCTCGACGCCCTGCTGCCACATGGGCCGGAAAAGAACGACCAGTTCCTCGCGGTTGTAGCCAAACGCGGCCTGCAAGGCGGTCAGACTGGAGTCGCCGGCCGCCGCGACTGTCATATCGCCGTTTGGCGCCGGCTGGCTGGCGGCGCGCCGGCGGGCCGAGGCGGAGCGCATGCTGGGGCCAGCGATCGATGGGGAAACACCGCCTGGCGTCAGCAGGTCATCCAGTTTCACCAGGCTCTCTTGCAGCCAGCGTTCGTAGGGCTTATCGGACGCCAGCCTGCCCGCCACGTCGTTGGTGGTCAGGATTTCACCGCTGGTCGTGTCCACCAGAAGCATCTCGCCCGGTCCCAATCGGCCCTTGCGCACAATCCTCGCCTCATCCACATGCACCGAGCCGGCCTCCGAGGACATGATCACCAGGTCATCGTCGGTCATCAAATAGCGGGCGGGGCGCAGGCCGTTGCGGTCCAGCACGCTGCCTACCACCGCGCCGTCGGTAAAGGCCAGCGCGGCCGGCCCGTCCCACGGCTCTTGCAGGCAGGCATGGTAATGATAGAAGGCCCGCACGTCGGCTGGCAGCTCCGGGTCGTGCTCCCACGCGCGCGGCGTCAGCATGGAGAGGGCATGGCCGATAGTGCGCCCTGACTGCACCAGCAGGTCCAGCGCGTTGTCCAGCATGGCCGAGTCGCTGCCCCGCTCCGCGATCACCGGCGGCAGGTAGCTGACCGCGTCGCCAAAATAGGGCTTGGCCGAGCGTACCAGGTCGGCCTCGCGGGCGCGCATCCAGTTGATGTTGCCGCGCAGGGTGTTGATCTCACCGTTGTGGCAGAGCAGGCGGAAGGGCTGGGCGCGCTCCCAGGTGGGGAAGGTGTTGGTGCTGTAGCGCTGGTGAAAGACCGTCAGCGCGGTCTCGAAGTCGGGATCGGCCACGTCCACGTAGAAATTGGCCAGTTGCGGGGCCATGAACAGCCCCTTGTAGACGATGGTCTTGGATGACAGCGAAGCAATGTAGAAGTTGGTGATGCTCTCGGCCCAGCAGAGCTGCGTGGCCCGCTTGCGCACCAGATAGAGGGCGCGTTCGAAGCTGTCGCCGGGGGCCAGGGCGGGCGGGCGGCCGATGAACGCCTGCACGATGTAGGGCCGCAGGCTGATGGCCCACTCGCCCAGCGCGTCCAGGTTGACCGGAACCTCGCGCCAGCCCAGGAACTCCAGGCCGAACTCGCCCACGGCCTGCTGGAACAGCTCCTGGCTGCGCTCGCGATGTACCAAATTGCGCAGCGGCATGAAAAGCATGGCCACCGCCACGTCGCCGGGAGCTGGCGCGCGCACTCCCAGATGGGCCAGGTCGCGCGCGATCAGCTTGTGGGGAAGCTGGGTAAGAATGCCAGCGCCGTCGCCGGAACGGCCATCGGCCGCCACTGCGCCGCGGTGGGCGTGGTTGCACAGCGCCTCCAGCGCCAGTTGCAACACGCGGTGGCTGCGCTGGCCGCTACGCTGGACGACGAAGCCCGTGCCGCAAGCGTCGTGCTCGAAGGATGGATCGTAGAGGGGGCCGGGCTGCTGGCCCGGCTTGCTAAGGTTTACGTGCATGCGGTGCTCCTGTCCCTCCCGAAGGCGGCCCAATCAGCCTGCCCGAACAGCCGTGGCACCCGCCGAGGACGCGCAGTTCCTCGGACGCATGCACAGTGCCGGTGCTCAGCGGAAGGGGCGAAGTCGGTGGCGCAGGAGCGTCGTTGCCCGGCCGCCCAGTCTTTGGGCGGAGTTCAGAGAGAATGCGCCAAAACATGGTCAGCGCGCCCTAGACCTGCACAGCTTGCGCCAGGCCAGGCGCCTTCAGCCCGTGGTCATCCCACGCCAGCGCCTCAGGCCCGCCATGCACCTGTTGCGGCTCGTCGTACTGCTGCTCCAGCCACTCGGTCATGGCCCGGTTGGGAGACTTGGTCTCGTGCTCGGTGCGATTTGTGTTGGACATGATGATCTCCTTTGCAGAAGGGAAATGCGGGAACTGGGGGAACTGTCTCCGAGTTCCGGTGAGTTCTTCCGAGTTCCTCTCAGTTCCGATGAGTTCCTAAAAGCTCCTAAACTCCAATCGCCACCACCGACTCGCGCTCTTCCCTGGCCGCCAGCAGCTTGTTCAGCGCCTGCATGTAAGCCTTGGCGCTGGCGACGACGATGTCGGTGTCGATGCCGCGGCCGCTGAAGATGCGCTGGCCGCGGCCGCCTTGGGCGCGTTCAATGGTGCCGACCAGCTCTTCCGACTCGATGCGGATGGTCACGTCACCCACTGCGTCCATGCCCTGGTCGATAGCCTGGATCACGAACTCCACCAGCTTGTTGGGCGCGCCCACCAGCCGGTTGATGCCGGCATAGACCGCGTCCACCGGGCCGGTGCCAAAGCCGGCGTCGGTCACCACCTCCCCGGTCTCCACGTTACGCAGCCGCACCACGGCCGTGGGGATGACGTTGGTGCCGCAGTTGACCTGCACGTCCTCGATCTGCCACACCTCCGGCGGCTGGTAGAGCTCGTCGCCGATCAGCGCCTGTAGGTCGGCGTCGGTGACCACCTTCTTCTTATCGGCCAGGTCCTTGAAGCGCCGGAAGACGTCGTCCAGGTCCTTCTCGCTCAGCCGATAGCCCAGCTCCTCCAGATGCACGCGGAAGGCGTGGCGGCCGGAGTGCTTGCCCAGCACCAGCTTGCTCTGGCTGAGGCCGATGGTGCCCGCGTCCATGATCTCGTAGGTGCGCTTGTGCTTGAGCATGCCGTCCTGGTGGATGCCGGCCTCGTGCGCAAAGGCATTGGCGCCGACGATAGCCTTGTTGGGCTGCACCACCATGCCGGTGTAGCGGCTGACCATGTCGCTGCTGCGGTGGATCTCCTGGGTGACGATGTTGGTGTCGACCTCGTACACCTGATGGCGGGTGAAGAGGGCCATGGTGATCTCCTCCAGGCTGGTGTTGCCGGCCCGCTCGCCGATGCCGTTGACCGTCACCTCGACCTGGCGCGCGCCGTTCTCCACGCCGGCCAGGGTGTTAGCCGTGGCCAGCCCCAGGTCGTTGTGGCAGTGGCAGGAGATGACCACGTTCTTGGCGCCGGGCGTGTTCTCGCGGATGTCGCGGATCAGTTGGCCATACTCCACCGGCACGGTGTAGCCCACGGTGTCGGGGATGTTGAGCGTGGTCGCGCCGGCCTCGATGGCCACGGCCAGCACCTGGTAGAGGAAGCGGGGATCGCTGCGGCCGGCGTCCTCGGGGCTGAACTCGACGTCGGGGCAGAGGCTGCGGGCGTAGCCCACCATCTCACGCACCCGCGCCACCACCTGCTCCGGCGTCATCTTCAGCTTGTGCTCCATGTGGATCGGCGAGGTAGCCAGGAAGGTGTGGATGCGCGGCCGGTCAGCGTCCTTGACCGCCTGCCAGGCCGCGTCGATGTCGCCGTGGTTGGCGCGGGCCAGGCCGGCGATCACCGGCGGCGGCGCGGCCCGGCCAAACTTGTCGATGCGCGGCTCGCGGCCCACGGTCTGGGCCACCTGGCGCACGGCGTCCAGGTCGCCCGGCGACGCGGCCGGAAAGCCGGCCTCGATGATGTCCACGCCCAAGCGCGACAACTGGCGGGCGATCTCCAGCTTCTCCTGGATGTTCAACGTCGCGCCCGGCGACTGCTCCCCATCGCGCAGGGTCGTATCGAAGATCAGCACAACATCGCGTTCAGCGGTAACGGCAGGGTCCATAGAGGCAGTCTCCTTTCGGATGACACGGTGACAAGGTGACTGGGTGACAAGGTGATTGGGTGACTGGGTGATTGGGTGATTAAGTGATTCGCAAGCTTCTGATTCACGAAATTGCCAGGGTGTTTACCATTCCGGCAGTCACCTTGTCACCTTGTCACCCTGTCATTCCACAACAACGGGCTCCAACCACGGCATCATGCTGCGCAGTTGGCGGCCGACGGTTTCGATCTGCTGGTCGCGCTCTTTGGCGCGCACGGCGTTGAACCAGGGGCGGCCCTGGGCGTTTTCCTCGATCCAGTCCTCGGCGTAGGCGCCGCTCTGGATGTTGGCCAGAATATCCTTCATGGCCGCGCGCGTGTCGTCGGTGACGACCTTGGGGCCGCTGTAGTAATCGCCGTGCTCAGCCGTGTCGCTGACCGAGTAGCGCATGTAGCTCAGCCCGCCGCGGTAGAACAGGTCGACGATCAGTTTCAACTCGTGCATGCACTCGAAGTAGGCCACCTCCGGCTGATAGCCGGCATCGACCAGCGTATAGAACGCAGACTTGACCAACTCGCTGACGCCGCCGCACAGCACGGCCTGCTCGCCGAACAGGTCGGTCTCGGTCTCCTC
>CAZVGR010000036.1:0-4026 GCA_964626845.1 uncultured Anaerolinea sp.
GCAACGATCCCAAGACTGGAAGTCTTTGTACACCGGACAACGGCAAAAAGAAAAGGGTGCATTCAAAACTGGTTGAAGCCCCGTCATTGCGAGGCGTCTGCGCCGAAGCAATCTCGTCATGCCACGTGGGGATTGCTTCGTCGGCGGCCTCCTCGCAATGACTCGACCAACCCATTTTGAATGCACCCAAAAGAAAAGTCATGCCTGGCGAGACATGACTTTTCCAGATCAGCCTACTGACCGCCATAGAGGGCTACGTTGGCCTGATGCTCGGCATAGGTACGGGCAAACACATGCCGTCCATCTTCGCCGGTGGCCATAAAGAAACAATACTGCGTCTCCGCTGGCCGCACCGCAGCCTCCAGCGCGGACAGACCGGGGCTGGCGATAGGGCCAGGCGGCAGGCCAGGGTTGAGATAGGTGTTGTAGGGACTCTCGACGAACTGATACTCCTCGACCGACTGCGGCTTCCACCACCAGTCGCCCGGCCGGCCGCGTGCATACTGCACAGTGGGGTCAGCTTGCAGATAGGCGCCGCCGACTTCCGGAGCGCAAAAACCGGACAGACGGTTGCGATAGACGCTGGCGATCAGCGGGCGTTCGTCGGCCTGCACCGCCTCGCGTTCGACGATGGAAGCCAGCGTCACTACTTCGGCCAGGCTCAGCCCGCTAGCTGACGCGGCTACCAGCAATTCCTGCGGCACCTTAGACTCGAAGTTATCCAGCATGGCGCCCAAAAGATCAGTCGGCCTGGCGCGCGCGGGAATGCGGTAGGTGTCGGGGAACAGATAGCCCTCCAGGCTGGCGCGGGCAGAACGGCCGCGCAGGAAGTCATAGCTGCCAATCCCCAGCGCAACCGGATCGCCCAGGCGCACGGCCGCCATGAAACTCTCGGCGTCCATGATGCCCTCTTGCTGTAAATACTCGGCCACCTGCTCGGCGCGCCACCCTTCAGGCACCGTCACTGTCACCTCGCGCACCAGGGCAGATTGCAGGGCCTGGGCGATCTCTGGCATCGCCATGGTGTAGGTCAGCTCAAAGTCGCCCGCCTCCAGCTTCTGATCGATGCCGTTGTAGCGCATGTAGAGCCGGAACAGCCCCGCATCGCTGACCAGCCCCATCTCCTGCAAGCGCTCGGCCACGCTGGTGGCGGTCTCGCCCAACTCGATGGTGAAGGGCACGGGCTGCGTGCTGCTGCCGGCGGGCGCGGCCAACACCGGCTGTTGCACCCGCAAATAAAGGCCGATCAGGCTGTCTTCCAGGTTGTCAAGGCTCAAGGTCTGGCCGGCCACCTGGCCGGAACGCACCAGCCCCTCGACGGGTTCAGGCTGCGCCTGCCACTGCTCGATCAGATGCTGGCGGCTGAGCACCAGCATCATCGCCACAGCGCCCAGCGTCACCACGGTGATAGCCAGTCGCAGATAGATGCGCGGGTCGAGCCAGCGCAGGTACCAAGGCGCCGGTGGGCGCTCGGCCGGCCGGGGCTTCTGGCCGGCGTAGAGCGGCCTGCGGGCGCGCCGCGGCAGCACGCGCGGCTGCGGCATCGCACCCACCGTCCGGCGTTTAATGGAATGAGAAGGCGGAGGTTGTTGCTGATCAATCATGATAAATCACACACGCTCGGGCCGGTCTCTGACCGTGCCCGCTCTGCGTCCAGATAGTCCTGCAAAATCACCGCTGCCGCTTCAGCGTCCAGCGGCGCACGGCGGCGGCGGCGGGATAGATGCGCCCTGCGTGCGGCTGCTTCCTGGCTGGAGCCGTATTCATCCCACAGCAGCAGCGGCAAGGCCAACGCCGCAGCCACACGCGCAGCATAGCGGGCGGCATGCTGGGCCTGCGGGCCTGCGCTGCCATCGATGTTAAGCGGATGGCCGGCCACCAGGCCCACCACGCGCTGCTCCTCGGCCAGCCGGCCGAGCCGCGCCAGGTCATCAGCGCGCGAGCGGCGCTCCAGCACGGCCAACGGCGAAGCCAGCATCTGCGTTTCGTCGCACACGGCCACGCCAACCCGCTTGTCGCCTACATCCAGCGCCAGCAGCCGGCCAGTGGACGGCAGCGCGCCAGGAGAGGGGATTTCTGTGCTGTCGATCATGGTCTCGTTGCTGGCCGGAGGATGGCCGCCGGCGCTACTGGCTGCCGAGCTGGACATTGACCTGCGTGCGAAAGGGCAGCCAAGGCACCCGGTCGGCCACTGGAAACGGCAGCCAGTCGAAATCCAAACGACGCAGCAGCGGCTCGATCCAGTCTGGCCCCAGCGTCAGCTCCGGCGCGGTCTGCAAGCGCCAGTTGGCCTGCATGGCGGCAATGGCTTCGGCCGGACGCATGCCCCGGATGGCGGAACGCACCGCGGCCGGGTCGATGTCCAGCACAACCACGCTGCTGGCCGTGTTCGGGAAGCTGATCACGACCACATCGCCTTCCTGAGAAACTGTCGCCGGCCCGCGGTTAAAGCGCACCGAGTCGCTCAGCATCTGGCTGCGGCGCGGGATCTTCTCGCCCATCGCGCGCAGCGCCATCTCGTCAGCCGCCGCGCCGTCAACCGCCAACGCGGTCGCCAACATGCGCAGCCGCAGGGTCACCTCGTCGGCTGCCTCGTCGGTAAAGCGGTCATAGGTCTCGTCGATCACCAGCGTGCCAACGGTCTCTGACGGCACAAACTCGCCCTCACGCAGCAGCTCGCCCAGGGCCAGGTAGGCTTTCTGGCGAGCCTGTCCCTCCAACTGGGCGCGCAGCGCGTCTTTGTCGGCCTGCTTGACCACGGGCGCCTCGATGACGCTGCCGCCAGAGGCGCCGGAGGGGTTGATGACATTGGCCGTGACAGCCAACGGGCCGACGATAGTGTTAATGCTGAAGGCGCGCACATTGCCGACCGGGCCAGGCTCCAGCGCCTGGATCGGCGCCGTCACCTGCGATCCCACGCCGCCGGGCAGCGTGACCGGCTGCACGGTCTCAAAGCTGACGTTGCTGCCGGTGGAGGTGGCAACCACGGTACCGGGAGGTATCTGCTGCGCCTCGGCCCGACGATTGGTAAAGACCACCACGCCTTGCGCTGGCTGGTCAGGCGCGAACTCGACCCCAGTGGCCTGGATCGTCCCCTCCACCTCGACACGCTGGCCGATGCGCCGCGCCGGCAGCACCCGCTGGCTCATGTTGGCTGCTTCCACGTCGGAACGGGCAGTGACGGTGATCGTCTCAGCCAGCGGCTCTTTGGCCGGCACCAGACGAACAGTGGCCGCAGGCACGATGAAGGCTGCCACGGCTGAGATGGCGGTGACAAACAGCAGCAGCACGCCCAGGAGCAGCAGCGTCTCCAGCAGGAAGGGCAGCGGCCGGCGCTGGCCGCTGGCCAGTTGGACGGTGCGAAAACGAGCGACCAGCCGGCCGCGGCGCTTAACGCTGACCGGCTCACGCACGTCGCGCGCCGGGCTGGGCGGTATGAACTCTAGTTGCGATGGCGCCAAACGCCAGGGATGTGCCTGCGCGCCCTGCACGCTGCCAAAGACAGGCAGGCCGACCTCGGCCGCCTGAGTGCGCAGCCGTTCATCGCGCGTCACCAGCGCCACATCCACCCCTTGCGCGTCGGCCTGGCGGCGCAGGCTGTGCAGCAGCACCAAGCCGGTCTCGGCGGCCGGGCCGCCGTCGCGTTGATAGGCCGCCCAGTCGCGCGTTACGGCTGGCGCGCTGCCGTTGCGGGCGCGACCGCGCGTCAAAACTAAAATTACCCGGCCGCTTTCAACCTGGCGCAGCAACTGGCGCAGGCCGGCCGCGCTGATATCCGCGGGGGCCTCAAGCACATGAGTCGCGGTGGCGTCGTAAGTTTGTCCATCCAGCGTGCGAGCTTCCGTTTCGACCAACGCGCGCTCAGGCAGCGTGATGGCCAGCTCGGCCGGCTCGGATGTAGTATCTTGGGTCATAGGCTCTCAGAAGCTCGACTTCTTCGGAGAAGTCGAGCTTCTCATGGTCGTCCGAAAGTAGGCCCGGTTATCAACCGGACGTACGCGTTTGTCAGAGATGTCCAGTTGATAA
>CAZVGR010000036.1:4126-46438 GCA_964626845.1 uncultured Anaerolinea sp.
CCGGACCTACAAGGCGGCCAGTCCGGTTGACAACCGGACCTACAAGGCGGCCAGTCCGGTTGACAACCGGACCTACAAGGCGGCCAGTTGCTGCGCTACCAGGCCGGGCGCTTCAGCCAGGGCGGCCGGCAGGCCGGCCAGGTCGACGCCGCCAGCCTGGGCCAGGTTGGGCCGGCCGCCGCCGCCGCCGCCCAGCTTCTTGGCGATGGCCTGCACCAGCTTGCCAGCATGGACGCCGCGCTGCACCAGGTCGTCGGTGACAGCGGCGACCAACTGCGGCTTGTCGTCGATGCCTGCTCCCAACACGACGACGCACGAACCGAGCTGGTTCCTGAACCAGTCGGTCATCTGCCGCATGACGTTAGCGTCGGCCGCAGCCACCTGTTGGGCCAGCACGGGGATGCCGTCGGCGACCTCGACCACCTGGGCCAGCAAGCTCTGGAACTCCTGGCGGGCCAGTTGCTGGCGCAGCCGAGCCAGCTCCTTTTGCTGGCCAGAGACCTGCTCCAACAACGCCTGCACCTTGTGGTCAACCTCGGTTTCAGGCACACCCAAAGCCGAAGCCGTGCGATGCAGCAAGTCCAGCCGCTCTTGCAACAGGGCATGGGCGCCGCGGCCGGTGACAGCCTCGATACGGCGCACGCCAGAGCCAACGCTGCCCTCGCTGCCGATATGAAACACGCCGATTTCAGCGGTGTTGTTCACATGGTTGCCGCCGCAGAGCTCGCGGCTGAGGGGGGACGCTGGTAGACTGGTGGATTGGGAAGCTGGTGCGGAGGGCGCGCCGATTTCGACAACGCGCACCTCATCGCCATACTTTTCGCCGAAGAGGGCCATCGCGCCGGTCGCAACCGCATCCTTGTAGGCCATCCAGCGCCAACTCACCGGGTCGTTGCGATAAATCCAGTCGTTGACGCTTTGCTCGATGGCGGCCAGATCCTGCGGCGAAACCATGCCAGGATGGGTGAAGTCGAAGCGCAAACGGTCGGGCGCAACCAGCGAGCCAGCCTGATGCACGTGCGCGCCCAACACGCGACGCAGTTGCGCGTGCAGCAGATGGGTCGCCGTGTGGTTGCGCATGATATCCCAGCGCCGCGCCGCGTCCACAGCAGCCACAGCCGCCGCGCCCTCGGTCACAGTCCCGCGCGTCACCTGGCCGCTGTGGACGATGACGCCGGCCACTGGCCGCCGCGTGTCGTTGATTGCGATTTCCCAGGACGGAAACACGCCGGCCGCGCTGTGAATGACGCCCGTATCGCTGACCTGGCCACCGCTCTCCACGTAGAAGGGGGTCTGGGCCAGGACGATCTCGACCTGCTGGCCGGCGTGGGCCTCGGAGACCCGCGCGCCGCCGGCAATGAGGGCAGCCACTGCGGTTTCGGTTTCAGTTGCCAGCAGGTAAAGGTGTTCCACACCGCCAGCCGGTAAGTTATCCAGCACCGCGGCATAGACGCTCAGGTCTTTGCCTTCGCCGCCGCCGAACTGGGCCGCAGCGCGGGCGCGCTGGCGCTGCTGCTCCAAAGCCGCGCGGTAGCCGACCATATCAATGGACAGGCCGTTCTCCGTGGCAATGTCGCGCGTCAGGTCCAGCGGGAAGCCGTAGGTGTCCCACAGGCGGAAGGCCGCGTCGCCGGGCAGCACGGTCTGGCCCTGCGCCTTGACCTCGGCGATCAGCTCCTCCAGCAAGGCCAGGCCCAGGTCCAGGGTGCGCAGGAAGCGCTCTTCTTCGTGCTTGATGGTTGAGAGGATGAAATCGGCCCGATCGACCAGGTCCGGGTAGGCGGCGCCCATCTGGTCGATGACGGTGCGGCTGACCTGGTGCAGGAAAGGTTCGCTAAAGCCTAGCAGCCGGCCATAGCGGGCCGCGCGGCGCAGCACCAGGCGCAAGATGTAGTTGCGCCCCTCGTTGCCCGGCAGCACGCCGTCGCCGATCAGGAAGGTGATGGCGCGGGCGTGGTCGGCAATGACGCGATAAGAGACGATCTGAGCGGCCATCTGGGCGTCGTCGTGGCCGAGCAGCTCCTGCACACGCCGCATGAGCGGCCGGAACAGGTCAGTGTCGTAGTTAGCCGCCGCGCCTTGAATCACCGAGACCAACCGCTCCAGCCCCATGCCGGTGTCCACGCCCGGCTTGGGTAAAAGGGTGCGCACGCCGCTGGCGTCCTGGTTGAACTGCATGAAGACCAGGTTCCACACCTCCAGCCAGCGGGCGCAGCCGTTGTCCAGCGCCACGCTGCAGTCGGGCTGGCCGCAGGTGCAGGCCGCCGCGCCCCAGTCGTAGTGCAGCTCGCTGGTCGGGCCGCAGGGGCCGGTGTCGCCCATCGACCAGAAGTTGGTCTTCTCGCCCATGCGCAGGATACGCTCAGCCGGCAGGCCGATCTCGTTCTGCCACACGCCGAAGGCGTAGTCGTCGTCGCTGAACACCGTGGCCACCAGCCGCTCGCCAGGCAGGCCGAAGACTGTGGTCAGCGCCTCCCAGGCGTAGTGGATCGCCTCGCGCTTGAAATAGTCGCCAAAGGAGAAGTTGCCCAGCATCTCGAAGAAGGTGTGGTGGCGGGGCGACGGGCCAACCTCCTCCAGGTCGTTGTGTTTGCCGCTGACGCGCATACACTTCTGGCTGCTGGCCGCGCGCACGTAGGGCCGCTTCTCCAGGCCCAGGAAGGCGTCCTTGAAAGGCACCATGCCCGCGTTGACGAAGAGCAGCGTGTCGTCGCCGTGGGGCACCAGCGGCGCGCTGGGCACACGGGTATGCCCCTTCTCCTCGAAATAGTCTAGAAATGCCTGGCGGATCTCCGCCGCAGTGGTTGGTCTGGCGATCTTCATGCCGGGGCCGGCCTCCATGGGTTAGCCAGGCGCCGGGCGTCTGGATGAAGGGCTCATCCAGCACCCGGCGCCTGAAACGTCGCGCGTGATAAAACGACATGCTGCCCCTGTGGAGCAGCATGGATCATTTTATCCATGTAGAGGCAAATGTCAAAGGCCCACGGCGCAAGGCAGCAATCGACCAAGAATAACGGACCGGCGTGGGGATGCATAGCAACGGGGTCAACTGCGTTCGCAGGCCATCTGCTCGATGGCCTGCCGCCACCCATTCTCGGGGATTACCTGGAATTGCACGTGGTGCATCGCCATTTCCTGGCTGACCTCGTTCCATGGCCGCGGTTGGCATAGCTCATTGCACAGCGCAAACAGCTCTTGCTTGTAGACGGTGTCTTCGTTGCCCATGAGTTGGACGCCCTTGGTTTCCAGCACGTATACGCTCGTGAACTCGGATTCGGGCTTGGAGAACACGACAAAGTCCGGGTAGACGCGTGACTTCCAGCCTTGAATGCTGTAGCCCATTCTGGAGAAGTTGCGAGACCAGGCTAAGACCCAGTTCTGTCGATCCAGGTAGAGCACGACATCGCGTTCATAGTCGTTGAACTCATCAGCGCGGTAGTCGAAGAGCGACAACTGCGGCTGTTGACCTCGCTCATCGATCAAGGGCGCCGTGGCCGGGGCGCTGATCTTATCTGGCACAGCGGTCTGCCGGCAACTGGACAGCAAGATGAAGCGCAGTTCGTTGGCCTGAATCAGGTCGTTGAAAACCTGCTTGGCCCGGACGATTCTTTGCTCCAAGAGCACATCCTTCAACTGCTCAATCACATATGCCAGGTCGCGGCGGATGTAGTCGTCGCTGTAGCGCTGGCGTAGACGCGCAACGGCCGCTTCGGCGAACTCGTAGGCTCGCCAAGGGCTAGGCGCCAAGTCGCTCACCTGTCGCGCAATTAGCACCAGGTCGAGAGGCATATCCACAGCCGCTGTCGGCCGCAGTGCATCGGCCAGGCCTTCAAGGCCGACGGCCACCTTGTTATCTTCGGTGCGCGTGGGGTTGAGTTGCAGCGTGTCGAAACGGCTCAAGTCGATGGCATCCCAATCGATCCGGCTGAGGATATCCATTTCGTAGCCAACCTCACGCCAACTCCCGGTGGCCTGGTCGCGCACCACGAAGCAGGGCAGATAGACGTTGCCAACGAGGTCGGCAAACTGGCTGCGAATCGCGAATTCCGCACGCTGCGCGCCGCCGTCGCTCGACACCACTCGACCAGCCAGGTCGCTCATGCCTTCGGCGTCGAGACCGGCGCGCACAGCCCGTATTACGTCACCGGTTTTGTCGCGGAAGCAGTAGACGTAGCTCTCGTCCAATTCGACGACGCCCGTCTTCCGGGCATAGGGTTGGCGCAGCACCCGGCCAACCAACTGGGTGATGCTGGTGGACGCCTGGCGAGGATTGGTAAGGACGGTCAGGATGTAGGCAAAGGGACAATCCCACCCCTCTTGCAGCGCTTGCTTGGTGATGATGTAGCGAATCGGGCAATTGGGGTCCAGCAGGTCGATCTTCTCGATCTCGTCTTTCTCGCTGCTTTTGACGGCAACCTGGTTGGGCAGCACGCCGTTCTTGAGCAGGAACTCCCGCGCGTCTTCAGCATGGATCAAGCCTGCTTCCCGCTGCTTGGCTCCGGTGCGTTCGACCTGGATCAGGCAGATGGGGCGAATGTGTGGGCCGCCAGCGTTTTGCTCGTGGTCGGCAGCGATCTCCTCCAGCTTGTTGCGATGCACCATGCTGGCCAGCAGCGTGTCCTTCCAATCGCCGCTGGCCCGGTTGTACACGTTGATGTCCAGCTTGATCATGTCACTGGCCAGCAAGTCCTGGCCGGTGATCTTCACCAGTTTGTTGGCCTGCGCCGGCGGCGTCGCCGAAAGCTCGAGGATGAAAACCGGGTTGAAGCCCAGCAGCGTGTTCTGCGCCAACTCGCCGTAGGCCTTGTGGCCTTCGTCCATGATGATGAGCGGCCGCAGCAGGCGCAACGTGTTGCCCAGAGAGGATTTGACCGTGGCCGCAGCGATGCCACCGCCCTGGTCGAAGGTGTCCAGGTTGGGTGTGGCTTGCAGCAGCCTGGCATGCGCCTGGTACTCATCCTCGCGCGGGAAGAAGCTCTCGAAGCCGCCGCGATCCTTGAAGATGCGCAGGGTTTCCTTGACTTGCCGGTTGGCCGAGGGCAGCATCAGCAGCAGTACCACCAGGTTGTCCCGCACGTCGTCCGGCGTGAAAACAGCGTTCTTCTCCAGGATCAGGGTGCGGTCGCCGCTGGCCAGGTTCAGCCGCACGCGGTAGGGGTGGCCGCGGTCGCGCAGCGCAGCCAGGGTCTGGTTGTAGATCTGCGTGGTGGGCACGATCCACAGCACAAAGCCGGTCCGCATCCCCCGGTACTGGGTGTTGATCAGGTCGATGGCTTCGACAGCCATCAGGGTCTTGCCGCCGCCCGTAGGGATCTTCAGGCAGACGTTGGGCACAGGATCGCCGCCAGGGGTGTGGCGCGCGTGGTAGGTCTCCTTGGGGGCCACTTGCTCCCAGGCCGCCTCATCCCACTTGTATTTGAGGTCGATGCCCAACTCGGCGATCTGGCGCGCCTTCTGGCGCTCGGCAGTGAGCGCCTTCAGGTACGCGCGCAGTCGCTCGACGGTTGTCTGCTGGTACTCTTTGAGCTGCATGGTCAGCCTGCACCTTGTTTGCTAACGCGCTGCGCTACGCAGCCCGATAGCGGTAGATGCCCCAGGGCAACTGGCAGAACTCGATGCGGTATTCTGCCATGCGGTTCTCGTCCAGGTATTTGTGCGAGGCGATCACCAGCCGCGGCTTGCCGGTGGCCGGCGGCAGGTGCATGGCGAAGTCGAGGTTCAGCGGCGTACGTTTGAGGTACTCGATGTCGGGCTGGTAGATCAGGTAGACCGAGTAGCGGCTGCTCTCGCCCAGGTAGCAGCGCGGCTCGTCGATCTGGCTCTCGTCCAGCTTCTCGCCGGTGGATGTAAAAAAGACGAAGCGCCCCATTTCCTGGTAGGAGGGCAGGCCGCCCTTGAGCAGGGTCTCGTCGTCGAAGTTGGGGCCCAGCGTGCAGAAGGTGAACGAGCCGCCCAGGCCCGCTTGCAGCGCCTTGTCTTTGGCCTGCGGCGCTCCCTGGATCACGCGCCGGATGCGTTCAGCCGTCAGCGTGTCGGCGTAGTCTTCCTGCTCCACCAGGATGAAGCGACGGTTGCCGCCGTCCTCCGCGTTCTGAGCCAATACCGCGTGGCCAGTGGAACCACTTCCGGCGAAGGAGTCGAGGATGATGGAGTCTTCGTCAGATGCAACATCCAGGATCCGTCGGATCAAACGAGTGGGCTTGGGCGTGATGAACACGGACTCTGAGTCCTCGAAATCGATCAATGCCTTGAGTTCTTGCTTGGCTTCTTGTGTATGCCCTACATCTCGATAGAGCCACAGGGTTTGCGGCACAACTCCTTGTTTCACGTCGGAGAGGAATCGCTTTAGTCGGGGCATGTTGTCGCCGCCAGCGCCCCACCAGATACGGTTATCCGAGTCCTTCTTTATGAAATTATCGCGTGAAACAAGCCAATACCTGCCCACAGAAGGCCGAAAGGTCTTGCCTGTTGGACTGGTAACTTCGTATGTTCCAAGACTATAGTAGTTTCGAGCTGTTAGGTCGCTCGAGGACCATGGTCCACGGGGGTCATTGTCAGGATTCTCGTATCTATCAATGGCTTCTTGACTCCGCTCCAGAAGATTTGGCTTCCAGTTCTCGATGCTCTTTGCATACGCCAAGATGTAGTCGTGATCCTCCGAGAAGTACTTCGCCGTATTCTTCGGTGAGAATATCTTCTGCCAGATGATGTTGGTCACAAAGTTCTCTTCCCCAAAGATCTCATCCATCAGCATCCGCAGCCGGTGCGCCTCGTTGTCGTCGATGGAGACGAAGATCACGCCGTCCTCGCGCAACAACTCCCACAGCAGCTTGAGCCGCGGGGTCAGCATGCTCAGCCATTTGTCGTGGCGGGTCAGGTCCTCCCGATCGACCACCTGCTTCAGCCATTCCTGCAGCATCGGATGAGCCACGTTGTCGTTGTAGGCCCAGCCTTCGTTGCCGGTATTGTACGGCGGATCGATGTAGATCACCTTCACCCGGCCGCCGAACGAGGGCAGCAGCGCCTTGAGCGCGTGTAGATTATCGCCATGGACGATCAGGTTGCCCCGCAGCGAGGCCGGTTCCTCCGGCGCCAGCAGCGACCGCGCCTCGTCCGGGATCAACTGCCGGTAGGGCACGGTCAGGTGGTAGGAACTGACAATCGATTTGCCTTTGAACTGGATCGACGGCATGGCAATCTCCCTGAAGCACCCTATTGACTATGGCACATAACGACCGGGCAGGTGCAAGCGGCTGGAATAGAACATGCGTATTATACTCACCACAACCAAAAAGCACCAATCGCCGTAACGACCCCGGAAAACTACAGGGAGCCGGCCAACACCAGCCAGCTCCCTGTGACGTTCGTCACACCAGTTTCTTGTCTACTTCCGGTCCCTGATACCCGCCCACACTTTCTCACTGGTAATCGGCATCGAGTCGATCTCCACGCCCACGGCTGCGCGCACGGCGTTGGCGATGGCCGGCGCGGTGGGCACCATGGCGTGCTCGCCGATGCCCCTCGCGCCGTAGGGGCCGTCGTCCTGCGGCACCTCGACGATAATATTCTCCATCTCGACCGGCGCGTCGATGGTCGTGGCGATGCGGTAGTCGGTGAAGCTGGGGTTGAGCGGCTGGCCGTCGCGCAGGATGATGCTCTCCAGCAGCGCCGTGCTCAGTCCCTGCACCGCGCCGCCCTCCATCTGCGTCTTGACCATGTCCGGGTTGATGGCCTTGCCCACATCGTAAGCCGAGACGATCTTGATCACCTGGATCTCGCCCGTCTCCTCGTCGATCTCCACCTCGGCCGCCTGCGCGCCGGTGGTGAAGTGGACTACTGCCCGCGGGCCCTGGCCGGTCTCGGCGTCCAGCGGCGTGACGTAGGTGGGCATGAAGCGCCCCTTGCCGACCACCGGCCCGCCGGCCCAGGTGCCGTCCGGCTTCTGCATGCCGTAGACCACGATGTTCTTCAGCGGCGCCGATTCCTCGGTGGCGTAGCTGACCACGTGGCCGTCGATGATGTCCAGGTCCTGCGGGTCCTCGTTCCACACCTCGGCCACCATCTGGATGATCTGCGTCTTGGCTTCGTCGGCTGCGCGCAGGATGGCGTTGCCCATGCTCCACGTCAGGCGGCTGGCCACGGTCTGCCACTCATAGGGGGAGTAGTCGGTGTCCACGGTGTTGACGCGCACGTCCTCAATGGGGATGCCCAGCCCTTCGGCCGCGAGCTGGGCCGCGATGGTCAGCGTGCCCTGGCCCATGTCCACGCCGCCGATGTTGACCAGGCAGGTGCCGTCCTCGTTGAAGCGGATGGTGCTGGCCGAACCGGGGTTGGGCGGCATGGCCGGCGCCTTCCACATGGCCGCGATGCCCTTGCCGCGCTTTTTGCCCGGCCCGCTGGGCCGGCTGGGCTTGCCCCAGTCCAGCGCCTCGGCTGCCTTGGCGATGCACTGGCTGAGGCCGGTGGGGTGCATGATCATGCCCGTCACCGTCTCCTGGCCCTCCTTGAGGCAGTTCAGCAGGCGCACCTGCACCGGATCCAGGGTGAGCTGCTCGGCCATGCGGTCGATGTGCTGCTCGATGGCCCAGTGAATCTCTGGCATGCCGAAGCCGCGCATTGCGCCGCCGATGGGATGGTTGGTGTAGACGCACAGCGAGTCGGCGTGAACGTTGGGCACGAAATAGGGGCCGGTGCTGCTGTAGCCGGCGGCGCGGGTGATGTTGACGCCGTATTCGGTGTAGGCGCCGCCGTCCCAGTAGTAGGTGTTCTGCATGGCGGTGATGCGGCCATCGGCGGCCATGCCCATCTTGATCTTGGCCACCAGCCCCTGGCGCACGAAGGTGGTGTAGAACTCCTCGGCGCGCGACATGACCAGCTTGACCGGCCGGCCCTTGGCGTTGAGGGCCATGACCACGCAGGCGCCCTCCATGCTGACGCCGGCCTTGGCGCCGAAGCCGCCGCCCACGTAGGGCGTGATGACGCGCAGCCTGGCATGGCTGATGCCCAGGCTCTTGGCGATCAGGTTGCGCTGGGCAAAGGGAGACTGGCTGGCGCTCCACAGGGTGATCTTGCCGTTGCCGTCCACCTGGGCCACAGCCGCGTGGGTCTCCAGCGGCACGTGCTGCACGTGGGGCACGCGGTAGGTGTGCTCGTAGATATGCGCGGCCTCGGCCCAGCCCGCCTCCATATCGCCCTTGCGCACCTTGAACCAGTTGCTGATGTTGGTGCCGGGCTGGCGGAAGATGAAAGGCGCGCCGGCGTAGTCCATCAGGTCGGGATGGAGCAGCGGCGCGGCAGCGCTGGCGCCGAACTCCGGGTCGAAGACGCCCGGCAGCGGCTCGTACTCGATCTCGATCAGCTCGCAGGCCAGCTCGGCCAGCTCCGGCGTGTCGGCCGCCACCCCGGCCACCGGCTCACCGACGAAGCGCACCCGGTCCACGGCGAAGGTCGGCCGGTCGGACAGGTAGAGCCCGGTCAGGCCGGGGTAGTCCTGGCCCGTCACCACTACCCGCACGCCCGGCAGCGCCTTGGCCTTGCTGACGTCGATGCGCTTGATCAGCGCGTGGGGCGCGGTGCTGCGCTTCAGCCGGCCGTGCAGCAGATTCGGCCCAAACTGCATGTCGTCCACATACTGCGCCGCGCCCGTCACCTTGGCGTTGCTTTCGACCCTTGGGAAGGACTGGCCGACGATGGTTGTTTTTTTGATTGCCATGGGTTGCTCCTTGGCGTAACACGTAATGCGTAACTCGTAACTCGGAATTGCGTCTCGAGTGTGCGCGTCCGGGTTACGTGTTACGAGTTACGGGTCAGGGGGAAGCGCTCGCTGGAGGCGAAGAAGTTCAACTTCTCCAAGAAGTTGAACTTCTGAGCCGTTACCCTGTTGCCGGTATTTCTCGACCTCAGCCAAGAATTCGGTGAAGGTTGGGTCGTCACGAAACATCCCGAACGTATCCTCGTAGGGCGTTGCGATGACCGGACGGACTTCTACGGTGTCCATGTGATTTCAACCCGCCATTGGCTGGCGCTGCAAGCGCGCCGCCTCTCGTACAGCATCGACAATGCGCGTATACCCCGTGCAGCGGCACAGGTTGCCCACCAGGCCGGCGCGGATGTCGTATTCGCTGGGATCGGGGTTGCGCTGCAAGAGGGCGTGGGCGGCGATCAGGATGCCGGGGGTGCAGAAGCCGCACTGGGTGCCGCCCAGCTCGACCATGGTCTGCTGGATGGGGGCCAGGTGGCCGTCGACGGCCAGCCCCTCGACGGTGGTGATGGCGTGGCCGTCGGCCTCGACGCCCAGCACCAGGCAGGAGTTGACCGGCTCACCGTCGATCAGCACGGTGCAGGCCCCGCACTCCCCCTCGGAGCAGCCGTTCTTGGTGCCCGTCAGCACCAACTGCTCGCGCAGCACGTGCAGCAGCGTGTGGTGCGACTGCACGGTGATGCTGTAGGGCTCGTCGTTGACGGTGAAGGTGATGTCGTGTTTCATGCAAAGTCTCCAGAGAAATGGTCAATGTTCAATGGCCAATTGTCAATTGTCAATGTCCCGGAATGGCCAGTGCATCGCTGCGCTCCGGGTCCGATCATTGACAATTGAACGTTGGACATTGACCATTGACCATTATCTGCTGATCTCCGCCAACACCCGCTCCACCCCCCGCCGCGTCAGCACCCGCACCATGTCGGTGCGATACGCGGCGGTGGCGCGGATGTCGTCGATGGGGCGGGCGGCGGCGGCGGCGGCCTGGCTGGCGGCTTCGAGGCCGGCGGGCGAGGTGTCCAGGCTGAGCAGGCGCTCGGCCTCGGGCGCGCGGATCACGGTGGGCGCGACCGAGCCAAGGGCAATCCGCCAGCTTGATCCCGACGGCGCGCTGGGGTCCGGCCAGCCCAGCACGGCCACGTTCATGACCGAAATATCGCCCACGGCCGTGCGGCCCAGCTTGAGGAAGTGGCCGGCCGCGCCAGCCGGCGGCGCGGGCACGATAACGGCGGTCAGCAGCTCGCCGCGCTGCAAGGCGGTCTTGCCGGGGCCGAGGAAGAACTGCTCCAGGGGGAGCTCACGCTCGCCGTCGGGGCCGAAAATGTGCGCGCTGGCGCCGTAGCAAATGAGGGCCGGTGCGCTGTCGGCCGCGGGCGAGGCGTTGCACAGGTTGCCGCCCACCGTGGCCCGGTTGCGCAGTTGGTACGAGGCCACTGAGGCGCAGCCCTCGGCCAGCAGCGGCCAGCCGCTCTGCACGATCGGGCTGAGCGCGACCTGGTTCATGAGGACGGCCGCGCCGATGCGCACGCTCTCGCGGCCGTTGCGCACCACCAGTAGATCACGCATGCCGGGCAGGGCCTTGATGTCCACCACCACCTGCGGATGGACGAAGCCGCGCTCGATGCGGATCAGCAGGTCGGTCATGCCGGCGAATGGCCGCGCGCTGCCGTTGTGTTCCAGCAGCAGCGCGCTGGCGTCTGCCAGCGTTCGGGGTTTGACATAGTCGAAGGGTTGCAAGGATGCTTACCTCCTGAGAATGGAATCAAACCGTGAAACGCAATCCGTCCTCATTGACGGACTGCGTTTCACGGCTCGAGAGGTCTAGGCTCTGAACGGCCCGGCTGGCTTACTGAGTGCCATAGCCCCACAGCTCCTCGTCGGGCATGTCGAAGATGGTAATCTCGCCGTTGAGGATCTTCTGCTGGTACTCGGCGACCAGGGCTCGGACGTTGTCGGGAACCCGCGCGGAGAAGGGGGCCAGCGCCGCGACTTCGGGGGCCCAGTACCACTCGCCTTGCCATGTGCCATTCACGATGGCCTGGAACTGCGGCAGGTAGTAGAGCGCCCAGTCCCAGACCGGGCTGGTGAGCACGCCGTCGCCGGCGGTCTTCTGCATGTCGGAGTCGTAGCCGATGCCCATGACGCCGGCCTGAGCGGCGCGCTGCTGCACGGCGTCGGAGTCCTGGTGCTGGGCCAGAATGTCTGCGCCGGCGCCGATCAGGGCGGCAGCCGCTTCGGTCTCAGCGGGTGGATCGAACCAGTTGTTGGTGTAGACTACCTTGACCTCGCACTCGGGGCAGACCTCAGCCACGCCCTTGATGAAGGCATCGCGGCCGCGCGCCACCTGTGGGTTGTTCTCGAAGGCGCCGACGAAACCGATGATCTTGCTTTCGGTCATAGAGCCAGCCAGGATGCCGGTCAGGTAGCGCGGGATGTACATGCGGCCGAAATAGACACCGATGTTGCTGCCGGGCGCTTCGCCGTGCAGAATCAGGAACGGCTTGTCAGGGAACTCGGCCGCGACCTTGCGCATGTCGGGATCGAAGTTCTGGGCCGTGCCGACGACCACAGCGCACTCCGGCGATTGGGCAAACTCGCGGGTGATGCGCTCCACGTCAGAGGGGTTGAAAATGCTCTCAACCTCTTTGAGTTGCCAGCCAACAGCCTCAGTGGCAGCCACAAGCCCTTCGTGATGGGCCTGGGTCCAGCCGTTGTCGTTGATCGGCCCTACGTGGATGACGCAGGCGGCATTGGCTGTTGCGGCAGGGGCAGCCGGCTCTTCGGCGGCAGGGGGCGCCGCTGGCGCTTCAACAGCCGGAGCCGGCGCTGGCGCGGCGGTAGGCGCTGTGCAGGCCGTGACCAACAGCGCCAAAACGAACAGTGCGATCAGTGTCCTCTTCATGGTGGAAACCTCCTGGCAGGAATGAGATGCACCCCGAAGGTGCTAAGGAAGCGAAGCGACGCTGGTTCGCTGAACGGCCAAGAATTGATCATGGTGCCGCCGTTGGGCGCTGGCGGCGCTGGAGGAGATAGCTCTGACAGGCATTGGCGATGTCCAGGCCAATTAGGGCGCAATTATACCACAACTCTTTCGCTGCGCAAGCGCTGCGCAGCCGCTACACGCACTCAGGTCAAGAACGTGTGCAACAGCGCGGTTGCATAGGCCTCGCTGGCTTCGAATGCCTCGAAGGAGAGCACCTCCTCGCGCCAGGCGATGGAGCAGCGATAGCCGTAGCGCGAGGTCTCCAACGTCAGCGCCGGCTGTGTTTCACCCAGCAGTCGATCCTCCAGCAACTCGCGCAACTGCTCCTCCCTCGGCAGCCAGATCACCTCGCCCAGCCACACATGATCCAGCGCCCACTCCACCGAACCGTGGAAGGTGATAGCCGGCTGGCCGTAGAGCGGCTCGGCCAGAATCGTCATGTCGTTGATGGCGAACACCTGGCCCTCAAACTCGGGCATAGGGATCGCAAAGAAATCCAGGTTTTGGGGGGTCCATGCCAGGCCTGCCTCGCGCAGGGCCAGGGCCGTTGTCAGTGATAGCATCTCATTCACTTTCTTGACCAGCGCCAGCCGGCGCCGGTCGAATCTTACGGGTATTGGTCACAAACCACATGCTGCCGCCAGGCAGGCGCACCCACAGGCCAGGGTGCTGCAAACCAACTACATGGCCTGCCAGCCACTGCTGACTGCCGTTTATATCGAACACAATCTCAACCAGATCACCAATCCGGTACGTCTCACTCAACCGCGCCGTCATCGCACACTCCGTTAGCAATGTTCAATTGTCAATGCCCAATTGACAACTGACAATTGAACATTGACAATTCACCAATTGAACTCCCCCTCCATCACCAGCACCACATCCCCACTCACCCGCACCATGCTGATCGCCCCGGCCGCGCCCTCGACCTCCACCGTCACCCGGCTGGGCCGGCCCATCTCGATGCCCTGCTCGGTGACGATGGTGGTCAGCGGCGGCGTGGCCGCGACCAGGCCGTGGTGGACGAGATACGCGCCCAGCCCGCCGCTGGCCGAGCCGGTGGCCGGGTCCTCGGGGATGCCGTGGTGCGGCGCGACGAAGCGCATGTGGACGTGGCGGTCGGGATAGACCGTCTCCAGGCAGAAGATGGCGACATCTGCGCCGGGCAGGGCCAGCTCGCCGCACACCTGGCTCACGAGGGCCGTGTCCAGGCTGAGCGGATCGATGGCCTGCACCTCGGCCAGCGAGCGCACGGGCACGAAAAGCTGCGGAAAGCCGGTGGAGACAACCTGAATGGGCTTGCCGGTTTCCAGGATCGCGGCGGGCGCCAGCTTGAAGGCTGCCGCCAGGCGTTCAAGCTGTGTCCGGCTGGCTGTGGCCAGGAACTGCGGCGCCTGGTGGTCGGTGACGACGCGTGTCACCCGCCCGTCAACCACGTGCAGCCGCGCCGTGCGCAGTCCCACGCCCAGCTCAAAGGTCACCTCGGTCACCGGCTGGCGCAGGGCGACGCGCCCCAGGTGCGCCAGCACCCAATGCGTGCCCACCAGCGGATGGCCGGCGAAGGGCAGCTCGGCCTTGGGGGTGAAGATGCGCACCTTGAAGTCGGCGCCCGGAGTCTCTGGCGGCAGCACGAAGGTGGTCTCCGACAGGTTGAGCTCCAGCGCCAACTGCTGCATCTGCTGGCTGCTCAGCCCGGCCGCGTCAGGAAACACCGCCAGCGGGTTGCCGCCAAAGGGCACGTCTGTGAAGACATCGACCTGCAGGAACTTGTAGCTCAACATAGATGCTTCGCTCGCTCCGGATAACCGTTACTTTCGTCGCGTTGCGGCCAGAAACGCCGCCACTGTCGCTCCTGCCAGCGCCAAAGTTACAAACAGGACGACCATAGTCACCTGTGGTCCGGTGCTCTCGAAGCGCTGGCCGATCAGCCAGGGCGTGACCATGCTGCCCAGGCTGCCGCCAATCATAAACATGCTGGCGATGCGGCCGGTAAGGTGCAGATGGCGCCCGCCCAGCAGCACCAGCGTGGGATAGACGTTGGCCATGGACAGGCCAAAGCCGAAAGCTGCCACCCACACCACCCAAGCGACGCCGGGCAGCAGCAGGAGCAGCAACAGCGAGGCCAGGCCGCCCAGCACGTCAGCGAGCAACAGGTAGCGCGGCCGCACCCGCCCGGCAATGGGGATACTGATCAGCCTGCCCAAGGTCAGCGCGCCCCAAAAGACCGAGGTCAGGTAGCCGGCCGTGGTGATGGTGGCCAGCTCCAGCGTGACGGCGTAGGTGTAGATCCAGCCGCCGAAGCTGACCTCCGCGCCGACGAACAGGAAAAACGCGGCCATCATCAGCCCCACCGGCAGCCAGGGAATGCGCTCGCTCCTGGCCGCGGCGATGCGGGCCGGCGCGGCCGGGCTGGGCAGGCGCAGGAAGAGCACCGCGGCCGGCAGCACCAGCAGCGCCAGCAGCCAGTAGGCCCAGGTGATGCCGCCGGTCAGGCCGATGGCCTGGGCCACGAAGATGGGGGCCAGCAGCGCGCCGACGCCGAAGAAGAAGTGCAGCGCGTTCATGCGCGGCCCCACCCGGTCGCCGTGGATCCAGACCAGCAGCGTGTTGCCGCCCACGTCGATAGAGCCGACAGCAGCGCCCATGATCAGCATCAGCGCCGCCAGCAGCCAGAGATTCGACATCAGCGGCGCCAGCGCCAGCATGGCCGCAGTGACCAGCACCACCATGGCCAGGAAGGGGAAAGCTGGCGCGCGGTCGTACTGCCGGCCGCTGACGAAGTTGCCCAGGAGCAGCCCCAGCGCCTGCACGGTGAAGAGGATGCTGATCTGGCTGATGGTGGCGTCGGTGTTGGCGGCCAGGCCGGGCAGGGTCGGTCCCAGGGCCGAGAAGGCCAGGCCCAGGGCGATGAAGGAAATGTAGAACGCGGTGGTTTGGTTGCGCCTGAGATCGTCGCTCACCGGTTTTACAGCGGGAATAGTGGTCATTGGGCGGGCGCTCCCGCCCGTCCATGACAGTGTTTGTACTTCTTACCGCTGCCGCAGGGGCAGGGATCATTGCGCCCGACCTTGGCAGCGCCGGGCGTACGCTCCGGCGCTGGTCTCTCCGCAGAAGCATGCCCGGTTAGCGGCGCCCCCCCCATTATTTGGGGTGCAAACTCTGGGATCATACCTTCGCTGAGTTGCTCGATGCTTGTTCGAGCACGATCAATCAGTTCCTGTCGAAGGTCTGAGGACAACGGGGTAACTACGGCCAGTTCCAACACGCGCCGCCAGCCATGCATGGCCTGCGGAATGTCGCCGCGCTGGCCGGCCACCTGCGCCAACGACTCCCAGGCGTCGATATCCCCGCTGTCCAGTGCAAGAGCCTGCCGATATTGCTCTTCAGCTTCATCCAGCCGGCCCAAAAAGCGCAAGACATTGCCATATCCCACGAACAGCGAGCCATCCCTGGGATGTCTTGCCAACTCGCGCTGGTAGCGCTCGATGGCCTCTTGGGGGTGCATAAACCCCCAGCGCGCCGTGAAATGGATAAGCTTGACGCGCTGGTCCAGAGGCAGCGCTGTCAGTTCAGTGTCCGTCTCACCAGACCGTTCTGCCCTTTCGGCCATCATGCTGGCCATGATGGTCATATGCCCAAAACTGCCAAGTTCATACTGGTCGACCGCGCCACACTTGGGACATACGACGCGCTGCGGGATGACCAGCGGGTCGTACTTCTTGCGTTTTCTTTTGTCCTCAATTGTCCCCATGTCGTAGTACACCACGGGAAAGACATGGTCCCGCTCGCGGCCGCAGGCCGTGCAGCGCAGCTCCAGACTTACGCCAACTTCCCTGTCCTTTTTGGTCGACTGGCCAGAGCCGGCCGGCCTTGCCATGCCGAAATCCTTCTCCACGTCTTCCAACTCAATCACGCGCGGCGTGACCCGGTCTTCGGCGTAGGCGCGCCGGATCGCGTCGTAGGCAGTTGTGGCGCCCATGAGGCTGAGATCGTAGATGACCGATGTGGTGACTTGTTCCTCGGCGGCGCTGTCGTCGGCTTCAGGGCGGTCCAGAAAGGCCGTCAGCAGATCGACCGCCTCATCATAGACTTCGGCGTGTTGTTGGGCGATGGCCGCCAGGCACTCAGCAGCCAGGCCGCGCGCATGTGGTTCCTGAGCGGCGTCGTAAAGGTAGGCGCGCAGCACCGGGATTGCCGCCGGCCCAATGGCGGCATAAACATCGGGCAGCGCGTTGTCGAACCATTCGTCGTCCAGGTCGAGGCATTCGGTCAACGGTTCGGCAGCCTCGACCGGCCCCAGCACGCCCAGCACCTGGAGGGCATGTAACGGCGCCCAAACAGCCGGGTCAGTTTCGTCGCGCTCGTTCAGGTCGTCGTCCAGCACCATGCGCAGCAAATCAGGCACGTGCTCTGTCAGGCGATCAGCCCAGGCGCGATAATCGGTGTCATCGCCAGGCTTGCCCAAGGTCAACAAGCCCGCCAGCGCCTCGGGGTATGCGGCCAGCGCCGGATCGACTTTCTGCTTGCGGGAGAAGAGTTTCACCATGATCGCTTATCTCATGAAGGTTTTTGGGCCATCTTCTGGAGCTCGTATAGTTTGTTGAGCGCTTCCAGCGGGCTGAGGGCGTTGATGTCCAGTTTCTTAAGCGCGTCCACGACCGGATGCGGCCCGCCGAACAGGCTGAGCTGCACCACGGCCGGCTCGCTGGCTCGGTCAGCCCCTCCGGGGTGCTGCGCAAAGCCCGGCCAGAGCTTTGTAGGTGAATCGCCGTCCGCCTCCAGGTCGGCCAGAATCTCCTCGGCGCGGTGGATGACGGGGCGGGGCAGGCCGGCCAGTTGCGCCACGTGGATGCCGTAGGACTTGTCGGCCGCGCCAGGCACGATGCGGTGCAGGAAGACCACGCTGTCGCCCTGCTCGGCCACGGCCACGTTGTAGTTGACCACGTGGGGCAGGCGCTCGGCCAGCTCGGTCAGCTCGTGGTAGTGGGTGGCGAAGAGGGTCTTGGCCCGCAGCCGCGGGTGGTTGTGAATGTACTCGACCACGGCCCAGGCGATGCTCAGCCCGTCGTAGGTGCTGGTGCCGCGGCCCAGCTCGTCGAAGATGATCAGGCTGCGGCTGGTGGCGTGGTGCAGGATGTTGGCGGCCTCCACCATCTCGACCATGAAGGTGCTCTGGCTGGCGTGGATCTCGTCCTGCGCGCCGATGCGAGTGAAGATGCGATCGACCAGGCCAACATGAGCGCGCTCCGCAGGAACGAAGGAGCCGATCTGAGCCATCAGCGTGATCAGTGCAGTCTGACGGAGATAAACGGACTTGCCGCTCATGTTCGGGCCGGTGATGACCAGAATAGCCTCTTCTGGCGACAGGCGCACGTCGTTGGGCTGGAACACGGCGTCTTGCAGGCTGCGTTCGACCACGGGATGGCGGCCGGCGACGATCTCCAGCAGGCCGTCACTGGCCAGGGTGGGGCGCACGTAGCGGTTGTTGGCCGCCACCTCAGCCAGACCGGCCAGCACGTCCAGCTCGGCAACCGCCTGGGCCAGTTGCAGCAGCCGCGGCGCAGCCGCGGCGATCTGCTCCAGCACCTGGCTGTAAATCTGCCGCTCCAGCTCCAACTGGCGCTCGTCGGCGTTGAGGATCAGGCTCTCGTACTCCTTCAGCTCCGGCGTGATGTAGCGCTCGGCGTTGACCAAGGTCTGCTTGCGGATGTAGTCGGCCGGTACCAGGGCCGCGTTGGCCGTTGTCACTTCGATGTAGTAGCCGAAGACCTTGTTGAAGCCGACCTTGAGCGACTTGATGCCGGTGCGCTCGCGCTCGACCCGCTCCAGCCCGGCCACCCACTGGCGCGCGTCGCGCGAGGCCACCTCGATGCCGTCCAGCTCGGCTGAGAAGCCCTTGCGAATCACCCCGCCCTTGTCCAGTGTGGCCGGCGGCTCTTCGGCGATGGCCGAACGCAAAAGTTCGAGGACATCGGAACAATTGACAATTGACAATTGGCAATTGACAATTGATAATTCTCCGACGAGTCTGGCCAGTTCGGGCGCCAATTCCAGCGCCTGGCGGATGCCCACCAGATCCTGCGGCTTGGCGATGCCCTGGGCGGCGCGGTTGGTCCAGCGCTCCAGGTCGCCCACCTGGCGCAGCAGGTCGCGCAGTTCGACGCGGGCAGGGAGATGGTCGTGCCAGACCTGCACGCCGTCCAGTCGCGCCTCTAACTTGGCCAGGTCCAGCAGCGGTTGGTGCAGCCACTTGCGCAAGAGCCGCGCGCCCATAGGGGTGCGGGTGGCGTCGAGCACGTCCAGCAGCGAGCCTTTCTTGCTGGCGCTGCGGATGGTTTGGGTCAGCTCCAGGTTGCGCCGCGTGGCCTCGTCCAGGGTCATGAACTCGCCGGTGCTGTAGGTGCGCAGGCCGGTCAGGTGCGGCAGGCTGCCGCGCTGGGTTTGCTGCAAATACTGCACCAGCGCGCCGGCTGCGCGCACAGCCTGCGGCAGCCCCTCGACGCCGAACGCAGCCAGCGACTCGACCTCGAACTGCGCCAGCAGCGCCCGCCGCGCTGTTTCTAACTCGAACTGCCAGCTTGGCAGGGCAGTGAGGGAAGCGGAGGGAAAGGAGGTGGGACCGGAACCGTCCCCTTCTTTCCTTCCTTTCCCTTCTTTTCCTGTATCTTTGACAAGCAGCTCGGCTGGCTGCAAGCGCGCCAGCTCCTCGCGCAGCAGGCGCTCAGCATCCGGCCCTTCGATCTGAGTGGCCGCAAACTCGCCTGTGGTAATGTCAGCATAGGCCAGCCCAATGGCCGTTGGTTGAGTAGCCGCAGGCGTATCGAAACCAGCCCACGCCACCGCAGCCAGATAGTTGTTGCGCCCTTCGTCCAGCAGACCCGGCTCGACCACGGTGCCGGCGGTGACGACGCGGCGCACGACCCGTTCCACCAGCTTCTCGCCGGGCGGCGGCTCGCTGCCCAACTGCTCGGCGATGGCCACCTTGTAGCCGGCGTTGACCAGCTTGGCGATGTGCGGCTCCACGCTGTGGTAGGGCACGCCAGCCAGCGGCGCCCGCTCGTTGGCACCCACCGGCCGCGAGGTCAGCACCACGTCGCAGACGCGGGCGACGATCTCTGCGTCGGCGTCGAAGGTCTCGTAGAAGTCGCCCAGCCGGAAGAACAGCACGGTGTCGGGAAACTGCTTCTTGATCGCCAGATACTGGCGGCGCATGGGGGTAGTCATGGGGCGGTGAGCGGTGAGTGGCGAGCGGCGAGCGGTGACTGATCACCGTTTACCGTTTACCGGCTCTGAATCTTCCCGTTGGGGTCGGCGTAAAGGGTGTAGGCCAGCCAGGTGGGGTTGGCGTCGTCCCGGGTGCGAATGTGCAGGCGAGCGGCGTGGAAGGCCTCGCCCAGGGTGTGGCCAGCGAGCAGCTTGTTATAAAAGGCGATGGCAAACTGGGCGGCCAGGTCGTCGTTGACCTCCCACAGGCTGCCGATAAAGGCGCTGGCGCCAGCGCGCACGAAGCGCTCAGCCCAGCCGCCCATGCGGGTCAGCGAGAAGCCGGCCTCGGCCGTGTGGCAGGCGTTGAGGAAGACCAGCGGCCGGCTGATGGCCACCCCCTGGCGTCTCGGACCCGCGATCTGGCTGGGCGTCAGCGGCCCGTCTTGAAGCACCAAAGCCGATTCGTCGGGTCGCGTGGCGTCAAAATTGCCATGACAGGCGAAGTGGAACCACTGGCTGTCACCCTGGCTCAAGGCCAGTTTGACCTGCATAGCCGTATCCAGCCAAGAGGGGCCGAGCGTGATCTCGGAGCGCAGGCGGGGCACTTCGTAGGTAAAGTAGTCCTGTTCCAACTTAACTGAGGCCAGGTTGCTCTTGGGCGTCACCACCTGAGCCTGGCGCAGGCTGATGTCCTCTGGCAGCCCGCGGCCCTCCAGCCAGCGGGTCAGATGAAACTGTGCGCACAGGAAGTCGTCCTCTGGCAGGTTTTCATGGGGCAGTACCATCTCCCAGGGGATCCACGGCTCGTCAGAGACGATCAACAGGCTCAGATTGCCCTCGGTCTTGCGCAGTTGATACAGGTCGCGATAGGCTTGTTTCAGCTTGTCGGTGAAAAGTTGTTCGTAGAGCTCCCAGCCGATCTCGCGCAGCGTCTCTTGATGGATGGCGATCTGCTCGTCGTCGAGCTTCTCACGACTGGCGCGCGCCATCTGGCTCAGCCGCAGCAGCGTCTTTTCCATAAAGGTGCGCGGATCCATCTCCAGCTTGACCGACCCCATGCCGCGAAAGCCCAGCCCCAGCTTGCCGTCAGGGGAACTGAGAATGTAGGTCAACCGGCGGCGGTCGGCGCTCAGAAGGACGCGCAGCACGAAGTCGGGCCTGGAAGCGTCGGGCGATGCCAGCGTGAAGCGACCAGCCACCCGCTCCAGAATCGAGCCGTCCTCTGCCTGATCAGTGATCAGCGGCGTTGGTTCGATGGCGGACTTATCGACCGGCGGCCGGTCGCGCACCTCCACCTCGAAACTGGCTGTGCCGACTGGCCGGCCGCGGTGGTGAAAGTCCAGGCTGATGCGGCGCGTGCCTGGCCCCGCTTCAAGATCAGGCGTCAAGAGAAAGACGGCCCACTGCGAGTCCTGGCCTGGATAGACCAGGATCGTGCGCGTGCTATCCTTCGTATCCTGATCGTCGACGATGAAACCCTCAGCGTTGCAGACCACCAGCACCTGTTGCGGGTCAGGCGTGATAAATTCAATGGCAACGGTCTCATCGACCACGCTGCTGGCGGACTTATTCAGAGCCAGCCGCACCCGCAGCGGGATGTCATGCTCGAAGGTCGATACCTGGCGGTGAAAGCGCACGTCGGTGTGGTAGTCGATGACGGTCGGTTCTGCTAACTCCTGTACCGTTAGAGCCGGCGGGCGAGGGCTGATCATGCTGGCATGAACATCGCGCCAGAAGGGCGTTTTCGCCACGGCCCGCAAGGGACTGCTGCCGATCAGATCGCGGATTCGGGCTGCGTCCTCGTGCGACATGGCCTGAACACCCGGGTTGAAAATCGCGCCGCCGGTGTTGCGCACGACAAACGCTTTCCCCAACAGCGCGTATAACGGCGGGTTGGACTTGACGCGGCGCAGAAATTGATAGCTGGCCAGCAACCGCTGGTAGTCATTCTCCGCATCGCGCAGCCTATCGTCGTAGTCGACCAGCCAGAGAAAGACCTGATCCTGGCTTTGCAGCGATAGATCGGCCCAGCGGCTGTTCAGCTCAATGATCACGCGCGGGGAGACATCCGGCGGGAATTCCTCTGCACTGTCCGGCTCGGCCGCTGTTGGGGCCAGCTCATTGTCCTCGCCGATCAGCAAATCGATCTGTTGCTTAATGTCGTGGGCTTGTTCGCTGCTCAAGCTGGGTGATGTGCGACGCCGCGGCCGATGCGCGGCTTGCAGCGCCTTGGCTGTGCTATCGGGCAAGGCAGCCGCACTCTCCAGCGCAAAAAGCAGCCCGGACAGAGCCATGCCGCGCGCCAGATTGCCCTCGGCCTGATACAGCCGACTGCGAAAACTGGCCAGCAGCACTGCCAGGTCCCCCTGCGTGCTGTCCGACAGGTTAAGCCACTGGTTTTGCAGATCGCTCAGCGCGACATGCGCCGTGTCCAGCGGCTCGCGAAATTCGTAGTTTGCGGTGTCTGGTGTTGGCATGAGAGTGTCCTTGTGGTGGGCGGCCAGCCGCTTGTGGATTTCGCAGACCTGCTCGGTCTTATGCCTCTTTGCGCGTCAACACGAAGGTCAACGCCGCGCCGGCTGCCAGCCCTACGCCAGTGCCCAGCAGCTTGAACTCGCCACTGGCCGACATCTCGGCGCTGAACTGGATCTCGCTCAACTGGAAGACGCCGTGGGCCGTCTGCACCTCGTCGACGGCAAAGGCGGCCTCCAGGCTCTGCATGAACTTGGTGAACTGGTCGCGCAGCGCGTCCACGCTGATCTTCTCGGTGACGCGGCTCAGCTCAGACTGGCCGCGCGAGGTGGCTCTTTCTTCTACGCCGACAAAGGTGATGGTGGCGTTGTTGTCCATAGGGGTCCCTTGGAGATAGCAGGCAATGTCCAGCAGTTTACTGGCTCAGCCGGCTTATGCCGCATCTGCCCCGCCGTGGATCTTGTTGATCGCATAGTACCAGCCTGCGCCCTGAAAATCCAACTCCTTGTACAGCGGCGAGGGCAGGTCACGCGGGGTGTAGATGCTGATGCCGTGAGCTTTGCCATCGAATTTGCCTGACACGGCGTTGTGAATGACGGGCGAGTTGGGCGAGAGCAACCATTCCTTCAGCGCAGCAGCCGCATCGATGGTCTTGGACGCGGTGACATCGCCCTGATAGTTGTTGATTATGTTCTCTAACAGGCTGACCAAATCCACATACTCAGGGTCCTCGAAGGCGTAGCCGTCGCGGGTCGCCTTGTCGCGAGCCCGCTTATAAGCTGTTTCCAGGAAGATGTCCTTGTAGAAATCTCGGCCCAGGCTGCGGGCGAACGTATCCACCAGCTCCGCGGCCTCGCCCAGCCGGCTCAGGTCGATGGCCGACTGGGTCACGTCGGGCTGGCGGCGGCTGCTGGCCGCATACGACTCGACGAAACGATTGACGATCAGCGTGGAAAGCTCCCTGGCGTCCATGCTGGGCCGGGCGTTGAGCTCGCTCAGAATGGCGTCGTAGGGCCAGCCGTGCATCGGCTCCACCTCCTGCGAGGCCACCATCACGTCGGCGAACTTGCGCACCTGGTACTGCACCTCGATCATGGCCATCAGGCAGGCGTCCATGCCGATGATGCTCAGGTGGCGCAGCGCGCCTTCGCTGCCCCAGCGCATCAATTCGTCCAGGCGCGGCTTGTCAGAGAAAATCGCCACGGCGTCGGCTTCGTCGGCGGCAAACTCGGCCACCCGCAACGCCTGGCTCATCTCCACGTTGGTCAGAAAGTCCATGGATGTGTCGTCGCACAGGATGGCGCGCGTCGAGTCGTCTTTGGCCCGCGACGCGCGGCGGTTGATACTTCTGGCTGTGCTGCGGAACAGGGCCACGTTGCTGCTGCGTGGATTGCGCCCCTGCGCGGCCGAGCGCGACAGGCCCCGCACCTTGGCGTAAATGTCATCGTCCTTCCAGCCCAGGCCGTGGTTCCACAGCACCAGCATGGTGCGCTTGGCTGGGCAGCGGTTCATGCCCCACACAATGAAGCGGGCCAGCTCGGCCGGGTCGCCGGTGTTGACGTCGGGCATGACCTCGACGATGTTCTCGGCCACGCTGCGGCCCTTGTGGATCTCCAGCCGGTAGGTGCTGCCCGCTTCCGCGCCCACTTCGCCGGCCAACGTGTCCTTGGCGGCCAGCGTGTCGAACTGGGCCAGCACCGCCACCTGATCGGTGGTGCCGACCGTCTCCACTTCGGCGATATCGGCCACGCCAGGCCCGGTCATCTCGGCCATCAACGAATACTTGCCGTACTTGCTCTGAAAGGTCGCGCCGTTGTCGCCGGCCATGTACAAGAGAATGGTCCATTCGCGTTGTGAGGTCATCGGTGGAGTCTCCTTTGGAATTGCGGGCTGCTGGGGGCGCGGCGCAGGGCCAACAGCGGGCAGCCGGCCGGCCAGGCTGCTGGCCAGGCTGACCAACCACGCGCCCAGGCCGCGCGTGGCAAACTGGTCGGCCATCTCCCCCAACCCGGCTTGGGTCAAGGGCCAGAAGTCAGGGTTGTCGATCGGGCCTACGACGCTGAACACAGCGCCGCCGGTCGCGCGCGCCTCGGCCGGGTCAAGCTGGCAGTCGCGCAGGACCAGCAAAGTATGGCGGGTGGGATACGTGCGCCTGGCCCAAGCCACAAAGTCATCGCGCGCAGCCGGCGTGTCGGCGGTTCCATCGACAGTATCCACCGGGCTGGCCAGGGTTTGGCCCGGCAACTGCACCAGCCGCAAGGCCGGCTGATTGGCGCTCAGCCGCGCCTGCACCAGCAAGATGGCGTCGCCAGGGCCAGACGGCAGCGTGTCTGGCGCCAGCAGCGGCGCCAGGTCGATCCCACCCTGGCCTGGCTTCAGTCGCTCTGATGCATCGCCGCATACGAAAAAGAGGATATTCCAGGTTCTTTGATCGCTCATGGTCGTCCTCCTGCAACTCTGACCCACAAGGTCGTGGCGCCGCTTTTCAACCTGCCAAGCGCCATCGGGGGCTAGTGCAACAAAAAATGCTCTGCCAGCGGCTCGGCATATCCTGCTGGCAGGTATTCGCCGCTGGCGCGGTTGAGGGTGTAATGGCCCTGATAATCGCCGGCCGCCACACGCTGCAACATCTGGACTAAGCGGTCCACGTCCTCGGTGTTGTTGTAACAGCCGAAGCTGGCGCGCACCATGCCGGGCATGTTGGACTTGTCGCCGCCCAGCAGTTGATCGCGCCAGGTGTGGGCCGTGTGCTCGTCAAGCTGTAAAAGATGCACCACGTAAGGATGGGCGCAGAAACAGCCGCTACGCACGCCGATGCCGCCTTCGTAGCCCAGAATGGCCGCCAACAGGAAGTGCGAGACTCCTGCCATGTTAAACGGAATGACGCCCACTTTTTCGTGCAGCCGGGCCTGCTCGGTCTCGCCATAGATCTGGATGCCCGGCACGGTCTGCATGCGCTCGATAGCATAGGCCAGCAGCTCCTGCTCGTGAGCCGCCACCGCGTCCATGCCCACGGCCATCAGGGCCTGGGCAGCCGCGGCCATAGCCACTGCGCCGACCACATTGGGGCTGCCGGCCTCCTCGCGGTCAGGCACGCCGGCCCAGTACACCTCGTCCAGCGTCACCACATCCACCGTTCCGCCGCCAGTGTACTCCGGCGCGCTGTGCAGGAACACCTCCTTGGGGCCAATCAGCGCGCCTGCGCCGAAAGGCGCGTACATCTTGTGGGCCGACAACACCACAAAGTCCAGGTGCTCCGGGTCGTCGTCCGGCCGCATGTTCACCCGGCGATGGGGGGCAAGCTGGGCCGCGTCCACCAGGATGCGCGCGCCGGCCGCATGGGCCTTGGCTGCCAGCCGATGGATCGGCTGGATGAAGCCGCTGACGTTGGACGCGCCAGTGACGGCCACCAGAGCAATCCGCCCGGCATACTCGGCCAGCAACTGGTCGAAGTGCGCCTCATCCATCCGGCCGTCGGGCAGGGCGCGCACATGGACCACGGGGAAGCGGGCGCGCCAGGGCAGGTCGTTGGAGTGATGCTCAAGCTGGGTGGTGATGACGACGTGGCCTGGCTGGGCTGGCAGGCGAAACGACAGTTTGTTGATGGCCTCGGTGGTGTTCTTGCCGAAAATCACCGTGTTGCTGCGCAGGTCGGCGCCGACGAACTGGCCGATGATCTCATGGGCCTGGTCGTAGGCCACGGTGCAGAGACGTGACTTGAAGCCTGTGCCGCGGTGGACGCTGGCGTAGTAGGGCATCAGGCGCGTCACCGCGTCCATGGCATCCTGCAAGGCCGGCGTGCTGGCCGCGTTGTCCAGATTGACGTAGGGAACCAGGCTGCCGTCCAGCAGGGGCACAAACTGGTCGTGGCCGACAATGCGTTGGCGCAAGTCAAGAGGTTGGGCAGGGTTGTGCATAGCTTGATTGTTCTTGAGGGACAGGGGACTCTGCCGCGAATTGGGCGAATTGGGCGAATTGGGCGAATTATCCAGAGTTCAATCCGGAAAATTCGTTCAATTCGTCTAATTCGCGGCAGAAAGCCGGGGCTCTGACTGGACGGCGAACGGCAGAGCGGCAACGATAGCAGCAATCGCTTGATCGCCAGACTGGACGACAAGCGGCGTGTTAGGCTCGTGGTGGGGCCGGCGCACGAAGGCCAGGGCGATGGGGCCATCCAGGGCGATGCTATGTACGGTGCTGCTGATCCAGCCCACTTGTTTGCCCTCCACCAGCACCTTGGCCTCCGGCGCGACCAGGGCCTCCGGCAGCAGGCCGACCAGATGGGTCGTCACCTTGTCGTAGGTGATCTGGCGAGCGATGATCTCCTGGCCGGTGTAGCAGCCTTTGTGGTCGTCGCAGAAGCGGCGCAGGCCGGCCTCCAGCGGGTTGACCTGCTCGGTCAGCTCCAAGCCGGGCGCGGGCACGCCAGCCTCGACCCGCAACGTGTGGTAGGCGTCCTCGTCCAACGGGACTGCGCCGGCGCGCAACAGCGCAGCGCGCACAGCCAGCGCGGCCATGGCGGGCGTCAGCAGCGTGAAACCGTCGTTGCCCAGTCCCTCGTGACGCTGTACAGTCACGTCGACGCCGGCGATGGTCACGGTGCGCCAGCCGAACAGCGGCAGGTCGTCCACGGGGCTGGCGACCTGGGCCAGCAGGCTGGCTGCTTGCGGTCCCAGCAGGTTGAACTGAGCCAGCGCGCCGCCGCGGCCCTCCAGATTGACCTTGTCGTTGAAAAAGATCTGGGTGCGCAGGGTATTGAAGATAGCCGGCCCCTGGCCCGGTCCGGCCAACAACAGCAGGCCGGTGGGCATGGCCAGCACCGTCAGCACGGCCTGGATGCGGGCCGTGGGCGAGACGAGCACCGTGACCGCGCCCTGGCCTGGCACAAGCCGCACGTCGTTGGTGCTGATGCGCTGCAAAAAAGCGATGCGATCCTCGCCGCCCAGCCACAGCCGCGCGTGGTCTCCTTCATCGCGCAACGCTGCGCCACTGCGCCCTGCCCAATAGCCGGTGGAGGTGGGTGTCTGCTCTGAAACCACGGTGCTCCTCATAAAGTGATGGTAACAAACGATGTTAACAAGTATACCACAACGTGCTACCAGCCCCAATTGTACGGCGCGGATGCGATTGACGCGAGCACGCTTCACCGGTATAATTGTGTTAGCGGCAAACATTTGATAGTGTCGTACGGATAGGCGACAAGGAGTAAAGACAGCAATGGAACAGATTCAGCTCTCGCGCTTCCAAGAGAATATACAAGCAGTTATCGCCGCGGTGAAGCATTCGGATAGACCAGTGTTGATTACCGACAAGGGCAGATCATTAGTCAAGATCGTTCCTGTGTCGAATCAGGACGAATCCTGGTTAGGTTGTATGCGGGGCACTGGGCGAATTCTGGGCGATGTCGTGTCGCCTGTCGAGACTGAAGACGCTTGGGAGGCGCTTGCAGTATGAAGTACCTGCTCGACACCCATATCTGGCTTTGGAGTCTTCTGGATCCCGACAAGCTCAGCAACCAAGTCCAAGAAATACTCCGCAATGACGCAAACGAATTGTACATCTCACCAATCACAGTGTGGGAGACTCTGACTCTGGCGGGAAAAGGGAAGATTGAGCTAGACCCAAGCCCGGAGGAATGGATAGTTGAGGCTTTGCAGAGGAGCCCTGTGGTCGAAGCGCCCCTTTCCCATGCTATTGCCATCAAGAGCAAGTCAATCACGTTGCCCCACCAAGACCCTGCCGATCGTTTCATCGCCGCCACAGCCTGGGAATATGGATTTGTGTTGATCACCGCAGATCATCGTCTCAAGCAAGCAAAAGAGATAGCCACAGCGTAACACGACTCTGCCGGTCGACGCTCTAATGAGCGCCAACCGTGCAGAGTCGTGTTGCGCCACACGCTCTCCATCTTCGTTGCGTTACCTCGCACGGCGCGTCACGCGAACACCATCTCCCGCGCGACCTCTTCCACCGTTGTCGACTGGCGGAACTGCTGCGTGTACAGGTTGTAGTAGTGCCCGCGAGCGCGCAGCAGCTCGTTGTGGCTACCGATCTCGGCGACGCGGCCGCCCTCGATCACCAGGATGCGGTCGGCGCGGCGGATGGTGCTGAGCCGGTGGGCGATGACCACGCTGGTGCGGCCGGCCATCAAGGTCTCCATGCCTTGCTGGATCAGCGCCTCGGTCAGGGTGTCCACCGAGCTGGTGGCCTCGTCCATGATGAAGATTTCCGGCCGGGCCAGCACTGCCCGCGCCAGGCTGAGCAACTGCTTCTGGCCGACTGACAGCAGCGTGCCGCCCTCGCCCACCTCCTGCTCGTAGCCCTTGGACAGGGTGACTATGAAGGCGTGCGCGCCGGCCATCTGCGCCGCCGCCTCCACCTCTTCGTCGCTGGCGTCCAGCCGGCCATAGCGGATGTTCTCGCGGATGGTGCCAGAGAAGAGGTAGGGCGTCTGCAGGACGATGCCCAGACGCGATTGCAGCGCGTGCTGGGTCAGATCGCGGTAGTCCTGGCCGGCGATGCGCACCACGCCAGACTTAGGCTCGTAGAAGCGGCACAGCAGGTTGACGATGGTCGACTTACCGCCGCCTGTCGGGCCAACCAGTGCGATGGTCTCGCCCTGGCGGATGGTCAGGCTGAAGTCGTCCAGCACTGGCTTGCCCTGCTCGTAGTAGAACGAGACGTGGTCGAACTGGATGTCGCCGCGTACAGTGCCAGGGTCCATCGCGCCCGGCTGGTCCACGATGTCGGGCGTCGTGTCCAGCAGCGAGAAGATGCGCTCGGCCGAAGCGATGGCGTTTTGCAGCTCGGCAAAGACGCGCGCCAGGTCCTGGATCGGCCAGATCATGAACGTGATGTAGGAGACGAACGCCGCGATGCCGCCGATGGTCAGCCCCGCCAGCGCGCCGCCCGGAGTCAGCGCCTGGACGCCAGCATACCAGACGATAGCGGCCACGGCGAAGGAGGCCACGATCTGCACGGCCGGCAGAAACATGGCCGAAAGCACAGCCGCGCGGTAGCCAGCCCGGTACATGTTGCTGGTCAGCCGGTCGAACTCGACCAGGTTCTCTTCCTCGCGGTTGAGCGCCTTGACCACGCGCACGCCGGTGATGTTTTCGTTGTAGGCCGCGGTGATCTTAGAGTTGACGCGGCGCACGTCACGGTACTGGGAAAGGATGCGCCGCTGGAAGTAGACTGCTACCACCAGCAGCACCGGGATGATTCCCATCACGATCAGCGCCAGTTGCCAGTTGATCAGCAACATGAAGAACAGCGCTGTGCCGATGTTCATCACACCCCAGGTGACATCCAGAATGCCCCAGGTCACCAACTGCGCCACGCGCTCCGAGTCCGAGGTGACGCGCGACATCAGCCAGCCGATGGGGGTGCGGCTATAGTAGGCAAAGGACAGGTCCTGCAGATGGTCGAACATGCGCTTGCGCAGGTCGTACTGGATGCGCTCGCCCAGGATGCCGGCCAGGTAGATGAAGCCGAACACCGCGCCAGCCTGGACGAAGATCAGCGCACCGTAGATGCGAACGATCTCCATCAACCGCGCGCGGTCGCCTGCCACGATGCCTTCGTCCACGATCTGCTTGCTCAGGAAGGTGAACAGCGAATCCAGGAACGAAACCAGTGCGATCAGCAGCAAGAAGCCGACCACCCAATGCCAGTGGGGACGGGTCAAGCCCAGCAGACGCCGCATAGTGCGACCGCTGAACTGACCCTGGAACTCTTCTTCTTCTAGTTCAATGTCTTCGTAATCGGCCATGAGGTTTGTCTCTTGGTGTGAGTTGGCGGGTTTACGTAATGCGTAACTCGTAACTCGTTACGTCAATCATCCGAGCACGCGCTTCACATCACCCTCCGGGTTCCGGGTTACGTGTTACTCGTTACGCATTACTCTCGGCCATTGCCCGAAATCTCCCGCTGCAGCTCATCTTCCATGCGTGCTTGCAGGTCGTAGATCTGCCGGTAGAAACCAGGCTGGGCCATCAGCTCGTCGTGGGCGCCGTGTTGCAACACGTGGCCATCCTTGAGCACCAGGATCAGGTCGGCGTCCATCACGCTCTGGATGCGGTGGGCGATGACAAAGGTCGTGCGGTTTTCCATCAACCGCTGCAAGGCTTGATGGATCTCAGCCTCGGTCTCGCTGTCCACCGACGAGGTAGCGTCGTCCAGAATCAGGATGCGCGGGTTCTTCAGCAGGGTGCGGGCGATGGCCACGCGCTGCTTCTGGCCGCCGGAGAGGGTCACGCCCTTCTCGCCGACCAGGGTGTTGTAGCCCTCGGGGAAACCCATGATGCCGTCGTGGATCGCCGCCGCGCGCGCTGCCGCGTAGACCTCCTCGTCCGACACCGCCCGGCCCACGCCGTAGGTGATATTCTCGCGGATTGAGCGCGAGAACAAGAAGGGCTCTTGCTCGACGATGCCAATCTGATTGCGCAGATAGCGCCGCGGATAGCTGCTCAGCGGCTGACCGTCCAGCATGATCGCGCCGCCCGTAGCCTCATAGAAGCGGGGCAGCAGGTTGACCAGGCTGGTCTTGCCCGATCCGGCGCCGCCCATCAGCGCGATTACCTGGCCGGGCTGGCACTCGAAGCTGATGTCGCGCAGCACGTGGGGCGTTGGCGCGGCTGGCTTGGTCGCCGCTGCCGGGTCTGAACCGTTGCCTGTGGCCGTGTTCTTCTGCGCGTCGTCAGCGTCACTCTCCGGCGCTGGCTCGTAGGCAAAGGCCACGTTGTCATAGACGATATGGCCCTGCGGCGGGCCGGCTGGGCGAACCTCGCCCTGGTCCAGCGGCTCGCGCTCCTCGGCGATGACCTTAGCCACGCGCTGGTAGGAGACCAGGCCGGTGGACATCTCCACGATCAGCCGGCCCAGGTTGCGCATCGGCCAGATGATCCAGATCACCAGTTGATGATAAGCCAGGTAGGTGCCCAGGCTGATGGTGCCGTCGATGGCCAGCAGCGCAGCGAAGGTGAAGCCGGCCAGCATTTGCAGGCCAGAGATGATGTCGGTGGTCGGCCAGTAGAGCGAGTGATTGATCAGCAGCCAGCGGCCGCGGCGGTACTTTTCCCAGTTGTCTTTCTCGAACTTAGCGCGCTCATAGTCCTGGCGGGCGAAGGCGCGCACCACCCGCACGCCGGTCAGGTTCTCTTGCAGGGTGGTGGAGAGCGTCGCCTCCTGCTCCTGATAGGCCTCATAAGCCTTGGAGATGCGGCGGAAGAACCAGAGCGAGATCAGCAGCACGAACGGGATGACAATCACCGAGAACAGGGCCAACTGCCAGTTGAGCAGCAGGATGGCGATGAAGTTGACGATGAACAGCATCATCACCCGGCCCACGGCTGTGGCCTGGTCGGCCAGGAAGCGGCGGATGTGGTCCACGTCCGAGGTGGAGCGCTGGATCAGCTCGCCGGTGGCCGTGCGGTCGTGAAAGGCAAAAGGCAGGCGCTGGATCTGATCGAACAGGTAGTTGCGCAGGCGGTAGGCCGTGCCCTCGGCTGTGCGTGCGGCCCAGCGGCCGCTGAGGAAGGTGAAGCCACCCTCCAGCAGCGCCAGGCCGATGAAGCTCAGCGCGATCAGCGGCACCAGGTTGGCCCGCTCTGGCTGGCCCAGCGTGTTGTCGACAAAGTCGCGGAAGACGAAGTAGACCGCGGTCTTGGCCAGCGCGGCCATGCCCAGCGCCAGCGTGGCGCCGATGAATGTCCAATGAAAGCCGGTGATCAGCCGCCACAGCCCGGCCAGCCGGTTGTCATCTACGGCCAGTTTCAGGTCGTAGGACGCCAGCTTGTCGTTTAGCGGCGAAGGTTGGTGGGACGAGGCAACGGTCATGATGCACCTCCAACAGAAAACAGCATAAAAAAACAGGCGGGTCCCCTGGCCCGCCTGTGATCAGCGTATCAAGACGCTGGGCAGAGTAGGGCTATGGGGTAAGGGCGGCGCGGCTGCTGCGAACAATGGTCTTGCCAGCAGCGCGATCGGCAGCTTCGTTAATCCAGGCGGTGAAGTTAGGCTGACGCCAGGCCGGCGCTTCGATGATCTCGGCCAGCGCGGCGGGGCTGGTCTCGGCCAAACGGCTAAAGGTAACGATACCACGCTGGCGCAGACGGCCAGCAAAGACGGGGCCAATGCCATCGATCTGTGTCAGGTCGTCCTCGGCTGACGCTGCAACATCGGCTGTGGCCTGCAGATCGGCTGCCGCAGCTTCCGCCTCGGCCTTCAAGGCATCGACACTGACAAATCCATTGTTGGCCACCACGCCGCGGCTGAAGGCAGGCGCAGCCGCAGGTGTGTTCAACGAGGCCAGTTGGCGCTCCACCTCCAGGGCACGCGCGCGCTGGCTGGCCAGCTCGCGATGAGAACGCGCCAGCTCGGCTTGGAGGTGCTGGACACGCCGCATCAAGCGCCATGCAAGCAGCGCGCTGGCGCTGACAGCAATCAGCGTGGCGAGTAGTCGCTTCATCGGCGTGTACCTCCTTTCAGGATTTGTCGTTCAGCGGTCGAAAACATGGCTACATTGTAGTACTGGTACGGCGAATTGTCAATGGTCAACTGGCTAGTTTTAGGAATTTGCGCCGGCCAACCTGCAAGACCCGCTCGCCGTCACTGGGCGCCAGCTCCAGTTTGAAATCGCTGACGGTCTGTCCGTCTAACTTGACGCCGCCTTGCTGCACCAACCGGCGCGCTTCGCTGTTGCTGGCCGCCAGGCCGTGGCTGGTCATCAAGGCCAGCAAGCTCACCGGGCCATCCAGCCGCGCTTCTGGCATGTCCTCCGGCAGCTCGCGCTGCTGGAAAACGGTGCGGAAGTGCTCCTCGGCGGCCGCGGCCGCGTCGTCGCCGTGAAAGATGCTGACGATCTCGCGCGCCAGCTCCATCTTCAGGTCGCGCGGGTGGCGGACGCCGCTGGCCAGCGCGGCCTCGACCTCGGCCACCTGATCGGGCAGGTGGCGCGTCGCCAGCTTGAAGTAGAGCGGCATGGCGTGGTCAGGGATCGACATGACCTTGCCGTACATGTCGGCCGGCTCGGCCAGGATCGGGATGTCGTTGCCTAGGCTCTTGCTCATCTTGATCTCGCCGTCGGTACCGGGCAGGATGTCGACGATCAGCGCCACCTGGGGCTTTTGGCCCATGGCCTGTTGCAGCTTGCGGCCGGCGATCAGGATGTTGAAGAGCTGGTCGGTGCCGCCGATCTGCACGTCGGTCTGCTGCGCCACCGCGTCGTAGGCTTGCAGCAGGGCATAGAAGGTCTCGTGCAGGAAGATCGGCTCGCTGCGCTCCAGCCGGTTGGCGAAGTTCTCGCGCGTTAAAAACTGTTGTACCGTGAAGTTCTGCCCGATCTGGATCAGGTCCAGCAGGCGCAGCCCGGCCAGCCACTCGCCGTTGTGGCGTACTGTGGTCTTGTCCCGGTCAAGGATCATGAAAGCCTGTTCGACGTAGGTGCGGGCGTTTTCCATCACCTCGGCCTCGCTCAACACAGGGCGCGCCTTGTTTTTGTCGCTGGGATCGCCCACCAGGCTGGTGTAGGAGCCGATCAGGAAGGTCACGTCGTGGCCCAGGTCCTGGAACTGGCGCAGCTTGCGCATGGTGATGGTGTGGCCCAGGTGCAGGTCAGGCTTGGTCGGGTCGTAACCGCAGTAGACCCGCAGCGGCTGGCCGCTACGTTGCGAGTCGCTCAGGCGCTCGCGCAGCTCGCGCGTCATCTGGCGCTTGGTCTCCTCGTCGCCATAGTTGGTGCCCTGCATCAGCCAGGCGACTTGCTCGTCGATCGATAGAGTGGTGGGGTCATGGATTTCGCTGGTCATCGCTGCCATTTCCTTGGGCCTGAATCAAAACGTGGCGCCGCGCGCCACGTTATTCAGAATGAGCTGTGTTAATCTCAGATGATGGACGCGTTCAACAGGCTGGGGTTGGGGCGTAGTCGCCCCGAAAATAAACATAAGTAAGCCCACATGGGTCCATAGTCTTCATAGCGTCGCCATAGTAACACGGACAGGGTATGGTGTCAAACTATGAATGGTCTCACCTGCTCACGCGCTCATCGTGTTGACAGCTTGCGGCAACTTCGCTACAATGCATGGCGGTCGCGGCCTGCTTTTCTGCCGCTCCGAAATCGTCTATCGAACGTTACTGCTCAGGCTGGGCTTAGAGAAACCGGGTTTTTGCTGCGGAAGCGGCTATCATCGCCCCGAGCAATGCGTTTGCAAGCTCAGAAATCATTGCCCAACGAGAAAAACCCGGTTTCTGACCGGCCGGCTGAACAGTTACTATCGAACATCATTCCGCCACCAAGGAGACCTCTATGACCAGTGAACGCGATCGCGAGATCAAACGCCGCCGCCACCGCCGCGACAAGGTGCGCAAGCTGCGCGCCCGATTGGAGCGCACCACCGACGTCCGTCAGCGCGCCGTTGTCATCCGCAAAATCAAAACTGTCAGCCCCAACGCCCCGGTGCCCGAAGCCTGAATAATTTTCATCATTCGCTGGCTGCCAGCCAACTACAACGCCCCACCGAAACGCTTCGCGGGGCGTTGTTGCATAGCCCGTCCAAAGCGGCGCCCCTACAAGGTCACAAGGACCGCGGCCAGCCGCCGCCGAAACTTGACGCTGTCGATCTGTTTCCACAGCGTGGGGAATGTCGCTGCCATCTGGCGCGACTGGTCGCGGCGGTGGCTGAGGTAGCGGGTAACGCCGTCCAGATCAGCGGTCTCCAGCGCGCTGGCAGCGGCCTGCTCCTTGTAGGCTCGCGCCAGGTACTCGGCCAACAGCTTGCTGGCCACCTCGGCATCCTGGATCTCCCCAAGATGATCCTGCACGGCGATCACCTGGCGGATCACCGGTGCAACGCCGTGGCCCAATACCTCCTGGAAAAACTCCAGCGTGTAGCGCAGGTATTTACACTCGATGCGCAGGGCGTGCAGCACCTCGGCAGTTGCGCTGGGCAGCAGGACTTCGTATGACCGCACGGCCTCGTAACGGGCCCACACCGTGCTGGTCAGCACGTGGCGCACTTGAACCGGGGCTGCACTGGCTTTGTTGTTGGCGACACCTGCGCCGGGCGTGGTCAGAAAATCGCCCAGCTTGTCGACGACACGACGGTAGCGGGGGCTGTCGAAGTAGTCTACTAAGGTGCGGTTGGCTATCTGGCGCTGCCGTTTCCAGTTATTGAGCAGCGGGTCCAGGTCGGCGCGTTGCTGCTTGGGCAGGGAGCGCAGATACTGCCGCGCGGTCTTGTTGAAGACGTCCAGGTCGCGCGCGGCCCCCAGGGTGCGGCCCGTCTTGCGCAGGTCGGCCTCCAGGTCCCGCACCAGCCCACGCTTGTAGTAGGCGCCGAACAACCGGAGGGCCACCCGCAGCCGCCGCGTAGCCACACGCATGTCGTGTACGGCGTCAATGCTCTTGCCGCTGCGACAGCCAGCCTCGTTGGCCAGCATCACCTGGTATTGACGGTACATCACCTTGCGCACGGCCTCGGCCATCGGATCATCGGGTTGGATGCCGGCCGCCATCAGCGCCGACGTATGGCTCTCTGGAGCGATCTCTTCCTCCAGCGGTGCATCTGCGGGCAAGTCGGCCGCATCATCGGGCAACAAGACGTCGGGTAAGTCGTTCATAGTTGGCTCACCTGGCGCGAAATGGCGGGAGAAAGGTCGGGCCGCGCCCAGGCCAAACCCCGCTCAAACTTGGAGATCGGTTCTGGCTGGAGGCCCCATCCCTGTTGCAATACATCGACAATGACATCCAGGTCGGCCCGGCCGCCGTCGGGCAGCAACTCAGCCTCTACCCCCAGCAGCTCATCCTGGGCGTCAGCCCGGAAACGGGTGCGGTCGATGCTGAGCTCCACGGCCGGAGCCGAGCGGCCAGCCGGCGTCGCCAGGCGCTGATAACGCTCCTGCCGCAGGTCGAACAGCACTGCTAACGGCTGGCCGCGGCTGAGCTCAAGAGCCAGAAGCCGGGCAGGGCAGTCGGGCCAGCCGGCGACGTCCAGCCCGGCCTGCGGCGGCAGCCGCACCTCCAGCTCCTGGCGCGCGTGCAGAGCGCCTTCGGCCGGCGTCAGCGACTTCAGCGTCAGCAAGCGGCGTCCCTCGCCATCTTCGCGGATGCGACAGACATAGCCGCCGAAAAAAAAGCCGCCGTCCGCTGTGTCCAGGTATTGATCGTGAAGCTGTTTGAGGCGCGGCGGGCTCAAAGCGAAGCCTGCCAGGCTATCGACATCGAGCAGACGTTGAAATGTGGCCCCGTCCGGCGCCGTGAACTTGGCCTCGATTTCCATGCCCCCGATTGTAGCACACGCACCACGCCCCGACAAACCGTTGGCGCTGCGGGGTGAAAACCCTTGGGGTCTGCGGCGTCGACGCCAGGGTTAGCCCGCAACGCAAGACCCCAAGGGTTTTTCTTCGCGCCTCATGGCGCCTCCAACCCGTGCCGCTCCAGCAGCGCCTGGTCAGCCATGATCCCGGCCGTGGGACCGTCAGCCACGACGCGCCCGCCGTCCAGCACAATCGTGCGCTGGAACAGCTCGGCCACCAGCGCCATGTCGTGCGTGCTGACCAGCATGGTGGCATCCAGGTCGCGCAGCAGGGTGATCAAGCTGCGCCGGCCGCGCGGGTCCAGGCCGGCCGTCGGCTCGTCCAACACCAGGATGCTGGGGTTCATGGCCAGCACCGTGGCGATGGCCACCCGCTTGCGCTCGCCCACGCTGAGGTGATGCGGCATGCGCGGCGCGAAGTCGGCGATGCCCACCAGGTCCAGCGCGCGCTGCACTCGCTGGCGCACCTCGACCTCCGGATAGCCCATGTGCAGCGGGCCAAAGGCCACGTCGTCAAAGACCGTGGTGGAGAAAAGCTGGTCGTCTGGATTCTGGAAGACCAGGCCGACCTTGGCGCGGATCACCCCCAGGTTCTCCTTGGCCACGTCCATGCCGTCGACGCGGATGCGGCCCGACCCGCCCTTGAGAATGCCGTTGAAGTGCAGCATCAGGGTCGATTTGCCCGCGCCGTTGGGGCCGACCAGCGCCACCTTCTCGCCGGCGTCCACGTGCATGGTCACGCCGCGCAGCGCCTGCCGGCCGTCGGGGTAGCTGAAGATCAGATCGTGAACGTGGAGGACAGGTTCTTGTTGTGAGCCGTTAATTGCAGTCATAGCCGTGCCCAAAGCTGGATCAACACCAACACGAACAACATCAGCACCAGCCAAACCAGATCCATTGGCCTCGTACGTGGCTTGTCCAGCCAGCGCAGCTCGCCGGCATAGCCGCGGCTGGCCATGGCCTGGTAGACCCGCTCGCTGCGGGCCAGAGAGCGTACGAAGAGGCTGCCCACCATGCCGCCGACGATCTTGGCCCGCCAGAAGACGGTGCCGCCGGCTTTCTGTCCGGCCGGGCCAGCGGCCGAGCGGGCATCGCGGGCCCGCAGCATGGTCTGCACCTCGTCGACCAGCACGAAGATGTAGCGGTACATGAAGCCAACAGTGCCCACCAGCACCTTGGGGATGCCAATGCCGCGCATGGCCCGCAACAGGTCGGGAAAGGTGGTGGTAGCTGCCAGCAGCACGGCCATCAGCACCGACACCCCACTCTTGAGCAGGATGGTCACGAAGCGCACCAGGCCCGCGTCGGTGATGGTGAGCTGCCAGCCGGTCAGGGGGATTTGCAGGGTCAGCAACGCCTGGCCGGGCAGGGTAAACAGCACCGTCACCGCGGCCGCAGCAAAGGGCAGCGCCACGAGGCCCCGCCGCAGCAGCACCCCCAACGGCACATCAGACATCAGCGCCAGGGCGAGCCACAGCAGCGCCAGCGCGACAAAGGCCAACCAGGCGCCGTCCGGCGTCAGCGCCGCTGCCAGGATGAACCCCAGCGCCCCCACCAGCTTGACGCGCGGGTCAAGGCGGTGAATGGGGCTGTCCCCGCCGTGGAACTGATCCAGAACGTTGATATGCATGGACGGAGTGGCAGGTGGCAGGTTGCAGGTTGCAGGTGGCAAGTGGCAGGCTGCGACTTGCAACTTGCAACCTGCGACTTGCAACTTGCAGCCTTTTACTGCTCAACCGTGACCGGCGCCCGGGAGAGGCGTTGGTTGCGCCGGCGCAGGGCGCGGGCGATGCCGTAGCCGACGGCGAAGAGCAGCAGCGTGCCCAGCACGATGGCGATGATGCCGGCCAGCGTCTCGTTGGCAATGCCGGGCGCCACGTAGTCGGGGATGATCTCGAAGGGCGCAGCCTGGGCAGCCTCGATGAAACCCTTGTCCTCAGCCACCCGCTCCAGGCCGTCGGGGCTGGGCGAGGCGAAGAAGACGGCCACGATGCCCACCACCAGCGCCAACACCACGCCGCCGGCGATGACCGTCGTGGCATCGCTCTTGCGGCCGGTGACCTGCTCGCCGAACATGCCCGGCAGCGCAGCCTTGACCAGCGCCAGCGCGCCAGCGGTGATCAGGCCCTCGCCCACGCCGATCAGCATGTGAACAGCGGCCATGGCCGTCAACACTACGCCCAGCGACGCGGTGCCGCTCAGGGCCAGCATGAAGGCCGTCACCACGGCGGCCAGCACCACGCTCAGCCAGCCAGCCGCAAAGCCGGCCACGTAGCGGTTGAAGCGCTGCAAGGCATGGTAGATGAAGTAGCCGGTCCAGACGGTGACGATGCCCATGACAAAGATGTTGGCGCCCATGGCCAGCAAGCCGCCGTCCTGGAAGATCAGCCCTTGCAGGCCGATCACGGCCGCCATCACCAGCAGCGCCGGCCAGGGTCCCAGCAGGATAGCCGCCAGCGCGCCGCCCAGGAAGTGGCCCGAGGTGCCGCCGGCCACCGGGAAGTTGAAGGCCTGGGCAGCGAAGATGAAGGCCGCCAGCACCCCCATCAGCGGCACCAGCCTTTCGTCGAACTCGCGGCTGGAGCGGCGCACAGCGACCACGATAAAGGCAATGGTGACGATCCAGGCCAGAACCGCCACCGGCACAGACAGGAAACCATCAGGGATGTGGAGCTGCTCAGGGGCAGCCACCGGGGAACGCAGGATGCTGTACAACATAGAAATTCCTCCTGTTTTATGTCATGCTGAAGACTGCCGAAGCATCTCGTTCAGGACATGGCAGCACATGCCTGGCAGAGCCCAGACAGCGTCAAATGCACCGGCTCCAGCCGAAAGCCGTACCTGGCCAGCAACGTCGCCTCAAGTCCGGCCAGGTCAGCCTGATCGACCTCAAGCATGGCGCCGCAGCGGGTACAGACGGCATGGTGGTGTTCCTCGCCAGCGCGCACCGCCTCGAAACGGGCTGGCTGGCCCTCCAGACGCAACTCGCCGATCAGCCCCTGCTGGCGCAGAAATACCAGGTTGCGATAGACCGTGGACAGGTCCACGTAGGGCGACTGGGCGCGCACCTGCTCATAGACTTCATCGGCCGTCAGGTGACCGTCGCCGTGATAGACCACATCCAGCACCAGGGCGCGCTGCGGCGTCAGCCGCACTCCGGCCTCGCGCAGTTGGTCGATGGCGTGTTCGTGACAGGTCAAGGCAATCTCCAATGCAGTTACAAATCTTTGCAACTGCATTAATTATAGCCTGCTTCGTCCCTGGTGCAAATGCTGTGGCAAGTTGAACTCAGTACTGCGCGATTTTCGTCTGACGCCGACTATCCCTGGGCCTCATATCCCCCCCGCAAAGAAGAAGCCGCCGGCTGTGCCGGCGGCTTCAGACAAACCATCCGTCGTATACGCGTAATCCGTGATCGGTTACGCCCCCACGATGTCCTCGGCCCCATCCACGGTGATCACCGAGCCGCTGATCCACTGAATGCGCGGGTCGGCCAGGGCGGCGATGGTGACGGCCACGTCTGGCTCGGTGGTGATGCGGCCACTGGGGTTGAAGGTGGTGGCAAACTCCAGCAGGCGCTCGTGGCCGGGGATGCGGCGCAGCGCCGGGGTGTCGGTGACGCCGGCCTGGATGCAGTTGACCAGCACGCCGGCCGGCCCCAGCTCGTAGGCCAGTTGGCGGGTGTGCGACTCCAGCGCAGCCTTGGCGGCCGACACCGCGCCGTAGCGGGCGAAGATGCGGTGCGAGCCGGAGCTGGTCATGGAGAAGATGCGGCTGCCGCGGCCCAGGAGGCGGCGGCGCATCAGGTCCTGCGTCCAGTAGACCAGGCTGTGGGCCATGACGTTGAGGGTCATGTCCATCTGCGCCTCGGAGATGGTCTCGTCGGGGTTATCGCCGATCAAGGGCAGCAACGTACCAAAGGCCAGCGAGTGCATCAGGACATGGATTGTCTGCGGGCCGTTACCATCGGCCGCCAGCGTTTCCTGGATCTTGTCCAGCACTTTGCCCCGCTTCTGGCTGTCAGCCGCGTTAGTGTTGAAGAAAACGGCTCGCTGGCCAGTGGCCTCGATCTCGCTGATGGTCTGCTTTGCCAGGGGCAGCGTGGCCTTCAGGTCCAGATGCACGCCGAAGATGTTCATGCCCCGCTGCGCCAGCTCCAGCGCCGTCGCCCGGCCAAAACCGCTGGACGCACCCAGGATCAAGGCCCAGCGGCCAGTCAATTCAGATTCGTAAGTCATTCAGTGCTCCTTTGGGTGCCGGGCACTTGGCTGCGCCCGACGGGATAATCTACGAACACTCCAAGTGCCCGGCACCTGGCAGAAGACAAAACACCCGCCGCGGCGCATGGTTGCGCGCAGGCGGGCGTTTCGGGTGAACGCGGTCAGTACGACCCAAAGAATGGATCGCTCGCGGGATCGGCGGAGCTAACTCTCGATATCAAAGTCCGGATCAAACGCCAGCGCCTCAACAGTGGCTGCTACTTCCTCTAACGCAGAAGCCGTCAGCGCAACATCCAGCAGGTCAGGCATCTGCTCGCTCGATACAGCCCGCACACGCTCCGCCAATCGTGATGGCACTGCGCCAAAACGCCGATTCAACAAGCGCAGCACCATTTCGGCCTGGCCCTGTTGGATGCCCTCTTGTTTGCCCTGCTGGAGGCCCTGCTGAAGGCCCTGCTGAAGGCCCTTTTCGATGCCTTGCTGCATACCGATTCGTTCCACACTCGTAATGTAACGCATACGTCTCTCCTCTTCGATCGCCTGCAACTGCTGCCAGAATTCAAGAGCCTGCGGCTCCGGCAGTCGTAGCACCCAGTCAATGATGCCGAACAGATCAAGCACCTGTTGCCGGTCATAGCCAAGTCGATACAGCCGGCGCGTCAGCCACAGCTTCCAGCCTTGCCGTTCAACCGGATCGCGCTTCGTTTCCTGCGCCTTAAGATGCGCCATGACGACGGTGGCAAAAGCGTTGTGGCTGGCATCCAATTCGGACCAGCGAGCGCCGTAGTCCAGCAGCTTGACTGTGGGGAATACCAGCCCGGCACGGCAGCCCCAAAGCTCATAGCTGAACTCCTGTGGCCACCAACCAGGCTGTTCGTCGGCCAACACCGCTAAACTAACTACCGGCCGCCGATGGCGATCATACAGCCGGTAGTTGTAGACATACATTCGCTCAGCGAAGTCAGCCTGTTGCTGGCCTTGCACCTCGACATGCACGAGCACCCAGGCCTCTTTGCCGCCATAGCGCCAGACCTTCACCAAGATATCGGCATAGCGCCGGCCTAACGTGGCATCGCGCGCGATTTGCTGGAGCTCCTTGTCCAGGAACTCATACCCTTGACGCCAGTTGATGTCGGCGTAAGCGTCAGCAAAGAAGAAACTCAAAAAGTCAGGGAAGAACTGCTTGAGCGCCTCTTTCCATGGGCTGTCATAGCTGTCTGCCGTGTCGTTCATGACTGTGCTTTCTCCTGCCACTCCAACTCACACAAAATTGTACCACACCCCGAAGGTTTGCTCAAGTCATACGTACAGAATCACGGCAGATACGCGGACCGGGTTTGCATGGTCCGCGTATCTGCAGAT
>CAZVGR010000037.1:0-3901 GCA_964626845.1 uncultured Anaerolinea sp.
CGTGCAGGCGCTGGATGCCGAGACGGGCGCGCTGCTGGCAGCCTGGGATGGCGCGCCGCTGGCCGGCTTTGCGCCCACGACCGGGTGGCAGCCCGGCCAGGCCGTCGAGGAGCGCGTTGTGTTGACGCTGCCCGGCGCTGGCCCGCCCCCGCGGCTGCGTTTGATTGCCGGCCTGTATGATCCCGCCACCGGCCAGCGTCTGCTGACGCCCGACGGCGCCGATTTTGTGACGCTGGCCGAATGGCCGTAGGCTGGGCGCCGGCGGGCGGGCACGGTCAGGAGACCGGCCCGAGCGTAGTAAAACCGGCGGGCACGGTCAGGAGACCGGCCCGATCGCAGTAAAACCGGCGGGCACGGTCAGGAGACCGGCCCAAGCAGCCAGTTCAGGTATGACACCGATGAATCCCGATGATCTGGCGGCGCTGATCGTCAACACGGCTGAGGCGCTGGGCTTCGACCTGGTGGGCATCGCGCCGGCCGGGCCCAGCCCGGATCTCGACCGCTTCGAGCAGTGGCTGGCGGCCGGCTACGACGGCGAGATGGCCTATCTGGCGCGACGGCTGGCCGAGCGGGCCGACCCGCGTGTGTTGCTGCCTGAGGCGCGCTCGGTGATCCTGTTGGGCGCCAGTTATTTCAGCCACGAGCTGCCGGCTGCGCTGCGCGACGATCCCAGCCGCGGCCTCATCGCCTCCTACGCCTGGGGCCAGGACTATCACGACGCGCTCAAGCCGCTGCTGTTCGAGCTGGACGCGGCCATCCGGGCCGCCACTGGCCGCACGACTCTGGGTCGGGCTTTCGTCGACTCTGGCCCGGTGCTGGAGCGCAGTTGGGCGCAGCAGGTCGGCCTGGGCTTCATCGGCAAGAACACCTGCCTCCTCGCGCCGCGGCTGGGGTCGTGGACGTTCCTGGCAGTGTTGCTCGTGCCGGAGGACGTGGCAGGTGGCAAGTGGCAGGTCGCAGGTGGCAAGTGGCAGGTGGCAGGTCGCAGGTGGCAAGTGGCAGGTGGCAAGTGGCAGGTGGCAGGTGGCAAGTGGCAGGTGGCAAGTGGCAGGTCGCAGGTGGCAAGTGGCAAGGCGCAGGCGGCAGAGTCGACTGCCCGTTGTCCGCTGCCCGCTGTCCGCTCCACCTGCACCTGCGGCGCGTGTACCCGCTGCCTGGACGCCTGCCCGACAAGCGCCTTTGTGGGGCCGCATGTGCTGGATGCGCGGCGCTGCATCAGCTATCTGACCATCGAACTGCGCGGTCCGATCCCGCACGAGCTGCGAGCGCCGATGGGCAACTGGGTGTTTGGCTGCGACCTGTGCCAGGTGGTTTGTCCCTACAACCGGCGCTTTGCCCGGCCCGGCCGGCTGGCTGCCCTGCAAGCCCGGCCGGAGATGGTCGCGCCCAGGCTGTTGGACCTGCTGGCGCTGGATGAGGACGGCTTTCGGCAGCGTTTCCGCGGCTCGCCGGTGCTGCGGGCCAAGCGGCGCGGCCTGCTGCGCAACGTCTGTGTGGCGCTGGGCAACTGGGGCGACCCGGCCGCCGTGCCCGGCCTGGTGGAGGCGCTGCACGACCGGGAAGCCTTGGTGCGCGGCCACGCGGCCTGGGCTTTGGGGCGGATTGCGACGCCGGCAGCTCTTAAGGCGCTCCAGGCAGCAGCAGAGACGGAAAAGGACGGCTACGTGGTCGAGGAGATTGGGCTAGTGCTCAGGCTGTAGGTCCGGCTATCAGCCGGACATCTGGCTATCGGCCGGACTTCGACTTTGGCGCGGGAGCAGGCGTCCGGCTGGTAGCCGGACCTACAGGCGGGAGCAGGCGTCCGGCTGGTAGCCGGACCTACAGGCAGGGTGTGGCGACCGGCCACAGCAGCGTGCAACGGACAGAGTTGATTAGAACGCCGCGTCGTGGTATGATTTGCAGCACCGATGGCCCCGTCCCTGGCCTTGGCCGCCTGTGGCCACTTTCCCCGCAAATCCGGCATGACCGCATATACTGAAGATCTCGTCAACAGCCTTATCACGCTCAATAAGATTGCCGAAACCCTCAACCGCTCAACCAACGTGGCCAGCGCGCTCAACTCAGCGCTGGCGGATTTGGTCGACCTGATGGGTCTGGAGACAGGCTGGATCTTTCTCAAGGACCCCGCGGCCAAGAGCCAGTGGTTCGGTCGCGGTTTTACCCTGGCAGCCGACTACAACCTGCCGCCGGCCATGGCGCGCAGCAAAGCCGGCGCGTGGAAAGGGGGCTGCGACTGCCAGGCCTTTTGCTCCAGAGACACATTGACCGCAGCCTATAATGAGGTGCGCTGCAGCCGGCTGGCTGCGACCAAGGGCGAGGAGCGCGGCGGCCTGGTGGTGCATGCCTCGGCGCCGTTACGATCGGGCGAGCACATACTGGGCATCCTCAACGTGGCCGCGCCCGATTGGGAGAGCTTCACGCCGGAGGCGCTGGCCCTGCTCAGCAACGCGGGCAGTCTGATGGGCATTGCGTTGGAGCGGGCCCGGCTGTATGATCTGCTGCTGGAACAGCGCATCGACGAGCAAGCTGCGCTGCTGGAATTTTCCAACCAGTTGCTCAGCCGGTCGCAGCCGCGCGATTTACTGGATTACATGGTGCGCGAGGTGCGGCGTCTGTTGCATGTGGATGCCGTAGCGCTGGTCACGCCCGATGAAAGCGGCGTGGCGCTGACTTTCAAGGCGGCGTCAGGCTGGCGCAGCGATCCGGTGGCGCGGGGCGTGGTCCTGCTCGACAGCGAGTTCAACATCCTGGGCCAGACCATGCGCTCGCAGCAGCGCTTTGTGGCCGAGGACATCGAGGCGCACGTGATACCGCTCTATGAGCTGGAATGGCTACAAGGAGAGGGCTTTCGCGGCTATACCGTTGCGCCGCTGCTGATCGAAGGCCACGCCATTGGCGCGCTGATGCTCAACACCCGCCAGCCCCGCCTGCTGACCGAGGATGAGCTGCGCTTTCTACGGCTGATGGCCAACCAGGCCGCAATTGCCGTGGATGGCCTGCGCCTGCGCCAGGAGGAGGTCCAGCGCCAACGCATGCAGGAGGAGCTGGCGGTGGGGCGCAAGATTCAGCTCAGTATGCTGCCCAAGGCCTGCCCCATCATCCCTGGCTGGCAGATCGTAGCGGTCTATCAGGCTGCGCGCATGGTGGGCGGCGATTTCTACGATTTCTTCGAGCTGCCAGGCGCGCAGCGTCGCGTGGGCATGCTGGTGGCCGACGTGGCCGACAAAGGGGTGCCGGCGGCGCTGTTCATGGCCCTGAGCCGCACAGTGATCCGCACCACTGCGCTCAGCGGCCGCGGCGCAGCTGCCGCCCTGCTGCGCGCCAATCAGTTGATCCTCAATGACAGCCAGAGCGACTTGTTCCTCAGCGCTTTTTACGCCATTCTCGAGCCAGAGACAGGCCGGCTGATTTACGCCAACGCGGGCCACAACCGGCCGCTGTGGTACCATGCCGCCACGGGCGCGGTGCAGGAGTTGCGTGCGCGCGGCATCATCCTGGGCGTCTTCGAAGGCATACGCATCGACGAGCGGCGCATTGTGGTCGAGCCTGGCGATGTGCTGCTCTTTTACACCGACGGCATCCCCGAGGCGCTCAACGCTGAGGAGCGCATGATGGGCATGCAGAGGCTGGTGGATGTGCTGAAACGCACTGCCCGCCTGGATGCGCAGGCCATCACCGACGCCATCGTCGAAGCTTATAACGAGTTCACCGGCGACACCGAGCAATCAGACGACGTGACGTTTTTTGTCGTGAAGAGGGCAGCAGGGTAGATTGGTAAAGTGGTAGATTGGTCAAAGGGTCGCGTGGGCCACGATGCTGGTCACCCTGTCGCCCTGTCACCCTGTCCACCAATCTACCAATTCACCAATCTACCAATCTACCAATTCACCAATCTACCAAT
>CAZVGR010000037.1:4001-46327 GCA_964626845.1 uncultured Anaerolinea sp.
CACCAATCTACCAATTCACCAATCTACCAATCTACCAATTCACCAATCTACCAATCTACCAATCTACCAATCTACCAATTCACCAATCTACCAATCTACCAAAACAGGAGTTCCCATGACCACACCCCATCGTCTCGCCCTGATCGGCTTTGGCACCGTCGGCCAGGGGCTGGCGGAGATCCTGCTGGCCAAGGGCGACAAGCTGGCAGCGCGCTACGGCGTACAGTTTCAGGTCGTGGCCGTCAGCGACTTGCTCAAGGGCAGCCTTTACGATCCGCAGGGGTTGGACCTGGCTGCGCTGCTTCAGGCCGTGCAGCAAACCGGCAAGCTGGATGCCTATCCTGTCCGTGCTGGCCTGTTCAGCGACTGGGACAGCCTGCGCGCCATCCGCGAGAGCAACGCCGACACGGTGGTCGAGATCAGTTGGACCGACGTGCAGACCGGCCAGCCGGCCATCGACCACGTGCGGGCGGCCTTCGAGAGCGGCAAGAACGCCGTGTTGACCAACAAGGGGCCGGTGGCGCTGGCCTACCGCGAGCTGGCTGAGCTGGCCGCGGCTCAGGGCGTGCAGTTCCGCTTCGAGGGCACGGTGATGAGCGGCACACCGACCATCCGGCTGGCCCAACAAGCGCTGGCTGGCTGCGAGATACTGGAGGTCAAGGGCATCCTCAACGGCACCACCAACTACATCCTGACCCAGATGGAAGGGGGCCAGAGCTACGCCGACGCGCTGGCCGAGGCGCAGCGGCTGGGCTACGCCGAGGCCGACCCCACGGCCGATGTGGAGGGCTGGGACGCGGCCGGCAAGGCCGTGATCCTGGCCAACGTGCTGATGGGCGGCGATCTGCGCGTGGCCGATGTGGACCGCGCCGGCATCAGCAAGCTGACCCTGGCCGATGTGGCCGCGGCCAAGACAGCCGGCGAGCGCTGGAAGCTGATCGCGCGCGTCTGGCAGGAGGCCGGCCTGACCAAGGCCAGCGTCCAGCCTACCCGTCTGCCCCTGACTCACCCCCTGGCCGGCGTCTCCGGCGCGGTCAACGCCTGCACCTTCAGCACCGACCTCCTCGGCGACGTCACCCTCGTCGGCCCTGGCGCAGGCCGGATGGAGACAGGGTATGCGGTGTTGGGGGATTTGCTGGATATAGCGGCAAGCCAGTAACACGTAATGCGTAATGCGTAGCCCAGACGCGCAGCTCCCTATCCGGGTTACGCATTACTCGTTACGCAGTACTCTTCCAGGAGCCAACGATGCCTCACCAATTCACCACCATCATCGAACCCTTCAAGATCAAGGCGGTTGAGCCGATCCACTTCACGACGCGGGAGCATCGCGAGCAGGCGCTGCGCGCGGCCGGCTATAACCTGTTTCTGCTGCACGCCGACGACGTGCTGATCGACCTGTTGACCGACAGCGGCACGGGCGCGATGTCGTCGGAGCAGTGGGCCGGCATGATGCGCGGCGATGAAAGCTATGCCGGGGCCAGCAGCTTTTACCGCTTCGAGGCGGCCGTGCAGAGCATCACCGGCTACACCCACGTCATCCCGACGCACCAGGGCCGCGCGGCCGAGCGTATCCTGTTCGGCGTGCTGTGCCGGCCCGGCGACGTAGTGCCCAACAACAACCACTTCGACACCACCAGGGCCAACGTGGAGTACCGCGGGGCCGAGGCGCGCGATCTGGTCTGCGAGCCAGGCCGCCAGCCGGCTGTGATTCACCCCTTCAAGGGCAACATCGATCTGGATGCGCTGCAAGCGACCATCGACGAGGTGGGGGTGGACAAGATACCGCTGGTGATGCTGACCGTGACCAACAACGCGGGCGGCGGCCAACCGGTGAGCATGGCCAACATCCGCGCGGTCAGCCAGATATGCCGGCGTCACGGCCTGCTCTTCATCCTGGACGCCTGCCGCTTCGCTGAGAACGCCTGGTTCATCAAGGAGCGGGAGGAGGGCTACGCCGACAAGGCGCCGCTGGAGATCGCGCGCGAGATGTTCAGCTACGCCGACGGCTGCACCATGAGCGCCAAGAAGGACGGCCTGGCCAACATCGGCGGCTTTCTGGCCCTGAACGACCCGCCCTATGACACGGAGCGCATCCGCGACCTGCCCCAGCGCTGCAAGAACCAGTTGATCCTGACCGAGGGCTTCCCCACCTACGGCGGGCTGGCCGGCTATGACCTGGAAGCTATCGCCGTGGGGCTGCGCGAGGTGCTGCGCGAGGATTATCTGCGCTATCGCATTCGCTCCACAGCCTACCTGGGCGAAAAGCTGCTGGCGGCCGGCGTGCCCATCGTCCAGCCGCCGGGCGGCCACGCCATCTACATCGACGCGCGCGCCATGCTGCCTCACATCCCGCCGCATCAGTATCCCGGCCAGGCCCTGGCCGCGGCCATGTACGTCGAGGCGGGCATCCGGCCGGTGGAGATCGGCCAGGTGGTCTTTGGCCGGCCCACGGCCGACGGCAGCCCGGAGGCGCCGGCCGCGCTGGACCTGGTGCGCCTGACTATCCCGCGGCGGGTATATACCCAAAGCCACATCGACTACGTGGCCGAGGCCCTGGCCTACATCGCAGGCCAGCGCCAGCAGATTCGCGGCCTGCGCATCGTCTGGCAGGCGCCGGTGCTGCGGCATTTCACGGCGCGCTTTGAGCTTGTGTAAACTCGACGTATCTCGCTGGCCGAATGACCAGCGATGACGTGATGCGCTTCCTATTCCCACTTGTCGCCAAGGACTGACCGCGCATGGAATCGCCTGCCCCGCACGCTACTAAACGCCCCACCGGTATGACGGCCTTCCTCGTCGTTTGGCTGGGCCAGATCGTCTCAGTGCTGGCCAGCAGCATGAGCCACTTCGGCCTGACCATCTGGATGTACCAGCAGACCGAGAGCGCGCTGGCTATGGGCCTGATGCAGGTGGCCTTCATCACCCCCTTCCTGCTGCTCTCTCCCATCGCCGGCGTGATGGTCGATCGCTACAACCGCAAGCTGATGATGATGGTCAGCGACTTCACGGCGATCCTGGCCACCGGCAGCATTTTCGTTCTGCTGGCGCTGGGCCGGCTGGAGTATTGGCACCTGTACATCGCGGCTGCGCTGAACGGCATTGGCAACACCTTCCAATGGCCGGCCTACTCGGCTGCCATCAGCACCATGGTGCCCAAGACGCAGTACAGCCGGGCCAACGGGCTGATGTCGCTGATGGAGGCGGGGCCGGGGGTGCTGGCGCCGTTGCTGGCCGGCGCGCTGCTGCCGCTGATTGGTCTGGTGGGGCTGCTCAGCATCGATGTGATCACCTTTTTCTTTGCCATCGGCGCGCTGCTGCTGGTGGTGGTGCCGCAGCCGGTGCGCACTGCCTCAGGCGCGGAGGCGCAGGGCAGTCTGTGGCACGAGGCGATCTACGGCTTTCGCTATATCTTCAAGCGGCCCAGCCTGCTGGGCCTGCAGATGGTCTTCTTCTTCGGCAACCTTTTCTTTGGCATCGCCTTCACGCTGCTGGCCCCGATGGTGTTGGCCCGCACCGCCAGCAACAGCGTGACCTTCGGCCTGGTGCAGTCGGCCGGCGCCATCGGCGGCGTGATCGGCGGCATCTTCATGAGCACATGGAGCGGCTTCAAGCGCAAAGTCCACGGCGTGCTGGGTGGCTGGGCAGTCAGCGCGTTGGGGCTGATGGCGCTGGGCATGGGTCAGGGAATCGCGCTCTGGCTGCCGGCTGCGTTCATCACTTCGCTGGTCAGCCCGCTGGTCAACACCTCCAACCAGGCCATCTGGCAGTCCAAGGTGGCGCCTGACGTGCAGGGGCGGGTCTTCTCCGCCCGACGGCTGATCGCCTGGTTCACCAATCCCATCTCGCCCATCATCGCCGGGGCAATGGCTGACTTCGTCTTTGAGCCGGCCATGAGCGCCGATACGGCTATGGCTGCGACCTTTGGCCCGTTGGTGGGAACCGGGCCGGGCGCAGGCATGGGGTTGGTGATGGTGTTGTGCGGCTTCCTGGGCTTGCTGGTGCCGGTGATTGCCTACTTTATCCCTGCCATTCGCAACGCCGAAAGCATCCTGCCTGATCATGACCAGCCAGCTCCGGCCATGACCTGAGCAACTATTGGGTGATGTGGGATCGTCGCATCCCCCCTGGTGGGCGTCCGGACGGGCACCAGGCCCGATGCTACGACCTTAGTAACTGTCCATGTTACTACTCAGGTGCCGGGCACTTGCACCCCGTGGACGGCTGAAATCGGCTCGACAGACGTCGCTTGAGGCGCAAAGGCAAGTGCCCGGCACCTATGGCTGAGTAGTTACCTGTCCGTAAACAACTATCGGCATGGCTCGGTCGGAGACCGGCCAAAGCGCGAACTTAATGGCGGACAGTTGCTTAGCTGGCAATCGATTTGGCGTTTTCCCGAACATGTGTTATAGTGACGTTGCTTGGTCGGAACAGGGAGCAAGGCATGGGGTATATCCCGACCGCGGGTCAACCAGCGGTCTTGCCTGCACCGACCGCATATTGGGCACTGTAGCCGCACACAGAACTCTCCAACCAAGTTTTTGTAACCTGCACATCCAAGTGCTTGACGCTTTGTCCGGCGCTGGTGTAGCACGTTGCCCTAGAAAAAGCCCGTTGGTCCGTCGCAGCCATCGCTCCGGCCAACGCTGCCACATAGCGCTGCACCCTGTCATTCGCCGTGATGGGGCGGCGGCGCATGCCCACTGAAGATACGATCATGACAAAGCGTTGGTATGTGATCCACAGCAAGCCGCAGCAGGAGGCGCTGGCCGCCGCCATGCTGGAAGAACGCCTTTCGCTGACCGTCTTTTTGCCCGAAGTGCGCCAGCCCAGCCGGGGGCGAATGCGACGAACGCCTTTTTTCCCCGGCTATCTGTTTGCCGAGATCGACCTGGAAAGCATAGAAGTTCATGCTGTCAACACGACCCCAGCGGTGATCCGTCTGGTGGCTTTCGGCGGGCAGCCTAAGCCCGTGCCGGGCCGGGTGGTCGACACGCTGCGTGAACGGCTGGCTGAGCTTGACGCCCAAGGCGGCCTGCCGCAGCACCCCTTTCATGAGGGCGACCGGGTGCGTCTGAAGGGCGGCCCGCTGGCCGGAATGGAGGCGGTCTTCGTCGGTCCCATGCGGCCGGCCGAGCGGGTGCGGGTGTTGCTGGAGTTCCTGGGCCAGGAGCAGGAGGCGCTGGTGCCGGTGGAGGACCTGGAGGCGGCCGGCGGCCAAGCCACGCCCAAGCGTCCCCGCCGCACGCGCGGCAAGGGGCGGCCGATCCGAGCGAACTCAGCTGCCAGTGACGATTGACAGGCGCCGTACAACTACGGTATCGGAGGAAATGAGTGCGATGCCCACAATCAGCATGTTCTATGGTATTCTGGTGCTGATGTACTTTCGTGACAACCAACGCCATAGCTTACCGCACATTCATGCGCGCTATCAAGGCCAAGAGGCCGTCATCTCGATACAAGACGGTGAAGTCCTGGAGGGCAGTCTTCCTTGCAGACAACTGCGCATGGTGCAAGTCTGGGTCGATATCCACCGCGAGGACCTTCTGCTCAATTGGGATCTGGCAGTATCTGGTGAACCGCCTTTCAGGATTGCACCCCTGAGTTAAGGAGGACAATTGTGCTTATTGACGTCGAACGGGTGACCCCTCGCACAGATTTTACCCTGGAACTTGAGTACGCCAATGGCGAAAGACGCCTCTTCGATGCTACACCGCTGCTGTCGGTCAAGCCGTGGACGTCCCTGAGCAACTGGGCCGCGTTTCGTCTAGCGCGGGTTGAATATGGCACTGTGACCTGGCCTGGCGATCTCGACATCGCCCCGGAGACGCTGTACGATAGCTCCTGGCCGATCGAGAGCGACCTGATGGAGCCTGCGCCGTTGCCGGTGCAGTAGTACGTTTAGACCCGCCAGGCAGTGTGCGAACCCTGTGCATCGATCGTGGCTGGCTGGATAAATGATGTGAACAAGTGTCTGGCGCGTTGATTACAAGCCATCAAGAGGTGTGATATGACAGGCCACGCTATCCTGGAACCGCTGATTCGACGCAAGGTGTTTGCCAATGAACAGGCTGCGGTGCGTGAGATCACGCGCGATTATGTTCGCCACCAGGTCGAAGCGCTCATCCGGATGACGCGCGACTTTGAGCAACAATACGGTATGTCTTTCGATAGCTTCGAAGAATACCTGCATACCCGATCCGCGCTGCTGACCAGTCGGGATTTGGAGCCGGGCCAGAAGCAGCGGCTAGGCCAAGCGCTCATGAGGGAGGAGGATGACTGGCTGGACTGGAAGGCCGCGCAGGAGATGCTGGATAGTTGGCTCAGCCTCGATCGCGAGGTGGCCAGTTGATGACAATGCCCGCCTTGCTGGGGGTAGTCAAGGCAGTGCTCCAGGCGCATCCACTATGTACACGAGTGGTCGTGATTGAGACCAAGGAGTTCTCGTCCGAGCAGTTCCTATTCAAGTTACGGGCGGATTTGCTCAAGGATTACAAGTTGCAAGTGCGGATTTACTACAATCGTGGCCATACCGACTACGCCTACCAGTTGTTCACCTCGGCGCCGGTGCTGCGCTGGGACAACAAAGAGGAGTTTCGTGATCTGGCAACGTTTCCCCATCACCACCATGATGAGCAAGGCAACGTCGTCGTATCTCCGCTGACAGGCAATCGCACGCTCTGCACGCCCCATCGCTGGCTGGGCAATGCCAAGGGACGCTTTGGCAAGCAGCCGCGGCGCAGCAGCTCGCGCCGGCCGACAAGAGCAAGTGCTGAGGAGTTGTCAGGAGGCGTCCAGTGAAAAACCACGCAGCGCATCGCGAGCGTTACATGGCGGATACACTTCCTATACGCCTGGCAGGACTTGCAGCGGATCTGGGTCGGGTCGCATCTTCCGCTCGCCGCGCCACGGTCGGGGCCGCAGTCAGCGCCCTGCTGGAACAGAGTCAGTACTTGATCGAGTGGACGGCAGCCGATGCGCCGGTCGAAACGGCCGAGGCATTGGTGAACCTGCAGGTGATGCTGGCGCTGTGGCGGCGCGCCTGGCCCGAGGCGCAGCACAGCGCGTCGCAGCGCAGCTTGCTGGCCGCGCAGGCCAAGCAATGGTCCGATCAGGTGCTGGGTCACGCGGAACACGTCGGGTTTCAAACACGAGTATGATACGTCGCCATGGCCCTGCTGCTGGCCGGATAGGCAAAACCGGAAAAAGTTTGGGGGTTACTTATGCTGGCATTACGTGGCATGTATGAAGGTGGCAAGATCGAGCTCTTCGACCCGCCGCCAAAGGATACCCGCTCCCTGGTAGCTGTAGTTTTCCTGGATGCTGAGCCTGACCAAATTGCCGATGCTAAGGAAGCGCTGCTGCTGGCGCGTTCACCTGCCTTCAAGCGCCTGATCGAACGCAGCATCCATGAGGTAGAACAGGGACAGACCCGCCCGGTCCAGGATTTGCTGGACGAGCTACCAGATTGAAAGTACCGCGTCGTTTGATCGCGCGGTCAGGTGATTGGCAAAGAGGCATACAGATTGTGAGGTGAACCATGATAGCAGCAACAAGAGATCGGACAAAGACAGACCCATTGACCCGCATTACGTTCGACAGGGATATCCTGGCAGGCAAGCCGATCATCCGCGGTATGCGAATTTCCGTGGAGATGATCCTGGAGTTACTAGCGCGCGGCGCGACCATCGAAGAGATCCTTGAGGACTACCCTCTGCTCCAGGAAGAAGATATCCACGCAGCATTACATTACGCGCATCGTATGGTAGCCGGCGAGACGATCCTGGAGCGAGTTGCTGCCTAAATGAAGTTCTTGACCGATGTCAACGCCAGCGGCGCACTGGCTCAGTGGTTGATCGACCAGGGGCATGACGTGAGTCAGGTCGCTGACAGAGATGCCAGTCTGCCCGATGACGAGATACTGCGTTGGGCTGTGGATGAACAGCGGATCATTATCACAACCGACAAGGACTTCGAAGAGATGATCTGGCGCCATGGAAAATCTCATTGTGGTGTCCTGCGCCTGGACAATCTGCCGCGTGCTGAAAGAAAGACCTTGTTAGAAGACGTGCTTACCCACCATGCGCAGGCATTCGCCTCTGGGGTCATTGTGATTGCGCAGGCAAAAAAGATCCGCATCCGGACGCCTTTGCGTATCGTCAGGAATCCATGAGCTCCTATCTGCGTACCCACCTCCAACAATTAGAAGCCGAGGCGATCTTCGTCATCCGCGAGACGGCCGCGCAGTTCGAGCGGCCGGTGATGCTCTTCTCCGGCGGCAAGGACTCCATCGTCATGGCCTTCCTGGCCCAGCGCGCCTTCTGGCCGGGCAAGATCCCCTTTCCCCTGATGCACATCGACACCGGCCACAACTTCGCCGAGACGATTGAGTACCGCGACTGGCTGGTGCAGCAGTTGGGCGTGCATCTGGTTGTGGCTTCGGTGCAGGAGTCCATCGACCGCGGCCGCGCGCAGGAGGAGCCGGGCCACAACCCCAGCCGCAACACCTTGCAAACCGTGACCCTGCTGGACGCGCTGGCCGAGCACAAGTTCGAAGCCGCCATGGGCGGCGGCCGGCGCGATGAGGAGAAGGCGCGAGCCAAGGAGCGCTTCTTCTCGCACCGCGACCGCTTCGGCCAGTGGGACCCCAAGAACCAGCGGCCAGAGCTGTGGTCGCTGTACAACGGCCGCAAGCACGCTGGCGAGGGCTTCCGCGTCTTCCCGCTGAGCAACTGGACCGAGATGGATGTCTGGCAGTACATCCGGCTGCGCGAGATCCCCATCCCCAGCCTCTATTTCTCCCACCGCCGCGACGTGTTGCACCGCGACGGCATGTGGCTGGCCGTGTCCGACGTGATCACCCCGCTGCCCCACGAGGCGGTGGAGAACAGGATCGTCCGCTTCCGCACCATCGGCGACCTGACCTGCACCGGCGCAGTGGAGTCCACAGCCAGCACGCTGGATGACATTATCATGGAAGTGGCCGCGGCGCGCGTCACCGAGCGCGGCGGCCGGGCCGACGACAGGCGCTCCGAGGCAGCCATGGAAGACCGCAAGAAGGTAGGCTATTTCTAGATGACTGTGCTGGCGTCCCCGGTTCTTGCCCGCCCGCAGCAAGGACATATGGAGCTACCCATCGTAGCGGCGCACCAATCTACCAATCTACCCCTACCAGACTACCAATCTATGGACCTGCTGCGCTTCACCACGGCCGGCAGCGTGGACGACGGCAAGAGCACGCTGATCGGCCGGCTGCTGCTGGACACCAAGAACATCTTCGAGGACCAGCTGGCGGCCGTGGAACGGGCCAGCCAGCAGCGCGGCGAGGAATACGTCGATCTGGCGCTGTTCACCGACGGCCTGAGAGCCGAGCGCGAGCAGCGCATCACCATCGACGTGGCCTACCGCTTCTTCGCCACGCCGAAGCGCAAGTTCATCATTGCCGACACGCCCGGCCACATCCAGTACACCCGCAACATGGTCACCGGCGCGTCCACAGCCGAGCTGGCTATCATCCTGATCGACGCGCAGCACGGCGTGGTCACGCAGAGCAAGCGCCACGGCTTCATCGCCTCGCTCTTGCAGATCCCCCACGTGCTGGTGGCGGTCAACAAGATGGACCTGGTGGGCTACGACCAGGCGGTGTTCCAGCGCATCATGGCTGAGTACACCGACTTTGCCAGCAAGCTGTCGGTGCCCAACCTGGCCTTCATCCCCATCTCGGCCCTGCTGGGCGACAATGTGGTGCAGCGCAGCGACAACATGCCCTGGTACGACGGCCCTTCGCTGCTGCATCACCTGGAAAACGTCAGCGTGGGCGCCAGCCGCAACCTGGTGGACTTTCGCTTCCCAGTGCAGATGGCCGTGCGGCCCAACGCCGGCTTCCGCGGCTTCGCCGGTCAGATTGCCTCCGGCGCCATCCGGCCGGGCGAAGAGATCGTCGTGCTGCCCTCCGGCCGGACTTCGCGCGTGCGCAGCATTGTCACCTTCGACGGCGAGTTGGCCGAGGCGGCCGCGGGCGACTCGGTGCTGCTGACCCTGGAGGACGAGATCGACGTCAGCCGCGGGGACATGATCGTGCGGGCCGGCAACCTGCCTCAGGCCAGCGCGGCCTTGCAGTGTACGCTGTGCTGGATGAGTGAGGAGCCACTGAACCGTCGCACCCACTACATCGTGCAGCACACCACCCGCCAGGTGCGCGGCCAGATCGACCAGCTCACCTACCGCATCGACGTGGACACGCTGCACCGCGAGCCGGCCCAGACGTTGGGGCTGAACGAGATCGGCCGCGCCCGCTTGACTACCACCCAGCCCCTCTTCTTCGATTCGTACCAGATCAACCGCGCCACTGGCAACTTCGTCCTGATCGACCCGTACACCAACAACACGGTGGCGGCTGGCATGATCCGCCGTGCGGACCAGGACGTGGCCGACGTGGTGGCCGGCGAAGTGAGCCGGCCCAAATCGACCCACGTGGTCTGGGAGCGCACCGCCATCAGCCAGGAAATGCGCCAGCAGCGCCACGGCCACCAGGCCGCGGTGGTGTGGTTTACCGGCCTGTCGGGCTCGGGCAAGTCCACCGTGGCGCGGCTGCTGGAGCGGCGCTTGTGGGCCATGGGCTGCGAGACCTTCTACCTGGACGGCGACAACGTGCGCCACGGCCTGAACGGCGACCTGGGCTTCTCGGCTGCCGACCGCAAGGAGAACATCCGCCGCGTGGGCGAGGTGGCCAGGCTGGCCTTCGAGCACGGCCACCTGGTGTTGTGTACCTTCATCTCCCCCTTCCGCGAGGATCGCCGTTTTGTCCGCAGCCTGCTGCCGGAGGGCCGCTTCGTCGAGGTCTACGTCAAGTGCGACCTGGAGGTGGCCAAGCGCCGCGATCCCAAGGGCCTCTACGCCAAGGCGCTGGCCGGCGAGATCAAGGAGTTCACCGGCGTCAGCTCGCCCTACGAGGAGCCGGAGGTGGCCGAGCTGGTGGTCGAAAGCGACCTGGTCAGCGCTGAGGAGGCGGTGGAGACGATTTTGGCGGAGCTGGCAGCGCGCGGGATTATTGCGAGCTGAACAGCTACTGGCCGGTCGACCGGATGCAGATCGCCGTTGTGGTTGCCTGGTACTTGACAGTTAGCGTAAGTCATGGCTAACTCAGGTTGAACATATGACCAGAACACTGTCATTCGACAGACCTGACAGGGATTGAGAGGTGTAGCATGACCGTACAACTGAGATTGAATGTGGATCAGATATCAGCCGCCATCATGTTGTTGAGCAAGACAGAGAAACGAGAGCTCAAGCAGCGCTTGCCAATGATCATGGGCGTTGACCAGAATGCGCTGGAGGATCTGGGATGGTTGCACCTGGCCGAGACCAGCTTCACCTTCTGGGACGATGAGAATGAGGATATCTACAATGATCTCATTCCGCCCGCCAGGGGTACGCAGGAGAAGTAGGCGATGAGGCTGCGAAGAGGCGATGTGGTGTTAGTGCCATTTCCGTTCACCGATCTGACACGTCAGAAGGCGCGACCAGCCGTGGTTGTGTCGTCTGAGCGCTTTAACGCAGCCTCAGCCGATGTAATTCTAGTGGCAATCAGTTCCAAACTCCCAGCCACTTCCAATGACACAGACCTCGTCTTGCAACATGGAAGCGCAGATTTCCAGACAACAGGGCTCCGCGTCAGCTCGGTGATCCGGACAGCCAAGCTGGTGACCCTCCAGCAGTCCTTGATCTACACAACCCTTGGCAAGCTCGACAGCCGTGTGATCGATGAGCTAGATGAGCGTCTGGCGCGCGCCGTGGGACTTCAGGCGTTAGCTGACGAAATCAAGGCGCGCCAAGCGGCGGAGGCGCGATTGGAGATGCTCACCACCAAGGTTAACGAGCTTGAAGAACACCTGGCAGAATACAAACTCAGCAAGTAGCCATTGAGAACCAACAGATGATTGAAGTTGCTCCGACAATTTCGGCTGGACAATTCCGGAATGTGGCTCTGCAAACCGAGGGGCCCACTGCCATCTGAGCATATGAAACACCAACTCCTCACCAAAATCCACGACCACAGCGCCACCGTCGCCATCATCGGCCTGGGCTACGTGGGCCTGCCGCTGGCCGTCGCTTTCGCGGAGAGCGGCCTGCGCGTCATTGGCATCGACGTCGACCCCAGCAAGGTGGACGCAATCAACCAGGGCCGGTCGTACATCAGCGACATCACATCAGGCCGCCTCAGACCATTGACCATTGACCATTGGCAATTGACCATTGACCATTGGCAATTGAACATTGACCATTCTCCGCCACCCCGCCTCACCGCCACCACCGACTTCAGCATCCTCAAGACCTGCGACGCGGCCATCATCTGCGTGCCGACGCCGCTGAACAAGACCCGCGACCCCGACGTGCGCTGCCACGATCCCTACGTGGCCCAGTTCGCCCACAACGGGCATGGCCTGGCTAGCGAACCAGACCTGGCGCAGGCGCTGGCCGCGGCCGACTGCGTGATCGTGGTGACGGACCATAGCGTGTACGATTGGCGGCAACTGGCGCAGGTGCCGGTCGCCGTTGTCGATACCCGCCACGTTGTCAGCTAAAACCCTCGACGGCGTTGCCGCTGACGAGTTTTACTCGATCCATTGATCGGACCTCGGCAGACATCGGCCCTCTACCAAGGATGCGCAGATCTGGCTGTGGGATACGGCAGAGTTTGGAGGATCAATCCAATGAAATGGCAAGAAGTCCGTGAGCAGTTCCCGGACAAGTGGTTGCTCTTTGCGGCTGTGGAATCGCATGTAACTGAAGATCGACAGCGCATTGTTGACGATTTAGCCCCTATTCACGCTTACACTGATTTTTACGAGGCTTGGGAGCATTACACTGCATTGCACAAAAAAGCGCCAGCCCAACGACTGTATGTCTATCACACGAGCAATGACACAATTGATATTGAGCTCCAGCGTTGGGTCGGGATCAGGGGCAGGTGATGAAGATAAGAATCGCTGACAACTTGCCCATGATAACTGCCACACTCAACAATGCTGGGGTCAGTCTGGAATTTGACAAGGTGCTCTTGGACACAGGATCGGCCGGAACACTATTCCCGTTTGACAGGTTACGTGAGAAGGGTATTCAGCCACCACTCAATGCACGCATTCGCGAGATGACAGGAATCGGTGCGGGTGGGGAAAGCGTCGTTGAATTTCATGTGGATGCGCTTACGGTTGGGGAACTGCACGTGGCGAACTTTGTAATCCAAGCCGGCAATACTGACTATGGTTACGAGTTTGACGCAATTCTGGGCTTTGATTTCCTGTTGGAGGTAGGAGCGACCGTGGATTTCGACCGAATGGAGATGCGGCGTAAGGCATCGCAGCCATGAGCAACCAACAGCCAACCATCGACAGCGAACCTGCAACCCAATCCTGGCCCCACAGCCACGCTTTCTAACGCGTCCTATGCATTTTATCCCCACCATATTACCAGACGTCCCAATCGTCGAGACGCCCGTATTCGGTGTCAACTACGGACCATGAAACACCAACTCATCACCAAAATCCACGACCGCAGCGCCACCGTCGCCATCATCGGCCTGGGCTACGTGGGCCTGCCGCTGGCCGTCGCTTTCGCGGAGAGCGGCCTGCGCGTCATTGGCATCGACGTCGACCCCAGCAAGGTGGACGCGATCAACCAGGGGCGATCGTACATCGAGGACGTGCCCTCAGAGCGCGTCGCTCAGCTCGCTGGCAGCGGCAAGCTGTCTGCCACCACCGATTTCGGCGCTCTTGCCTGCTGCGACGCGGTCAGCATCTGCGTGCCCACGCCGCTGCGCAAGACAGGCGACCCCGATATCTCCTACATCGTGGCCGCGGCCGAGGAGATCGCGCGCTACCTGCACCCCGGCATGGTCATTGTGCTGGAATCCACCACCTACCCCGGCACGACTACCGAGGTGGTCTTGCCGCGCCTGTGCGAAAATGGGCAGGCGATGCAAGTGGGCAAAGACTTTTTTCTCGCCTTCTCGCCGGAACGGGTCGATCCGGGCCGCACCGACTACACCACCCGCAACACCCCCAAGGTGATCGGCGGCGTGACCCCGGCCTGCCTGGAGGTAGCCAAGGCCTACTACGGGCAGGCCATCGAGCATCTGGTGCCGGTCTCCTCCACCGAGGCGGCCGAGATGGTCAAGTTGCTGGAGAACACCTTCCGCGCGGTCAACATCGGCCTGGTCAACGAAGTGCTGCTCATGTCCGACAAGCTGGGCCTGGACGTCTGGGAGGTGATTGACGCGGCCGCCACCAAACCCTTCGGCTTCATGAAGTTCACACCCGGCCCTGGCCTGGGCGGCCACTGCATCCCTATCGACCCGTTGTATCTTTCCTGGAAGCTCAAGACCCTGAACTACAACGCCCGCTTCATCGAGCTGGCCAGCGAGATCAACGCCGACATGCCCCGTTACTGGGTGCAGAAGGTGCAGGACGCACTGAATGAGCAGGGCAAGGCGGTGAAGGGCAGCCGCATCCTGGTGCTGGGCGTGGCCTATAAGAAGGACGTCAGCGACATCCGCGAGTCGCCGGCGCTGGACATCATCCACTTGTTGCAGGAAAAAGGGGCTGATGTAGCCTATCACGATCCTCACGTGCCTGCTTATCGCCATGACGGCATGAGCATGGAGTCTGCGCCTGAACTGACGCCTGCGCTGCAACAAGCGGACTGCGTCGTCATCGTCACCGACCACACGGCCTACGATTGGCCCAGCATTCATCGGCAGGCCAGACTGGTGGTGGACACCCGACGGACCTTAGGGAAGGCGATAAAGGATCAAGCCTGATGGCAACTTATCTCGTCACTGGCGCGGCCGGCTTCATCGGCGCAAAGGTCACGGAGTTCCTGCTGGCTGACGGCCACACCGTGGTCGGCATCGACAACTTGAACGACGCCTACGATGTGCGCCTGAAGCACTGGCGACTGGCGCAGCTAGAAGGCAAACTCGGCTTCGAGTTCCGGCGCGGGGACATTTGCGACTGGGAGGGACTGCAAGAGCTCTTCAAGTCGCAAATGATAGGTGGCAAATCACCCTTCGACGCGGTCATCAACCTGGCAGCGAGAGCCGGGGTGCGCCAGTCGGTGGAGAACCCCTGGGTCTATTTCGAGACTAACACCACGGGCACGCTGAACCTGCTGGAACTGTGCAAAACCCATGGCGTACCGAAGTTCGTCCTTGCTTCGACTTCCAGCCTCTACGGCCAGGGCAACTCCATGCCCTACCGGGAGGACCAGAACACCGACCAGCCACTCTCTCCCTACGCGGCCTCTAAGAAGGCGGCCGAGGCGTTCTGTTACACCTATCATTACCTTTACGGCATCGACGTGACCGTTTTTCGCTACTTCACCGTCTACGGGCCGGCGGGACGACCAGACATGAGCCTCTTCCGCTTCGTGCAGTGGGTCAGCGAAGGGAGGCCAGTGTTAGTCTATGGCGATGGCCAGCAGTCCCGGGACTTCACCTACGTGGACGACATCGCCCGGGGCACCATTGCTGGCCTGAGGCCGCTGGGCTATGAGATCATTAACCTGGGATCGGATCAGCCAGTGGTGCTCATGGATGCACTACGCTCGGTGGAACGGTTGCTGGGGAAAACAGCCCAGATCGACTTCCTGCCCATGCACCGGGCCGATGTGCTGGCTACCTGGGCTGATATCGGCAGGGCAGAGCGGTTGCTGGACTGGCGACCGCAGGTGAGTCTGTCTAACGGTATCAGGGCTTTGGTCGAATGGTATCAGATCAATCGTCTGTGGACCTGTCAGATCTCGACAGAGTAAGCGGGCAGACATGCAATACCGATTGCAATCGGTTAAGCCAATTATCGTTCAGTTGCTGCTTCTACTGAGCCTTGCGGCTCTTCTGATCTCTCAGATGCAGCCGGCTGCAACGCAATTAGAACGCAATCTGCTAGGTATTCGGTTGGTCGCTCAACAGCGTGTAATGGGACCAGTCTGGGATGACATGACTTGGTGGCATACCATCTGCAATGGCTACACTGCGGATATGAACGTGTCGCAAGCGGCTGTTTTGCCGGATAGTGACCATTTAATCGCCTGGAACCAGATGATGCAAGGTGCCTGTGATGAGGCGATCACGACTATGTTGGATGACGATACCCCACATCCACTGACGCATCTCTGGCTGGCGCATCTCTATAGTGCGACCGCCAACTGGGACAGTTCTCTTCACCACCTGCGCACAATCGACGCAATACCCAATGACTGGCAGGCCAGACGCTACTGGGCCAACGTCGCCTACCGGGCAGCATTGGATACAGCACCGTCTGAATTTGACGCTGCCTCCGGCTTTGCTTTGAGCGATGCCTGGGCCTTTCCCTTTGCTCTGAACGGTAGCACGGCGCTGGCGGATTATCTGCGCTTTCAGGGAAAGCCTAAAGAGGCTTTTCAGGAGTTGCGACACGCTCTCAGTTTTCTGCAAGATGACGACGCGTGGCAACTTTTCGGGCAGTATCAGGAGTTGCGCCGTGAGTTTGTGCAGGCAGAATTGATTGAACACCCTGATGATCCGCAGTTGCAAAAGTTCGGGCAGCAGTACGCAACTACGGCAACAACACCGGCGCCGGCAATGTCGGTGACGCTTACCCAGCCCCTGGAACTGGCTCAGCCGCTGAACTACCGATGGGACGACGAATGGATGCTGATAGGATTGGAGCTAGACTGGGAGGAAGTTGCCTTTGGGCCCTTTGTCGAAACGTTACTGCTGTGGGAACATCGGCCCGCGTTGTCATCAGAAGCGGTCTGGTACCTGCAACGTCGCGTAATGCGCAATATGGCGCCTGATGCAGGTTTCGAGTGGGGACCGACGCGATCAGGCGTCCGTCCCCTGGGTTACGAGGCCATAACTGACAGTGCTCCCCCTTATCCATGGGCCATTATTGAGCGTGATGGTGTGCGTTCCCTATGTTTCGACAACCAGGATGCAACGTTGCCGGCCACACTGAGCACTCCCTTCTTGTCATTGCGACCAGGCGCTAACCGCTTGGTGCAAAGCATTCGCTACCGCACTGGCGCTACGGGTCTTGCAGTGGCAAGGGTGCGTTGGCTGGACGATGGCCGGACGCCGAGCGGCAGTAGTTACATCAGCAGCCTGCGCAACCAGACATCCCTCGAATGGAGTGAGATGGCGGCCGTTCTGGAACTACCCGACAATGCATCACCAGTGGCTACATACATCACCCAATCATCGGCGCCAGGCGAGGTCTGTTTTGGCGGCCTGGTTACTTTTCTTCTCGAAGGCCCCCCTGCGCTCCCCACTCGTTGAGTCGCAAGTGCAGGATGTGACCAAACGTTGCCAGACAAAGGTAAAAGATTGACATGAATTGGAATACAAAGTCTGTTCTCATCACCGGCGGCACCGGCTCCTTTGGCCGAAAGTTTACGGAAGTCATGCTTCGTGACTATCAACCGAAAAAGTTGATCATCTTCAGCCGTGATGAACTTAAGCAGCACGAGATGCGCACCAGCGGTTTCGATCATCCGAGCTTGCGCTATTTCATCGGCGATGTGCGCGATGAGGATCGCCTGCGTCGCGCCTTTCATGGGGTGGATGTGGTAATTCATGCCGCAGCGCTGAAACAGGTGCCAGCCTGCGAGTACAACCCCATCGAAGCAGTGATGACCAATATCATGGGCGCGAGAAATGTAATCAATGCGGCCCTCGATAGCGGGGTGCAGCGTGTGCTTGCCCTGAGCACTGACAAGGCTACTGCGCCGATCAATCTATACGGCGCCACCAAGCTCGTCGCCGAGAAGCTCTTTGTCCAGGCAAACGCTTATAGTGGGTTTGGGCCAACCCGCTTCAGTTGCGTACGCTATGGCAACGTTGTAGGCAGTCGCGGGAGCGTGGTGCCTCTTTTTAAGCAACAGAGCGCCGGTGGCAAGGTGACTGTCACCGACGAACGGATGACCCGCTTCTGGATCACGTTGACCCAGGGTGTGCATTTCGTTATCTCGTCTATTGAGCAGATGCACGGAGGCGAAGTTTTCATTCCCAAGATTCCTAGCATGAATATCATGGACCTCGTTAAGGCTGTTGCTCCGCAATGCGATGTAGATTTCGTCGGGATTCGTCCTGGCGAGAAACTGCACGAGGCGATGATTTCAGCCGATGAGGCGCGCCAGGCAGTTGAATTGGAGGACCGCTTTGCTATTCTGCCAGCCCATACCTGGTGGTCAGAGAATAACTGGGCGCAGGGCCATGCACTGCCTGATGGCTTCATTTATAGTAGCGATAGCAACGATCAGTGGCTCACCGTAGAGCAACTGCGGAGCATGATCGATGAAGACTGAACAAAACCGGGATCACCCTGCTTTTATCCCCTACGGTCGCCAAAGCATCGAAGACGATGACATCGCGGCCGTGGTAGAGGTGCTGCGCTCCGACTGGTTGACCACCGGGCCCAAAGTGGCCGAATTTGAGACAGCTTTCGCCCAGTTCACCGGTGTCAAAGAAGCGGTGGCGGTTAGCAATGGCACGGCTGCGCTGCACGCGGCCATGTACGTCATTGGCATCGGCCCCGGCGACGAAGTGATCGTGCCGCCTATGACCTTTGCTGCTACAGCCAACTGCGTGGTCTACCAGGGCGGCACGCCAATTTTTGCTGATGTGGAACCGGACACGCTGCTGATTGACCCGGACCAGGTGGCCGCCAAAATCACGCCGCGCACCAAGGCCATCATCGCCGTGGACTACGCCGGCCAGCCCTGCGACTACGATCGGCTGCGCGCCATCGCCGACCGGCATGGCCTGCGGCTGGTGTCCGACGCCTGCCATGCGCTGGGCGGCAGCTATCATGACCGGCCGGTGGGCTCGTTGGCCGACCTGAGCACCTTCAGCCTGCACCCGGTCAAGCCCATCACCACCGGCGAGGGTGGCATGATCACCACCGACGACCCAGAACTGGCTCGGCGCATGCGTATCTTTCGCAACCATGGCATAACCACCGACCACCGCCAACGAGAGCAACAGGGATCCTGGTTCTACGAGATGGTCGACCTGGGCTACAACTACCGTCTGACCGATATGCAATGCGCGCTGGGTCTCAACCAACTGCGCAAGCTGCCTGGCTGGGTGGCGCGGCGGCGCGAGATCGCCCAACGCTACGATGCCGCCTTCGCTAATCTGCCTCTCGTGCAACCGCTGGCTGTGCGGCCCGACGTAGTTCACGCCTACCACCTGTACATGGTGAGAGCGGGGGGCCAGACCGCCGGCCCGTCCCGCGATCAAATCTTCGCCGCGCTGCGCGCCGAGGGCATCGGCGTCAACGTACACTACATCCCGGTACACCTGCACCCGTTCTACCGCCAACGCTTTGGCACAGCGCCGGGGTTGTGCCCCGTGGCGGAAGCAGCCTACGAGCAACTGATCACATTGCCAGTGTTTTCGGCTATGAGCGATGACGCGCTGGAGGCAGTGGTGGCGGGCGTGCTGGCAGTGGCTTCAGACCCGTCAAGCTGGACAGGCTCTTGAGCAACATCGCCATCATTCCGGCCCGCGGCGGCAGCAAACGCATCCCGCGCAAAAACATCCGCCCCTTTCTGGGTAAACCGATCATGGCTTACTCCATCGAGACGGCGCTGCGCTCGCAGTTGTTCAGCGAGGTCATGGTATCAACCGATGACGAGGAAATTGCTGCCATTGCCGGCCAGTATGGCGCTACTGTGCCTTTTTTGCGCAGCCCGCACACCGCTGGCGACCATGCTGGCACGACGGAGGTCTTGCTGGAGGTGCTGGCCGGCTATGCAGACCGCGGCATGCGCTTCGAGCATGGCTGTTGCATCTACCCGACAGCGCCCTTCGTAACAACAGAACTGCTGCACGCGTGCTGGCAGCTTCTGCTGGAGCGAGGTTTCGACAGCGTCTTCCCCGTGCTGCGCTACTCCTATCCGATCCAGCGCTCACTGCGGCTGGAACACGACCGGGCCAGCATGATCTGGCCAGAGCACTACACGACGCGCTCCCAGGACCTGGAGCCGGTCTACCACGACGCCGGGCAGATGTACTGGTTCAAGACACAGGCGCTGCAGGCGCAGCAGCGGCTCTGGACGGCCAACACAGGCGCGGTCGTGATCTCCGAGATGCAGGCCCATGATATAGATACGCCAGAAGATTGGTCAGTTGCTGAATTCAAGTTCCGTTTCCTGAAGGAGATGGATCAACAGCCATGATCACTCCTCTGCTGCTGCGCGCCGACGCCAGCACCCAGATCGGGACGGGCCACATCATGCGCTGCCTGGCGCTGGCCCAGGCATGGCAGGACGCCGGCGGCCAGGCCCATTTCGCGGCGGCGGCGCTACCTGAAGGCCTCGCAACGCGGCTGGCTATCGAGGGCATGACTCTGCACCGGCTGGACGTGGCTCCTGGCAGTCCTGACGACGCTGCCCTGACAACTACCCTGGCTCAGCGGCTGGACGCAGCCTGGGTGGTGGAAGATGGCTATCACTTCGCCTCTGATTACCAGCGCGCCATCAAGGATGCCGGTTTGCACTTACTAGCCATCGACGACTACGGCCATGCCGGACATTACGTCGCTGACCTGGTGCTCAACCAGAACATTTATGCCGACGAATCGTTCTATCCCAGTCGAGAGCCAGCCACCCGGCTGCTGCTGGGCACAGACTACACACTGCTGCGCCGGGAGTTCTGGCGCTGGCGCAGCTGGCAGCGCACGATCCCGGATGTCGCTCGCAATGTGCTGGTGACCATGGGGGGCAGCGACTCAAACAATGTGACCGCCAAGGTGATCGAGGCGCTCGCTCAGGCGCCTGCAGATGGAATGGAGGCGGTCATCGTGGTGGGATCCAGCAATCCGCACCAGCATACCCTGATAGAGTCTGTTGAACGTTCAGGCGCTTCACTGCGTCTGCTGTACGATGTGACCGACATGCCCGAGTTGATGGCCTGGGCCGACCTGGCGATCACAGCCGGCGGAAGCACATGCTGGGAACTGGCATTCATGGGGACGCCAGGGATTATCATGGTGCTGGCAGCCAACCAGGCCGAGTCTTCACGTCTTCTCGGGGATCGCCGGGTGTTTGTGAACCTGGGCGATTCTGAATTACTGAGCGCTGAAGATATCCGTGGCGCCTGGCGCAGTCTGGCTGCCAGTCGTGAGAAGAGACAGGCGCTCAGCCAGGAGTGCGCCGGTCTGGTCGATGGCCAGGGTGTTGGACGGGTTGCCAACTACCTCATTCGTGACAATGGAGATGAACATGATCAGCCTGCGCAGTATTCAAGCTGAGGACAAAGAGACGCTTTTTTACTGGCGAAACTTGCCGGAAGTCGCCAAGTACATGTATACCGACCACGTGATTACTATTGAGGAACACGAGCGTTGGTTTGCCGGAATTGCCAGCGACTCCAGCCGTGAGTACTGGATCATCACCTTGGATGAAGAGGCTGTTGGCCTTGTCAATATCTATGGTCTGGACAGTCACAACCGGCGCTGTTACTGGGCTTTTTATCTGGCAAGCCCAAAGGTGCGCGGACGAGGGGTCGGCAGCTTTGTGGAGTTCACTATTCTTAACTACGTATTTGACACCCTGGGACTGAGCAAGCTGTGTTGCGAGGTTCTTGGGTTCAATGAGCCCGTGGTCAGCATGCATAAGAGCTTTGGGTTTGTTCAGGAAGGTATTTACCGACAACACATCCTCAAATCCGGAGAGTTCATGGATGTGGTGGCGCTGGCAATCCTGAATTCGGAATGGCAAGCGAAGAAGGCAGGTATCGAGGAAAGGCTGAGGACCAAAGGCATCTTGTAAGAAGTGCTTCGGACTGCGGACGCGGAATTGGCTCAGAATGTGTGATCGTGATTTGAAACTGAGATGGGCCGCTGTCTCCGATTGTGCTTGCATCTGGGAGTGGTCCAACGACCCAATTACTCGTCAGGCGTCGCTGCATCCTGAACCAATTGCCTGGAAAAATCATGAGGTCTGGTTCTTAAGCAAGCTAGCGAGTCCTCAAACTCGTTATTACATAGCGCTGGATCAGGATCAACCTATCGGTGAGATTAGATTCGACCTGGAGGGCCAGGAAGCCGTGGTCTCCATAACGTTGGCATCTGCATATCGCGGACAAGGCTACGCAGCGACGCTGATTCGCTTAGGCGTCGACCAATTGATGGCTGAAACTGAAATCGCCGTGATCCAAGCCTTTATCAAACCCACCAGCATCGCTTCTATCAGAGCGTTTCAAAAAGCTGGCTTTCAGGAGCATGGAGCAACCATCTTGCAGAAACAACTGGTTCTTCGTTTCGTACGGGAAAGGATCACGAACCTTGACACCGTTGACCGTTGATAATCGCACACTTGGCCCTGGCAGTCCTGCCTATGTCATCGCCGAGCTTTCCGCCAACCACAACCAGGATTTTGACCAGGCAGTGCAGCTTATTCGTGCGGCCAAGGATGCTGGCGCTGACGCCATCAAGCTCCAGACCTACACGCCTGATACCATCACGATTGATTGCGACAACGAATACTTCCGTGTAGGCGGCGGCACGCTCTGGGATGGTCGCACGCTGTATGACCTCTACGGCGAGGCCTACACACCCTGGGAATGGCAGCCCAAGCTCAAGGCCATCGCCAACGACCTGGGCTTGGACTTGTTCTCGACGCCTTTCGACTTCACGGCGGTGGACTTTCTTGAAGAAATGGGGGTACCGGCCTACAAGATCGCCTCCTTCGAGCTGGTGGATCTGCCGCTGATCCGCCGCGTCGCGCAGACGGGCAAGCCGCTAATCATGTCCACAGGTATGGCGACGCTGGCCGAGATCGACGAGGCGGTAAGCGCAGCACGGCAGGCCGGCGCGGCGCAGATCGCGCTGCTCAAGTGCAACAGCGGCTACCCCGCGCCGCCGGAAGAGATGAATCTACGCACCATTCCGCATCTGGCCGAGGCATTCGGCGTGCCCGTGGGGCTGTCTGATCACACCTTGGGCATTGCCGTGCCTGTGGCAGCAGTGGCGTTGGGTGCATGCATCATCGAGAAGCATTTCACCCTGTCGCGTGCTGTCCCCGGTCCTGACAGCGCCTTCTCGTTGGAGCCGTATGAGTTCAAGGCCATGGTGGATGCGGTGCGTGTGGCTGAAAAGGCGTTGGGCCGAGTTGCCTATGATGTCGCCCCACACGAGGCTGCCAGCCGGGTGTTTCGGCGCTCACTGTTTGTTGTGAAGGATATGCAAGCGGGCGATGTGTTCAGCGAGGAGAATGTGCGTTCGATCCGGCCCGGCCACGGACTGCACACGCGCCATGTGGAAGATGCTATGGGGCGCACCGCCAGCGTTGCTATTGGTCGCGGCGCGCCGCTGTCCTGGGACTTGATTGGCCTCCGCAATGAAGAGTACAGCGCTCCAGGAGAGGAATGAGCAGCAGCGCTCGGCAGATGTTGCGCCGCGGCCTTCACCGGCTGACGCATCCTGGCGCCATGGCGATCTTCGCCAGCGGCAACCTCACCGCCATGGGGCTGCGCATGGCCACAGGGCTGCTCACTGCCCGCGTGATCAGTCCCACCGAACTGGGCATGTTCAGCGCCATCGGCATCGTCTTGGGCTATCTGTCCTTTCTACAGCTTGGCATCTTGACCGGACTGAACCGGGAGTTGCCCTATTACATGGGCAGCGGAGACGTCACGCGGGCGCGCCAGCTAGCCGGCGCTGCCCATGCCTGGGCCGTGCTGATCACCAGTTTGTCTGTGGCGGCCATGGTAGGCGTAGGAATCTACCAGGCCCTGAACGGCGAGATTATGTTAGCAGTGGGCTGGGTTGCTCAATCCATGGGCGCGGTCGTTATCATCTACGGCACCTTCTATCTGGAGTCGACGTTTCGTTCTGCTGGCGATTTCGCCAAGCTCTCGGCTGTCAACGTCACACAGAATGTTGTCAATCTGGTCATGGTACCGGTGGTTGCTGTGCTAGGCTTCTATGGCCTGGCCATTCGCCAGGTGACAGTGGGCGCGACCTACCTGGGCATTCTGTGGCGCGCGCGCCCGGTGCGCGTGCTGCCCCGTTGGCATACGCCCAGCATGCGGCACCTGTTCAAGATCGGCGCGCCGATTTTCGCTGTCGGCCAGCTTTGGTCGCTGTGGAGCCTGCTGGATGTCACGCTGGTCGTTCGCTTCACCGGCGCCGAGGGCCTGGGGCTCTACCAGATCGCAGTGATCACGGGCACGGCCGTAGCGCTGTTCTCCAGCTCCGTCGGCCAGGTGCTTTACCCGCGCATGGTAGCACGCTACGCGCAAACCCAGAGCGTGACCGCCACCATTCAGATTGCACAGCGCCCCACACTGGTGCTATGCGCTCTGGGCATACCAGCCCTTGTTGCCGGGTGGCTGGCGTTGCCAGCGGTAGTGGCGTGGCTGTTACCAGAATATATAGGCGGCGTCGAAGCTGCACAGTGGCAATTGCTGGCTCAAGGCATTCTGCTTCTGAAGCCCGTGATCAACATCTTCAACACGGTGAAACGTCAGGACCTGTATGTGGTTGCCATCCTTGTCGGCGCCTCAGTCTATTTCGTTGCGGTTTTCAGTCTGGGCAGCGGCGGCTGGACGCTGGACGTATTTCCAAAAGCTATGGTCCTGGGCAATGCCGTGTACATCGGTTTGGGCTATCTCTTTGCTGCGTATCTTGCGCGAAGGGAGAAGCGCTCCGCTGCCTGAGGCTCGCAACAGACGTTACCTTGTCTTTGTGACTAACAACCGGCATCCGGCTGGCACAGTGATCGAGATAATGGTTCAACATCTTCATCGTTCTGCGGTTTTCAGAGTGCTGGCGCGCAAGCCATTGCACAAATAGCTGTTGTGGCATCGTCGTTCGTTATTCTTGTCGCAGTCCCTGCTTTTGCCAGGTTTTGGCATGGCCTGAACGGAAGAACTGTTATCCTATGACCACTTGCAAAGCCAACCGCTCTGATGGCATCACGGTGGATATGGTCTACAACTTGGAAAAGGCATTAGCGGAGCCAGCCTTCATGGGCGTACCACTCGGTTCTACGTTGAATGACTTCTTCATTGCTTTGTTGCAGGACAAAATCGACCTGAGTCGCCGGGAGCAGGCGAAGTCCCATTTGCGACATTACCGATACATGTGGCGTCGTCCACGGTATATGTCGCCAGCGCCGGATGCTCGAAACCGGCTATTCATGTGTACCTGGCTGGATGAGAAAGCAAGTCTGCGCGACCTGATGTTGCCTGTGATTGATGGTCTTGGGCATGATCGCTGTACAGTGATCGGCAAATCCTTTGGAATGCGAGGCGCGCTGCCCTCTGACACTCCTTTCATCACCTTTGCCGAAGCGCATAGGTTCGATCTTGGCGCTTGGCGCAGACTCTACACGAACCTGTCGCCAGCATGGGAGCGCAGGATCGCCCGTATTCTTGGATCATCTTCGGTATCGCAAGCCATTGGCCGGTTCTTGAATGAGTACTTGGTAGTCCAATCTCAGCGCGTTATGGCAATGCACAATCTGCTTGAGGCCTTGCAGCCATCGGTGGTCGTGACCGAGTATGATCGCAATGTCCTCGCTTCATGCCTCATTTTGGCGGCGAAAGCGCAAAACATTGCAACGGTCACATTATTGCACGGTGTGATCAATCCGCCATATGGTTATACACCCTTGTTGGCCGATCAGGCGTTGTGCTGGGGACCTCAGCACCGGTCTCAACTCATGGCTTTGGGAGAACCGGATAACAAACTGCTGATCGCCGGTTGCCCACGCCTCTCCCAGTCACTTAATGCTACAAGAGCATCAGCGCGTGCCAAGTTAGGGTTCTCTACTGATCTGCCTTTGGTCTTGTTGGCAACCAATCCCATCAATCGTACTGAGCGGTTTCTATTGGCCGATGCATTCTGTCGCGCCGCAACGTCACTGCCACGGGTGATTGCAGCCGTACGTCTGCATCCATCTGAAAAACTAGACGACTATCAAGAGACCATCGCAGCATTTCCTTCTGTGCGCGTCCTTCAGAACCACGAATGGACATTGGACGAATCGCTTGCAGCCGCGGACATGGTCGTTTGTCGCGACAGTGGTTTTGGCAACGATGCCTTGGTCAAAGGAAGACCTGTGTTAGTTCTCCAACCGTCTGCTGGAGAATTGGCAAATGGTTTATCTTTGGTGCAAGACGCAGGCATGCCCCTGACGCGCAACAGCCACGAGCTATCTCAAACTATCACGCGGTACTTTGAAGATGCTGCGTTTCGTCAGCAGCTTGATGAGGCGGCAAAACGCTACGCAGTTTACTTCTGTACGTACTTCAACGGCGAAGCAGTTATCAAGACGACAGAGATAATCACCGCAAATATTGGAAAGAATTGAGAGCATGCAAGGCATTAAACGGCTGGTTCAGCAGTGGGCAGCTAGATTGAGCGACCTGCTTGATGAACATAAGCGCCGCAACGCATACTTCGACCTAAAAAGTCGCGGGCTGCTTGAGGTTGGACGCCATAGTTACGGAGTCCCTCTAATCCGCACACAAAAGGGAAGTGAGCGTAAGATAATCATTGGCAACTTCTGTTCAATATCGAAGGGTGTTGTAATCCTTACAGGTGGAATACATCCTCTAGACTGGGTATCCACGTACCCTTTCCGGATCAAGTGGAGATTGCCGGGCGCTTATACGGACGGCATGCCAACATCACGTGGAGAAATCGTCGTTGGCTCCGATGTATGGTTTGGTACTAATTCAGTGGTACTTTCTGGCGTGACAATCGGCCACGGCGCAGTCATAGCTGCTGGCGCCGTTGTTGCTGACGACGTACCACCGTACGCCATTGTGGGAGGTGTTCCAGCGCGGATCATACGCTATCGGTTTGGACCAGACATAGTAGAACAACTGCTTGGCATCCGTTGGTGGGATTGGGATGACGATACAATTCGTGAGGCAATACCATTGTTGTCCAGTAACAACATCGAGGCATTCGTCGAGCGTTATCGGTCAACTTTGTAGTGAGCTATGCATACTCATCTGGTCACAATGAGACTCCCCAACTTTCTCGTCGTAGGTGCGCCCAAGGCGGGCACAACCTCGATGCACCGCTACCTGCGCGAGCACCCCGACATCTATGTAGCTGACCACAAGGGGTTGCACTATTTCACCTACCCCGATCTTGCGGCCCATGTGGCCGGGCCGGGCGACAGCGCGGCCATCCAGGGCTTTTGCCAGACGCTGGAGGAGTACACAGTACACTATAGCGCCGTAGAAAGCCAGAGTGCGATCGGCGACAACTCCCCATCCTACTTGTACTATGCCAACTGTATTCCCAGAATCCAGCAAACCCTGGGCAATCAGGTCAGGATCATCGCCATGGTGCGCAATCCCATCGACCGCGCCTTCTCGAACTATCAACATCTGGTGCGAAGCCAGCGCGAGACCTTGAGTTTCTACGATGCATTGTTGGCCGAAGAGGAGCGGGCCTACAACCATTGGGGAGACTTTTGGCGCTACACGGGGCACTCCCTATATGCAGCCAAGATCGGCGCCTACATTGAGGCGTTCGGTCGTGAACGCATGATGGTCATTGTACACGATCAACTGGCCTCTGATCCCTTGGGGGTGGTGCGCAGCGTCTATCGGTTCCTGGGTGTAGACGATCAGGTAGTGCCGGCCAACATCGGCATCGTGTATAATCGGGGTGGTTCGGTCAGCAATCCCTTGCTTGGCTTGTTGGAGCGACCGGCAGGCTGGAAGACAACAGCCAAAAGCCTTCTGCCGCGCACCCTCTATCGCCGTCTCCGGGATACAAAAGACGCCTGGGTGGAGCGCAGCAAGGTTAACACCACCAGACCCGATGACCGCTCAGTAGCGTTGCTGCAAGAACACTTCCGAGACGATATCGATGAGATGGAACGGCTGTTAGCTGTTGATTTGACAGCTTGGCGCGCGCCATCCAAGGGGGCAGCCAATGAATGATGTGGTTGATGCTAAATCCAGACCTGACGTATCTATCGTCATCGTCAGTTGGAATGTCGCTCGCCTGTTGGCCGACTGCCTGCGCTCTATTCAGGCGGTGGGCAGTAGCAGCTTAACGATCGAAACCATTGTTGTCGACAATGCGTCCAGCGATGATAGCCTGACCATGCTGGCCACTGAGTTCCCTTGGGTCACTCTCATCGCGAGCCCTGTGAATCTGGGATTTGCCCGAGCCAATAACCTCGGCTTCCGGCAAGCACATGGCAAGTACATCTTCATTCTGAACCCTGATACCGTGCTGCCCTCAGATGCGCTACCAAAACTGATGGCTGTGCTTGACCAGCAACCGATCGTGGGCATTGCAGGACCTCGCTTGATCTTTCCCGATGGTACAGTCCAGAAGGCCTCCGCCCGGCTGCTGCGTACTCTGCGCTACAGCCTGTTTTGCCAGGCGCTCAAGCTATGCAGCATGCCAATAATTGGTCGCTGGCTGAACAGACGGCTGCACGCACCCTACGATTACAATGTTTCACAAGAGGTGGAAGCCATATCGGGAGCTGCCATGCTCGTGCGAAGCGAGTTGATAGATCAGCTAGGCGGCTTTGGTGAAGATTTCATGCACGCTGGGGAAGACCTGGAGTTCTGCTTCCGGTTTCGCAAGGCTGGCTGGAAAGTCTACTACGTCAGCGATGCTTTTGTCACGCACTTTGAGAGTCAGAGCAGTAATCAAGCATCTATACGAACCATGATTAACGGCGCGTTAAGCGTACAGGTCTACTTTGATCGTTGTTATGGCAAGCTGCATGGCAGGCTGTATCAATTGATCGTGCAGTGTATTCAGGCGCCCATGCTGGTGATGCTAGGTCTTGTCAAGCGCGGGCTGCGACAGGAGTCGAGCACGCAGATGCGACAGCGCTGGATTACAGCCAGGGCTCTTTGGCGCTGGCAAGTATACAAGGACTGAGTATGACATCGCAACTTACAAAGCTACGTAAGGTAATTGGACGGAAGTTCGTTTATCTGGTACGTTTTCGAGGCAACAAGATTGCCTATCTGCGTTACCTCGGCGCCCGCATAGGCGAAGACTGCGCCATCTACACGACGATCGGCAACTTTGGCTCCGAGCCGTGGTTAATCGAAATTGGTAATCATGTTATGCTGGCCAGCGGCGTAGTGTTGATGACTCATGACGGCTCAAGTCGCCTCTTCCGCGACCGATTCTCTGACATGAACGCCAGGTATGGCAACCGTTTCGGTACCATCACAATCCATGATGATTCATTTGTTGGGCTGAACAGTATCATTGTGCCGAACATCACCATTGGCCCCGATTCTCTGGTTGGCACCGGCAGTGTTGTGACGAAGAACGTGGAACCCAACACAGTGGTGGCGGGTAATCCTGCTCGATTCATCTGCTCCATGGATGAGTACGTTGAGCGTTACCGCGCCAAGATGATACCTGTCATGGCACAAGATCGTGAGTCCTTGCGCCGTGAATTGACCACTCGTTTGTGGGGTGAAATTCGCTAGGTAGTGGTGAAGCAGAGAGAAAAAGTTGAAAGTATTTCCAGGCTTTGCAACCGACGGGTCAGGCTAATGCACAACAAACGCTTCAGACAGCCATCCAATCCCATGTTTTTTTTGCCAGGCGCTAAGAGTCGAAGTTGGCTGTGGCTTTTGACGGGCGTGGCCGCCGTGTCGTCGGTGTCTATTCTGATCGGGTGGCTGACGGCCACTGGGTGGGGAAATTTACTGATCGGCGCCGCGCTGATTATTCCCGCCCTTTTGTTGAGCCTCTGGATCGTGCGCAGGCGAGCAGTGTTTCCCTACGTGCTGGTGTTCCTCCTGGCTTCTGAATACCTGAGCCCCGACGAGGGCGCTGGCATCTTTACCGTGCCCAAAGTGGGCCTGGCCGCGCTGCTAATCGCCTATCTGATGACGAACCGGGAACCACTGCGCTTAAAGTCCAACAGCGTGTTTGTGCCTGCCATATTGTTCGTCAGCTATTTTGCGATATCGATTCTGTGGAGTGAGCGCGTCGATTCTGCCGTTGCTCGTCTGATCACTCTGACACTTTTGTTGGCTGCTTTCTGGCTGGTGGCGCATTACTGCAAGAGTGAGGAGGATCTATGGCATTTCCTCGGCGCAATTGTCGTTGTTTCATTGCTCACGGCCGTGCTGGCTGTGAACGAGGTGATAGGATTACGCGCTTTTGGCGTCGATATTTTGAAGTTCACCCGGGCCGGATCGCTGCAGGTCAATGCGAATGGCAGCGCCTACTACATCGGGGTTGGCATGTCTATGCTGCTGGTGGCACAGGTGTATCATATCCGGGTATGGAAGTGGCTGCCTGATACGTTGCGCCTTCCTGGGCTGCTCGTCTGTGCAGCAGGGGTTCTGGCCACAGGATCGCGTGGCGGGCTGATTGCGGCCACCGCAGGCCTGCTGATAGTGAGCCTTATGGCCCTGGTACAGCGCAGACTCAGCCTGCGTCTTTTGATCGTAGTGGCCCTTGGCATTAGCGGTCTCTTTGCCCTGAATGAATACTTGCCTCTGATCGATAGCTTTTGGATGACACGCGTGATCATCCCGCTAGAAAGCGGACGTGATATCACGGCGAACCGTACGATGATCTGGTCTGACGCTTGGACGGCTTTCACAGAGAATCCGGAGTTTGGCATGGGACTGGAAGGATACAGATTTGGGCCGGGGCACGCGATCCATAATACCTATCTATGGGCGATTACCAACGGCGGTATTATCGGCGGCGCAGTGACCATCGTGCTGGTCCTGACCTCTTTCTGGACCGTGGCCAGCATATGGCAGCGATCTCGCCGTGCCGGCTTTGTGTCGTTGGAGGCAGCGACTGTCGCCGTGGCCGGCGCGGCAACTACCACTGCGGTGTTTGCATTTGGCTCCACGGCACAGTACAACAAGTTGTTGTGGTTGGTCCTTTCGCTCATACAGGTGTTAGCGGTAGTATGGGCCAACCACCAGGCTCAGGCTAGTGCTGGCGTGCAGGAGCGACCGTCAGAGACGGCAGCCTTCCATCCTCAGGCTACTTCTGTGGCTCAATCGTACTCACAAGTTGGACAGTCATGACAGGACGACTGCATACCATGCTGTGGCGTCTCAGGCTTTTGCTGGCGCGCGACCCGTTGCAGGTAGCGCACGCTTGGCGGAGCCTCGGTGTGCAAGTGGGCGAAAACAGCTACATCTATCGCACAGTGCGTCTGGGGCGCAATGGTAGAGATCCTGTCATAATTGGTAATGACTGTGTGTTGACAGGCTGCACCATTTTGGGCCACGATGCATCTACCAACCGGCAGCTCGGCATAAAGCGTTCAATGGCACGGCCCGTAATTATTGAGGATGGCTGCTTCATCGGCCATGGCGCCATCGTGTTGATGGGCGTCACCGTGGGGCGAGGAGCAATCGTTGGCGCAGGGGCTATAGTCACCAAAGATGTCCCTCCAAACTGCGTTGTTGCCGGCAATCCAGCGCGCGTCTTGGGCACCGTCGAGGAGTTGGTGGCGCAGCGTCGCCGGCTGATGGTGGAACATCCTGAATACTTTCCTGACCTGAAAGAAAGCACGCCCAGGTGAGTCCTCTGTCACGTCCCATCCGCATCTTCTTCATTGCCAGCCAACTGGGTCTGGGGGGCACGGAGCGCCAGCTTTTCTACCTGCTGAGTCATCTGGACAAGTCACTGTACCAGGTGTTCGTTGCGAACATGAGCGACGGCGGCGGCTACTATTGGGAGGAGCGCCTGCTGGAACTTGGGATACATGTGGAACGGCAGCGCAAGCCCACGTCATGGCAACGGGCTTGGGCGCTGCGTTCAGCAGCTCGTTCATGGGGAGCCGATATCGTGCAATCGGCCCATTTTCACGTCAATGGCTACGCTGCGCTTGTAGGTTGGCCCTCGACACCCACCATAGGAGCGCTGCGCAATGCCGCCACGGCCGAACATATTGATCGGGTTCCCGGATACTGGAAGCGTCTGTGTTTGCACGGCGTCGATCGCCTGATTTGCAACTCGGCTACGGCTGCCCAGCAATTGACCGCTGCATATCCGACCCTCAAGAACGTCGGCGTCATCCCTAATGCAGTTGAAACGCCTTCTGATGCCGACCTGGCGCTGGCCCGCAGCCAGAGCGAGCAGGAGCTTAAGAAGCAACCTGGCGAAATAGTGATCGGCTTCGTTGGCCATTTGGGAGAACAGAAGAATCCAGTTATGCTGTTACAAGCATTCGGCGCGCTGGCAGCCCAAGTTTCAGGGCTGCGTCTGATCATGGTAGGCGACGGACCGATGCGCGGCGCATTGGTAGAGACCGCACAGTCGCTGGGCGTTGCCAAACGCGTGGATTTTTTGGGCTACCGCCCGGTTGCTGAGGCGTTGATGCCTGCTTTTGACGTGTTGTGCATGCCATCTAACTATGAGGGCATGCCGAATGTGCTGATGGAAGCCGGCGCCCGCGCAGTGCCGGTGGTTGCAACCAAGGTCGGCGGCGTGCCGGAGATTATTGTCGACGGAGAAACAGGGCTTCTATGCCCAGCGGGTGATCTAAACGCACTGAGCGAGCATTTGCTTCGCCTGCTTTTGCATCCGGATGAACGGGCTGCTATGGGCAGGGCGGCTAGACGACGCATTCAAGAGCAGTTCCAAGTGAAGCATCTGATTGCGCAGTACGCTGCCCTGTACAAGGAGCTGACTGGCAGCTAACATGCGCGTTCTGTTTGTGACCAGCCAGTGGCCTTCTGCCGCCAACCCGCATCACTCCCCGTTCGTGCGCGTCGAGGCAGAAGCTATGCGCCAAGCTGGCGCAGACGTGGTGGTTTTTCATTACAAGGGCGCATGGAGTCCCATTAACTATGCGCGTGCTGTGCTTAACTTTCGAAAGGCGTATCATGCTGCGCAGCCCGATATAGTCTATGGACGCTTTGGGCAATGTGGGTTGGTTGCCATGGCCCAGCATGGCAGTCCACTGATCATGCGCTTCGGCGGCAGCGACCTGATCGGCTGGCGCACTGCACAGGGCAAAGAACCCGTGGCCAGCTATGTGCTGCGTCTTTCTAGCTGGCTTGCTGCGCGCCGCGCCGACGCAGTGATCATTCCCGACACGAAGATGGCGCAGCACCTGCCGCGGTCTGATTACCATCTGATCCCCGCGGGCATTGATCTGGCGTTGTTCCACCCGCTGCCGATGGACGCAGCGCGCGGGCAGCTCGGTCTGCCCACCGATCGCAAGCTGGTTCTGTTCGCTGCTGATCCCAACCGGATCATCAAACGGGTCTCCCTGGCGCAGCAGGCGGTTGAGATGCTCAAACAGGAGTGCGCAGTGGAGTTGGTGATTGCCAGCGGCGTGCCCCATGCGCAGATTCCCACGTATATGAACGCGTGCGACGCGCTGGTGCTGACCTCGCAACACGAAGGGTCACCCAACGTGGTCAAGGAAGCAATGGCCTGTAATCTGCCGGTTGTATCCACCGATGTAGGCGATGTGCGCCAGCGTATCGGCGCGCTTGATTCCTGCTATGTCTCAAGCGAGGATACCCCGCAGGCCATCGCGCTGGGACTGCGCCATGTGCTGCAGCAAACAACGCGGCCGGATTTGAGATCGCAGGTGACAGGGTTGGACGCTGTGTCTGTGGCGCAGCAGACACTGCGGGTCTTTCAACAGACAATCGACAACCGATGAACACGCAAGAAGCACGTCCCGAAAACATCGAGGTCGCCCCCATTCAAAGCTATCAGATCGCAGCCCTGGCGCAGCTTCATCTGGTGGCTTTTGCCGAGTACACCAACGCCAAACTAGGCGCTCGCTACGCAGAAGGGCTATTCCAGTTCTTTACAGCCAGGCCTGAGCGCATCGCGTTGTGTGCAAGCCAGGATGAAAGCGAGTTGATCGGATATGCCATTGGCGCGCCCGTTGGTTACAACAAAGAGATGACCAGCGTCCTTTGGCCTACCGTTGCTTGGGCGATTGCAACGAGGCCGATGCTCTGGTTTGATGTGCGCTTTCGGACAATTTTCAAACAGAAACTGTGTAGCATCTTGCAACGAAGAAGCGCTGTTCCACCGGCTAGCACGACTCTGCCGATGCCCACAATGTCCTTAGTCGGTATTGCTGTGCATCCCTTGGCTCGGGGCAGGCATGTGGGAAGGCGATTGCTAGAACGCTTTGAACTGGAAGTGTTGTGCCGAGGATACACTGCCATGCAGCTCTCGGTCTATCCGGAAAATCGTGCTGCACGCCAGCTTTACGAGCAGTTACAATGGATGTCATCAGGGCAAGCGATTCCGGGAAGGGCAATGGTTTACCACAAAACTCTCATTGATGTTGTATCAGAGGGGAGTAAATAATGAGCGGCCCCACCAACTTACCTTTCGTCAGTGTAATCATGCCTGTGCGCAACGAGGCGGGGTTTATCGAGCGTAGCCTGAGCGCCGTACTGGTGCAGGACTATCCTGCAGACCTGACAGAGGTCATCGTTGCGGACGGCATGTCTTCGGACAACACACGTAAGGTCGTGGTGGCCTTACAGGCGCGGCATCCCAATCTCAGATTGATCGACAACCCTGGACGCATCGTGCCCCATGGCCTGAATGCGGCTATTGCGGCCGCCGCCGGATCGATCATCATTCGCGTGGATGGGCACTGTGAGATCGCCCCGGACTATGTTCGTCGGTGTGTTGAGCACATTTTGATCGACGGCGTTGAGGCAGTGGGCGGCTCTATCCAGACCATCGGCGAAACACCCATGGCGCGCGTGATTGCCCTTGGCATGAGCTCAGTCTTTGGTGTGGGGAACTCGGCAGCGCGCACCCGGGTTGGCGAGACGATGTTTGTCGATAGCGTACCATTTCCAGCCTACACACGATCCGTTCTAGAGCGAGCCGGGCCATTCGACACGGAATTGGTGCGAAACCAGGACGACGAGTACAATTATCGGCTGCGAAAACTGGGAGTCAAGATACTTTTGGCAGCCGATGTTCGCTCTCGTTACTATAGTCGCAGCTCGCTGCGTTCCCTGTGGCGGCAGTATTATCAGTACGGCTTCTGGAAGGTGCGCGTGATGCAGAAGCATACTGCGCAAATGAGCGCTCGCCAGTTTGCGCCTCCAGTGTTTGTTCTGGCGTTACTGCTCACATCGTCGTTGGCCTTGTTCTCTCAGTTGGCTCGTATGGCATTGGCATTCGTGGCCGGATCCTACGCACTGGTGAATTTGATGGCCTCGGCGGCTGTGGCGCGTAAGGCGGAATGGCCCTATCTCTTGCTGTTGCCGGTCATCTTCGCCACGTTACATGTCAGCTATGGACTAGGATTTCTCAATGGCCTCGTCAAATTCCGGGATCGTTGGCTGGAAGTGCGTTAATTATTGCGGAGACGTCATTGTTCTATCAAATAACCAAACGGGTGCTAGACGTGGCGCTAGCCAGCTTAGGCCTACTTTTGTTAAGTCCGGTGTTACTCTGCACAGCAGTGCTTATAGTCATTGACTCTTCAGGTTCTCCTATTTATCGAGGCCGTAGAATGGGATACCAGGGACGTGAGTTCCGGATTTACAAATTCCGTTCAATGATTGTCAATGCGGATACAAGAGGCGCTGTGGTGACAGTGCGTCAAGATGACCGAGTGACTCGCGTTGGCAGGACCATTAGGCGCTGGAAGATCGATGAGCTTCCCAACCTAATCAACGTCGTCTTGGGCGACATGAGCCTGGTAGGCCCCAGGCCCGAGAGTCCGGCTATGTTGAAACGCTACACGCCTGAGCAAAAAATAGTCTTCTCGGTCAGACCCGGCATTGCCTGTCTGGCCCAAATCCGTTATCCCAACGAGCAGGCGTTGCTCCAAGGCAGCACATTAGACGAGTCCGCTTACCTTGTTCATATGCAAAACAAGCTTGAATTAGATATGCTGTACGTTCGCACCGCCACTTTATCGGGCGATTTACTCATTCTGGTATGTACTATTCTGGCGCTGATTGGCATACAGATTGATTTAGAGTCTTTCTTCCGTGCTCGTCTGTCACCCGGTTCCTCAGGCACCACATAAAGGAGATCAATATGACATTTCAACTCAGGCTTGACCGATCGATGTCGGGGTCTGACAAGATCGCTGCAATGCGGGGCGCAGGTTTTTCTGTACCGGAAGATATAAGCATTGCTGAGGATGTGGAGATCATTGGCAGCACCGTTGAGTTCGGGCATAGGGTTGTCATTGAAAAGGGTGTGAAGCTGGTTTTCGATCACGCCGCCATCAGTGATGGCGTGCGCATAGGCAGGGACTCAGATATACGCGCCAGCGAGTTAATACTGGAGTCAGGCGTTGCTTTTAGTCAAGACGTGCGCGCGCTGGTTGCTGAACGTCTACGTATTGGACGTAATGCCTTCATCGGACATTCAGGCGAAATTGTTTGTAAAGAGGCAGATATTGGGGAAGGTCTGTTCTGCGAACATGATGTCTCCATTGGCGGTGGTGGCGGCGCGACTGGTCCTTATTCGCAAATTCAGATCGGTCGCTTTGTGCATATCGGCGAGTTTTCTGTGCTCAACACAGCCCGTAAGGTCGTGATAGGTGATGAAGCCGGCTTAGGAGCGCATGTGATGGTCTATACCCACGGCATGTGGCCGCCAGTCCTGGAAGGGTACCCCGTCACGTACGGTCCAGTCACTATCGGCGCAAAAGCCTGGATCACAGGGCGTTGCATTGTTCTACCGAACGTCTCTGTCGGTGATGGCGCTGTCGTGGCTATGGGATCGGTCGTCACTAGAAATCTGCCCTCACATTGCATGGCGGGCGGTGTGCCAGCCAAGGTGATTCGAGAAGGCGTTTTTGATCGTCAACTTTCTCAACAAGAAAAGGATGTGATTCTGCGCGATATCCTTTTGCGTTATGTTCCAGAGTTGGAGTTCAAAGGACTCGCGGTCGTGCATCACGCCAGCCCAAATGGCGTGATGCTACAGGTCGACGATGCTATCATTTGGTATGCTACAGAGTCGAACCAAGCTGCTTGGCCGACTGAAATCGATGAAGCTGGCGTACGCCGAATCGTTTTGACTTGGGAGTCAGCTCCAACCGTCACAGAGATCGACGATAGCATCACTTTATTTGATCTCAATAACATGTCACTCACAGGTGATAGCGATAGCCTATCGGAAGACCTGCGCGATTTTCTACGTCGAAATTGTGTGCGTTTCTATACACAGAATAAGTTCCGCTCGATCACGCCGCCCTCGTTTGCAAGGCTGGCTCTGGAGTAGCTCTTATGTCCAAACGGGTTCTTGTGCTTGCTGCTCATCCCGATGATGAGCTACTAGGTCTCGGCGGTACGCTTGCGCGCCATGCATCTTTAGGCGACACAGTCATGAGCGCCCTGATTGCGGATGTAGGTTCGGCTCGATATGATGATGAAACAATCCAAGCTGTGCGAAACAATGCGCTGCAGGCCGCTGAGCGCTTGGGGGTGAAAGAAATGCGCTTTGCTGGCTTGGCGGATCAGAAGCTGGATGTGCTGCCCATTCTCGACATCACTCGCTGGATTGAAATGTTGCTAGATGAGTTCCGACCCCACATCATTTACACACACCATCGCGGTGATATCAATCGCGATCATGCCGTGGTCCATGAAGCAACGTTGACGGCTGCACGTCCATACAGTGTACCCTACGTTGAGCGTATCCTGTGCTATGAAACACCTTCAGCAACCGAATGGTCAGGTCCTTACGGGGAATCTGCTTTCAGTCCTAATATTTTCGTCGACATTGGGACACATCTGGAGACAAAGCTGAATGCAACAGCCATGTATATGAGTGAGTTGCGTCCTTATCCCCATCCACGATCGCTAGAAGCCCTGCGTGTTCGTGCGCACTTCTGGGGTAGCGTGATTGGTGTGCCTGCAGCGGAACCCTTTATGTTGGTGCGCGAGTGTCAACGATGAGAGCTACATTCCGACAATGATGGATGTAAGAGATGAGGCTATCGTTTCACCTACACGTTTGGTGTTGTTGGACGTCAAGCAAGCCAGTTTAGCGCCTGTCCTGGCTCCCGTGCTTGATCACTTACAGGGCCTGCGTTTTCGCCTGACACCCTAACCAGGAGCCCCGTGCTCAAATCGGATGGAGAGCAATCATGCGCACCGCTTTTCTTCCCTTCGCCCTGCCCGACGTCGACGCCGCCGAGCTGCAGCAGATCAAAGAAGCCCTGGACTCCGGCTGGGTCACCACCGGCCCCAAGACCAGGCAGTTCGAGGCTGAGTTCGCTGCCGCCGTAGGCGCCAAACACGCCGTAGCGGTTAACTCCTGCACTGCCGCCATGCACCTGGCGCTGGAGGCCATCGGCCTGCGCCCGGGTGACGAAGTCATCACCACGACCTACACCTTCGCCGCGTCGGCAGAGGTGATCCGCTACTTTGACGCCAAGCCGGTGCTGGTGGATGTAGACTCGCGCTGCCTCAACATCGACCCCACCCAGATCGAGGCGGCCATCACCCCGCGCACCAAGGCCATCATCCCTGTCCACATCGCCGGCCTGCCAGCCGAGATGGACGCCATCGCCGCCACCGCCGCCCGCCATGGCCTCGCCATCATCGAAGACGCCGCCCACGCCTTCCCCACCCAGTACAAAGGCAGGATGATCGGCAGCGCAATCGGTAATCGGTTATCGCTGACCGGTGACCCGAAGTATGAGACACAAAATCAAGCAGGCAAGGACGATCTGCCACCTGCAACTTGCCACCTGCAACATGCAACCTGCTTCTCCTTCTACGCCACCAAGACCCTCACCACCGGCGAAGGGGGCATGATCTGCACCGACGACGATGCGCTGGCCGAGCGCTGCCGCATCATGGCGCTGCACGGCATCAGCAAGGATGCCTGGAAGCGCTATACGGCCGAAGGCTCCTGGTACTACGAGATAATTGCCCCTGGCTACAAGTACAACATGACCGACATCGCCGCCGGCATGGGGCTGGCGCAACTGGCCAAGGCCGGGCGCATGGCGCTGCGCCGACGGGAGATCGCCCGGCGCTACAGCCATGCCTTCACCGGCCTGCCCCAGTTGCAGATTCCCCACGACCGTAGCGATTGCCAACATGCCTGGCACCTCTACATGGTACGCCTGCACTTGGAAGCGCTGGGCATCGATCGGGCGCGCTTCGTCCAGGAACTGCGTCTGCGCCAGATCGGCGCCAGCGTCCATTTCATCCCGCTGCATCTGCACCCCTATTATCGGGAGACCTACGGCTACCAACCGGAGGACTTCCCAGTCGCCTACAGCGAGTATCAGCGCGAGATCTCCCTGCCCATCTTCAGCAGGATGAGCGACCATGATGTGCAGGACGTGATAGACGCGGTGCTAGATATTGTGGCAGCGCATGGCTTCTGATCGCACCCGGCGTTAGCTAGATGTCGCAGGGTCTCTGGTAGGTTTGGCAGTGCTGAGCCCGCTTTTTGTCCTGGCCTACCTCCACGAGGAGCAACTGCTGGCCGGCGCCGGCTGGGAGACCGTCTATCGCGAGCAGGTCCTGCCGGCCAAGCTGGCCATCGACCTGGACTACCTGGCGCAGCGCACGTTGTGGTCTGATCTGGCTCTGATCGTGCGCACGATCGGGTCTATGCTCCGCTAGAGAAACCGCTGGCAAGCGTTGCATTGCCAGCGTCTTGCGGCAGTCGTGCGATCGGCAGCGAGATAGTGACGCAGGGCTGGCCATAGGCAATTGGCCGGTTGGCGTAGCATGGGTATAATGGGGTTGATCGAGCACTTTCTGGCCGCATGTGAACTGGAGGTTTGAGATGAGATACACTGTTATACTACGAGAGCACCCCGTTGGAAGGTATGTTGCTATGGCGCCAGCCGTACCCGACTGCCAGGTGGAGGGCAAGACACGTCATGAAGCTCTGGAACGCCTGCGACTAACGCTAGAAGAGTGGCTCAAAGGCACTGAGGTGACCTCGGTAGAGGTATCCGTTTCCCAGGATGATGTAAGCGCAAAAAGAAACCCGTGGCTGGACACCGCAGGGTTGTTTGCCGATGACACAGCGCTAGAACCTATGCTGGAAAGAATCTATGCTGAACGCGCTGCCGAGAGGTGATGGGAGTGACCACGCCGCCGTACATCCTTGATACCGATACAGTGACACATCAGCAAGCGGGGCAAACGGCTGTGTTGAGGCGACTCTCTACCGTGGCGCCTGTGCGGTCTTTACGACTGTCGTCACTGTGCGCGAGCAACTGAGAGGCCGGCTATCTGCTGTCGATCAGGCGCCAGAGGGGCCAGATTTGCTGTTGGCGTATGATCGCCTGCTGGCGACCGTGCGCTATTTCGCCCATGTCAACGTGCTGCCCTTTTCGCCTGCGGCTGCAGCAACCTTGCAGACACTCCGGGATAAACGAATACGCATCGGCACGCAGGATCTGCGCATTGCCGCCATTGTGCTGGCAAGCGGAGGAACACTTGTCACCAGCAACCGCAGGGACTTCGCGAAAGTGCCGGGGCTGCTAATCGAGGACTGGAGTCGCTAGTTAGTCTGCGTCCTTTTCCGACTCGCTGCCACGCGTGAGGATATTCGCCTGGCGTTGGAGGCCGAGAACATCGAGTCCAGGTCGCTGTGGAAGCCAATGCACATGCAGCCGGTGTTTCAGGAGTGCGAGGTGGTGGGCGGCAGCGTGGCCGAGGCGCTGTTCCGCCATGGGCTCTGTCTGCCTTCGGGCGCCGCCATGAGCGAGGATGACCTGGCGCGGGTAGCGGAGGTAGTCCGGAAGCTGGGACGCTGATACACGCAGGCTGCGTACGCAGATCAGAAAGAAGCTCAGCTCAGCGTTCATCCGCGTGCATCTGCGTCCCACTCCTCACCCTTTCTCCATGAACTCAACGCCAGCATCACCCGCCTCGCACCGCCTGACGCTCATACGCGCTTTGGCGGCTGCGCACCCGCCCACGCTCTCCGCCTGGCTGGATGCCAACCAGCTCACCCTTGACGATGTGCGCTGGCTGCAAAAACAGGGGGTGGCTGTCTTCGCCTGGCATGAATTCGAGCGGGCCGAACTGTTGGCGCACCTGCCAGCCGACGCGGCCGGCGCGCTGCAAGATATCTATCACTACGTTGCCACGACCAGCGCCGCTCAAGACTGGCAGATCGAGCGCGTCTTGCAGACTCTGACCGAGGCTGGCGTCGCTTTTGCCTGGGTCAAGGGCGGCATGTTGGCTTACACGGTCTATGCCAATCCCACTGACCGTTACCGCGGCGACCTGGACCTGTGGATCCAGCCAGCGCAGTTGGCGCAGGCGCAGGCGCTGTTAGAGGGCTTGGGCTATGTCCTGCACAGCAAGCAGGATCGTCCGCCAGCCCTGGCTGAGTTGCTCGGCGCTGAGCTGCAGTTGGTCAGCAAGCAGAACAAGCTGCATCTGATTGAGCTGCAGTCGCCGGTAATCCGCGGGGAGTGGATCCGGGTCACCGCGGCCGTGGATCAGGACGGCATCTGGCAGCGTCGCGTGCCCGTTGGGCTGGATGGCCGCGCCTATCCTACCCTGGCGCCGGAGGACACGCTGATCCATCTCTGCATCCACCAGGCCGTCAACCATCAGTTCGCCGCTCCCTGGCTGCGCAATCTGCTGGATGTGCATCAGGTGACGGCCAGCTATGACCTGGACTGGGGCGCAGTCGCCGATCGCTCCGCGGCCTGGCGGGTAGCCACGGTGGTCTGGACGACCTTGGACCTGGCTACGCGCCTGCTGGGCACGGCTGTGCCAGCAGCGACTATGCAACAAATGGAGCCGTCGGGCCTGCGCCGGCGGCTTCTTGCTGCTCTGCACCTGGATCAGGCCTTGCTGGCGCCGCGCCAGGGCGGTTATGGCCATCGCCGCTTTCTGATCCAGCTTGCGCTGGTGGATCGGCTGCGGGATGCCGCCCGCCTGCTGCTGCGCGGGGCATTCCCCGAGGCGGCCTGGCTGCGGGCGCGCTATGAGATGACGCCCGACAAGCCGCTTTGGCGCCTGCGCCTCGACCACCTGTGGCTGCTGGCCACCTCGGCCAGGGCTTGAGCTGGGCGCGCGGCTCGCTCAAAGACGACGCGCAATTGTGCCAGATTGGGGGCAGTGGGTATAATCCAATACGAGCAACTACTCAGTACGTCGTAAACAAAGTTGTTGAGGTGCCCGGCACTTTGGCGACGATTCGTGCATCATCAGAAGCTCGTGTCAAGTGCCGGGCACCGATATGCAGTTAATTTGTTTACGGTGTACTCAGCCATCGGCGCCGGGCGCTTGAAATTGTCTCTACAACGCAGTCTGCGGAGCCGATTTCAGCCGCCTGTGGTTACTGCTCAGGCTGGGCTTAGAGAAACCGGGTTTTTGCTGCGGAAGCGGC
>CAZVGR010000038.1:0-2040 GCA_964626845.1 uncultured Anaerolinea sp.
TGTAGCGCAAGATGGCATCTTGCGCTACTGCCTAACGCAGCCGTCGGAATGCAAGGGTCTCAACCGATTTCGAACACACCCAAGCGATTCTACCATCACGCCGGGTCAGCGTCAACCAATTCCTTCTTCAGCCACAGGTTGATGTGTCCCGGTGGGCAGTCCTCGATGCGGCCCACCACCTCATACCCATGCCGCTGGTAGAACTTTGGCGCCTGGAAGCTGTAGGTGCTGGTGATGACGAGCGCGCAGCCGCGCTGGCGGGCTTCGGCTTCGACTGCAGCCAGCAGCCGCGCACCGATGCCCTGGCCGCGCAGGCTGTCATCGACCCAAAGGAACTCGATCTCGGCCATGCCGGCCCAAGTGTAGCCGCTGATGCCGGCGATGATCTGCCCGTGCTCGCCGCGCACGAAGCAGGCCAGGCCGCGGCCGTCGCTGGCCGCAGCCTGGCGGTAGTTGTAGTCGATGATGCGCTGTTCGAGAAAAGCGATGTCGTGGTGCGACGGGTGCTCCTCAACTATAAGCTGGTTTTCTGTGCTCATCATGTGGTCCGATCCAACTCGTAGCCGCTGCTTCGTGGCTTCGCGCCTCTTCGCTCCTTCGTGATCCAAATCCCCCTCATGGCCGCTCGCGCGCCGGGTCGTCTGGCGTCATGCCCGACGGCGGCAGCTCTGGCCCAGAGGTGCGGATGTTGTCGGGGATGATCACATCGGCCGGGTTCATGAACGGGATGGGATCGTGATAGCCGCCCCAGCCGTCGCCGCGCTTGTTGGGGAAGATGCGCACGCCGAAGTGCAGGTGCGGCCCGCTGCTGTTGCCGGTGTTGTCGGCCAGCCCCAGCACATCGCCGCGCTTGACCTTGTCTTTTTCCTTGACGCTCACCTTCTCCATGTGGGCGTAGACCGATTCGCCCCATTCATGGCTCAGCTTGACGAAGTTGCCAAAGCCGGCAGCCTCGTAGCCCACCTGCACCACCTCGCCGTCGTCCGTGGCCAGCAGCTTGGTGCCGTTCGGGGTGCCAAAATCGACGCCGTTGTGGCCGCGCAGCGGCACGCCGTCGTAGCTGAACTTTTTGTAGAAGTCGGGCCGGTCGGCCATGAGCTGAGTGACGCGCCAATTGCCGACAAACGGCTTGCCCAGATTGATCTTGCCCGCCAGTTGGGCCGGGATCAGGAAGCGCTGGCCTTTAGGCCCGATCTCAGCCACCCAGCCATCCACCCCAGCGTTGGCGACGGCCCCGGCAATGCGCCACCACTGCAAGTCATCGATCTGGCGCGGTCCTTCGATGATGACCATGGGCGCATTGCGCGGCAGCTTGGCGACGATGTCGCTGTTGTCCTTGCCCACATAGCCCGGTGAGCGGCGCACGTTGAGCGGATCGGTGTAGGCATTGACGATTACATTGCCGACCTCGAAGGTCCTGGTGGGCAGTGGGCCAGACGGCGCAGGAGCGCTCGGCGGGCTTGTGACCAGATAGTCCACGCCCCGGCTGCTGGCCTCGGCTGCCCAGCCATCGAAGCTGCGGCCGCCGGCGTCCACGAAGCGCACCCGCCACCACTGCAGGTCGTCGGCCGCCTGCGGCCCGTCCAGGATAGTCAGCCCTGCGCCGAAGGGCGCCTCAACCAGCACATCGTCGGCCGTCTTGTTGACATAGCCAGGCGTGCGGCGCAGGTTCAGGAAGGTGGCTGCGTAGACCTGCTGGCCCACCCTGAACTTGCCCCCGGTTCCTGGATCAGGCGGAGGCGGCTCGACGGGCGGCGTGGTGGCGGCCGGCAGCAACAGCGCTTCTCCTGAGGCTTTGGTGGACGCCACCCAGCCGGTGAAGTTGTTGCCAAACTGGCTGATGAAGCGCACCTGCCACCAGGTCAAGCCGTCAACCTGACGCGGGCCGTCGAGGATGGTCACTTCTGACCCAGCCGGTATCTCGTAGATGATATCGTTGGCTGGCTTGTCCTTGAAGCCAGGGGTGCGCCGCAAGTTGATGATCGACGCAGTGGTCGCCTTCATGCCCTTGCTCAACGCTGGCGGTTCAGGCTGCGGCGG
>CAZVGR010000038.1:2140-45935 GCA_964626845.1 uncultured Anaerolinea sp.
TGGCGGTTCAGGCTGCGGCGGCTCAGGCTGTGGCGGTTCAGGCTGCGGCGGCTCAGGTTGAGGCGGTTCGGGCGTTGGCGGCCCGACCGGAGCTATCTGCACCACGCCCTGCGCTGTCTTCTCTGCCGCCCAGCCGATGAACGGGTTGCTAAAGCGGCTGACGTAGCGCACGCGCCACCACGGCACGCCGTTGGCCTGCTGCGGCCCATCCAGCACGGCCAGTTCACCGCCTGCTGGGACAACGTACATCACGTCATTGGCTGGCTTGCCCGATGCGCCAGGTGAACGGCGCAGTTCCAGCGGCGTTTTAGCCACGGCTGGCTTGCCTATTTGAACAGGGTTCGGCGTCGGCTGCGGCGGCTCAGGCTGCGGCGGCTCAGGCTCCGGTTCTGGCCCTGGCGGCTGCGGCGAAGGGGGCGTTTTTTGCAGCAGCGGCGCTCCCGAAGCCTTGGCGCCGGCCACCCAGCCGTTGTAGTTGTTGCCAAACTGACTGGTGAAGCGCACGCCCCACCAGGTCAGCCCATCGACCGACTGCGGGCCGCCGGTGATGGTCAGCGCAGAGCCGGCCGGGATTTCGTAGAGGATGTCGTTGGCCGGCTTGTTCTGGAAGCCTGCCGAGCGGCGCAAGTTGAGAATCTCTGTGTTCCAAACCTGGTCGCCAACCTTGAACGCCGGTTCAGGCGGCGGCGGAGGAGGAGGCGGGTCAGGCACTGGCGGCGGCTCAGGCACTTGTGGTCTCGTGGCAGACAACAGCGCCACCCCGCCTGGCGTCGTGCGCGCCACCCAGCCTGTAAGCTGCTGGCCGTTGACTGTGCAGCGCAGTTGCCACCAGTCCAGCCCGTCGGCCATCTCTGGGCCGGCCAGGACGACACAGGGGGTTGCTACGGGCAGAGTGGCCAGCACATCGTCGCGCGGCTTGCCGCTATAGCCCGCGCTGCGGCGCATATAAGCTTCGCTGGCCACATAGATGGTCTGGCCGACGGTAAAGGCTGGCGGAACCACTGTTTCGCTCCAGCGGTAATCGTTCTGCATGGCCTCGCGCCAGTCCTCGATCACGCCTTGCCGCCCCTCGATCACCCAGCGGTCTATCGGCGGCCAGCGGTAGAGGATCAGCGACCGGATCTGCTGATTGCCCGGTTGGCGATTCCAGTAGTCGATCTCGCCATAGGCGCGCTTGACCCAGCCATTGTTCTGGTTCAGCCAGGGCACGTCCTGGTCAGTCTCGGTGATGTAGACCGGCAGGTGGCGCATGCTCGCCGGCGTAGCATTCATAAAGTCACGGTAGGCCCGGAAGTTATACTGCCTGTTCTGAAAAGGCGGGGCCATGTAGGTGTCGGTATAGATCTCTGACGGGCTGGGGGAGTGGGTGTAGGTATGAATGGTGATACCGTCGCAGTTTTGCGGGCCTAGCAGCTTGAGGATGTCGCCGTGATACTGCACCCAATCGCCGTTGGGGTTGCCTTCATACTTGGTCAGGTTGTTCCACGGCGCCGCCGCGCCGACCAGCACCTGGTCGTCTGCATGGCCTGGCACGCGCTTGATGGCATCCCGGCACAGCCGATAGCAGCGCGCATAGAGCTGCGGGGTGATCACCTCGCCTGGGTTGACAATCGCCATGCGCGTGGAGCGGGTTTCCAGCTCGTCGTCGCGCGCGTGGAAGCGCCAGGGCACCATGCGCGCCCGTGAACTTTCATCTCCAGTATAGGGCGTGCGCGACCAGTCGATCTGCACCCCTGGCCGTTCCACTGGATGGTTCATCTCGTTGCCGATAATCCACAGCTTGCAGCCCTGGCTGGCAGCGACGTAGTTGGCGCAGCGCTGGGCAAACTGCTCGTAGCGGCTGCTGTGCGGAATGGTGCCCGCCGGCTCGTAGCCGTTGTTCAACCGGCAGAGGATGCCCAGCCCTTGATTGCTCCACTGGGTGAAGTTCTTGCCGCTGCGGTCGTTAGGATCAGACCCAATGCCTTCGGTGAAGACGATCCAGCCTGGCTTGCCCATCTGGATCATGTGATGTTCGCCGCCAGGCTCGTGGATGCCAAAGAGATAGGGTGAGTCGAAGAGGGGACGGGCCATGGGTGGTTTCCTTGAGAACGATGAAATGCCCGGTTCGATCCGGCTGACAAGTTGCCTTGCACAGTGTTAAATACGGCGTAAACAAAGTTGTTGAGGTGCCCGGCACTTGACACGAGCTTCTGATCATGTGCGAATCGTCGCCAAAGTGCCGGGCACCGATACGCAGTCAATTTGTTTACAGGGTATTAAACGCAAAACTCAGGGCGCTTTGTACTGGTTTGGGTCTGAAACTGCGCTCAACAGAGCCTGATTTTACCATACAATGGGCCAGGCAAGAAGTCAAGGACGGGCAATTCTGTTGCCCGGCGCCTGAGTAACTACCAGCGATCTTCCTGGCAGGCAGTTGCGCGGTTGCACTGTTGATCGTCTACCAGTATAATAGATGTGTGGTAGCTACTCAGGTGCCGGGCACTTGCAGTTCATTGACGGCTGAAATCGGCTTTACAGACTTCGTCAGCAGGTGCAAATGCAAGTGCCCGGCACCTGAGCCTGAGTAGTAACGATGTGTGATGATTGCGACGCTGGGCACTTGACGGCAACTCACAGCCCAACGCCGTCAGGCCGGATCAACAAGGACTCCGCATGTTACCCTCATCGATACTGACCCCCGCCGCGCTGGGCTTCGTGCGCGTGGCTGTCGTCTCTCCAGAGTTGCGCGTGGCTGATGTGGACTTCAACGTTCAGGCCATCACCACGGCGTTAGACGCCGCTGCCAGGCAGGGCTGCCGGCTGGCTGTCTTTCCTGAGCTGTCGATCACCGGCTATTCCTGTGGCGACTTGTTCTATCAATCAGCGCTGCTGGAGCGGGCCAAGGCGGCTTTGGAAATCATCGCGTGGGCCGCGCTGGAAGCTGGCTGCGCGGCAGTCGTCGGGCTGCCTCTGGAGGTTGACGGCAAACTCTACAACTGCGCTGCGTTGGCAGCGCGGGCGGAGGTGCTGGGTATTGTTCCCAAGAGCTACCTGCCCACCACCAACCAGTTCTACGAGGAGCGCTGGTTCACGCCCGGCCGGCTGGCCCAAGTCCAGCATGTGCGGCTGCAGCGCTTTGCCGAGCCGGTTCCTTTTGGGGTTGACCTGCTCTTTGAAGCCGACGACGTGGCGGGCTTGCGCATCGGCATAGAGATATGCGAAGACCTGTGGGCAGTGCAGCCCCCCAGTGGCGCGCAGGCGCTGGGCGGGGCTACGCTGCTGCTCAACCTGTCTGCCAGCAACGAGCTGCTGGGCAAGGTCGAGTATCGCCGCGATCTGGTGCGCCAGCAGTCGGCCCGCTGCCTGGCGGCCTATCTCTATGCGGGCGCGGGGCCAGGCGAGTCCACTACCGACACCGTCTGGGCCGGCCATGGGTTGATCGCCGAAAACGGCGCCGTCCTGGCCGAGACCGAGCGCTTTCAGTTCACGACCCAGCTTGCAGTCGCCGATGTAGACGTGCAGCGCCTGGTACACGAACGGCTGCGCAACAGCACTTTCTCCGCCTCGCAGGCCGGCCAGGCCTTTCGGGTGGTGAATTTTGACCTGCCAGGCGGCCGCAGCAAGGCTGCCGAGGGCACACCAGGGCAGGCGTTGATCCGTCCCCAGCTTAGCCGCACCCCCTTTGTGCCAGCCGACGCCGAACGTCGCGCCGCCTCTTGCCGCGAGATTTTCGCCATTCAGTCCACGGGCCTCGCCAAGCGGCTGCGTCATACCGGCTTGCAGCGCGTGACCATCGGCATCTCTGGCGGGCTGGACTCGACGCTGGCGCTGCTGGTGACGGCCCGCGCCTTCGACCTGCTGGACCTGCCGCGCGCCGGCATTGTCGCCATCACCATGCCCGGCTTCGGCACCACAGAGCGCACCAGGAACAACGCCGTCTTGCTGGCTGAGGCGCTGGGCGTCACGCTGCGCACCATTCCCATCGCCGAGGCCGTGCGCCAGCATTTCCGCGACATTGGTCACGACGAAAGTCTACATAATATCACCTACGAGAACGCTCAGGCCCGTGAGCGCACGCAGATTCTGATGGATGTGGCCAACCAGGTGGGAGGGCTGGTGGTCGGCACGGGTGATCTGTCCGAGCTGGCGCTGGGCTGGTTGACCTACAGCGGCGATCACATGAGCATGTACCACGTCAACGCGGGCGTGCCCAAAACCCTGGTGCGTTACCTGATCGAGTGGGTGGCTGACGAGGAGTGGAGCGGCCGCAAAGCCGCGGCTGTGCTGCGCGACATCATCGCAACCCCGATCACGCCAGAGCTGCTGCCGCTGGGACAAGATGGCGCGCTGGAGCAGAAGACTGAAGACACCATCGGACCGTATGAGCTGCACGACTTTTTCCTCTACTACGTGGTGCGTTTCCAGTTCCCGCCGGCCAAGGTCTTTTTCCTGGCCCGCCAGGCCTTTGCGGGCGTCTACGGCGAGCAGCAGATCCTGCGCTGGCTGGAGCTGTTCTATCGCCGCTTCTTCAGCCAGCAGTTCAAGCGCTCGGCCATGCCCGATGGCCCCAAGGTTGGCTCGGTGGCGTTGTCGCCGCGCGGCGACTGGCGCATGCCCAGCGATGCCAGTGTGACCGTCTGGCTGGACGAACTTACGACTATCGCTGAACAAATCGGCGCGGGCCAGCGTGATTAGGATGGACACCTTCACGTGACGCAACCCGTGCTGCTCGCCGACATGTGACTGGGCTGCCAGTCCATCATCATTTTTCCGCAGGAGGTTACCAATGGGAAGCACTGCTGTTCGCTGGTTGCAGAAGCCAGCACTCATTCTGATGAGCCTGGTGTTGCTGGCGGCCCTGGTGTTGACGGCGGCCAGTCCAGCGGCTGCGTCAACGTCGCAGAGCTATGGCGCGCCGCCCTACGTCCAGGCGTTGTCCAATGTGAACATCCGCAGCGGCCCTGGCACGGGGTTCCCGGTCATCGGCGCCCTCTATGGCGGCCAGATCGCGCACGTGCTGAGCATGAGCAGCGGCGGCGGCTGGTATCAAATCGCTTGTCAGAGCCACGGCTATGTCACCTGCTGGGTGACGGCATCCAGCCGCTACACCCGCCCGCTCTACAGCCTGGACCAGGCGTGGTGGCCTCCGGCGCCGCCGCCGCATCCAGTTCCGCCGCCCCCGCCCCCGCCTCCGCCCCATCCCGTCTGCCCAGGCTATCCTCCCAGTTGCACGCCGCCTGTCACGCATGTGACGCAGGTGCAGGCGCTGCGGGTGGTCAACGTGCGCAGCGGCCCCGGCATGGGCTATCACGTGGTTGGGCAGTTGGCGCCGTGGCAGGTGGCGCAGGTCACAGGCGTCAGCCGCGATGGCTACTGGTATCGCATTGTTTGCCCGTTCTACTGCCCCACGGAATGCTGGGTTTCGTCGCAAAGCTGGCTGGTCAGGCCGGTGCGCTAAACTGACCATGGACAACTCGACTGCCTCGCGATCTGACCAGCCAAGCGGCGCAGCCGCCAACCGGCGCATCCGGCCTGCCCTGGCCGCAGCAGCCCTGTTTGGCGCGCTGCTGGGCATCTCGCTGGCCATGCTGGCGGTTGGCTTGGGCGCGTATCTGGCCGCGTCTGGCCGTGCGCCAGTTCCGACAGACCAGCAGTCCCCCAGTCTGGTGCTGGCGATCTCCGTGGCGACCTCCATCGTCTCGCTGATCGGCCTGCTCTCCACCAATCTGCTGGCCTGGCGGCGTGAGGTGCGCGAGGCGCGTTCAGCCGAGATTCAGATCCAGCGTCAGCAGTTGGAGATCGAGAAACTCAGGCTGGAGCTGGAGAAGCAGCGACGCGAGCAGTAAAGCGCAGGCCATCGATCTGCTACTTGCATCAACGGCCCGCATGGAGTATCATGCGGGCCGTTGTGATTCCATGACCTTCAATCCACAGATTCTGGAGGACATTTTGACCGTGAGGATTTCTCGTTCTGCTCATGGCCGGCGCCAAGGTTTGAGCCTGGCGCTGGTGATCTTGTTCCTGGCGGCGATGCTGCTGCCCGCTGCCAGCCTGGCCCAGGAACCTGGCCCCGGCGCTGTCGCGGATAAAATGGATGCTGAGGTGCTGGCTGAGCTGGCCCGCGAGGGCAGCGCTTCATTCATTGTGCTCATGGCTGACCAGGCCGATCTCAGCGGCGCTTATCAACTGCGCAGCAAGGAGGCCAAGGGGCGCTACGTCTTTGAGACCCTGGCCGCAACGGCTGAGCGCAGCCAGGCTGGCCTGTTGGCAGCGCTGAAGGACCAGAACGTGGGCCACCGTTCCCTCTACATCGTCAACGCAGTGGTTGTGGAGCAGGGCGACCTGGCTTTGGCAGCCGAGCTGGCCGGCCGTTCCGACGTGGCCCGGCTGGTGGCTAATCCAACAGTGCGCCAGCCCCTGCCCGTTGTCGACGCTGCAAGCCCTGACCTGTCCCCGGAAGCCATCGAGTGGGGCGTCAGCAACGTCAAAGCGCCGCAGGTCTGGGCGACCTATGGCGTGACCGGCGCAGGCATCACCGTTGCCGGCCAGGATACCGGCATTCTCTGGAACCACAACGCGTTGTTGAACCAGTACCGCGGCTGGAACGGCAGCAGCGCGGATCATAACTATCAGTGGTGGGATGCGATCCACGGCGGCGCAGCTAACCCCCGGTGCGGCTTCAACTCGCCCGTGCCCTGCGATGACAACGGCCACGGCACCCACACCATTGGGACTGTGGTGGGTGACGACGGCAATCTCAACCAGATTGGCGTGGCGCCGGGCGCGAAGTGGATCGGCTGTCGCAACATGAACAACGGCGACGGCACCCCGGCCACCTATGCTGAGTGCTTCCAGTTCTTCCTGGCTCCCACCAACCTGGCTGGCCTGAACCCTGACCCGGATCTGGCGCCGCATGTGATCAACAATTCTTGGGGCTGCCCCACCTCTGAGGGCTGCACGTCGGCCACGTGGGGGGTGATCCAGGCAGTGCAGCAGAACCTGCGCGCGGCTGGCGTGCTGGTCGTGGCCTCGGCTGGCAACTCCGGCTCAAGCTGCGGCAGCATCAACACACCGCTGGCGATCTTCCCGGAGTCCTTTGCTGTGGGCGCCTATAGCAGCAGCAACGTGATTGCTTCGTTCAGCAGCCGCGGGCCGCGGTTCTTTACCAATATTCAGGGGCCGGACATATCAGCGCCCGGCGTCAACGTCCGCTCGGCCATCCGCAGCAGCACCACCGACTACGGTTCTTCATCCGGCACCAGCATGGCTGGCCCGCATGTGGTTGGCGTGGCTGCGCTGCTCTGGTCGGCGGTGCCTGAGCTGATCGGGCAGGTGCCGGCCACCGAGCAGTATCTGCGCGAGACTGCGGTCAAGAGCGTCGTGGGCACAGCCTGCGGCGGCGGCGCCAACACAGCCCCCTGGAACACCTGGGACAATACCTATGGCTACGGCCGCATCGACGCCCTGGCCGCAGTGCAGGCTGCGCGCTGCCCGGCTGACATCAACTACGACGGCGTGATCAATGTGGTGGATCTGACCCTGGTGGCGTCGCAGTGGAATCTCAGCCTGGGCGACGCCGCCTATAACCCGCGGCGCGATCTGGACTTCGACAACACCATCTCGGTCAACGACCTGGTGGCCGTGGCCAGCCAGTGGCAAACAACCTGCGCCGAGTGACGCAATCCGCCGGATTGCACTCCCGTAACGCAATCCGCCGGATTGCACTCCCGTAACGCAATCCGCCGGATTGCACTCCCGGTCTGATAGCACGTGCTCAGGGCGCCTGATCCAGCAGTGTCACCCCGCTGCTGCTGCGCTCCGCCATCCAGCCGGTTCGCTCGCCGAAGCGCACCTGCCACCAGATCAAGCCATCGACCTCCGCTGGCCCGCCGGCAATCACCCCCGGCTGGCCAGCGGGCACAGCGGTGATGATATCGTTGGCGGGTTTGTTCTGAAAGCCAGGGCTTTGGCGCAGGTTGACCGGACCTGGATTGACGTTCAGCACCGCGTCGCCGACGGTAAAGCGCTGGCCAGCAGCCGCGGGCGCGGAAGCGGGCAGGGGCAAAGCCTGCTCAGCGGGTGGAGTCCATGAGACCTCGCTCCCGCCCAGGTCTGGCAGCCTGCCGCCAGAAAAGGCCAGCGCTGTAACAACCAGGCAGGCCACAGTAAGCAGCACATAGACCAGCGCAGCCCAAAGCCGGGTGCGGTCACGCGGACGTGGGGAAGGTGGGTAAACGCTCATGCGCCGATTATAGCACGCCCAATCACAGCGGTGAAAGCGAGACAGCCATGCGAATCGCAGTTCTTTCTGACATCCATGACAACATCTGGAACCTGGCCGACGCCCTGGATCAGGCGCGGGCGGCCGGCGCCGAGGTATTGATCTTCTGCGGCGACTTCTGCGCGCCCTTCACGTTGACGCAGATCGGCCAAGGCTTTGCCGGCCCGGTGCATTGTGTGCTGGGCAACAACGATGGCGACCCGCGGCTGCTGGTGCAGAATGCCCTGGCCGCGGGCAATGTCACGCTGCACGGCCAGTATGCCGGGCTGACCCTGGACGGCAGGCAAGTCGCTGTGAACCACTACCCGGAGATCGCGCAGCAGCTGGCCGAGTCAGGCCGTTTTGACCTGGTGTGCTACGGCCATAACCACCTCGCCAAGGTTGAGCAGGTTGGCGCCACCGTGCTGGCCAACCCCGGCGACGTGATGGGTCGCTTCGGCGCGCCGACCTTTGGCCTGTACGACACCGCCAGCGGGCAGTTTGAGCTGCGCCCGGTGCGTCATTACCCGCGCAGCGGCGGAGCAGAGTGAGCGGCATGAAGATTGGCGCAATGACCAACCCACAGCGCGACCTGCTGGACGAGATCCGCCAGGCGGCGGCTGAGGGCTTCGATTACGTGGATGTGACCCTGGAGGCGCCCCAAGCTGAGCCGGGGCAGATCGATATCCAGGCGGCCCGCAAGCTGCTGGACGACCTGGGTATCGGCGTCATCTGCCATGCTGCGCCTTACCTGCCGGTTCACAATCCCTCGGCGCTGGTGCGACGGGCTGCGCTGGACGAGCTGCGGCGTTCGCTGGATGCAGCAGCCGGCCTCGGTGCGCGGCTGCTGACCACGCACTACATGGGCTTCCCTGGCTTCTGGCCTGAGACCAGCGGCTATGAGCTGTACGCGCAGCTCTATAGCCTGTTGTGCGGCGAGGCTGCGCAGCGGGGCTTGCTGGTGGCGATGGAGAACAGCAACCGCAATGCGCACCAGCTCAAGCACTTCCGTGAGATCTTCGCTCGTTGCTCCACTCTGTACCTGCTGCTCGACATTGGGCATGCCAACATCGATGTGCCCAAGAATCAGACGCGCGAGTACCTCTTTGCCCTGGCTGACCGCCTGGCCCATGTTCACATCTCCGACAACGACGGCACAGCCGATCAGCACCTGCCGCTGGGCGCGCCAGCCAAGGGGGGGATCAGTTGGCGCCGGGTAGCGGCCGATCTGAAATCCTTTGGCTACGATGGCGGGGTGACGCTAGAGGTCTTCGCGCCCGATCGCACGTATCGTCAAGACAGCGCGCGCCGCTGGCGGGGTTGGTGGGGAGGGGCAGACAGCGGTTCCGAAGGATAGTTCGCGTAGCCAAAAAGACTATGCTTCATCTCCGCAACATTCCCTAAACGAAACACAGGCTACGCGAATCTGCGGGGCTGCTGCCCGAGGAGGTGCTAACGGCGGGCTGCCAGCAGTGCGCCAGCGCACAACAGCGCAAAGCCAAGCGGCATCTGCCACAGGCCGCGGCCGGGGGGCAGCGCGCGCGCGTAAATGGCATCGAGGGCGGGGGACAGGCGCTGGAAAGCCAGCAGCGGGGGAAAGACGGCTAGCAGGGCAAGCAACACGATGCTGCCAGCCGCCAGCCGGGCCGGCAAGCGGCGCAACACAGGATAGGAAAGCACGGCGATGGCCAGGCAGGCAACAATAGCGACTGTTTGTTTGATAAACTCAGGCGCGGTCAGCAGGTTGGGCGTCCAGGCTGGGGGCAGCATGGCCAGCGCCGCCGCCCCTGCCAGCAGGTTCAACCCCCAGCGCGCGAGCCCTGGCAGCCGCAGCTCCGGCCGATGGGCCAGCAGGCTCAAGCTCAGGCTGAGGGCAAGCAAGGGCAGATAGAATACCTCGCGCGTCAGCGCGATCTGTCCGTTGCGCACCTCCGCCACAAACTTAACATATTCCGCCAGATCCAGGCCCAACACGCGCAGTCCGGCGGCGTCGGCCGGCGCCCACGGTCCCCAGTAGCCCACGGCGATCAACAGCCAGCCCAGCAGGATCAGCAAGGTGGTGAAGTGTGGAGTGCGCAGCCAGCGCAGCAGAGCATCACGCATTATAGGTCCGTTCGTAGGTCTGCCAGAGCATGGCGGCGGCCGACTGCCAGGTGAAACGCGCCGCCTGAGCCAGGCCGGCAGATCGCAGGCTTTGGCGCAAGGCTTGATCCTCGATCAGCCGCTGGAGAGCCAGGGCCAGCCCCTGGTCATCGTGCGAGGCGACCAGCAAGGCTGCATCGCCGGCCGCTTCGGGCAAGGAGGAGTTGTCGGCGCAGACCACGGGCGTTCCGCAGGCCAGCGCTTCAACCACCGGGATGCCGAAGCCCTCGTAATGTGACGGAAAGGCGAAGACATCGGCCGCAGCATAGAGCGCGGGCAGGTCGGCGTCGTCGACGAAGCCCGTGAAGACGATATCAGCGCGGTATGGGCTGGCCTGGGCCTGGGCAAAGATGCCCTCCACCAGCCATCCCTTGCCGCCAGCAATTACGAGGCGATGAGGCAGGCCACTGGTTTGACGCAGGCGCGTCCAGGCGCGGATAAGCCCTGGCCAGTTTTTGCGCGGCTCCAGTGTGCCGACGCCCAGAACAAAAGGCGCGTCGCCCAAGGCATAGCGCCGGCGCACCCGCGCCAGCGCGGCTGCGTTCTGCTGCGGCTGGAAGCGCGCTTCGACGCCCGGATAGACGACCGTCACCTTGTCTGGCGGCGCACCCAGCAGGCCGATCAGGTCGCGGCGGGTGCTTTCGCTGTCAGCCAGAACATGGCCCGCCCGCGCCACTGAACGGGGCACGACGCGACTCAGGTAGGCCCGCAAGCCAGCATCGGCGCAGTCGGGCACGGTCATGAAGCTCAGGTCATGCACGGTGAGCAGGCTGCGCGCGCGCTGAACAGGGGGCAGCACAAAGTCAGAGGCGTGGTACAGATCGGCCGGGCCGCTCAGCCAGTCTGCGGGCAGGGGCAGGTGCAGCCGGTGCCAGCCCAGCGTCAGCCAGCGATTGGGCAGGGGAACTACCCGTAGGGACATGGAGGGCGGCGCAACGAGGGCCTCTGCGTCGCGCGGCCGGCCGAAAACTAACAGGGTGACTTGGTGGCCGGCTGTGTGCGGCGCGAGGGCATTGACCAGACCGCGAGTGTGCCGGCCGATCCCTGCCCCTTGGTGGACTGCTGGTGTGTAATCAATGACGATGCGCACGCGGATCGATCCTGCTGGTTAGCGGATCCCCTTATACGTCCACAGCCGGTTAGCGCCGTAGTTCCAGAACAGAACAACGCCAATGGCGATGATCTTAGCCAGGTTGTAGTCGAACGGATCAGCGACAAAACGCTGGGTGACCAGATGTGCGGCCCACAGGACCAGGTTGTTGATGGCCAGGCCGATCATGTTGACAATGGCGAATTTGACCAGTTGGGTATGCAGCGGCCGCTGGCGGCTTTCCGGGAAGGTCCACAGCCGATTCCAGGTGAAGTTGCTGAGCACGGCCAAGGTGAACGAGATGCTATTGGCTGCCAGCAAGGGCAGGCCGAAAACTTTGTGCAGCACGTTGAGCACGGCGAGATCGATCACCATGCCGATGGCGCCAACAGTGGCGAACTTGAGAAAACGGCTTAGCTCCTGCGATGGGAGGCCAATAATTGCGGACAATCTCTGAAGCAACCGCCCGCCCAGAGAGGGCGACGGTTGCACATGAATCAACTGCGACATTCCTTTTTCTTTCTCCACAGCGCTATGGCGTGACACCCGGTTTTCGCTGATTCCCCGCCAAAACGACGAGAAGTCCCAGCATCAGGGCCAGAGTAAGATAGATGTGCTGCACCCACAGGTTGTCAAACAGGTTGTGGATACTGGCATGAACCAGCGCACCGAGAACGCCTGCGCCAACCGCGGCTGTGAAACGATCGCCAGAGGCCGCCGTGCGCAGCGCCTGCCACAGGCTGGCCAGCCACAGCCACAGGTAAGTGAACAGACCTGGTAAGCCAGCTTCGGCGGCGAAGTTCAAATAGACATTGTGGGCATGGCCCAACGGCTCGTACCAACGGGGCAGGTTGTAACTTGCATAAACCACTGCATAGTTGCCTGCGCCCACGCCCAGCCACAGGTGGTCGCGCCACATGCCCAGAGCAGCCTGCCAATGGGCGATGCGTTCGATCACCGAGAAATTAGCATCGGTGACCTCGGTGCGGGCGACGTCCACCAGCCCGACGTATTCCCGCAGGCCGGCCAGCCGGTCTGCAATCGACACTGGCAGCAGGTCGCCGCCGCCCAAAAGGAACACGGCCAGCCCCGCCAGCCCGGCCAGCGCCAGCGCCGCCAGCGCACGACGGCGCGCATGGGCCAGCACGACAACTGCCACGGCGGCCGCAAAAGCCAGCCAGCCGCCACGGCTCCAACTGACCAACAAGCCAAGGCTGATCAGGCCGGCCAGAGCCAGCAGCACGATGCGCAGAGAGCTGGCTGGCCGCGGCTGGCTGGTCCACGACCAGATGGCCAGACTCATAGCCAGCGGCGCAATCAGCCCCAGATACCCTGCGTAGGGATTGGGCTGGCCGAACGCGCCATAGGCCCGCATGAAACGGCCCAGCAAGATAAACGCATCGGGGCCGGTCTGGGTCAGGAACTGAAAAACGCCCAACAGCGACTGGGCTGCGCCAGCGGCCAAGAGAGCCGCCAGCAGCCACCCGGAGCGCTGTGGGGGCAGCAAAGCGACCACAGCCAGGTAGAGCGCCAGCACCTGCACCCATTTGAGCAGCTCTGGCAAGCCCTCACGGTAGGACTGCGCGCCGATCAACGACAGACCCAGTGCAGCCAGCAGGGCGAGCATCGGCCAAAGCAGCGGCGGATGCGGCAGGACGATGCGCCGCTGCGCTACACCCTGGGCCAGCCAGGCCGCCAACACCCAGACCAGCATCAGGTCGGCGCCGTCCAGCGGCAGGCCGCCGATGGGCAGCGGACGCAGCGCGGCAAACGGCGCCAGCAAGGCCAGCAGCGGCAGGCCCAGCCAGGGCCGGATCAGAACGATGAGCGCCAGTCCGGTCGCAGCCAGCAGTGTGGCGCTGACTGCCGCCGGTATCATGGCGATCAGCAGGGCAATGCCAAGCAGCGCCACTGGGATCAAGGGGGCCGTTGACGACAGCGGCCTGGCGCGCAGAAAGCTCATGAGTTGGGTTGCGTGCGCTTGTGTGTGTTAGGGCAATTAGTCGGGGCAGGGCGCTTTGCCCTGACGACAACAAAACGATATCTTACACCAAAGCACCGCTTTGTCAAACGCAGAGCCAAACATGGGAGACGCCTTACTTTTCAAGATTTTCACCTGTTATAACATTATGCTATAATCGCACTTCGCTAAAAAGCGTCCAATCAGCAAGCCGCATTAAGGAGTGTTATGGCAAACAAGAAGAAAGCTAAGTCCCCGAATTTTCCGCAGGCCACACCCCAGACCAGTCAGGTGTCAGCGCCTGTTGCTAAACAGCGCAAGTCCACCAAGCAGCGCAAGCAGCAGCAGAGCCAGATGTGGCTGCTGATCGCGGCCGCCGTGGTGGTGGTCGTTATCGGCGCGTTGATCATTGTCAACAACCGTACTCAGGCCCAGGTGTCAGCGCCGCCTGTGACCAGCACACTGCCTGCGGAACTGGTGTCGCGCAATGTGAAGGGATCGCCTGACGCCAAGGTGGTTGTGACAGAGTTCTCTGACTTCGAGTGCCCGGCCTGTAAGGGTTTTGCTCAGGGTACCGCCAAGATCATCGAAGATGAGTACGTCAAGACCGGTCTGGTGCGTTTTGAGTATAAGCATCTGCCTTTGCCGCAGCACGAGCCTAGCGCCAGCAACGCTGCCAATGCCGCCGAGTGCGCCGCCGACCAGGGCATGTTTTGGGAGATGCATGACTACCTGTTCCAGGAACAAGGCAAGCAGGGCGCCAACACCTTTACCCAGATTCGCCTCAAGGCCATGGCCAGCGAGCTAGGGTTGGATGTCAACCAGTTTGACCAGTGCCTGAGCCGCCAGACCCACGCGCAGAAGATTCAGCAGGACATTGCCGAATCGCGCCAATTGCGGGTCAACGCCACGCCGACCATCTTCGTCAATGGCCAGCGGGTAGCCAATCCTTCGCTGACTGACCTGCGCAACGCCATCAACGCGGCTTTGCAGCAGTAGTTTGGCATAGAATCTGATCATGAACGCAAAGCAGAGTTGGCTTAACACGGCTCAACTGATTCTGATCCTAGCTGGCATCGGTATTGCCAGTTATCTGACCTACGTCAAGCTGTTCGATGTCAAGCCGTACTGTGCTGGCGTGGGCAACTGCGAAGCTGTGCAAAGCAGCCCCTATGCCATGCTGTTCGGCGTTCCAGTGGCCATTTGGGGCCTGCTGAGCTATCTGGGGCTGCTGGCGCTGTTCCTGGTCAAGCGCTCCGACTGGCGGGGCTTCGGCCACCTGGCGCGCCAAGTGACCTTCCTGGCGACGCTGGTGGGCGTCATGTACTCGGCCTATCTGACCTACCTGGAGCTGTTTGTCATCAATGAAATCTGTCCCTGGTGCGTGGCTTCGGCGATTGTGATGACGGCGCTGTTTGCGCTGGCTATTGTCGATGTGTTCGCTCCTGATGAGGACGATGAAGGTGATCCCCACTTGCAACTAGAGACGTAGGTCGCTCCGAATCGGTGGATGCAAGACCGAAGAGGTAACTGCTGAGCTGGCCGGTCAGAAACCGGGTTTTTCTCGTTGGGCAGTAACCCGAAGAGATGAAAAAGGTGGCGTGTTCTGGCCCAGAACACGCCGCCTTTTTTTGCGCCGTCAGCACTCAGACGTACTTGCCGATCAGCAGATCAAGCCGCTGCACAACCTCTTCGGGCCACAGCGCGCGCTGGGTGATGATGGCGTCCTGCAAGGCGTTTCGATAGGGGCTGGGGCCGGCCTGGTCCAGCATGCGCACGGCATTGCGCACCGACTGCTTGGCGACCTCGGCGTTGTGCATCAGCACCCGGATCACAGCATCCACCGTGACTGGTTCCTCGCTCTCGTGCCATACGTCGTAGTCGGTGATGTGGGCCATGATGGCATAGCTCATCTCGGCCTCACGGGCCAGAAAGGCCTCTGGGGTGGCCGTCATGCCGACAATGGAAAAGCCCAGTTGGCGAAAGGCCCGGCTTTCAGCCTTAGTGCTGAAGCGCGGCCCTTCGATGGTGACAAAGGTACCGCCCAGGTGCGCCTGTGCGCCGGCGCTCTGCACCGCGCGGTAGCAGACTTCCGACAGATATTCGCAGAATGGGTTGGCCACCGAGACGTGAACGACCATGCCATCGGTGCCGGCGCTGGCATCGTCGAAGAAGGAGAGGCTGCGCAGCCGTGTGCGGTCGTAGAGTTGGTCTGGCACCACGATGTCGCCTGGCGCCAGGTGCTCCTGCAAGCTGCCGCAGGCGCTGACGGCAATCAGGTATTCCACGCCCAGCTTTTTGAAGCCCCAGATGTTGGCCCGGCTGTTGAGGCGCGTCGGCCCGATGGGGTGGCCGCGGCCGTGGCGGCTCAGAAATGCCACTCGTTGTCCCTCCAGCGTGCCCACAATATAGGCGTCGGAGGGCTGACCGAAGGGCGTCTCCAGCCGAATCTCCTCCACCTCCTGCAAGGCGCCCAGCTCGTAGACGCCGCTGCCGCCGATTACTCCGATGCGTACTGGTTCCATGAGTCGCCCGTGCCCTTTCTGGTGTCTGTGGCTGGCTCGGTCGGAGACCGGCCAGAGCGGTTAGCGGTTGGCTGTGTTGTGGCTGGCTCGGTCGGAGACCGGCCAGAGCGGTTTCCTGTCCTATTATAACGCGTGCGGCGGGGTTTGTGAACTTTGCCAGCAGCCATGACGCCAGCGCCTGGCTACCAGAAGCCGCCTTCTGCCGTGTAGCCCGCGGCTTCGGCTGCCGCCGCCGCAGCAGCCACGATTTGGCGGTGGAAAAGACCGTTGCTGGCGGCCAGCCCCTGGCGCTGACGCACGTCGCGCTTGTTATAGACCAGCGGGCGGCCCCACACGTCGCCGATTGCGCCGCCAGCCGCACGCAGGATCGCCTCCGGCGCGCATGTGTCCCACTCCTTCAGGCCCGGCGCAGGGTGGATGTACAGATCGCATTGACCGCTGGCCAACAGGCCAACTTTGAGGCCGACGCTGCCGCTGGGACGATCCTGGGTGATTGCCAACTGCTGCCGGATGGCGCCGACCAGCGGATCGCGGTGCGAGCGGCTGGCCACCAGGCGCATCTGCGCAGGGTCAGCCACGGCTGACACGGCCAGCGGCCGGACAACGCCGCCCTCCACCATCTCGGCCAGCAGGCCCGGCGCGCCGCGGTAGAGCAGATCGGCCACCGGCTGGTAGACAACACCCAGCGCCGCCTCGCCCTCAATGGCCAGTCCGACCATGATGGAAAACTCGTTGATGTGGTCGATAAACTCCCTGGTGCCGTCCAGCGGATCGATGATCCATACCCGGCGGCGCTGCATGCGCGCCTGGTCGTCATGCCCCTCTTCCGACAGGATGCCGTCGCTGGGAAAGGCGCGGCGCAGCCCATCGACCAGGTACTGATTGGCGGCGTGATCGGCCGCGGTCACGGGGTCGTTGACCCCTTTCCAGGAGACAGCCGCGCCGTTGTCGTAGTAGTCGCGCACCAGCACGCCTGCCTCGCGCACCAGTTGTTCCACGATGGGAAGTTCATGGGTCAGCAAATCGATATCAGCCAAAGTTCCTCCTGGGCCAGTTAATACCTCGTAAACAAAGTTGTTGAGGTGTCCGGCACTTGACACGAGCCTCTGATCATGTGCGAATCGTCGCCAAAGTGCCGGGCACCGATACGCAGTTACTTTGTTTACGGTGTAGTTAAATTACCTGGGCGTAACTACTCAGCCGCCGGGTGCGAGCACGTTCGCCTTCGGCGTCGATACGGCGGCCTACTCAACCAACGTTTGGCCCGCCGCCAAAGTAGTTACACCTGGGCTAAAAGAAAAGGGCTGACCGCAGTCGGTCAGCCCCATCAGGTGGAGATGGCGGGAATCGAACCCGCGTCCGAGACACTCGAGCGAGGATATACTACAAGCTTAGTCGCTGCTTGATGTTTCACTCTCCAGCCGACCAGCGACGGCCTGCTATGGGAGAGCTAACCGATGTGTTGCCGGGCGTGAGCCCTAAGCCTTGGGTCCGGACTATCGGCGTCTGCCGGACTGCATCTCAAGCAGTTATGACGGCTGGCTCACAGCCTGCGAGAAGCACTGTGAGGGCCGCCTCGATCCGTAGACCGAGGGGGTGGCTCCTATCGCTTACGCAGCGAGGGCGAAAGCCGCCTGGTTGCTGCGGGGAGCGAAAGTGAAAGCCTTGCCAGTGTTGGCACTTGTGTTTTTGCGCCGGATTAACGAGGTGAGCGCACCTCGGCTTGCAATCCCCGGTCAGCCTGCCCCGTCGAAGCCGATCATCCCCTGATTGACTGGATTATACCATAGGTTGGTAGATTGGTAAATTGGTAGATTGGTCGAGTCACCACCAATCTACCAATCTACCAATTTACCAACCTACCAATCTACCGCTTCACCGCAGCATCTCCTTGACCGCCCGCTGCATCTCACGGTCGTAGTCGCGCTTGGCGATGGTCTCGCGCTTGTCGTATTGCTTCTTGCCACGAGCGATGCCAAGCTGTACCTTGGCGCGGCCGTCACGCAGGTGGATATCCAACGGCACCAGGGTCCAGCCCTTCTCTTGCACCCGGCTGAGCAGGCGCGCGATCTCGCGGCGATGGAGCAGCAGCTTGCGCTCGCGGCGCGGCTCGTGGTTTTCCCGGTTGCCGTGGGTATAGGGCGAGATGTGCGCGCCAATCAGCCAGACCTCGCCGTTGCGGATCAGCGCAAAGCTGTCTTGCAGGTTGGCGCGGCCAGTGCGAATCGACTTGATCTCGGTGCCAGTGAGCACGATGCCGGCCTCGATGCTCTCCTCGATGATGTATTCATGGCGGGCCTTGCGGTTGGCCGCCAGGACTTTGACGCCGTCGGATGCTGGTTTCATGGTTTATTCGTTACTGCTCAGGCGCCGGGCACTTGTAGACCATGTACGGCTTGAATCGGTTCGGCAGACATCGTTGCAGGCGCAGACTCAAGTGCCCGGCGCCTATGGCTGATCTGATTGATGGCTACTGGCGCAGCCCCAACAGGTATTCGATGGCTGCGTCAAGCTGCGGATCGCGGTCAGCTTCGATGTCCTCGGCCGTGCGCAGCACCAGAATGTCCGGTTCCAGGCCCTCGCCGTGGATCATGCGGTCGTTGGGTGTGAACCAGCGCGCCGTGGTGATGCTGAGCACCGAGCCGTCGCTCAACTCACTGGGGATCTGCACCGAACCCTTGCCAAAGGTGGTCTCGCCCAGCAGGATGCCGCGGCCGGTGTCCTGCACTGCGCCAGCCAGGATCTCCGACGCGCTGGCGCTGCCCTCGTTGACCAGCACTACCAGCGGGATGGTCAGCGCGCTGCCGCCGCGGCGGGCGCGGAAGACCTCCTCTGTGCCATCCTTGAAGCGCTCAACCACGATCGGCCCTTCGCCCACGAACTCGCTGGTGATGTCCACGGCCGTGCGCAGGAAGCCGCCCGGGTTGCCGCGCAGGTCCAGAATCAGCCCCACCGGCTTCTGGGCTTGCAAGCTTTTGAGCGCGTCCTTGACCTGCTGCGCGGCCGGTGAGCTAAACTCGCCCACGCGCAGGTAGGCGATGTTGTCGTCCAGCATACGATACTCGACGGCCGGCACGGTGATGCGGTCACGGACGACCAGAACCTCGCGCGGCTCCTGGCCCTCGCTCTTGATCAGCAGCAGCACCTCGCTGCCCTTGGGACCGCGGATCAGCGAGATCGCGTCTTGCAAGGTCATGCGGGTGATGTCCTGCTCGTCGACGGCCAGGATCACATCGCCGCGACGGATGCCAGCGTTCCAGGCGGGCTGGCCCTCAAAAGGCTCGACGATGCGCACGCCGCCGCCCTCGGCCTCGCTGACCCGCGCGCCGATGCCCTCGAAGCTGCCGCCCAGCGACTCGTTGAAGAAGGCCGCTTGCTCTGGCGTGCGCAGATAGGTGTAGTCATCGTTGAGGCGGAAGGTCAGGCCGTTGATCATGCCATAGGTCAGGTTGCGCACGTCCAGGCTGGCGTCCGACTGTTGGCTCAGCACTTGCAACGCTGCTGCCAGCACGGCTTCGGCCACCTGTTCGCGCTCCAGCGGCTCTCCGGTCTGGATTTCAATCGCGCGCAGCAGACCTTCCACCAGGCCGCCCACGGTCTCTGGCGTGGGGGGCAGCTCGCCATAGAAGCTTTGCTCCAGCGCGCGCCACGCCTCCCAGATCAGATCGAAGTCCTCGGGGATATCAGGCGCGGCCAGGGCCGGGGCCTGAGCGGGCGTCGGCGATGAGGCTGAACGCGGGGTGGCGGTGGGCCGCAGATTGTAAGGCTCGCCGGCGCCGTTGGCCTCATGAGCCATTGGCGCCGCGGCCAGCGCGGCTGTCTGCGGCGCGGTGACGCGCCCTGTGCCAAAGCCCGCGCCAAAGCCTGCAGCGAAGGTCATGGCGCCCAACAGGACGATGACGAAGGCCACAACAACCCAAAGTAGGGGAGATGTTTTTGGTGTATTCATGTCAGTATTGCCTCAGTTCTTGCTGGTTCTACTACGTTCAGTCAGATATTTGATCGCTTCTTCCAGGGGAGCGTCGCGGCTCTCCTCGTGGAGCACGATCTGTTCCGGTGTCAAGCCAATGCCGTTGATCTCGTGGCCGTTGGGCGTCAACCAGCGCGCTACGGTGACATGCACCGAGGAGCCGTCGCTCAGGTCATAGACTAACTGCACTGAGCCCTTGCCAAAGGTTTTCTCGCCCAGCAGGGCCGCCCGGCCGCGGTCCTGCAAAGCGCCGGCGACGATCTCAGCCGCGCTGGCCGTGGCGCCGTCAACCAGGATCACAATCGGCCAGTCAGGGGCACGGCTGGCAGAGCGCACGCGATAGACCTGTTCGTCGCTGTTGCTGCGCCGCTCGTACAACACCACGCCGTCCTTGAGGAAGCGGCTGGCCACGTCGATGCTGGACTGCAAGAGCCCGCCGCCGTTGTGGCGCAGATCGACAACCAGGTAGCCGATCTGGGCCTGGCTCAGCTCGGCGATGGCCCGATCCAGCTCGGCCGGGGTGCGCTCGGTGAAGGAGCGAATGGCGATATAGCCCACCTCAGGGGCTTGCTCCAGCGCGCGCCATTCCACCGAAGGGGTTTCGACGCGCTCGCGCACCACGGCGATATCCAGCGGCTCAGCCACCTCTGCGCGGCGCACGGTGAGCGTCACCGGCTCGCCGACGGGGCCGCGGATCAGGTCGACCACTTGTTGGATGTCGAGGGCTGGGTCCAGCGCGGCGCCGTTGACGGCCAGCAGCACGTCGCCCTTGAGGATGCCAGCCTTTTCGGCTGGCCGGTCGGGCATGGGGTCCAGCACCTTGTTGCCGGCCTCGTCCTGGCTGATCCAGGCGCCGATGCCGCCGAAGGCGCCGCTGAGGTTTTCGCGCTCGCGCTGGCGCGGCTCCGGCTCAATAAAAACAGTGTAGGGATCGCCGTAGGCCTCTGCCAATCCCCTGATTGCGCCATAGGTGCGGCTGCGGTCGGCCGGCTGGTCGCCGTAGAAGTCGCGCTGCAGGATGTTCCAGGCTTCCCAGAAGACGCCGAAGCTGGTCTCTGTTTCCCCTGCGGCTGAGACGCTGGTGGGGGTTGAGATGCGGGCGGCGCCATTGCCATGGCTGACCAGCCAGCGTGTGCCATAGCCCGCTGCAAAAACCACGATCAATGTGGCGATAATCAACGCGGCGAAAGCAAGAGTACGAGCGGTTTTCACAAACGTTTTTCCAGTTTTGTTTTGTTGCTGAGCGCAATTCTAGCACACAAGATTCGGCCTCGCAAATAGCCGGACCGATCCATAAGGCAGCGCTACCAGTATAACCGATTTCGCCAAAACAGGACGTGGGCAGGCTTACGGTGGACGGCGGGGCCCTTGGGGGGCCTGGGCCAGCGCGCTTCGTGATGTGCTCGCAGCGCAGCGGCCGGCCGGGTGGAGGAGGGCCAGGCGGCGTCGAGGGTGGTGCTTGCCAGGTATGAGGCGGCGGTTCACCCCCATGCCTGTGGGGAATATCGCACCCATGCGGCTGTGAAACTGGTTGTAGGTTCACTCTGCGTCGCCGCCATAGCACCAACGTTGTGGTTGACCCTGTTACGTTCAAACGTAACCAAGACGTAATCGGGTCGTAACCGATAAAAGCCTGTCCAACCCTCCTCGTGTGGATCGACTTGTTTGTGGAGCCATCGGCAGTGCGGCGACAGCATACGCAAATACTGGTTTCAGTATCCTCGTGTGGATCGACTTATTTGTGGGGCCTCCGGCCAGGGCGCGGCGGTTGCTCAGCAGCGGGGTTTCAGTATCCTCGTGTGGATCGACTTATTTGTGGGGCAGTGGGGGCAGATGGGGGGTTGGGGTTGGTGTGGCATGTTTCAGTATCCTCGTGTGGATCGACTTATTTGTGGGGGGAAGACTAATTATCTGTACATTATCGACGCATTGGGTTTCAGTATCCTCGTGTGGATCGACTTATTTGTGGGGACGATGTTGCGCGATCCGTATACCCGCGGCGGGTAGTTTCAGTATCCTCGTGTGGATCGACTTATTTGTGGGGACCGTCGCGCTGGGCCTGGGCGGGCGCGGGGTGATGGTTTCAGTATCCTCGTGTGGATCGACTTATTTGTGGGGCGCCGGTGTTTTTGCCGTGGCACGTGCGGCCGCAGCGTTTCAGTATCCTCGTGTGGATCGACTTATTTGTGGGGACCTTCCAGCGCCGATCCTCGATGACGTGCTCCGGCGTTTCAGTATCCTCGTGTGGATCGACTTATTTGTGGGGCAGGGCCAGGCGCTGGACCTTCTCGCCAGGCTGGTTTCAGTATCCTCGTGTGGATCGACTTATTTGTGGGCAGGTTAGAGCAGGCCGAGCTGCCCCTTGCCAGGCGTTTCAGTATCCTCGTGTGGATCGACTTATTTGTGGGGATCTCGGAAACTCCCTTATCATCAGATCGTCGGGGATGTTTCAGTATCCTCGTGTGGATCGACTTATTTGTGGGGGTGGTCGCGCAACGGCTGGCGCTGCGCGACTTGCAGGTTTCAGTATCCTCGTGTGGATCGACTTATTTGTGGGGGCTATGCCGGTCGGTATTGGTGCTGCTGTCGATGCGTTTCAGTATCCTCGTGTGGATCGACTTATTTGTGGGGTGTGCGGGTCATGGTTGCGGTTTCCTTTGTTGCTGTGTTTCAGTATCCTCGTGTGGATCGACTTATTTGTGGGGGACATCCTCATCCACCTGGCCGCCTGCGGGTACGTCGTTTCAGTATCCTCGTGTGGATCGACTTATTTGTGGGGTAATCGCCACGCACAGCGCCTCATCGCCCAGCGCGCTGTTTCAGTATCCTCGTGTGGATCGACTTATTTGTGGGGCAGCGGCTGGCTGGAGATAGACGATCCCGGCGCGCTGTTTCAGTATCCTCGTGTGGATCGACTTATTTGTGGGGCATCTGATATCAATTGATATCCGGTGCTATCATGCGCGTTTCAGTATCCTCGTGTGGATCGACTTATTTGTGGGGGCATCGGCAACCACGCCCGGCACCACCATGCCGAGTTTCAGTATCCTCGTGTGGATCGACTTATTTGTGGGGGCGCGACGGTGCGGATTACGGCGAAGTTGGCGGACGAGTTTCAGTATCCTCGTGTGGATCGACTTATTTGTGGGGAGCATGAGCTGATGTTCAGCAACGGCTCCATCGCGCGTTTCAGTATCCTCGTGTGGATCGACTTATTTGTGGGGCTGGCAGAAAGGGGCCTGGTGCAGGCCGTGCTGCTGTTTCAGTATCCTCGTGTGGATCGACTTATTTGTGGGGGCGGCGGCGGCCTGCTGTGCCTTTGCCGGGTTACGGGGTTTCAGTATCCTCGTGTGGATCGACTTATTTGTGGGGCCCGGTTGTGGTGGGCGAATTGCAGGCTTACGAAAGTTTCAGTATCCTCGTGTGGATCGACTTATTTGTGGGGAATTTGCTCAAGCAGCCGCAGATGCTCTTGAGAATTGTTTCAGTATCCTCGTGTGGATCGACTTATTTGTGGGGTGTTGTTGACGTGTGACCACAGCGCCACGCCGTAGAGTTTCAGTATCCTCGTGTGGATCGACTTATTTGTGGGGATGCGGCGTTCGACGCGGCGATGGCTGGCGGCGACCTGTTTCAGTATCCTCGTGTGGATCGACTTATTTGTGGGGTGGACGGTGTGTGATGGCTGAGGGTGTGCAGATTGTGTTTCAGTATCCTCGTGTGGATCGACTTATTTGTGGGGGCGATCAAGACACAGCGCGGCTGGTCGCGTATCCTGTGTTTCAGTATCCTCGTGTGGATCGACTTATTTGTGGGGCGCAGAATTTCACGCCCCCAACGGGTTATCCGTTGGGTTTCAGTATCCTCGTGTGGATCGACTTATTTGTGGGGGATTGCAGGATGCTGACGACGCACCGGCGCTTGGCGCGTTTCAGTATCCTCGTGTGGATCGACTTATTTGTGGGGAGCGCCCGTGGTTGCCACTGAGTTCAACAGCGAGTTGTTTCAGTATCCTCGTGTGGATCGACTTATTTGTGGGGGCCTTGGCTGCGTCAATCTCGCTGTCGGCTATGTGCGTTTCAGTATCCTCGTGTGGATCGACTTATTTGTGGGGGTCCTTGTCCTCAACGGTCTGAATTTCGTGATGCTGTGTTTCAGTATCCTCGTGTGGATCGACTTATTTGTGGGGTGAGGACAAGGACGGCGTAACCGTCCTGTGTATTCGATGTTTCAGTATCCTCGTGTGGATCGACTTATTTGTGGGGGACGATTGATTTCTTAGTCGCGTTGCACGAATACGAGTTTCAGTATCCTCGTGTGGATCGACTTATTTGTGGGGTGATCGGGCCATCATGGAGGCCAGCAGCCAACAGCAGTTTCAGTATCCTCGTGTGGATCGACTTATTTGTGGGGACGGGCCATTTACGGTCTGGTCGAGGCTGGCAAGATGTTTCAGTATCCTCGTGTGGATCGACTTATTTGTGGGGATCTACATCAATCCAACGCTTACGTCGGCTGCCGATGTTTCAGTATCCTCGTGTGGATCGACTTATTTGTGGGGCAGCAGCGTCAGCAGCAGACCCGTGCCCGCGCCGTGTTTCAGTATCCTCGTGTGGATCGACTTATTTGTGGGGACTGGTTGGACGTGGTTGGACGGGTCGGACGGATAATGTTTCAGTATCCTCGTGTGGATCGACTTATTTGTGGGGAAAGGTCGTCGTCCACGTTCATCAGCGCCAGCTCCGCGTTTCAGTATCCTCGTGTGGATCGACTTATTTGTGGGGCAGGGTTCGTGGTCAGATACATCCTCGGCCGCCAGTGTTTCAGTATCCTCGTGTGGATCGACTTATTTGTGGGGCGGTCAACACCCAGCCGGCGCGCGCCGCTGCCCACCGTTTCAGTATCCTCGTGTGGATCGACTTATTTGTGGGGTTCTCAGCACTGGCGGCCTGCTTGTTTGTCGGTAGGTTTCAGTATCCTCGTGTGGATCGACTTATTTGTGGGGCGCATTCGCCTGGCCGTGGTCAAGACGTTTCTCACGTGTTTCAGTATCCTCGTGTGGATCGACTTATTTGTGGGGGGTACTCAACGAGGCATTCGGCTTTCGCTGGTCATGTTTCAGTATCCTCGTGTGGATCGACTTATTTGTGGGGCGCCCCGTCGATGGAAGACAAGGCGCGCGACTATCTGTTTCAGTATCCTCGTGTGGATCGACTTATTTGTGGGGCTTCCCCACCGACCCGACCGTCGCTCTGCCCCTGCTGTTTCAGTATCCTCGTGTGGATCGACTTATTTGTGGGGTTGACCGTGATGAGCACGGCTGGGCCATGTATCTCAAGTTTCAGTATCCTCGTGTGGATCGACTTATTTGTGGGGCTCACCCGCAACGGCCTGCACTTCGTCGTCACCATGTTTCAGTATCCTCGTGTGGATCGACTTATTTGTGGGGGGATGTTGGTGGAGTATCCAACATTGCCGTTTACGTCGTTTCAGTATCCTCGTGTGGATCGACTTATTTGTGGGGGGATGCCGCGCTCTGGCGGCAGGCGATGCCACAGAGTTTCAGTATCCTCGTGTGGATCGACTTATTTGTGGGGGTTCTTGACTTTGAGAATGTGCTTGCAGTCCTTTCGGTTTCAGTATCCTCGTGTGGATCGACTTATTTGTGGGGCTTGTGCTGTTCATCATCGCTATCGCCGGCATCATGTTTCAGTATCCTCGTGTGGATCGACTTATTTGTGGGGCGAGATCATGGAGCCGACTTACGGCTTCGACGCCATGTTTCAGTATCCTCGTGTGGATCGACTTATTTGTGGGGCACCCAGCATGGTGTAGTCCTCGATGCGCGCGGCCAGTTTCAGTATCCTCGTGTGGATCGACTTATTTGTGGGGCCATGCTGATCGAGACGGCGTTGAAACCGATCTCGCGTTTCAGTATCCTCGTGTGGATCGACTTATTTGTGGGGCCGTTGCCGGATTAATGTACCGGCATTCCCTTGATGTTTCAGTATCCTCGTGTGGATCGACTTATTTGTGGGGAGGCACCTAGCGCCCTGCGCAGTTCAGGTGACAGGCAGTTTCAGTATCCTCGTGTGGATCGACTTATTTGTGGGGGCGCCGTGGGGCAGGCCCCAATGTTTGGCGCACACTGTTTCAGTATCCTCGTGTGGATCGACTTATTTGTGGGGTGCCTGGACCCTGCCAAGGCCAGCATGATCAATGCGAGTTTCAGTATCCTCGTGTGGATCGACTTATTTGTGGGGGCGGAGCGCTTTGACGCCGCAGACCAACGTCGGGCGGTTTCAGTATCCTCGTGTGGATCGACTTATTTGTGGGGCAGAGATATTGCGCCGCCCAGAAAAACCAGTATGGTTGTTTCAGTATCCTCGTGTGGATCGACTTATTTGTGGGGGGCACCGCCCACGTGTGTCTACCTTGGCTCCGGCGAGTTTCAGTATCCTCGTGTGGATCGACTTATTTGTGGGGATCGGTCTGCCCAAGTCTCTGGCCGCACAGATGGTGTTTCAGTATCCTCGTGTGGATCGACTTATTTGTGGGGCCCAGAAGGCGCGGTCGGCTTCAGTTGCGTCGGTCGCTGTTTCAGTATCCTCGTGTGGATCGACTTATTTGTGGGGCGATTGCCTGCTTCGGCATCTGATCTGGCTTGCAAGTCTCACTGGACTGTTTACGTTGCTCCTGGAGGCTTGTAGAGCTTGCATTTTGTGGCCTCTCTTCTGGTTTGAGCGCGTTTCCGTGTCCTGTTTCGCAGATCGCTTTTTGCTGCCATAAGGCCGGGATTTTCGGCCCGAAATCGATGATTTGGGCGCAAACATCGCTGGACAGGCGGCCGACCGTTGGTTTTTGCTGCCAGCCCACCACGATTTGCGAAACCGCCGCGCACAGAGCCTCAAAACAGGTCGTTGCAAAAACGGCGATATTCACAGTTGACACAGCGCGCCCGCGCCGGCGTCGCTTCCGGCATCTGCTGGCTGGCGATCATCTGGCGCATCACGGCTACCTGGCCGCGCAGCCCGGCCCGCAGCCGCCCGGTCAACTTCACTTCCTCGGCTCGCCGCTCTGGCAGCAAGTAGAGAAACCCACGCCGCACCGGTATCTGCCAGTTCTCCTCGATCAACTCGGCATAGGCGGCCAACTGCTGGTGAAAGTGCCTGGCCTCGCCGTGCCGGCTGAGCTTGTAGTCAACCGGAATGGCCTCCTGCTCGCCCAGCACGATCACCAGGTCGATGCGGCCGCTCAAGCCTAGCCGCTGCGACGTCAGCGCCACATCGAAGCGCCGCTCGCCTTCGCTAAGACCATAGGCCCGCAGGCTGCGCCGCGCCTCGTCATAGCCCGCTTTTTCGTGCGACTCGACGCCGGCCTCCATCTTGTAGGTGGTTGGCCGGATCAACGGCAGACAGACACTATAATACACAATGCGCGGGCAGTAGGCAAACTGCTTCAGGTCGGTCACTCGCAGATACCAGCCCGTCTGGCTCTCCGCACTGGCTGCTGTGCTCATGGCGTTTCCTCCTTCGTTGCCGGAGCTTCCTGGATCAGCTCCAGCCGCTGCGCCCAGTCTGTTGCACAGATGCTGAACAACTGGATCTTGCCAGCTTTCTTGCCCAGCTTCTTTTTGACCTTCAGCATCAGCTCTTCCTGGTGCGTGCGATTGAGCTGGCCCACAAAGGCCGAGTACTGGATGCGGTCCAGCCCGTAGTCCAGGCAGAAGTCGGCGATCTTGCCGCGTACCCGGTCATCCGGGATGTCGTAGACGAGTAGGCAGTTCATGGGAGTTGCAGGTTGCAAGTGGCAGGTGGCAAGTGGCAGGTTGCAGGTTGCAGGTTGCAGGTGGCAAGTGGCAGGTGGCAGGTGGCAGGTTGCAGGTGGCAGGTGGCAAGTGGTTGATGGCGGGCTCCGGACCTGCAACTTGCAACTTGCAACTTGCCACCTGGTCACCAGCTCATCACAAACGGCTCGTACACCGCTCGCTGGCCGCGCACGAAGGTGGCGACGTGGCGGGCTTGCATCTGAATGATGCTGCTCAGGGCATAGCGCTTGCCCCCGAAACGCTCCGGGCTGTCCAGCCGGGCCAGCACTTTCTCGGCCAACAGCCGGCGGCTCTCCGGGATCAGCCGACCTTCTTCGTCCAGCGTCACCGGCATGCCCTTGTTGACCATGCCCAGCACGGTCTTGTCCACCACCGGCTGGCGAAACTCCTCGATCAGGTCCAGAACCAGGCTGGGCTTGCCGGGCCGGTCGACGTGCAGGAAGCCGGCGTAGGGGTCCAGCCCGGCCAGCACGCAAGCCCGCTCCACCGCGCCGTAAAGGATGCCATAGCCGTAGTTCAAGGCTGAATTGAGCGGGTCGCTGGCGCCTTGGGTGCGCCGGCCCGGCCAGTCCAGCTCCGCCAGCAGCAGCCGGCCCACAGCCTGCCAGTATTTCTGCGCCGCCCGTCCCTCGGCCGAGAGCAGGCGAAAGCGCACCTCGTCCAGCGTCTCGCCCTCCAGCCGGCGCAGCTCTTCCTCGTGGTCGGCCACCTCGCCGGCCAGCAGCCGCACCTCCTCGTACAGCGCCGGGTCTTTCTCCTTGCGGTACTTGGCCATGTATTTGAGCAGGTTGGCCTGGTTGCGGATCTTGCCCGTTGCCATGCCCCTGGCCAGATCCAGGCCCAGCGGGCCGGCCAGCGCGGTCAGTTGCGCCCGCCGCGTCTCCACGGTGCCGGCCAGCCCGGCCGAATAGAGCGCCGCATAAGGCTGGCCGCGGCTGCTCAGGAAGTGGATCGGGATGCCCGCCTCGGCGCAGGCCTCGATGGCGTCGGCCGACAGGCTGGCGCCCCGCGTGGCGATTAAGACCGTCTCCAGATGCATCAGCGGCGCCTGCTGCACCTTCTCTCGCGTCTTGACCCGCTCCACCTGCAAGCGCTCCGAATGCTTGCCCACAAACGTGCCATACTCCTCGACGATCAAATGCCTCACAATGCCCATGTCAGCCTCCTTCTCACCAATCTACCAATCTACCAATCTACCGTTCAACCTTCCCACCCAACACCGCCATCACCGCCACCCCATGCGCCCGCTCGAAGGCGGCCAGTTGCAGGATGCGCTGGATGTCGGCCTGGTTCTCGCGGCTGCCCTGTTGGTGCAGCCACTCCAACTGGGCGTCCCACGACCCGCCGAAGCGGCCGTCGCGCTCCAGCGCCAGCAGCACGTCCCAGTCGCGCAGGTCAGGCGCCCGCGGCCGGCGCAGCGGCCAGGGCGCAAGGTGCAGCGCCTCCAGGTTGGCCCAGCCGCGCCGATCCTCGGCCCAAACCGTGTCGACGTGCTGCACCAGCGCCTCCAGCCGGTCCAACGCCTCGCGCCAGGCCGGCGCGGCCGCCAACAGCGCTTGCCGCGCCTGGGGCAGGTCCAGCACACACAACAGGTACTGCAGCGGCACAGCCATGCCCGCCTCGCGATCGATGCCCTGGCAGGCCAGCGTGCGCACCTCGTCCACGTCGTCGAACAGCTCCTCGCACATCATGTGCAGCAGCCCCTCGACCCGATCCGCAGCCGTCACGTCCATCACAACCTCCTGGGAACTCACGCTCTTGCCACGAATTGCACGAATTGTACGAAGGATCAGTACACCGTAAACAAATTAACTGCGTATCGGTGCCCGGCACTTTGGCGACGATTCGCACATGATCAGAGGCTCGTGTCAAGTGCCGGGCACCTCAACAACTTTGTTTACGACGTAATCAGAAGCAGAATTCGTCAAATTCGAGCAATTCGTGGCCTGTCTCGGGTGACCCGCGCAAGTTTCACTCCGATCAATCACCTTGTCACCCAGTCACCCTGTCACCCACTCTCAGGCTGTACCACCCGCTGCCCTTGACCGCGTTCTTGCCCACGTGGGTGCTCATGCCCCAGATCAGCCAGGGCAGCAGCGGCGGCCAGAGCTCGGGCGGCGCCGTGTAGGTGGCGAAGCCGATGAAGCCGCCCAGTTGCTGCTCCCGCTCCAGCCGGCTGGAGCGGCCCTGCACATCCCACCAGCCGGTGTCGTCCTGCACCAGCGTCACTTGATCAGCCAGCGCCAGCAGCTCCTGCCAGGGCGGCGGCTCTGTCGCCTGGCCGAAGGTACGCTGTAGCTCGTTGACCCGCTCCAGCAGCCGCTGGAACAGCGGCCGGAAGTGCGGCTGGTGGACCAGCTTCTTCTCATGCACGATGCGGGCTGGCGTCAGAAAGCGCAGGCTCAGCCGGCCGCCGTTGGCCTGTAAACGCTGCATCGCCTGCTTCGTCGCTGCCTGCACCTGCGTGCTGCTGACCGGGTTCTGCGGCGTCTGCACCATTTGCTGGCCCTCGCCCATCAGCGTGCGGCGCGTGCCGGTCAGCGGGTTGACCTCCTCGATGGCCCGCAGCACGAAGCGTCCTCGGCGCCAACTCCCCTCGCCCGTCCTGGGAGATGGGTCGGGGGTGAGGGTCTTGCGGCCGATGCCGTCGTTGCCCATCCTGGGTACGGCCAGCACCAGGTAGGGAAACAGGTTAACCGCCTGGCCGAACAGCGTCAGGCCGAACTGGAAGCGCTCGCCCGGCTCAAACCAAAACCCCGCTCTGGCCGGTTTATCATGATCTTCCGCTCTGGCCGGTCTCCCGACCGAGCCAGGCAGCAGCGGCTCGATGGCGTAGGGCCGGCGGCTGTCGCCCGGCGTGGCCTCGTGGCTGAGCAGCCAGCACACCGGGCAGATGGCCTGATGGGCAGCGTCGGTCTGGTCGCGGGCCGGGCAGAAGTTGCGCTGCAAAGCCGTCACCAGCCCGCCGCGCAACGCCGAGCCGGTGTAGTCATCGAAGGCCAGCGTGGTCAACGCCTCGACCTCGAAACGAAAGTGGGTAGCCGTGAAGTCGTTCATCGTATCCTCCTGTGGATCGAAATGGTCACTTGGCGTTGTGTGCGAAGATCAAGTCTGTGGTACAATGCAGTTGACGTTGTTAGGCAAGAAAGCCCGTAACTGCTCAGCCGGCCGGTCAGAAACCGGGTTTTTCTCGTTGGGCAATGATTTCTGAGTTTGCAAACGCATTGCTCGGGGCTATGATAGCCGCTTCCGCAGCAAAAACCCGGTTTCTCTAAGCCCAGCCTGAGCAGCAACGAAAGGCTAAAGGAGTCGAATCATGCCAATGGTATCAGTGCGGGCCGTGTATGATAAGGGCGAGGTGCGGCTGATCGAGCAGCCGCCTGTACAAGATCGCTATGATGTGCTAGTGACTTTCCTGGCGCCAAAGGCATTGGCTGCACCTGCTGTCGACCGCAGAACGCTAATGGACCTGAAGGGCATCTGGAGCGGGATCAATCTCACCCTGGAGGACATTCAGGCCAGTGAATACCGCGTCCCAGAGGATCTGTTGTGACTACCTATGTCGTTGACACCCATGCGTTGGTGTGGTACCTGTCTGGCGATCGCCGGCTTGGTTCTCAGGCAGAGGCCATCCTGAACGATCCCAGCGTCACGTTGATCATTCCCGCGATTGTCCTGGCCGAGATCAAAGACCTGGCTCACAAAGGTCGCTTCACCCAAACCATCGAGGACGTTCTGGCCGTGATTGGCTCAGATGTGCGCTGTTGGGTGTACCCCATCGATCTGGACGTGGTCACGGCGGCCTCGGCGCAGTTGGACATCCACGATAGCCTGATCGTCGGCGTCGCACTGGCTCAACCCAGCCCCGTGGACGGTGTGCTCACCTGCGATCAGGCCATAGTTCGGGCCAATCTCGTGCCCACAGTCTGGTAACGCGAAGCCTGTAGTCATCTGTCTCGCCCTGCGCCAGCGCAATGCCGCTGGCGCAGGGCGATGGTTGTTAAGGTGCTGTCCGCTCAGGCTGTTGGCCGGCGCTGGGGAACGCTCGGTTATGAGTCGAAGCGTTCGTAGAGGGTGTAGCCGCGGGAGGAACTGACGAGGCGATAGGGAAGGACCACGTGGTGCAGTATGCGATCCTTGCCAAGTGAGATCCCTTTGCTGCTAAACACACTTGCCTGATCGAAGGTCAACTTCGGCCCGCAATCATCCACGATCTGCAGGAGTCCCAGCGGGAAACTTCCATCAACGCCAGCGGTGATCTCGATGAACCCTTCCGGCAATTCCTCACACGCGACTGGCGGCGCCTGCAATTGCATGAAGCCCCCCCGTTTTCCCAGATAGTTGATCTGGACAAGCACGGGTCCAAGCTGTTCGAGAGTCGCTCCCTCGAAGCCCAGTTTCAGGGAACCGGCCAACTGGACATATTCCCGGTACGCGATGGTCTTTTGGAACGGCCACTGTTGAGCGGATTGGGCATCGGCGATCCTAGCTGACTTCTCGCTGGCCTTGCTCTTGATCTCCTTCAGCCGGAGTATCTTCGTGAAGGTGCTGTTGACCACGACACGCTCCGGCGGTAAGACCGCAACGCGCAGGTCACGAAGCGTCGGAAACAACGCGCGGCCCTTCTCGACACCCTGGGTACGAATCAGCGCATCCAGCAAGGCCATCTTGACGGCGAAGGCTGTGGGGATGATCAGTGATTTACCGCCAGAACTGGTAGCGGTGGCCGGGCGCAGGCTGAACAGCGCCGTGGGTTGGTATTCCGCAACTACCCACATGGTTGCGCCTCCTTTCTTTGGTCAGGATGCCAGGCGCAAGGGATGCGTCGTCTCGATCAAGTCGCGCATGATTTCGGTCAGGTCGGCCAAACCGGCAAACGATCGTGTGACCACAGCGTCGCTGTGCAGGCGATTCAGGCCGGCGGTAATCCTCACGATCTCATCCTCAAACCTAGGATTCAGCGGACTAACTGTTGGGGCGGGCAGAACGCCAGTAGCGTAGCTCACCACTCCTTGCGCTGTCACCAAGTGCGGCAGCTGAGCGGCCCGCATCGCACCGTTGGGCTGCAAGAAGGTGTAGAGAATACTCTGGAGCAATGCCTTATGGCGAGACAGCCGGCCGTCTTCATCGAGCGCGTACTGTTGCGTGATGTCGTTGAAGCCGATGCGGCTCATCTCGTAGTGAGTCACCAGGGCGTAAACACCTGAGGAAGCCGGCCGGTGGAAAGGAATTTGGCCCAGATTGGCTTTTCGGCTTTCCTCGGCGCGTGTCGCTGCTCGGGCGCTTTCGCCACGCTCGGACGCATACTTTACGTGGAAGTAGGAGCCGGTTGTGGTTAGTTCGCGCCCCTCGTCATCCACCGGGACACCGACGACCCAACCGAATTCTGCCACGCTCTTGCGCGGTGTGGACCGGTCAGCCGTTATCAGATTGCCCTCGATGTCATCCAGAGCACATCGTTTCAGCATCAGATCAATGGCCTCGCCATCGCTGCGCCCGTTAATCTCCGCCATGTAGTTGGGATCGGCGCTGATGCGGTTGGCGTCGAAGACCTGGCAGGCGGAGCACAGCGGCAGTCCACCGCCGTTAGCCCTGGCGATGCGGTAGAAATGCTCGGCCTGGATATGCTTCAGCATGTCACCGCTGATGGCGTTGACGTTGTAAAGCCGGCCGTCAGCGGCCACGATATCGACCATGCGGGTCTGAATTTGGTTGCCCTCACCACCTTCGTTGTTCAGGCTATGCATGTCCAACGTGAGGCGAGCAGAAATCGACAGTGAATAGATTGGAGTGGTCATAGGGTATCTCCTTGGAAGTAGAGTTTGCGGATCATTCGTCCTGTGCGCTGTCGTTGTCACCCGAGTCGTCGCCGGATTCGTCGCCAGCATCGGCTCCTTGCTCCTCTGGCTCTCTTGGCTCACGGGCGTAGCCATAGGCAATCAACAGATTACCGACCGTCTGTGCGTCGTAATCGTCGATCAGCTTAGTCACCTGAGCGATATCTTCGGTGGTGATGTTGGCTCGCCGAACCGGGGGATTGCCCTTGTAACGTTCGTGGATCTGGGCGTTCTCCTGGTTGTAGGCGAACATGAACTCGGCCAGGGCCTGGATGAAGCGGTCTGGATAAGCAGCCTTGCGCAACAGATCGGTTCCAAGTCCGTAGCGAACATCGTACGGTCCCTTCTGGTTCTTCGCTTTGAAGAACTGGGGGCGCACGGTGCTCAAGCGAATTGCTCGGGCCACGTTCTGGAAGCCCTCTGAGGCGAGAATTGGTCCTAACTTGCGATCGTGTGCCACGATTAAAACCTCCAAATTGGTAGTCAGGAAGCGCGGCGCCCACTGGCCTCGCTCCATGCGGGACATTAATAGCGCACTGTACGCGCCACAGAACTCGAATAACGGAGCCAGGTTGCGGCCTGACAAGAAGTCGCGGTAACTGTTGAGGAGCCGGCATTCGTCGGCATTGCGCTCGCGTAAACTGCTGACGACGCGGCGATGCTCCTCTAGCAGCTCGCGATACTGCTTTCCTACTTCTTCGTTGGTGACCACCATCCAACGCGGCAGGGCGATCTCCGACAGGTTGAGCAAGGCAACCGCGTTGCCCATATCCTTGTAAAAGGCGGCTGTGAGACCACTTACATAATCGCCGGGCTCCTCACCCCAGCGGGCATCATTCAACTGGCCCGCCAGCCATTGGGTCAGATAGGTGTCGGCATAACGTAGTGCAGCCAGGATATCCATCTTGACAGCCGTCGCGGCCCGCATCCCCTCGTTGAAGGTGACGTAGACCCGCTGGTGGGTGGCCAAGGAAAGGTTGACCGGGTGCAGGACGTAGGTCTTTCGGTCACGAGGCCCGCGTCCGCCACCTTGAGGCGCCTGCACGACACGTGGGATTCCGGCTTCACGCATTCCCCAGAACTTGAGGAACTCTAGCGGCCAGAAGCTATCAGGGTTTCCCAATCGCGTCGCGCCGTCGGCTTTGGCCCGATTTAGCCCCTTACCCATGGCCGGATTGAGCACTTGCACGGGAGTAGCTGTGTCCTGTGCCTGAATACCGCGCGCTTTCTTGAGGGATTTCCAGGCAGCAGTAGCCGCATCGAGATCGTTGGGAATAGCGGCAAATAGGCCAAGGAGCACCCGGAGCAGTTCAGAGAAGCAGTCCCTGCACTCGAACCAGGCACCGAGAACCTGGCTGTAGGCGGTGATGCTTTGCATCTGGTTGATCTGGGCGATGATCTGCCAGTCGGGCCTTGGCTTGAGCGCATTGACCTGACCTAGCTGTGGATATTCGTCCACAGTAGCACCTGGCCGTAGCGCTTCCTTGGGTAGCTGCTCGCGCGCAATGAAGTAGTCGGCATTGCGGTTCCGGTGGTGGTCGTAGTTCACAACCTGCCCCAACCAGCCATCGGGCGGTTTCTTGCTGCGAGTCTCGATGAACGGGAGGTCGCAGAACCAATCCAGCTCCTCGAAACCCTCTTCGATGCGAGCCGCCAGGTTGATCGAAAACGCGCTGCCCATATCCGTGATACGAACGGTGCGCTGTCCGACATTGCCTTGCAGCAGTCGGTCCAGCAAGCTGGCCATGCCGTATGCCATCAACGTGTCGGCAAAGGTGTCGGTTGTCTTGTCAACGAAATACTGTGATTGGTACATCGATCCTCCTTTCAATCTCGCCATTCCTGGCTTCGTTGGTCTGCTAGACGCAATGCCCTTACGATGAGCAAGTAAGTCAGCAACTCTTCGTCGTAGCCTGACCTTATCAATCGATTTACAACCTCTGTACCTGCGGCAAATGTCCAGAAAACTTCTCCTTGGGTTGCATCCTCAACTCCGGCTTCTCGAAGCAGATCGGGAAAGAGGGCAGCGCTAGCCGCATCGGCCTTGAACGAGCCATGCTCACCGCGCGTGCCGGCGTTGTGGTGGCGCACGATGGCGGTCACCGCTGCTCTGGCCAAGACCTGATTCCCGAATTGGTCCATCAACCAATCCACCGCCGCCCGAGCGCTCTCGGCAGCGTGATTTGGCCGCAAATGGCGTATTTGGCGATTAGCTGCCTTCTCGGCTTCGTTTTCGCCATCATAATCTGTATGTCCCGCCAGGTAGTTATCTGGAACGGCCATTTCTTCGCCCCGCAGTTCCCCAACCTTTTTCTGCCAGCGATGCGCCCAGCCTTGCCAACGGACATCGAGCTTGCCCAAATCATGCACTGCGATGATCGATCGCACCAAGCGGTCAATAGTACCGGGTGACCAGCCGCAGCGGTGCTCCAACCCGCGCCCGGCAAACGCCAGTTCGTCGGCCAGCGATCGTCGCTCCTTCTGTTTACTCCAATCGTAGAACGGATAGTCGTAAACCCGTGTCATGCGACGAATGTGCTCGACCAGGGTCTCTCGACGATAGGGCGGAAACAGCTCGCGCTTCTTGCCCGAAGGTCGCAACGGTGATACCCAGGTCGGATCGCCAGGCACTCCCAGACGAAACCCAATCTCAGATGTATAACTGGCCAGAAGTGGGTTGACAGCGACCAGCGCTGATTGAACTAGCTCATCTACTCCGTTAATCAGACGCCAGGTGTAAACCGTGCGTGCGCGGGCGTTTTCCTCCTCTTCCGGCCGGGCATCAGCCGTCATCATCACCCAGTCGGCTTTCTGTTCGTTTGCCAGATTCTCAAGCTCAGCATATGCGCCAAACAGACTACCTCGATAGATACTGAATCCGTCGAAGACCCACGGGTTCTCGATTCGCGTGGGGTCGGGGTGCACGATGACCGTGCGGCTGTCCACATCGCGGATCAACTGCGAAGCGGCTCCCCGGTCTTGGGTTTCGATGGTGGCTGATATCTGCTGAGCGGTGGCAAAACGGCCCGCCCGTAGTTTCTGCATCATCACTTGATCCGCTGGCCCGTGTGCCTTGTCCACGACATCCAGCTCTTTTCCGAAATCGAAGGATTGTCCAGAAACCGTCGCCAAAGCGGGCCAGGTTCTTTCGATGATTTCAACCTGCTCACGTTCGCTATAGGGAGCGTAGCGCGGTGCTTCTTTTTCATCAACTGGCAAGCGATAAACGAAAACATCGCCCTCTTCCCCTGCGTAACGAGCACAGCGTCCTGCCCGCTGGATAACGCTCGACGCCGGAGCCAGCTCGGTATGTAACGCCTGACTGGTGATGTCCAGCCCTACTTCCACCACTTGAGTTGCCACCAGAATTGCACTGCGGACAGTGTATCGGTCCTTCTGCTTACCGAACTCACGACGGAGCCAGTCTTCGCTGTCATTGCGGTCGCCCGGCAGAAAACGGCTGTGCAGCAAACGCACCTGCACATCCCCTCCAACTTGGCAGCGCAGTTCCTGGAACAAGGCCTGAACACGATCAACTGTATTGCAGATGACCACAGAACGCTGGGTATGTCGATTCAAGATAGCTTCAGCAGTGAGAACATTCTCGACAGTATGCATCCGCCGTGTCTTTGCCTGCGAAGGTATGGCGGCAGCCTCATCCGGGGATAACACTAGCGGTTCTGCGCCAAGCATCTTCGCAAGAGCGTTTACGCGCTCGGTGGAAAAGGTAGCCGTCATGACCAAGAACGGCACAACGCCGCGCAAAATGCGCAACAGATGTAGTGTCGTTGGCAACGTTGTGTCTGGATCGAACAGGTGAAGCTCGTCAAACACCAGGTACGAGGAGAGGACTGCGCCAGCGTTGATGTTGCCCTGGCCTAAGCCGAGAGAGTATGGGATGTTGAGAAAACTGCTCAACGTCTGGTCGATCGTTGTGAAGACCAGGTTACCTTCGAGCTTAGGGTCTTCAGGTCGTGCGCCGGTCTGGATCGTTACGTCCAAAGGGCGCTTGAAAGAATAGCGGCGAGCTAATCCATCATATTCGTCCCTGAACTGGTTGGCCAGAACCCGTAACGGCACCGAGTAGATACACTTGCGTGGGAAAGGCGTCTCGTACTCCCACGCGGACAGGAAAGGATAGAGTGCGGCCCGAGTCTTGCCCGCGCCAGTCGGGGCTTGGAGAACAACGGACCGTCCGGCGGAAAGCAATTCGTAGACACGTTCTTGAAACGGATACAGCGACATCAGGAGATCCTCATCCGAAGAAATCATTGAAGAAGCGATGATCGTTGTTTTCAGGCTCTGGCGCTTCGACTGACCGGCGATGAACTTCCCATCCATAAATACTGGCCTGGCGACGGATGTCGGCAGCAACTTGCTGTCGCAATCTGTCTGGCTCCAACACTTCGCAATCCGCCCCCCACCCCCTCACCCACGGCAGCATCTCCTGCGGCTCGGCCACCTGCGCCCGCCAGAGGAGATAGCCGTCGGCCTGCTCCTCGATGCGCTGCGAGGGGTGCCAGCGGGTCTCACGCACGCGCATGGCCACGCGTGGGTGGAAACGCAGCACGACCTCCACCGGCTCCCGGTCGCTGGTCCAGATACCCCAGGCGTCGCGCAGCAACGCGCGGGGATCGAAGTCAGCCGGGATGATGTAGGGATCGCGCGTGATCTCGGCCGCCCGGATGCGCTCGATCTTAAGGGTGCGCAGCTTGCCCGGCGGCTCGCGCCAGCCAATGACGTGCGCAGTCTGGCCCACGGCGTAAGGCTCGATGAAGTAGGGGGAGAGGGTGTAGTCGAACACCCGGCCGTTCTCCATCTGGTGCTGCACCTTGACCTTGCGGCCGGCCGACCAGGCTTCGGTCAGCGTCTCCAGCACCTTGAGATAAACCGGATCGCGGTAGTCACGGTCTTCGTCCATCACGTCGGCCGAGCGCAGCAGGTGTGTGCTGATGTTCTTGTCCAGCCGCTCCAAGGCTTTGCCCAGCTTGCGCAGCGCCGAGGCCGCGTGCGGGTTTTGCTTGTCGCTACGCGTGGCCAGCAGCCGCGTGGCCAGGTGGATGGCCATTACCTCGTGCAGGCTGAAGGACGCCTTGGTCAGGTCGGCGCCGCGGTCCAGCTTCAGCTTGTTGCCGTCGAACTCGTCGGCGTAGATGCTGGGCGGCAGGTGATCCTTGTCCAGGTATTTCCAGATGGTCGAGCGGTTGACGCCCAGGCGTTCGGCGATCTGCGACTGGGTCAGCCCTTCGGGATGCGCCCATAGCAGTTGCTCGATCTGTAACAGGCGTAGCGCCTTCTCTTGCGCACGGTTCATAGCTCTCGTCCTTGATCTGCGGGAGTTCTCCGGTGATCAGGCCTGGCCCTTCGGAAGACGAAACCGGGCTTCATCGTTCCCCCCGGGCTTGGCCTGACCACCTGCCAGTAGTTTAGCACATGCTGTTGCCGAATTCCGCAAAATCGGCCAAATCTGGGCCAAATTCGTTCTCACTGTTTCCCGAAAGGCCACAACCGGCCCCTTTTGTCCTCGCTGAGCAGGATGCCCTGATCTTGCAGCGCCGGCAACAGCCGGGTCACGCTGGACGGCTCCAGCCCCAGTCCGCGGGCGATATCGAGCGGCTTGCTGCCGGGATGTGTATCGACATAACGTCCGATGGCCTCGATGCGGTTAGCGTCGGGTTTGCGTGCCATGGTGATCTCCTGTCTGTGGAAGTCTTGACTCCACAGTACAGGAGGTCTGTTGCCGGTACGGCAACACGGCGCGACGAAATTGCGGCTAATCTGGCGATTTGTCGAAATGCTGCTGAGGGGATCGCTACATCGCAACTCCGTTTGCTGTGATAGGGGGGACAACGGGGTTCCCGCCCCTGGCGACTTCGGGCGAAATTCTCCGTCCGCTAGGACCTGCGTCCGTTATCCGCAACCTATCCCACCTTGCGGTCGTACTTAGCTGCGCGATCCGGCGGCAGGGCGGCAATGATCGACGCCATGGCCTGCGCGTATTCCTTGGACTGAGAGATCTCTCTTGTAGTCATTTGGGTTCTCCACACACTTTCTGTTCCTGGGCCGCAAATCAGGAACACGATACTGCATGAGGTCATTGTAACGCAACACACGGAGTTGCGCAATCAGCGTGCAGCAGTGTAGCCACGGTCAGCATAATCTGCCCCTCGGCCAGGCCGGTTCCTCTTTGCAAAACTGTGACACCCGCCATTCTACCCCAAATCCACCCTGCGCGCCATGATCTGGATCAGGTTTTTGGCCCCTCGTTGGGGAAAGGCTGTATAATCGCGCCCATGCCCAGAAACCTTCGCTACAGCCTGAGCCTTCTGGCCGGCCTCGCCTTGTTGATCGCGGGCGCGCTCGGCGCGCTGGCGCTGCTGAACCGGCCCAGCCTGCCGGGCGAGCCCATGGCGCAGCCCTTGCCCGACGTCACGCTGGTCGACGCAGCCGGCGCGCCGGTCAGTCTGGCGCAGTGGCGCGGCCGGCCCCTGGTGCTGAACTTCTGGGCTACCTGGTGCCCGCCGTGTGACGAAGAGATGCCCGCGCTGGAGGCGCTACACCGCCAGCAGGGCAGGGAGGGGGTGCAGGTGGTCACAGTCAACCTGCAAGAGGCGCCCGAAGTTGTCGCCCGCTATCTGGCCGCCCGCGATCTGACCCTGCCCGCGCTGCTGGATAGCGCGGGGAAGCTGGCCGATGAACTTGACGTAACGTATTTACCGACGACCTTCTTTGTGGACCAAGAAGGGGTCATCCGCAGCCGCGTGCGCCGCATGCTGACGCTGGAAGAGATGCAAGCCGGAGTGATGGTGCTGCAACGGGACGCAGATTGACACAGATCGAAGTGGTAACGGGATGCAGTTTGACGCAGAGAAATACAGATCGAAGGGGCAATGATGCGAAAATTGGGGCTTGACACAGAGGCGATTTGGTGGTACGATAATTACAGAGTACTTTGAAAAACAAAGTACTCTCGATCATAAGAACCACTTCGCAAGGAGGTCTATCATGCCACAGCCCATCAGCCTCAAAGAAGCCGAGCGCAAGGCCTACCGCGCCGTCGCCGACGACGGCCTGTGGGACGTCTTGCTGGGGTGCTTCGTCCTCTTGTTTGCCCTGGCGCCTCTGCTCAGCGAGAGCCTGGGCGATTTCTGGAGCTCCATGATCTTTCTGCCCTTCTGGGGCCTGGTCTACGGGGCCATCTGGCTGCTGCGCCGCCATGTGGTGGCCCCGCGCGTCGGCCGGGCGACGCTGCGGCCGGCCCGGCGGGCCAGACTGGGCCGGCTCACCCGCGTGCTGGTGGTTGTCAACGTGCTGGCCCTGATCGGTGGGGTGGTGATAGTGGTGAACGCCGGCAGCGTGCCGGGCATGGTGACGGCCGCCCTGCTGGGCATGGCGCTCCTGGTCGCATTCACTTTCGCCGCCTACCTGCTGGATTTCCCTCGCTTTTACATCTATGGCCTGCTGCTGGGGTTGTCCCCGCTGGTGGGGGAGTGGCTCTTTGCCAACGGCTACGCCAGCCATCACGGCTTTCCGGTTGTCTTTGGCTTCACGTCTGCTGTGATGATCCTGACGGGTCTGGTGGTCTTCCTGCGCCTGGTGCTGGCTAACCCTGCGCCGGCCGAGACAACCCTGCCCGAGGAGGCGTGAGATGGCCAGCTCACAGAACGGCGCCGACCTGCACCCGCTGGCCGAGATCGACCAGGTGATCCATGCGCCGGCGCGGCTGATGGTGCTCACCTACCTCTACGTGGTCGAGAGCGCCGACTACACCTTCCTGCTGCGCATGACCGGGCTGACCTGGGGCAACCTGGCCACGCACCTGGCCAAGCTGGAGGATGCGGGCTACGTCCTGATCGACAAGGGCTACCAGGGCAAGAAACCGCACAGCACGGTCAGCCTGACGCCCCAGGGCCGCGCGGCTTTCCGCGAGTACAAGCGCAGCATGCAACAGGTGCTGGACGATCTACCCGACTAGCCAGTTACTTCGCTGCTCTGTGCAGGCGGGCCACGCCAGTTTCGCGTAGTCGCTTACGGCAAACTTGCGCTTTGCGGCCTCAACAGTCCGCTGCGCGTGGCGGCAGATCAAACCGAGTTGGCTGCATCTAGAGAACAGATGGTTTCTGGCTGCGGCCGGCCGGGCAAAAAAGAAGTTCAACTTCCCAGAGAAGTTGAACTTCCGGCGTCCTCAGCGCACATCCAAGCCTGAGCCAGAAGCGTCGCTCCTTAAGCCAGTCCAGCCGCAGCGCTGTAGATAAAATATACATAACATCTCTAGTGTGTATATGGTTGTGGCCGTGGGCCTTCGCGCTCGACCCTCCCCTTGATGTGGCGCTACTCGCGTGTCTCACGGACGATGTTGCCACAGCTTTGTCCACAAGCGCCAGCCGCACCTGCCGTTCCTGAGTAGCAGTTGCTGCGCCCACCGGACGCTACAAGCTGATTGTTGCACCCTCCGTGGAGATGCAGGCGCCAAGATGCTAAACCCATCACCCCCGCATGCACTTCCTCCCAAATTATTGTGATTGGCTGAAGCATTATGTAAACTATGTAGGTGTGTTTACAATGGCCGAAAGGCGACATCACCGTCTGGTAGTCGCATACGCCTGCATCCGCCCCGCCAGTTCCTCCGGCAGCATACCTCGAATGCGTACGCCGTTCTCCAGATGTTCCTCCTGCTCGATCAATCCATGCACGTGCCACAGGTTGACCAGCTCGCCCGCGCTATATGGGATCAGCGCCTCGGCTGGCATCAAATCCCGGTTCAACACGGCCTCGATGCGCGCCAGCAACTCGCGCACCCCCCACCCCGTCTCGGCCGAGGTCGGCACGGCATCGTCGAACTCGCGACCCAGCACATCGACCACCTCCTCCGCATCCGGCAGCAGATCGACCTTGTTCAGCGCGGTGATCATCGGCTTGTCGACCACGCCCAGCTCGCGCAACACGCTGCCTACGGCGTCGGCCTGTTCCAAGACGTTATGGTGAGTTATGTCAACAACATGCAGCAGCAGGTCAGCCTCGTCGATCTCCTCCAGCGTAGCGCGGAAGGCGGCCACCAGGGCTGTCGGCAGCTTCTGAATGAAGCCCACGGTGTCGGTCACCAGCACCTCCCGGCCGCCCGGCAACCGCACCCGCCGCGTGGTCGGGTCCAGCGTGGCGAAGAGCATATCGGCCGAGAGCACGCCCGCCTCCCCGCCCTCCGGCGCGGCCAGCCGGGTCAGCGCGTTGAGCAAGGTGCTCTTGCCGGCGTTGGTATAGCCCACCAGCGAGACGGTGCTCAGCGCCGCGCCGCGCCGCTTCTGCCGGTAGCGCTGGCGGTGGGCGCGCACCTCTTCCAGCTCGCGCTTGAGATGGGCAATGCGCCGGTTGATCTCGCGCCGGTCGACCTCAAGCTGGGTCTCGCCGGGGCCGCGCAGGCCGACGCCGCCGGTGCCGCTGGCAGCCGCGCCGCCGCCGGCCTGGCGGGCCAGGTGCGTCCAGGCCCGCGTCAGCCGCGGCAGGCGATACTCGTACTGCGCCAGCTCGACCTGCAAGGCGCCCTCGCGGGTGTGGGCGTGTTTAGCGAAGATGTCCAGGATCAGCGCTGTGCGGTCCAGCACCTTGACGTCCTCGTTCTTGATGGCCTTCTCGATCTCGCGCTGCTGGCGCGGGCTCAACTCCTCGTCGAAGAGGATGGCCGACGCGCCCAGCTCGGCGCGCAGGTCGATGATCTCGGCCAGCTTGCCGCTGCCGATCAGCGTGGCCGGGTTGGGGTCGCTGATGCGCTGGTAGGTCTGCCCCACGACGCGCATCCCCGCCGTGTCTGCCAGCAGCGCCAGCTCAGCCAGCGAGTCGTCGACGGTGAAACGTCCCGGCTGGCTGCGCAGCTCGACGCCCACCATCAGGGCGGTCTCTTGTGGTTGGTCGGGATAGAAATAGCGGTCGGTAGTCATAGTAAAGTAGTAGCTTGGTAGACTGGTAGACTAGTACACCGTAAACAAATTAACTGCGTATCGGTGCCCGGCACTTTGGCGACGATTCGTACATGATCAGAAGCTCGTGCCAAGTGCCGGGCACCTCAACAACTTTGTTTACGATGTACTAGTAGATTGGTAGACTGGTAGATTGGTGCGCGACGCTGGCTTGCATGCCACCTATCTACCAACTTACCAATCTCAGTAGTTCACGATTTGGCCTGAAAGGCGTTAGCTGAAGTTTCCAG
>CAZVGR010000039.1:0-45331 GCA_964626845.1 uncultured Anaerolinea sp.
ATCCGACCGATGCCGATGACACAAACCGGATTATTATTTCATTGAAATCGCCTTACTACTCCGTCCTCTGACGCAGGAAGACTTCAGAAGCGGCCATCGTGCCTGGCAAGACGCCGATTAGCGCGCAAAGTCAGCATGCCCTTGGGCTGTGAGTACCTGTCCAGTAATAACATGGTGGGCTGGCTCGGTCAGGAGACCGGCCAGAGCACCAACTTATTTCTGGACGATTACTGATTATCTCTCTGCTCGTTGCCGCAGCGCACGCCGCTCCAGCCGCCATACTCGCCGCTGTTCCGCCTGCTGGTAGCGCCGCTGCTCGGCTTCAGTCTCAGGCAGCAGCGGCGGCACGGGCAAGCGGTTGCCATCCCGGTCCAGCGCCACAAAGGTCAGGTAGGCTGTGGCCGTGTGACGGCGCTCGCAGGTCAACGGATTCTCGGCATCAGCCCGCACCCCGACCTCCAGCGATGTGCCAAAGGCCCGGTTGACGTGCGCCTTCAGCACCAGCACCTCGCCGACATGAGCTGGCGCCATGAAGTGCAGGTCGTCCATGGATGCCGTCACCACGATGTTGCGGGCATGGCGCATGGCGGCAACCCCTGCGGCGATGTCAATCCAGGCCGCCACCTGGCCGCCGAAGACGGTGCCGAGCGCGTTGGCGTGGGACGGCAAAATGATCTCGGTCATCTCGACCGCCGAGTCGGCGGCGGGTTTGGGTGTGGTGAGCATGGTTTTCCCTGCTGAAAGCTGTCGGTGCAACCTGAAAGGAGCTTGTCATGCAACAGATCGTCGAATGTGTACCCAATTTTAGCGAAGGCCGCCGCCAGGAGGTGATCGACGCCATTGTGGCGGCCATTGCCGCCACACCCGGCGCTGCGGTGCTGGATGTGCAGTCAGACGCCGACCACAACCGCACGGTTGTTACCTTCGTCGGGGAGCCTGAAGCTGTGATCGAAGGGGCTTTTCAAGGCGCGCGCCGGGCGGCTGAGCTGATCGACCTGAACCAGCACCGCGGCGAACACCCTCGCATGGGCGCCACCGACGTGATTCCGTTCATCCCTGTGCGCGGCGTCAGCATGGAGGACTGTGTAGCATTGGCGCGCCGCCTGGGGCAGCGGATCGGGGACGAACTGCAAATCCCCGTCTATCTCTACGCCAAGGCAGCCAGCCGGTCAGAGCGGGAGAGCCTGCCGGCCGTGCGCAAAGGGGAATTCGAGGGTATTCGGGAGTTGATCGGCAGCGACCCGGCGCACGAGCCCGACTTCGGCCCCCGGCGCATGGGGCCAGCCGGCGCCACAGCCGTCGGCGCGCGGCCTTTTTTGATCGCGTTCAACATCTATCTCAACACAGCCGACGTGGAAATCGCCAAAAAGATCGCCAAAACATTGCGCTTCACCAGCGGTGGGCTGCGTTACGTGCAGGCCATGGGCATGCTGGTGGAAGGCCAGGCCCAGGTGTCTATGAACCTGACCGATTTTCGCCAGACCGCGCTCCACACTGTGGTAGAGATAGTACGCCGCGAGGCAGCTCGCTATGGGGCGCTGACCACCCGCAGCGAACTGGTAGGTATGCTGCCGCAGCAAGCGCTGTTGGACGCTGCCTGCTGGTACTTGCAGTTGGATGGGTTCAAGCCGGATCAGGTGCTGGAAAACCGGCTGATGGGCTGACAAGCTGGCCTTATTCTCCCTCACGTTCCAACTGCAGCTCCATCTCCTCGATCACCCCCAGAATGTCGGTGCGCGAGATAATGCCGATCATGTGGCCGTTGTCATCCACGACCGGCAGCGGATTGGAGCGGTTGCTGACCATCACCGTGGCCGCGTCTTCGATGCTGGCGTCGGGGCTGATGGTGTTGACCGGCGTGGTCATGATGTCCTCAGCCGTCACGCCGGTGATGCGGCGCAGGCTCTCCTTGTACTCTTTGGTGCCCAGAGGCAAATACGCGCCCAGCAGCGGCAGAAAAGCTGGCATCTGCGGCCGCGCGTGGCGCTTGACCATGTCCAGCTCGGTAATGATGCCGATCAGCTCGCCATCTTCGTCGATCACCGGCAAGCCGCTCAACTGATGCTCACGGAATACGCGTGCGATCTGGCCCACGCGCATGTCGGCCCGCACGCTGACCACTTCACGGGTCATGATGTCTGCTACGTTCATCGGTCCTCCAAGGTTGGTTGAAAACAATAGCTCCAGCCAAGCGCTGGAGCCTATTGAGGTGGGCCCCCCCGGATTCGAACCGAGGACCAACCGATTATGAGTCGGCCGCTCTAACCGCTGAGCTAGGGGCCCTGGATACCGGGGCGGAACCTGTTGTGGCGCTAAAAGACTTCGGAAGTGGCCAGGCTCCGAAGAGGAACCAGTCTTAGCCGCAACCGGGCCACTTCCGAAGTCTCTTGCTCAAAGCGGGCGAAGGGGATCGAACCCTCACGACCAGCTTGGAAGGCTGGGGCTCTACCATTGAGCTACGCCCGCAGACAGGTCGGGGCGAGAGGATTTGAACCTCCGACCTCATGGTCCCAAACCATGCGCGCTACCCCTGCGCTACGCCCCGAAGTATGCAGCATTGTACCTTATCCCTGCCCTGCCGTCAAACTACCTGCCGCCGAAAGATGCCATCTTTTCGGAAAAGATGGCATCTTTCCGCGCTCTGCTCATCGTCCCCAGTCCAGTTGCGCCTCGTACCAGTCGGGCAGGGTGCCGGGGAGCGCCAGCACTCGCTGCGTCTGGCCGCTGGCCACATCCACCACATAGATGGCCCATGCACCGTCCCGGTTGGAAATGTAGGCCACCTGGCGGCCATCGGGCGACCAGACTGGATGCGCGTCAACGCCGGGGCTGGCTGCCAGTGTGGCCACGTTACCGCTGGCCAGCTCCAGCACAAAGATGTCCCAACTGCCGCCACGCTCGGCCGAAGCAAAGGCGATGCGCGCGCCATCGGGCGACCAGGCAGGCATGGTATCGCCTGGCACGTCGGTGATCTGGCGCACGTCGCCGCCGTTGGCATTGATCAGCAACAGCCCACAGCGGCCGCTGGCCGCGCTACAACCCTGATAGGCGATGGTCTGGCTGCGTGGCGACCAGGCTGGCCAGCGCCCGTAGTCCAGGAAGACGCCGTCGCCTCCGGCCGCGCCCACACGATAGATGCGCCAGCGCCGGTCGCCCTCTCGGTTGGACTCAAAGGTGATCTGGCTGCCGTCGGAGGACCACCTCGGGTGCGCATCCTCATAGAAAGTGGTCAGCCGGCGCCGATCAGCGCCGCCGGACGACATCACAGCTAAGCCGGTCTGGTCGTTGCGCTCTGAACGGACGGCCAGGAAATTGCCGTCGGGCGAGAAAACCGGCTGTGATGCAGCTTCGGCTATTGCCTGCGGCTGGCGCGCCCCCTGCAGCGGAAGACGATAGACTGTCCAGCGGCTGAACAGAGGGTCGAAAGTGGCAAAGGCGAGCCGGCCCGATCCAGAGGGCGCCGGGCCTGGAGACGCCGGCGTGGCGTTGGGGGCCGCGGCGGCATCTTCCTGCCCTGCCACGGACGGAACGCAGGCCGTCCTGGCCTGATCGCGCTTGACCTGAATTTCGTCAGATGCGCCCAAAGTCAACGCCACGTCGTAACGGTCGACTGCATCACACCACTGGCTGTCGCGCACCAGCGAGTCGCCCCAGGCCTCATAGGCCGCGCGCAGACGCTTGTTCACGTCCAGAAAGCCCGGCTGGCGCTCCTGAATAGCCTGCAAATTGCGGATCACGCCGGGCCAGTCCAGCCGCCAGCGCCCCAGCGCCTCGACATAGAGCGCAATCAGCTCTCGCGTTGTCTTAACCTCTTCGTCGTCAGGCCGGATCACCAGCGCCTGATCGAAAGAGCGCAGCGCCTCCTCGTAGCGCTCCTCGCCAACGAAGGCCTGTCCTTGCTGTGCATAGGCGCTGAAACGCAGCGCACGCACCGCATCGGGCTCGTAGGCTGGGTCCAGCGCGGTCAATTGGTTCAGCAACAGAATAGCCTCTACCCAGTTTTTGGCCTTCATCGCAGTCTCAGCCTGCTGGAAGAGGCTGCTGGTGGCGAGAACAACTGGCGGCAAGGTGGGCAGCGGCGTTGCTTCTTCTGGCGGCACCAGCAGCAACGGCGCGACCGATGGCGTCGGTTCTGGCCTGGCCTGGCTCTGCAGCTCTTGCAGGTAGCGGTTGGCTTCGGCATTGGACGGGTCGAGCTGCAAAACCTGTTGGAATTGGGCTACAGCCAGCTCCGTGTTGCCCGCTTGCATCTGTTCTACGCCTGCGGCCAGCCGCCGGTTGACCTCAGCCGCTGCAGCGGCCTGCCGGTCAGCGATACCGCGGTCGAAGCCAGCCAGTGCAGCGATCAACAGCCCGGCTAAGGCCACAATCGTCAACAGGGAAGCCAGGGCCAGTGAGCGGCTGTTTGGGCCGCGCCAGGTCACGTCGCGCCAACGGCGCCGGGGAGAAGGTGAAGATGGGGTCATAGCAATTGCTCATAGGTTAGCACTGGCGCACCAGATTGATCCAGAAGGCGCACAGTGACGCGACTGCCAACAACGCCCGGCGCAGCCAGAACACGCCGCCAAGGCTGCACAGGGCTGATGGCCACAGCTTCGTCCAGGATGATCTGGCCGGCAACGGCGACCTCGATCCTGCCCTGTACCGCGCGCACCGGGAACAGGCCGATGGTCAACGTTTCGTCCTGGCGGGTCAGGTTGATGGCGCCGCTGCCGTCGGCGTGGCTCACTCCGCCGATGCCGGCCACAGGAAACCAGGTCTCCTGCCAGGTGTGGGTGGCCCCGGCAGCCAGCGTAGCCTGATCCCAGTAAGTGGGCGACACGCCGCCGTGCAGTTCCACATAGGCTGAGCGGTCATCGGTATAGACGCCAGGATCGATGGGGGCGCTCCAGCCCAGGGCGAAAATTTTGCTGCCCGGTGTGGCTGCGGGTGGATAGACCCGCACCATGCCCTCGTCCGCGTCGGTGTCGTAAACGCCTGCAAATGGGCCGTGGGCTGCGGGGCGCTCAAAGACTCCCAGCCAGTCGTTCCAATTGCCCAGACGGCTGAAATCGACGCCGCCGAAAACCGGCCACGACATGGCCTGCTACGCAGCGGGCAGAAAAGCATCACCGCGGCTATGAACCGTCACCTGGTCGGTAGGAAGCAGAAAGCGCAGGTTCGGCCCCACCTGATTGGCCGGACCAGGCGCCAGCAGTGCGTCTAACCAGAACTGGTAGGACACGGCCTGGGCCGTAGGATTGACAACACGAGGCCGCAGGGTAAAAGCCGCCTCACCCGCGCGCAAAATGACGTCCACCTCAGCCCGCAGGTGATCCTCATACGGCATGAAGAGGGTCACACCGGCTGCATCTGGACCGAAAGGCGTGGTGATATGGCCCCAGCGATCGCCCCAGGCATAGCCATGTTCCGCCACCGGCAGCCCCCACTCGATGCCGCCAACCGCCAGCCAGCCGCCCTGCTCAGCCGGCCCCCAAGGCGACGGCTTGATCACCGGGTTCTGGTAGAGCTGGTTGCTGCCTGTAGGCTTGAAGATCACCTGATAGACGCGCCCGCCCAGCTCCGGCAGCAGGGTGATCCGCAGGTACTCATTCTCCAGCACTAGCGCGCGGTACGACTTGGGCGCAGGCCGCGGGTTGCTGGCCTCATAGGCCGTGCGATCAAAGCGGCGGTAAGTCCAGTTGTACTGAGGATCGACAACCTCGCTGGTAAACGCCGCATAGGGATAGGTCAAGAGGGTGAGTTCGATCTCGTAGACCTGAACAGAAGCGACTGCAGAAGCTGGCGCAGCCTGCTCGACCACCGGCAGCGCGGCCGGGTCGCCCTCGATCTGCGCCAGTCCAGCGCTGACCCAAGCCGCGGGGCCGCCTGCATCGACCTGCCACCAATCGCCGGATGCGCTGCGGGCCAGCACAGCAAAACGCTGGCCGGCGCCGGCCTGGCCGACAATGGCAAAGTTCGTGCCTGGCCCGGCGCGCAGGTTGACCACCTCGCCGCTGATGACGACAGATGGGCCTTGGTCGGCGCTGGCAGGCGGGGCGGCAGGAGTCAGGGTGGGCGCAGGCATGGGCGTAGGAACGGTTGGCGTCGGCGCGGCGCTGGTGGGCGTGAGTAGGTCTGGCGTTGGGGCGATGCTGGCAGGCGTGGGCGTAGGAACGTCCGGCGTCGGGGCGGACGTGACAAACGCCACAGCCTCTTGTGCAACTGTTGGCGCTGTGGTTGCGGCCGGCATAGCTGGCGCGCTGGCTGCCGGCGTCGCCTCTGGCAGGGTGCGCGCACAGCCAGCCAGCAACAGCGCCAGCACAAGCGACAGGAGCGACATCCGGGTTAAAAACGCTCTGAACACGCACAACTCCAAAGACGGACAACAATATCTGAGACGGTAGCTACTCAGGCGCCGGGCACTTGCAGCTCATGGGCGGCTGAAATCGGCTCCACAGGCTCCATTGCAGGCGCAAATTCAAGTGCCCGGCGCCTGGAGCTGAGTAGTTGCCTGAGCCGTATTATAGCCCTCCTAGTCCTGTACTGTCCAGAGCAGCCCACGAGAATTTTGTTGCCATAATTGGTTGGACGTGCTACAATAGCCGCCATGAGCATCGAAATTCGTCTTGGCGACGTGGTGCGGCTGCGCAAGCCGCATCCCTGTGGCGGCTACGAATGGGACGTAGTGCGGCTGGGCGCAGACATCGGTCTGCATTGCACTACCTGTCACCATCGTGTGCTGCTGACCCGCCGCGAGTTTGAGAAGCGCGTCAAAACCTTTGTGCGCAGAGGCGATCCAGCCAGCGGCGCGGCGCCGCACGTTCACCTGCCGCTGCCGCCTGTTTCCTAAGTTACGCCTCGCCCCCGGCGGAACGCGCCCGGGGCGACTTTTTGTTCAACGGTTTTCTCAACCAATCAAAAACCGTTGGGCTTGAACCGATGGCGCTTGTTTTTTCGCCAGATGCTGCTATAATGACCTTCCATCGCTGAACAGGCCCCAATCTGTCTGTTGCGCCGTCGCATTCGACAAGGCAAGCGGCCGGCAGGAAAAGCGATAACACTATCATGGCAATTGTCAATTCCTCCCAGGGTTTCTGGCCCGTTCTCTCCAACAGTTCGTTTCGCCGGCTGTGGGCGGCGCAGTGGGTATCGCAGGCATCGCAAAACACCCTCAACTTTGTGCTGATCGTGTTGATCGAGCGCATTACAGGCTCCAGCATGCATCTTGGCCTGACGATCCTGGCCTTCACACTGCCAGGGGTGATCTTTGCCCCGCTCAGCGGCGTAATCATTGACCGGTGGCCCAAGAAGTTTGTGCTTGTGGGATCCAATGCGCTGCGCGCGATCTTGATGCTGTGCTACCTGATGGTGCTGGCCGTTGCGCCCGATCCTACCAGCGCATGGGTGTTGCTGACGCTTTACACCTTGACCTTCCTGATGTCCACAGTCGCGCAGTTCTTCAACCCGGCCGAGGCTGCGGCTATTCCCTTCCTGGTTGGCCGCCATCATCTCCTGACAGCCAACTCGCTGTTCAGCATGACCCTGGCCTTGTCGCAGGTGATCGGACTGATCATCATCGGCCCGCTGGCAGTGAAACTGATCGGCATTGAGGCCACCTTCGTTGTCATCGCCTGCCTGTATGCGGCCGCTGCCCTGTTGGTGAGGAAACTGCCGCGCGACAAGCCGCGCCGCACTGGCAGCAGCGCGCAGGGCAGTTGGCAGCAAGTCAAGAGCGAATTGAAGGATGGGGCCTCTTTTGTGGTGATGCACCGCCCGGTGCTGATCAGCATGATGCATCTGACGCTGATCGCAAGCTTAGTTATGACCATGGCCATGCTGGCGCCGGGGATGGCGTCGCGCGTGTATCAACTGGCGCCAGAAGATGCGGTCATCGTCTTTGCGCCAGCCGGCATTGGCATGTTGATAGCGGCCACGGCGCTAGGCCGCTGGGGCGGCCGGATACGTAAACAGCGCGTGGTGCGGGGCGGGATAACGGCGACGGCTGCGGGCTTTGCCTTGTTAGGGGTGCTGTCCTGGCGTTTTCAGGCGACCAATCAACGGTTCATTTTGGATGCCACCATGATCGATCTGCCTGCGGCCAGCGCAGCGCTCATTCTTTCCGGCGTGGCGCTGAGCCTGACGCTTGGCCTGTCTATGGCCGCGGTGAACATCGTTTCGCAGACGCTGCTCCAGGAACATACCCCCGAACAGTTGCGCGGCCGCGTTTTCTCGGTACAGTTCATGCTCAACAATCTGGTGGGCATTCCACCTATGCTGGCCATCGCCGCTCTGGCCGACCTGATCGGCATTCCCCAAACGTTGGTGGGCATCAGTGGGATTGTTCTGATCGTGCTGGCGATTACTTTTCGCCTGCAGGCCGCACCATCGCCAGCCGCGACGGCGCAGGCCAGCACCGACCGCGTGCCAGATCCAGCACGCGTGCCTGCTGTTGCCGCTGACACGGGCGAGGGCGCGGCGGCAGAGTCCAAAGGCGAGGCGCCAGTCGTCGCCCTGCGCCCAGCGCCATTGATCTCCGACTCGTAATCTTTGCTTGCCCATCTGCCTCGGTTACTACTTTGGCGCCGGGCGCTGGCAGCTCATGTGCGGCTTGAATGGGTTCGGCAGACATCGTTGCAGACGCAGATTCGAACGCCCGACGCCTATAGCTGAGCAGTAACTACCCTCGACACAATTTGGAGACGGAACTATGCAGCGCGATGAATTGGTTCGTTATCTGGATCGTTATCTCAGGGTCGATGCGATCCCTGACTATGGCCCACAAGGTCTGCAGGTGGAAGGCGCCAGCGAGGTGACACGTATCGTCTTCACCGTGGACGCCGGCCAGCCCTGCATCGATGCGGCCGTCAAAGTGGGCGCGCAGATGCAGTTGGTGCATCATGGCCTGTTCTGGGGCACGCAGGAGTTGATTCGCGGCGCTTTTGGGCGCAAAGTGGCCCGCCTGCTGCACGCCAACCTCAACCTCTATGCCGCCCACCTGGCCCTGGACGCGCACCCAGAAGTGGGCAACAATGTCGAGCTGGCCCGCTTGTTGGAGATGACCGTGGAGAGCTGGTTCTGCAACGTCAAGGGCACAGACATTGGCGTGATTGCGGCTGCGCCCGATGGGGCAACCGTCGAGTCGCTGGCAGCCGCGATCAAGGCCCGGCTGGGCGTTGAGCCGCGCACGCTGGCCCACGGCCCTGCGCTGATACGGCGGGTGGCCATCGTTTCGGGCGGCGGCGCTGGCCATGTCAAAGAGGCAGCGGCGCTGGGCGCTGACACCTTTGTGACCGGCGAGACCTCCCACGCTCACTTCTACGAAGCCCAGGAGCAGGGCATGAACGTGCTCTTCGCCGGCCACTACGCCACGGAGACCATCGGGCTGAAGGCGCTGGGCCGGCACCTGAACGGCAAGTTTGGGCTGGAGACAGTCTTCATCGATCTGCCGACTGGCATGTAGCGCCGTGTTGAAGCTGTCCTGAAAATCGGCGGGCAATAGCCGCTCGAACGATTTTTCAGGTTAGCTGGCCCTTATCTCACAAGACCAAAAACGCCGGTCACTGCTGAATTGTGCAGCGACCGGCGTTCGATTCCAAAAACTATAGGTACTGTCGTGGTTACTACTCAGCTATAGGTGCCGGGCACTTGAATCGGCGCCTGCAAGGATATCTACCGGGCCTATTCAAGCTGTGCATGGACCGCAAGTGCCCGGCACCTGAGTAGTAACCTGTCGTGTTAAAGCGCTGAGGATAAACCCGCAGTCGCCAGCTATGCAAACACGTCTGGAAAGCTAGGCACGGGCTTGGGGAGCCCTGTGGCGATAGACTATTCGACCGCGCGTGAGGTCATATGGCGACAATTCGACACGTACAGCGTCGCCGAGCAAGACGCGGATATAATGCTTGCGCATCTTGCCGGACAAATAGGCCAGGACTTCGTGGCCGCTCTCTAGCTCGACCCGAAACGTGGTGTTGGGCAGTGCTTCGATGATCTTGCCTTCAAGAATCAGCTTATCGTCCTTGGACTCAGCCATTCGCCATCACCTCCTTCCAAACGTGGCTATGAAACGGGTGGATTGGGTCAATGAGTTTTGCTTACCGAATAGCGGCATCAGTCCGCCATTCTGTCGCGCTTGCGCTGCGCCTGGCGCGCCTTGCGGACGGCTTTTTGTTTCTTGATGCGGCGAACTTCGCTGGGCGGCGTGAACCAACGCTTTTTGCGCGCTGTGGACAGCACCCGGCTCTTGGTCACTTCCTTGCGAAAGCGCTTGAGCAACTGCTCTTGCGACTCACCGGATCTCAGTTCGACATTGGCCATTTCTAACTCGTACCTCCTTGATTTGGATACAGATTGAACATAGGACTGGCCGTCCTAAATCCATCGCCGTTTACGGACAAACAAATGCCTCACTGCACGCGCAAGTGAGGCCGCTTGAAACTACCGGTGTAGGGATGAGTGGCTTCAAGATCGTTAGTTTCGTAACTTGCCTCTCCTATGCAGTGGGTGGATGCGAGACAATGCCCGCGTCATCCCTGGCTAACCAGCTTGAGACACCAAGCCGATTGACATGATTATACCCAGACCACCAAGGCTGTCAAAACAGCAGGCTCCCTGAACTGCGCGCAACAAGGCCAAAGGTGCGCGCTCACACCGATGACAACAGCGCTGCCAGGCCGCAGTCAACTCTCTCCCCCTGGCGCTTGTGGGCTGGTCAGATGGGATTGGGGCAACAAAACCTCGAACGTCGAGCCTGCGCCTGGCTCGCTTTCCACGGTGATGGCGCCGCCATGGGCTTCGGCAATCGACTTGGCGATGCTCAAGCCCAGCCCGCTGCCGCCTGCCGCCCGGGTGCGGGCGCGGTCCACCCGCCAGAACCGATCGAAGATATGCGGCTGATCCTCAGGGGCAATGCCGATGCCCGTGTCGGCCACTGTGACCCGCACCCAGCCATCAGGGCGGCAGTGTAGACTCAGCGTCACAGCCCCGCCGGCCGGCGTATAGGCGATGGCGTTGCTGAGCAGATTGAGCAGCAGTTGCTTGAGGCGATCGGCGTCGCCGTGTACCTGGGCCTGGTCTTCGTGGCCGAGCCGCACCTTAACCCGCCCATTGGCCATCAACTGCGCCTCGCGGTAGACCTCCAGCAGCAACGTATCCAGTTCGACGGGCTTGAGAGTGAGCTGGACGCCGGCGTCGGCCTCGGCCAACAACAGCAGGTCACGTACCAGCCGGCTCATGCGCGCCACCTCCTGAGCGATGGCCTCGAGTCCTTCGCTCAACATGGCTGGATCGCTGGCTGCGCCGCGGCGCAGCAGATCGACATTGCCCTGAATGGTGGCCAGCGGCGTGCGCAGCTCGTGCGATACGTCGGCCACCAAGCGCTGCTGGGTGTTGAAGAGGTCCTGCAGCCGGCCCATCATCTCGTTGAAGGTGTCGGCCAGTTGCCCCACCTCGTCGTCGGGGTAGGCCCCTTCGATGCGTTGATCCAGGTCTTCGGCCCGGGCAATGCGGCTGGCGGTAGCTGCGATCTGGTTCAGGGGGCGCAGCGCTGTGCCCGAGATGATCGCGCCGCCCAAGGCAGCCAGCGCCACGGCAATGCCGCCGCCGATCAGCAGCGCCAGGCGAACCACTTGCAGCATGGAATTGATGGCATCCAGCGACTGGGCCACCTGGACGGTGGCTACTACCTTGCCGTCGGGCGTGCGCACAGGCGCGCTGTAGACCCGCATGGTCGCGCTGCTGCTCAGCCAATCATAAAATGCACTCTCCCCTTGCAGGTTTTGTTGCAGAACGGAGTCCGGCAGAGCCAGCGTTTCTTCGCCAAGACTGGGCGACGTGTCGATGACAGCGCCTTCGACCGAGGTGGCCTGGGCGAAGACCTGAGAGGCAAAGACGATGGCTGTGTTAGGCAGCCGGCTGCGCATCGGGTCGATATTGACCTCAAAGACGGCCACAACTTGCTCAGCCTGGCTGCGAATGGTGCTGTCTACCTCGTTGTACAGCGCTTGAGCCACCACCATGTGAAAGCCCAGCGCGAAGATCAGCAGCACCACAGCCAGCAGGACTGTGTACCAGAAGGTGAGACGAAAGCGCAGAGTCATGAGCGGCGGCGTGGAAGGAAGATGTGGTCGCACAGATTAACTGTGCATCGTCAAGCTTAAGCGCAGCTTATGCCAATATGAGAGTCTGGTGAAGACCGGGCCGACCGGACGGCGCCCCTCTTGATTGGCGTTCCAGGTAACTCAGCAAGTTGGCTGGGTCAAGCCCCTGGCCCAGCCAGGGAACCAACGGGGTCACTCCTCTCGCAGCACGTAGCCCACGCCGCGCACGGTGTGCAGCAGACGGGGCTCGCCTTCTTGCTCCAGCTTGGCGCGCAGATAGCGAATGTAGACTTCGATGATGTTGCTCTCGCCGCCAAAATCGTAGTTCCAGATGCGGTCATAGATCACATCGCGCGTCAGCACCTGGCGCGGGTTGCGCATGAACAGCTCCAGCACATCGAACTCTTTGGCGGTCAGCTCGATGCGGCGATCGCCGCGCGTGGCCTCACGACTGGCAGGCGAGAGGGTCAGATCGGCGAAGCGCAAGACCTCCTGGCGCGCCGGGGGCTGCCGGCGGCGCAGCAAGGCGCGAATGCGCGCCACCAACTCCTCGAAGTGAAAATCGGCCTTGACCAGGTAGTCGTCGGCGCCGCTGTCCAGGCCTGCCACCTTGTCGCCCAGGGTGCCGCGCGCGGTCAAGACCAGGATGGGCACGTCGCTGGCTGCGCGCAGCCGCCGACACACCTCCAAGCCATCCAGTTCGCCGGGCAACATCAAGTCCAGCACAACCAGCGCGGGTATCTCCTTGCGCGCCGCTTGCAGCGCAGTCTCGCCGTCGCCCACCAACTCTACCTGGTAGCCTTCAAATATCAGACCGCGCCGCAACAGGTCTGCCATGCGCGGGTCATCTTCCACCACAAGAATACGTTCAGCCATGAAGGAATTATAGCATAGCACCTCTGCCAACAGCAAAGCCCAACCCGCAGCCAGCAATGACCCGACGCTGGCGGGGGATGCCCGGCAACGCGCCTGACCACCCAGGCTGCCCTGATGCCCGATCCAGTCAGCGGCTAATTGCTGGTTCAGCTACAGTCAGGGTATAATCCCGGTGTTAGACTGGTTATCAGCTTGTTCGTGGAGGTCATACACCGTCATGCCCGACGTTTCGATAGTTAAAGATGTTGCCGATCGCATCTGTGACAACGTAGAGAATGTGATCATCGGCAAACGCAGCGAGGTGCAGACCACCCTGCTGGCGCTGCTGTGCGAGGGTCATCTGCTGATTGAAGACGTGCCTGGCGTGGGCAAAACCATGCTGGCGCGCGCCATTTCCCGCTCCATTGGCTGTGACTTTCGCCGCATTCAGTTTACCCCCGACATGCTGCCTTCTGATGTCACGGGCGTTTCGGTCTTCAACCAGAAGACGATGGAGTTCGAGTTTCGCCCCGGCCCCATTATGACGCAGATCGTCCTGACCGACGAGATCAACCGCGCGACGCCCAAAACGCAGTCGGCGCTGTTGGAGGCCATGGAGGAGCGTCAAGTGACGGTGGATGGCGCGACCTATCTGCTGGGAAAGCCGTTCCTGGTGCTGGCCACTCAGAACCCGATCGAGTACGAGGGTACCTTCCCTTTGCCAGAGGCGCAGCTCGACCGCTTCATGATGCGCATCACCCTGGGCTATCCTCAGCCAGCCGAGGAGATGCGGATTCTCGACTCGCAGCGCCAGCAGCACCCCATCGCCGCGCTGGAGCAAGTGGTGAGTGCAGCCGAGCTGGTGGAAGCGCAGCAGGCAGTGACCGCGGTCTATGTGGACGAGCTGATCAAAGAGTACATCGTCACGCTGTCCAACGCCACCCGCAAACATCCCGACATCTATCTGGGCGCCAGCCCGCGCGGCTCCTTGGCGCTGTACAAGACCAGCCGGGCCCATGCCGCAGTTCGCGGCCGTGACTACGTGATCCCGGACGATGTCAAAGCTATGGCCGAGTCAACGCTGGCCCATCGTTTGATCGTCAGCCCTTCTGCCCGCATCAAGAATGTCGATCCGCGGGCCGTGTTGGGCGAGATTCTCGACTCGGTGCCAGTGCCAGGCGCCCGAGTCCGCACCAGATAAAAGCGCAGGTCATGGCACACTGCGCTTCAGGATGACCCCCCATGCGTCGCTCGTGGTGGTTTATTGGTTTATGGCTGCTGTCGTTGGCGTTTGCCCTCTTTGGCGCGGAGCGTAACAACAGCGTGGCCTGGTCGGTCGCCTATCTGATGACCGGCATTGTAGTCATCTCCTTTCTCTGGTCCTGGTTGAACTTGAAATGGGTGCGCCTCGGCCGCTATACCCGCTCGCGCCGCTCTCAGGTGGGCCGTGTGGCAGAGGAACAGTTTGAGGTGACCAACGGCGGCCGTCTGCCCAAGCTGTGGCTGGAAGTGCGCGACCACTCAGACCTGCCCCAGCATGACGCCAGCCGGGTTCTCAGCTCCATCGGTCCACGCCGTAAACGCCGCTGGATGGTGCGCACCTACTGCCTGCGCCGCGGCCGCTTCCGCCTGGGGCCACTGACCTTGACCAGCAGCGACCCACTGGGACTTTTTCCTCGCCAGCGCCTGCTGCCGGCTACATCGGTGATGATTGTCTATCCGGCCACGCTGGAGCTACCAGGTTTCTCCCCGCCGTTGGGGATGCTGCCAGGCGGCGACGCCATGCGCCGCCGCACCCATTACATCACCACCAACGTCTCAACGGTGCGCGAGTACGTGCCCGGTGACAGCTTCAACCGCATCCACTGGCGCTCCACCGCGCGCACTGGCCGCCTGATCGTGAAAGAATTCGAGCTGGACCCAACGGCTGACGTGTGGATCATGCTCGATCTGGACCAGGCTGTCCACACAGGGATGCCCTGGACCCCGCCTATGCAGGAGATGGGGTCAGCCTTTGTGCGCCAGGACAAGCTGGCGCTGCAACTGCCTCCCAGCACTATTGAATATGCGGTGACGGCTGCCGCCAGCCTGGCCCGCCACTTCTTGTTGGAAGATCGGTCAGTGGGCTTCATTGCCCACAGCGGCCATCGTGAACTGATCCAGGCTGACCGCGGCGAGAGGCAGCTCACCAAAATTCTGGAGACGCTGGCTGTGGTCAATGCCACCGGCCGCATTCCTTTTGCCCGCGTGCTGACCGCCGAGATGGAACATCTGCCGCGCCACACCACCCTGGTGGCCATCTCGCCCGCCACCGATGCTCTGTGGGTTGCGGCCATGCGGGATATCCGGCGGCGCGGCGTGCATGATCTGGCTGTGCTGCTGGCGGCCGATACTTTCGGCGATGCGCCCAGCCATCGCGACACCCTGGCCGACCTGCTGGCCAGCGGCATCCCAACCCATTTGATCACCTGTGGGCAGGACATCTCGGCTGCACTCAGCCAACGTGTTACCTCGCTGGACTGAAACACCAGCCAGCGCCCCCTGGAGGCAAGCTATGAAAACACGCACTGTATTAGAAGCAAAACGGCTAGGCATCGTCAGTTGTCAAGGCGCCGACTCGCTCGAAAAAATCGCTGTGCGCATTGCCGAAGACGACATCAGCGCCCTGGTGGTGACCAACGAGCAGGGCTATCTGTGCGGCATTATCTCGCGCAGCGATCTCTTGCGCGCCTATGTGGAGTCAACTGACTGGCGCGCCGAGCCGGTCGAGCACTTCATGACGCGCGATGTGATCTGGGTTACGCCCGACACCCTTCTGTCTGATGTAGCGCAACTGCTGCTGGGCCGCCACATCCACCGCGTGGTCGTGGTACGCCAGGAAGAGGACGGACTGCGCCCGATCGCCGTGGTTTCCGATAGCGACCTGGTCATCGACATGGTGCGCAGGCTGTGAGTTGCCCGCCAGCCATAGCAGCTCTTTGCGCGCTTCCCCCGTCGGCGGCTGATCGCCCCCGCCAGGCTAATTCATACCGGGCTGGTTACTACTCAGGTGCCGGGCACTTGCAGCTCATAGGCGGCTGAAATCGGCTCCACAGACTTCATTGCAGGCGCAGATTCCAGTGCCCGGCACGATGGCTGAGTAGTAACCGGGCTGGTTGAGCAGGCGTTTGCAGCGCCGCGAAACCAGCACCCGGCCGCGCGCCATCTGCCAGCATATCCAGCAAAATTGGCCTAAAATTGGGCGGGAAATATGATCTAACGCATACCCTAAATGCTATTTTCGGGGTACACTGGGGCATACAGGCACGCAGATACTGGCGCTATCAAAAGATGCTGCCATTGCCAACTGCGTAGATCGAGGTGTGCTTTGGTCACTACTGTCGCCGACATCATGACCACCGACGTGGTCACCGTCGAACCCCAGAACAGCATTGCATCGGCTATCCGGCTGATGCGCCAGGGACAACTGCGTCGCTTGCCGGTAGTGGAAAACGGCGTGTTGGTCGGCATCGTCACCAGCGGTGACCTGCGGCGCATCACCGGCCTGGCTTCCATTCTCAAGGATCCCAGCCAGGACAACTTCCTCTGGCACCACATCCCCGTGGCCAATGTGATGAACCGCGACATCCACAGCCTGACCCCTGATACCCCCATCGCCGAGGCTGCCCGCCTGCTGGTCGAACAAAAAATCGGCGGGCTGCCCGTGGTCGATGGCGCCCGCCTGGTGGGCATCATCACCACCAGCGATCTCCTGGAAACGCTGATGGAGCCCGAGGCCGAGGGCGTGTGATATTTTGCGGGTCTTAATTACCGGGATCACCGGCTTCATTGGGGGTCACCTGGCCCAGCGCTTGCTGGCCGAGGGCGTGGCCGTGAGCGGTCTGGCGCGCACGCCGGCCGACGCCGCCTGGCTGGCCGCGCAAGGCGCACAGATCATATCCGGCGATCTGTTGGAGCGCGCCTCGCTGAACAGCGCAGTGAACGGCTGTGATGCTGTGCTGCACGTTGCAGCCTGGACCGGTGGCCCCGGCCTGGACGACCGCCAAGCCTGGATCGCCAACGTAGCCGCCACCGGCTGGCTGCTGCACGCGGCCCAGGAGGCCGGCGCGCAGCGCTTTATCTACTTCAGCAGCGTGGCAGTCTATGGCCTGAATGTGGCCCCGCTGATCGACGAAAGCGCGCCGACGCCGCCGGTGGGCCAGCTCTACCCCGACAGCAAAATCGCCGCGGAGACGCTGGTGCGCGCCGCCCAGGCCGACGGCCTGCCCACCACTATCATTCGCCCCGCCTCGACCTACGGCCCGCGCGGCGCGGCCTGGACCATCGGGCCGGTGGAGCAGATCAAGGCCGGCCGGCTGGTGCTGCTGGGCCGCGACGAAGGGTTGGTCAACACCGGCTATATCGACAACGTGGTGGACGGCGTGCTGCTGGCGCTGCGCAGCCCGGCGGCGGTGGGTGAAACCTTCAACCTGTGCGACGGCACGGCCATCACCTATCGCGAGTTTTACAGCCGCTACGCGGCCATGCTGGGGCGGGAGCGTCTGCCGGTCTATCCGGCCTGGCTGGCGAGGGGCGCGGTCAGCCCGCCGGGGCGCTGGCTGCGCCGGCTGCTGGGCAAGCCCGTACCGGGGCCGTGGAGCTACCACTTCCGCTTCAACCCCAGCCGCTTCAGCATCGCCAAGGCGCAGCGGCTGCTGGGCTATGCGCCGGCCGTCGATCTGGACGAGGGCATGGCGCGCACGGAGCGCTGGCTGCGGGAGCAGGGCTACATCGCATGAGAAACTACAAACGTCTCGCCTGGGCGTCGCGTTTGTTCTGCAAGGCGGTAAGCAGCATCGGCCCAGCCTGTGCTTGACCCCAGCGCAGCATTTGGCAGTCCTGAAAATAGTACCAAAGTACTATTGACAAACTCGCGACGTTCTGCTAGACTCACGACCGTGCGCCGCATGGCAGATACAACGAAGCGGGCGTGTTGACGGCGGGCCGTGGCGGCCGGCGATCAGCAGGAAGCGCACAGTGCGTCTGGCTGGGCCGGGCGCGATCTCAACCCTGCTCGTCACACATGGGTGGCGAGCGCATGTGGAAAGGCGAGGGACGTCATGAAACGGACAAATCTGGTGCGGTTGTTCTCTATTCTGGCGATTGTGGCCATCGTTGCGCCGCTGGCGCTGCCGGCCGCGGCTTTTACTGATTATGTTAATCGGGGGGGGGGGGGTAACAGCTCCCTTGCCAGAGCGGGCGCGGGCCGCAGGCGCGGACGCCGTGCGGCTGACGGCCGGCGAATCGCTGCACATGGCCATGTTGGGAGCGAGCCAGGCAGCAACGGCCAGCGCGGTGCTGACCGGCACACTGCCGGTGGTGGACGATGCGCCGACCCTGGATGCGCCGCTGGCTGAGGATGCCATCTGGGCTACGAATAGCTTCACGGGGACGCAGACGGCTGCGCCGGAGGGTGCGCCGGCCGCGCCCGAAAGCATGTTCGGCTTCACACCGCCGCTGAGCCTGGAGCTGCTGCTGGACGTGCAGCCTAGCCGAGCCAAGCCGGGGGAGGTGTTGAGCTACCGGCTGGTAGCATCCCACACAGGGTACGACCCGCTGGGGGATATCACCATCCGCGCGCCGCTACCGCGGGGCCTGGTCTACGTGGCCGGCAGCGCGCTGGGCTTCAGCTACGAGCCCAGCGCCAAGCTGCTGACATGGCAGGTGGCGGCGTTGCAGCCGGGCGAGGCGCTGACGGGCAGCTTCCAACTGCGCGCCACCGGGCTGGCCCTGGGTGAATTGGCGACGGTGCAGGCCAGCGCTGTGTCGCCGCTGGCTGACGGCGTGTCCCTGGGCAGCGCAGTGGCCGAGATCACGCCGCCGGCCGCGGACCGGGTGCGGGTGACGCCGGCTGAGGGCGGCTGGCTGCGCTCGCTGGATGGCCGGGTGGAGGTGAAGGCGCCGGCCGGCGCGGTGGCCGCGCCGCTGCTGTTCAGCTACCGGCCGGCCGAGGATGCGCTGCCGCCGGGCCCGCGCTTCGCCTTCCAGTTGAACGCCGAGGGCGAGGGCGGCGCGCCTGTAGAGCGCTTTCAAAAGCCGGTGACGCTGGTCTACCCCTATCGCCAGGCCGGCGTCCCGGCCGAGGAGGCGCAGGGAATGGCCTTCTTCCACCTGGACGAGGCGGCGGGGGCGTGGCGCACCATCCCCACAGCCATCGACCCGGCGCGCGGGCTGCTGCTGGCGCAGAGCGAGCATTTCAGCGCCTTTGCGGTGGGTGAGACCGCCATAGTGGTCAGCTCGCAGAGCTACGAGTTCGACCCAGGGCCGCGCATCCGCGGCGCGCAGCCGCAGCTCTTCAGCGGCTCCATCGGCTTCACCTATGGCTTCGACCTGCCGCCGGGCCGGGGCGGGCTGACGCCATCCCTCGGGCTGCAATACTCCAGCGCGCGCCACCAGCGGGAGACCGGCCATTACAACCACGTGGGCCACGGCTGGGACCTGCTGGGCGAGAGCTACCTGATGAAGGCCGATCCCAGCAACCCGGCCGGCAGCAAGCTGACCATGGTGCTCAACGGCTCATCCTACACCATCGACACCAGCCGCTGGTTCAGCAAGGAAGACCCGTTCATCCAGATGTGGGAGTATCTGACGCCCACGGCTGGCTTTCCCTATTATCAACTGAAGGTGCGCACCCAGGATGGAATGCTGTACGTCTTCAAGGGCTACGCCAACATCAGCGACGACGACAACCCATGGCCGCCGGCCAGCGAGCCGCCGATGGTTTTCAAATGGAAGACGGGCCAAAACAACGAGTGCGGCGGCTTCGCCAACCTGGATTGGGTCAAGCTGCCGCTGGTGCAGGTGCAGGACCCCAGCGGCAACGTGATCCAGTACCTGTGGGCGGCCGCCAGCACCACGGAGCAAGGGCGGCACGGCCAGAGCGATGTACGCACCGATGACTATGGCTGCCACTATATCCGCACGCTGCGGCTGAGCGAGATCCGCTACAACTTCGTGGTAGACACGGCCCAGACGCGCGTCAAGCTGCGCTATGATAATAGCGAGTCCCCTGGTTCCACCGTGCTGCGCTATGACCGCAGCGACTCCTTCGACCAGTATGGCGGGATGCACCTGTTTGCCATCTACAAGCTGCTGGGGGTCGATGTGGTCGCGCTGAACGGCAGCGGCCTGGAGCAGGTGGTGCGGCAGTACAACGTAAACTACTACGACCAGTGCGCGGGCGGCTGCGATCCCAACAAGGGCAATACGTTGCTCCTGCCCAGCCAGATTGTGGAGACGGCCGGCGGGGTGAGCGAGACCACCAGCTTCGTCTATCGCGATCGCAACGGCGTTCAGAACAAGACGCTGGGCACGGCGTGCGACTACGGCTACCTGAGCCAGATGGACAACCCTTACGGCGGCCGTTCGAACTTCGCGGCCGAGCTGTTCACGGCGCAGTGCGGCAGCTCACGGCCGCCGCGGGTGCAGACGTACACCATGACCGATCTGGTCACCAACCAACCGAACTGGACGTGGGAGTACGCCGCCTTCACCTGGGAGGTGGACACCCATGGCTACGCCCAGGTCAACGTGCTGTGGCCATCCTTGGGAGACGGCGTGCGGCGTTTGGAGCAGCACTTCTTCAAGCAGAAGGAGACCCTGCCCGGCACGACGACGCAGATCGACCACCTGGCCGGCCGGGAATGGAAGACGGTGGTGTGCCTGCCGGCGTCGGCCAGCCCGTCGGCCAACTGCGCCAGCGGCGGGGAGCTGACGAAGAGTGAGACCGACTGGGCGCACACGGTCAACGACATGCCGGTCAACGGCTCCGACCTGCCAGCCGAGCAACGGCCGCGCTTCGTCTACGCCCAGCAAAGCCGCAGCTTCCGCGAGACCCTGCCCATGGTGCGCACTGACTACGGGTACGAGAAGGAGCGGCAGAACGGCAGCCAGTTGGGCAATCTGACCTACCATCAGGAGCGGCTGGGTAGCGGTTCTACCTGGGCGCCTGCGGCGCTGCGCACCACCTACACCCAGTACTACCCCAACCTGACCTACTGGGTGGTCAACAAACCGGCCTGGAGCCATTTCTACGAGAAGTGCTACGATGTGCCGGGCCAGGCTGATCCGTGCGACGGCGGGGTGATCAAGAGTGCAGTGCGCAACTACTACGACGAGGCCACCTCGCCCGACGTCATCGTTCCCAACAAGGGACGGCTGATGCGGCAGGAGAAGGGGCTGAACCCCGTGTGGGATGACACGCGCTACAGCTATGCCCCCAACGGCAACCTGCTCAAGGTCGAGCGTATGGACGGCGGCGTGGTGCGCAGCTCGACCGAGACCTTCTACGACCCCCGCTTCCGGGCCTACCCGGTGTGTACGAAGAACATCCTGGGCCACACAACTAAGCAACGTTACTATGGCGTGCCCGGCTCGACCGACGCGGGCTGCACCACGACGGCCGGCAGCAACCTGCCTGCGACCGGCGGCTTCTTCGGCCAGTTGGAGCAGGCCATCGACGAGAACGGGCAGGGCACGACCCTGCAATACGACGGGCTGGGGCGCATCTGGCGAGTGATCCGGCCGGGCGACAGCACGACCAACCCGACGCTGCGCTTCAGCTACACAGCCTACAGCGGCGCCAACGCGCCCTTCTGGATCAAGAAGGAGCAGCGGGAGAACCTGAGCAGCGCCGGCACGGGCGAGTATCTGGAGACGCGCACCTTCTACGACGGCTTTGGCCGGGTGATCCAGACCCAGGCCGAGGCGGCCAGCGCCAGCCAGAGCATCGTGGCCAGCACGCAGTACAACGCGGCAGGCCAGGTGTTGCAGCAGAACGCGCCCTACTTCCATCCTGCAGCGCTGGGCGGCTATCGCACGCCGGACTGGGGCAAGCCCAAGACCGTAACGACCTACGACGCCTACGGCCGCGTCAAGCAGGTGACCAACCCGGACAGCAGCAAGACATGCATCTACTATCAAGGCTTGCAGACGGCCGTGGTCTACGAGCAGACGGCCGGCGCGACGTACACCTACTTCCAGAAGATCAGCGCGACGGATCAGTTGGGCCGGCTGGCCAGCGTCAAGGACTACATGGGCACGGTAGGAAACAACCCAGGCGCGGCCTGTCCAGCGCCATTCTGGACGGCCAACCCCAACGGGACGACCAGCTACCAGTACGATGTGGCCGACAGGTTGACGACGACCACTGCGCCGGACAATGCGCAGATCCAGATCACCTACGATGCCTTGGGGCGCAAGACGCAGATGATCGATCCGGACATGGGGACGTGGACCTACGCCTATGACCAGGTGAGCAATCTGACGCGGCAGACCGACGCACGCGGCCAGACCGTGTGCTTCTACTACGACGGCCTGAGCCGCCTGCGCGGCAAGCACACTCGCACGGATCTCAATTGCCCGACCTGGAGCAGCAATCCCACGCTGGCGGCGCAGTACACCTACGACGCTGGCAGCAACGGCATCGGCCGGCGCACGGGCATGACGGATGGATCGGGCAGCGCAAGTTGGATCTATGACAGCCGCGGCCGGGTGACCAACGAGAGCAAGGTGGTCAGCGGCACCGGAGGCGGGACCTTCGTCACCCAGTGGACTTCGTATGACGCCATGGATCGCGTGCGGACCATGATGTATCCCGACAACGAAGGTGTCACCTTCAGCTATACGGCGCAGGGGCCGCTCAAGGGAGTGAGCGGGACCAGCGTCTACGTGGGCGACACCCTGTACAACGAGTTGGGCCAGGTAACCGACCGCTACCTGGGCAGCACAACAGGCCAGATCCGCCAGAAGTACACCTACCCGGCCAGTGAGAACTTCCGCCTGACCGCGCTGCAAAGCGGAACCAGCGCGGGCAGCTACACCAACCTGCAGAACATCACGTACAGCTACGACGACCAGGGCAACGTGCTGACGGTGGTGGACGCGGCGGCCTTCGGCGGCAGCCAGACCCAGACCTTCACCTACGATGCGCTGAACCGGCTGCTGACCGCGCAGGCCGCGGGCGGCAGCAATGGAACCTACGCCCAGCGCAGCTACGTCTACAACAACGCCGGCAACATCAGCACCTTCGAGGGCGCGGCGCTGGGCTACAACGACGCAGCGCACAAACACGCCGTGACCCACGTCAACAACGTGCAGCGCTACTGGTATGACCAAAACGGCAACGCCACCCGGCGTATCAACGGCAGCCAGGACGTGACCCTGGCCTACGACGTGGAGAACCACGTGACCAGCATCACTGGCAGCGGCGTCAACGCGACCTACGTCTACGACGGCGACGGGAAACGCGTCAAGGCCACCGTGGGCGGCGTGACGACCGTCTACATCGGCAACTATTACGAGCGCGACAATGGAACCACCGTCAGGAAGTACTACTACGCCGGCGCAGTCAGAGTGGCGCTGAGAACCGGTGGAAACACGTTCTATCTGCTCAACGATCATCTGACCTCGACGGCGATAACGACCAACTCGAGCGGTGTGCGCCAGACGGAATTGCGCTACTATGCCTACGGCGGCACGCGCTATGACGCCGGCAGCCAGATGACACTTTATCGCTACACCGGTCAGCGCGTGGAGACCGGCACGGGTTTGTATGATTACGGCGCTCGATGGTATGATCCGCTCATAGGTCGTTTCCTGTCCGCCGACAGCATCGTGCCCAACCCGGGCGATTCGCAGGCGCTGAACAGGTACATGTATGTGCTGGGTAACCCGCTCAAGTACAGTGATCCGTCGGGCCATGCCGCCTGTGCAGCCGGTGACCGGGCCTGCTGGGAGAATGAGTGGACCTGGAAAGACCGTTGGTACAAGGAGCACGGCTATGAGAACATCGATGGACGGTACATCTACACCGGCAACTTCGTCATCGAGAACGCCGATGCCTTGCTCAGGAATGACCATGTCCGTCGCACGAAGATCAGCAACTTTGCTCGGGATTTGGCGAACAACGGCACGACGGCTGGAGAGGCGCTGGCGCGTGTAACTGCATATGCAGCAGCGTTCTACAAGTCCGTAAGGGCGGCAATCAGTCCGTTCTCCATGCCGCAGTTCGTCAACGACGTCTCTCATGTGCTGACTGGGATGGCAGGGCCGGATATTCTTAAGGACCTCGTGTCAGGGACCAGTGAAACAAACCCATACTTTGTGGGAACGGATCACTTCCCAGATACGGACCTCAGAGCGATCTTTCGAGATGGATCGGCCAACCAACCGTATCACTTCTGGTTCTATGTGGCTGTTAGTTTCTGGAATGGAACAAGCGTGGGGCACGCTGGCAACCTGTTTCATGAGATCGACCCAAGCCGATCTGGTGGACGATCTTTTCAGGACTTTGCATTGGGTGCCATGGGAGTTAACCTGGGCGAACAATTAAGATCAGGATCCTTGTCTGTCCATCGGGTCGACGACTGGATTCGTAGCCAGCTGATGCGGTAGGGGGAGACCATGAACACTTTATCGAACAAATCTGAAACCAGGAAATGGATCGGCTTGCTAATAATCCTGATGACAGTGACTGTTGTCTTCAGCATCTTGGCCTGCATGATCCTGGTGGCAACTCCAGCCGTCATTGACACTGTCATGTTGCGTTCGTTAGCTGACCATTTAGGTACGGAACCATCCAAGTCAGCCCTTGTCACTCACGTTACCCATCTTCTGGAAAACCACAAAGGTTCTAGTAGAATTGAAGTGCATCAGGTGCTGAATGAGATTGGCGGTTTTAGCTATCAAGAACTGTTCAGGTACAGAAATGGGGAAAGCCAGGAGCAAATCTACTGGACCATGGCACAACTTCCACTGGGCGTCAAAATATGGACAAGTTGGTCCTTACGGTATGATAGCGATGGTGCCCTTATTCTCGTGCTACCAGGTTCTTGGTGAGCTCCGCGAACCCAGCTCGCCATTGTCAGTATACTTGGCCCGGTCGGCTCAGCCGAATTGTCGTAGACAACCTGAGGCCCGAGTAGCTATGAATCGCGTCGCAGAATAGGAGTGAAGTTCGCTGAACTGCCTGCCAGTGTAGCGCCGTTCTCTGGTGACGCACTGGCAGGCAGACACACTACCAACTGATGTGACCACCGTTCTGGCACTTGCCCACAGCGCAGCTACGTCTACAACAGCGCCGGAAACATCACCAACTTCGAGGGCGCGGCGCTGGGCTACAACGACGCAGCGCACAAACACGCCGTGACGCACGTCGCGGGTGTGCAGCGCTACTGGTATGACCAAAACGGCAACGCCACCCGGCGTATCAACGGCAGCCAGGATGTGACCCTGGTCTCGGATGCAGAGAACCACGTGACCAGCATCACAGGCAGCGGCATCAATGCAACCTACGTCTACGACGGCGACGGGAAGCGCGTCAAGGCCACCGTGGGCAGCACCACGACGGTCTACATCGGCAACTACTACGAGCGCGACAACGGCACGACCGTGCGCAAGTACTACTATGCCGGAGCCGTCCGCGTCGCGATGCGCACCGGCGGCAACACGTTCTACTTGCTCAACGATCATCTGACCTCCACGGCGATAACGACCAACTCGAGCGGTGTGCGCCAGACGGAGCTGCGCTACTTCGCGTACGGCGGCACGCGCTACGATGCCGGCGGGCAGTTGACCATCTACCGCTACACCGGTCAACGGGTCGAGACCGGCGCCGGTTTGTACGATTACGGCGCTCGATGGTATGATCCGCTCATCGGCCGTTTCCTGGCGGCCGATAGCATCGTGCCCAACCCTGGCGACTCCCAGGCGCTGAACAGGTACATGTATGTGCTGGGCAACCCGCTCAAGTACACCGATCCGTCGGGCCATGCTGCCTGTGCAGCCGGCGACCGGGCCTGCTGGGAGAACGAGTGGACCTGGAAAGACCGTTGGTACAAGGAGCACGGCTATGAGAATATCAATGGACGGTACATCTACACCGGCAACTTCGTCATCGAGAACGCCGATGCCTTGCTCAGGGATGACCATGTCCGTCGCACGATGATCAGCAACTTCGCCCGAGATTTGAAGGACAACGGCACGACGGCTGGAGAGGCGCTGGCGCGTGTGACTGCGTATGCAGCAGCGTTTTACAAGTCATTCGGCGCAGCAATCAATCCCTTCTCGATGCTGCAATTCGTAGATGACGTATCCCATGTGTTCATTGGAATGGCTGGGGCGAACACACTGGTTGACTACGCAACCGGGGCAAACAAGAGGAACCCCTACTTCGTAAAAACAGGTGGTTTTCCCGACACTGATCTGAAAGCCATCTTCCAAGATGGAACGGATAACCAACCATACCACTACTGGTTCTATGTGGCTGTTAGCTTTTGGAATGGCCCGCAAGTAGCGCTAGCGGGGAACCTCGGGCATGAACTCATCCCTCCGCAAACAGGACGCTCCTTTCAAGACCTTGCACTGGGAGCCATGGGAGTAGATCTGGGGCAGCGGCTCAGGTCATGGTTGCCTATCTATGCGGTCAGTGATTGGATCTGCAGCACGCTCATGCGATAGGGGGACGTCATGAATACACCACGCAGTAGTCATGAGCTTGCGAAATGGGTAGGTCTTGTCATCGGCCTAATGACTTTGGCTGTCTCCTTGAGTCTTCTGATCTGTCTAGTGCTGATGTCAATACCACGCGCCATTGATGCTGTGGCATTGCGTCCCCTGGCTGATCAGCTGGGCACAGAACCATCCAAGGCAGCCCTTGTGGCTCATGTTACAGAACTTTTGGAAAACCACAAGGGCTCCAGCCGAATGGAAGTCCATCAACTATTGGACGAAATTGGCGGGTTTAGCTACAGTTGGTCAGCGAGGATGAAAACGGCGAAAGCCTGGAGAACGTTGACTGGAAGTTAGCTGAACTTCCGTTGGGCATTCAAAACTGGGCAACGTGGAACCTGCGATACGATAGCAGCGATCTACTAATTGAGGTGACATTTGTCGATTCCTGAATCGTCGTCGTCTGTACTGCGCCCCTAAATTTGGACACATAGCTAACCGAACTATGATGTTCATGACAAGGAGCGCAACCATGCCTAAACGACGGACTTTCACCGCCGAGTTCAAGAGCCAACTGGTGCTGAAGGTGATTAGTGGCGAGCAGAGTGCAGCCGAGCTGTGCCGACAACACCAGATCAAGCCGCAGCTGCTATCCGACTGGAAAGCCACCTTTCTTGCCAATGCGGCAACGGTGTTTCAGGGCGACGGTCGGCTGCTCGAAGCTGAGCTGCGGATCGCCGAGATGGAGCGGCAGATCGGCCGGCAGACGATGGAGCTTGAGGCGGTAAAAAAAGCGTTGAGCATCTCGGTCTCAGCGTGGCCCAAAAACGGGCGGTCGTGAGCGAACTGGCGCCGACCTATGGCGTAAGCCTGGCTTGCGAGTTGCTGGATTTGCCACGCAGCTCCTTCTACTACCAGGTGGAAGCGTCAGACGAGAGCGACTGCAAGGATGCCATCCAGGAGATCGCCGGCCAGTGGCCTCGCTACGGCTATCGCCGGATCACTGTCCAGCTACGGCGAGACAAGCAACTGGTGGTCAACGGCAAACGAGTGCGGCGCTTAATGGCCGAAATGGGCTTGCAAGGCCAGGCTCCACGCCGAAAACGGCGCACAACCAACAGTGAACACGGCTTTCCCAGGTATCCGAACCTGGTTTTGGGTCTGAAAGTCGAGCGACCGGAGCAAGTCTGGGTCTCGGATATCACCTACATCCGCCTGCGAGACGAGTTCGTCTACCTGGCGGTAGTGACCCTGGCACTGCCCGCCAGGGCAAGTGTGGACATCTTCACTCGCTCGATCCGTGGCTGGCATCTTGGCCGGACGCTGCATCAGGAGCTAACCCTGAAGGCTCTGCAACAAGCGTTAGCCACAGGCCGCCGGCCAGAAATCCATCACTCGGATCAAGGCGTTCAGTACGCCGCCTCTGCCTACATCGATGCCCTGCAAGGCACAAGCATCAGCATGGCCGAGGTCGGCGAAGCCTGGCAGAACGGCTACGCCGAACGCCTGATCCGGACCATCAAAGAAGAGGAGGTCGACCTATCGGACTATCATGACTATCAGGATGCCTATCGGCAACTGGGCCGGTTTCTGGATGAGGTCTACATGCGCAAACGCATTCACTCTTCATTAGGATACCTGACCCCGGCCGAGTTCGAGAGCCAGTGGTTGGCTCGGAAAACCAGCCCGACCGACCTGACTTGACATTCCGTCAATCTCGTCTACAATGGGATCAACCCCCCAGAGAAGGCGAGAGCGGCCAGGTCTCCAAGCCAAGCCACCTCGTCTTTTCATTATCTTTGACCATTTTCGTGTCCAGTCGTAGGGGCGCACCTCAAAGGTTCGGCTTGATTGTTGCTCTGATGACACTGGCTGTGGCCTTGAGCTTCGTGGCCTGTCTGGCCTTGCTGGCAACCCCGCGTATCATTGATGCTGTCATGTTGCGTTCCTTGGCTGACGAGTTGGGGACGCAACCGACTCAGGCAGCTTTGATAACGCATGTCACGGACCTCTTGGAGAAACAGAAAGGCTCAAGTCGAGCCGACATTCATCGGCTGTTGGACGACATTGGAGGATTTACTTATCTGGGCCCAGACCATCTGAAGAGTGGCGGAAGCGTGGAGAGCGCTTACTGGACATTGGCTGAATTCCCATTTGGTCTAAAGATATGGGCTGTCTGGATCTTACGGTATGATGCCAATGACCGGTTCATTGGTGCTGAATTAGGATCATAGGTGTGAACCGTTCCGAAAGATGGTGAACCAAATCATGGTCACTGATTGTTGGGAATGACACAACATTACGAATTGTCTGTGGACATCGACTGGTGCGCATGCTTCTTGGCGATGTGTGCGCACCAATGCATACATCTTCATGCCATACAACCACCATCCACCCTGCTCAACGATCGCCAACAGTAGCGGCGCCCGTCAAACGGAGTTGCGTTACTTCGCCTATGGCGGCACGCGCTACGACGCTGGCGGGCAGATGACCATCTACCGCTACACCGGTCAGCGCGTGGAAACGGGCACTGGTTTGTACGACTACGGGGCTCGGTGGTATGATCCTTATCAGCCTTTCTCGCATCCCTGCCGTAACCCACCGGTCATCTTGCCGATCACAGTGCGCCGCGGTATAATCTCCCCAGGCTATCCAAGAGTTGGCATCTCCGCTGAAGAGCGGTCAACTCCGTCTATCGCAAGGAGATCATTCCGTGAAAATCTTAGGTCGCTTATCGATCTTTCCCCGTATTCCAGAACAAGTCAACCGGCTGACCGAGCTGGCCAACAACCTGTGGTGGAGTTGGAACGTCGACGCCCAGGCGGTCTTCGGCGACATCGACCCCGACCTGTGGGAGCGCGTGACCCACAACCCCGTCAAGCTGCTGCGCGAGGTCAAGCAGGCGAAGTTGGACGCGGCCGCGGCCGATGCGCCGTTCGTCGCGCGCTACCAGGCCGTGCTGGCCCGCTTCGACGCCTACATGCACCCGGCCGAAACCTGGTTCAGCCGCACCTTCCCCGACCTGGCCGGCCAGACCATCGCCTATTTCTCGGCTGAGTTTGGCCTGCACGAGGCGCTGCCCATCTACTCCGGCGGTCTGGGCGTGCTCTCCGGCGACCACTGCAAGACGGCCAGCGACCTGGGCCTGCCCTTTGTCGCCGTCGGCTTTCTCTACCCCCAGGGCTATTTCACCCAATACATCAACGCCGAGGGCTGGCAGGAGGCCCGCTACAGCAAGCTCAGCTTCTCCGAGGTGCCGGCCACGCCCGCCATCGGCAAAGACGGCCAGGAGGTGCTGGTCAAGTGCGACCTGCCCGGCCGCGAGGTTTACGCCAAGGTCTGGAAGATCCAGGTCGGCCGCATTCCCCTCTACCTGATGGACACCGACGTGCCGCAGAACCAGCCGGGCGACCGCGAGCTCAGCGCGCGGCTCTACGGCGGCGACCAGAACCTGCGCATCAGCCAGGAGTTCGTGCTGGGCATCGGCGGTGTGCGGGCGGTGCGCGCCCTGGGGCTGGAGCCGGCCGTCTGGCACATGAACGAGGGCCATTCGGCCTTCCTCGGCCTGGAGCGGGCGCGCAACTACGTGCAGGAGCAGGGGCTGAGCTTCGCCGAGGCGCAGGAGGTGGTGCGGGCCAGCAGCGTCTTCACCACCCACACCCCCGTGCCGGCCGGCCACGACGTCTTCAACTGGGACCTGATGGATCGCTTCTTCAGCCACTACTGGCCGCAGCTGGGCCTGGCGCGCGAGGAGTTCCTCGAGTTGGCCCGACACGACCAGGTCTGGGGCCCCGGCTTCAGCATGACCGTGCTGGCGCTGCGCATGGCCGGCCGCACCAACGGCGTGGCCGCGCTGCACGGCATCGTCTCGCGTGATATGTGGCAGTGGCTCTGGCCGGGCACGCCAGTGGACGAGGCGCCCATCAGCCACGTCACCAACGGCGTCCATCTCGAGACCTGGCTGGGGCCGGACATGGCCGCGCTGCTGGACGCGCACCTGCCGGCCGATTGGCGGGAGCGCCTGGACGAGCCGGGCGTGCTGGACGCCATCTACGCCATCCCTGACGATGTGTACTGGCAGACCCACATGGCCGCCAAGCGCCGCCTGATCGACTTCGTGCGCCGCCGGGCCCGCAATCGCGCCATCCGCCAGGGCGAGTCGCCGGCCGTGCTGGAGTTGATCGACGGCGTCTTCGACGCGGACGCTTTCACCATCGGCTTTGCCCGTCGCTTTGCCACCTACAAGCGCGCCACCCTGATCTTCCGTGACATGGAGCGCTTCGAGCGCCTGCTCAACAACCCCGACGGCCCAGCGCAGATGATGTTCTCGGGCAAGGCGCACCCGGCCGACGACGCCGGCAAGACCTACATCCAGCACATCGTGCGCGTGGCCCAGATGCCGGAGTACTGGGACAAGGTCGGCTTCATCGAGGACTACGACATGAACGTGGCCCGCTACCTGGTGCAGGGCGTGGACCTGTGGCTGAACACCCCGCGCCGGCCGAGGGAGGCCAGCGGCACCAGCGGCCAGAAGGCAGCCATGAACGGCGTGCCCAACCTGAGCGTGCTGGACGGCTGGTGGGTCGAGGGCTACAACGGCCAGAATGGCTGGGTGGTCGGCGAGGACCGCGAGTACCGCGACCACGAGGTGCAGGACGAGGCCGATGCGCTCTCGCTGTACCGCACCCTGGAGCACGACATCATCCCGCTGTACTTCGACCGGGACGAGAACGGCGTGCCGCACGGCTGGGTCGCGGTGGCCAAGGAGGCGATGCACAGCAGCCTGTGGGCCTTCAGCTTCCGGCGCATGTTGGGCGAGTACTGCCAGCAGCTCTACAGCCCCGCAGCCCACGACAGCGCCCGCGTCAGCGCCGAGAAGTTCGCGACGGCCTGCGAGCTGGCGGCCTGGAAGCAGCGGGTGCGCCAGCATTGGCCGGTAGTCGAGGCCGCAGCCCACGGCCCCCACGAGAGCCAGTTCACCATCGGCGAGGCGGCGTCGGTGACAGCCCAGGTCTACCTGGGCGAGTTGCAGCCAGAGCACGTGCTGGTGGAGGTGGTCTACGGCGAGGACCAGGGCGGCGCGCTGGCCGGGCCGCACAGCGCTCCCATGACACTGGCCGGCAGCGGCGCCAACGGCCTGCACCACTACCGCGGCGACTTCGAGCCTAACCACACCGGCGCGCTGGTCTACGGCGTGCGGGTCTTGCCGCATCACCCGGCCCTGCTCGACAAACACGAGCTGGGCCTGGTCGTCTGGGCGCGCTGAGATGAAGGTGCTCGACCTGCCCCTCATCCGGCGCACCCGGCAGAACCACGCCGTGGAGCACGCCACCATCACCCTGCTGATGGCGCGCAACCGCGCGCTGCCGCTGGTGGGCGGGCGCAGCAACCAGCGCGGCTACTTTGTCTTCGGCGCGGTGGAGACCGCCGCGCTGGAGGCGGCCGCGGCCGAGGCGCTGCTGCGCTTGCAGCGCGGCGAGGCCGAGCTGGCCATCCACCCCAACTGCGGCACCAACCTGGTCACCACGGGCGCGATGGCCGGCCTGGCGACACTCACCGCCACGGCCATCGCCCGCAACCGCCATGCCAGCCTGGCCGACCGCATCGCGGTGGCCATCATGGCCGCCACCCTGGCTGTGCTGGTCAGCAAACCGGTCGGGCTGCGCCTGCAAAGGGACGTCACCACCCTGGCCGAGGTGGCTGGATTGCAGGTCGAGTCTGTCACTCGCAGCCAGCTTGGCCGCATGGTGATCCACTTCGTGGCGCTGTCCAGCGACGCGTAAACCGCCAGACCTGCGTGGTTTCGGAAAACCTCGCAGGTCTCAAGCCAGGTGCCGCCATGATCTACCTGCTCCACGGCCCCGACGAACTGCTGCGCAGCGAGCGCCTGGCCGCGATTCGCGCGGCCCTGGGCGAGCCGGAGCTGGCTGACTTGAGCACCTCATGGCTGGATGGTCGCAAAACGTCTGTGGCCGAAGTTGTCCACCACTGCGACGTGGCGCCCTTCCTCAGCCCGCGCCGTCTGGTGATCGTCGCCGGCCTGCTGGCGCAGTTCAAACGCCGCCAGCAGGCCGGTAAAAAAAAGGGGGAATCCACCGAAGACGTGCTCGCCAAAGGGCCGTCCAAGGCTGACGCCGACCGCGACGCCTTGCTCAAATACTTGCCGACTCTGCCCGAATCGACCGATCTGGTGTTGGTCGAGACGGACGCAATCCCCCGCAACGAACGCCCCTACAAAGAGCTGAACCGGTTGGCTGAGGCTGGGCAGGCCGAAATTGTGCTGTGCGAGGCGCCGGAAGAGCGAGATCTGCCCGACTGGGTTTTGCGACGGGTGAAGCAAAAAGGGGGGGCTATCGAGCGCGACGCCGCTTTCGACCTGGCCACCAGCATCGGCCGCAACCTGCGCCTGCTGGACAGCGAGCTGGATAAACTGTTGACTTATCGGGCAAACGCCGGGTCGATCCGTCGGGAGGACGTGCGCCTGCTGGTGCCTTACACCCAGGAAGCCAGCATCTTCGACATGGTCGATGCCATCGGCCAACAGGACGGCCCCAAAGCGGTGCGCCTGCTGCGCGAGCTGGAGCGAGACGGCGCGGCGCCGCTCTACCTGCTGTCGATGATCGTGCGCCAGTTCCGCATCCTGGTGCAGGTGGCCGACCAGATGGACCTGGGGCTGGGCAAGGACGAGATCGCCAAAGCCATCGGCCTGCATCCCTTCCCAACGCAGAAGGCCATGCAGCAGTGCCGTCACTGGCGCATGGCCGACCTGGAGGCAGCCTACGACCGGCTGCTGGAGACCGATCTGGCCATCAAAACGGGCAAGCTGCCCGACGACCTGGCGCTGGATCTGCTAGTGGTGGAGTTGAGCACGCGGCGGTAGCGAGAAGCCGGCTAACCGCCCTCTGCCTTGCGCAGCACGCGGGCGTCCCCCACCCGCCGTGTGACGTGGCGCGCATCCAGGTGTTCCATCAAAGCCAGCGCATATTTGCGGCTGGTGCCTAGCAGATCGCGCACCTGAGCGACAGTGATGCTTCCCTCACGGCGCACGAAGTCCACGATCTGCTGCAACATGGCATCGTAAGCCGCCGCCTCGAAGACCACGTCGTCGCTGACCCGCGTCAGCCGGCCGCTGTCCAGCAGCCACTGAAAAACGTCCTCCCCTACTGCCTCCTGCGCCTCCGCGGCGCTGGGCGGCATGGCTGGTTGGGCGACAAAGCGGGCCAGCAAGCGGTCGGCCGCGACCTGATCCTTAGGCGCGAGTTTGGCTTCGTGGCCGCTCAGCCGCACCACGGCGCCTTCATCCACAACCACCCCCGCCTGCACTGCCTGCCCTAACAGGTCGTTAAACTGGCGCAGCGACCACGTCTGGCGTTTGCCTTGCCAGCGGTTCTTCAGCTCCTCGCGGCCCATGCCCAGACGCAGCGGATAGTGGCGGTGATAGCCGGCCAAGATTGAGTCCAGCCGGCTGGCCAGCTCGCGCCACCCCTCGACCGTGATCACCGTCTGCAAGCTGGCCATGCGCTGGCGATCTTCGAGCTGTCCGGCGTCCCAGTCGCGATCCAGCGCCAGAACCTGGTCAGCGGCCAGCAGATCAGCAAAAGCCTGCGCGACCGAGGCGCGGTCCAGGCTGCTGGCCGCGGCCACGGCGGCGTAGGCGGCCGGCTCCAGGCGCTGCAAGGCTTGCAGCAGGACGCCAGGAGGGTCGCCGCTCTGCAATGCCTCCAGCATCGCGAAGACCTCGGGGCGGAAGCGCCGCCAGCGCCGGCCGGGGTAGGGGTTGACCACGATGCCACCGCCCAGGGTGCGGCTGGGCGAGGCCTGGCGCAGGATGAAGCGGTCGCCGCGCTGCACGGCCACGGGCGATTCCAAACGCAACTGCACCCAGCCTTCCTCGCCCGGCCCCAAGGTCTCGGCGCTGAGCAGCCGGGTGCGCGCAGGGGTCTCGGCCGCGCCGCAGAAAAAGTCCACCGGCTGGTTGTGCAGCAACGGCTTGTCCAGCCCGCGCGCCACCATGCGCAGATGCACATCCACCAGCACCGTAGGCCGCAGAGCGCCGGGCAGGGCCACAACGTTGCCGCGGCTCACCTGCTCCTTGCTGACGCCGCTCAGATTGACGGCCACGCGGCTGCCGGGCACGGCCCGCTCCAGCTTGTGCTTGTGGGTCTGCAGGCCGCGCACGCGGGCCCGCAGGCCGGCCGGTGTGATCTCCACCTCCTGCCCGACTGCCAGCTCGCCGTCGCTGAGGGTGCCGGTGACGACGGTGCCGAAGCCGGCCACGCTGAAGGCGCGGTCAATGGGCAGGCGCGGCCGGCCGATGTTGCGCCGTTCGGGCGTCTGGCTGAGCAGATCTTCGATGGCGGCCACCAGGCGCTCCAGCCCTTCGCCGCTGCGCGCGGAGACGGGGACGATGGGCGCGCCGGCCAGCGACGTGTCCTCCAGCGCCTCGGCCACGTCGGCCTGCACCAGCTCCAGCCAGTCGGGATCGCCCGCTACCATGTCGATCTTGGTCAGCGCCACCAGGCCGTGGCTGACTTGCAGCAGGTCAAGGATGGCCAGGTGCTCGCTGGTCTGGGGCATGACCCCTTCGTCGGCGGCGATGACGAACAGGGCCGCATCGATGCCGCCCACGCCAGCCAGCATGTTCTTGATGAAGTCGATGTGGCCGGGCACGTCGACGATGCCCACCGCCTGGCCGTCAGGCAGAGTCAGCCAGGCAAAGCCCAGGTCAATGGTCATCTCCCGCGCCTTTTCTTCGGCCAGCCGGTCGGGATCGATGCCAGTCAGGGCCAGCACCAGGGTCGATTTGCCGTGGTCCACATGGCCTGCGGTGCCGATGACTTTCACTTGTACACCACCTTGCGGCCGCGCAGGCCGCTGAGCAGCCGCTCCAGCAGGCCCAGCAACAGCGCGAAAGCCAGACTGATCACCAGCGCCAGCGCAAAGGCATAGGTCAAGGTGCGCAGGCTGCGGTTGAGGGAGGCCACCAGGCTGGCAGGCAAGGCAGGCAGCCAGCCGAAGAGCAGCATGATCGCGGCCACCACGGCCAGATAGATCAACACCAGCCGCCACGACTCGCGATCGGAGGGGCTGGGCATCATGGCGTTGCTGACCGCCACCAGCAGGTAAAGCCACAGCCAGGCGTCGTTGACCCGAAAGGCGGCCACCAGCACCTGGCCCATCTGACCCCAGGCGCCGCGCTCCCAGGCCAGGCCCAGGCTGGCCGCATCGAAGACCCAGTAGCCGATGGCCAGCAGCGCCAGGGTGCCGGCCAAGAAGGGGGCCAGGCCGACCAGGCTGTCACGCAGCGGGTCGGTGCGCTTAATCTCCACCGAGCCTAACACCACCTGCTTGCCCTGCACCGAGGGGGTCAGGCGCAGGCGACCGGTGGGCACGCCCAGCAGCTTCGCCATCAGCCAATGGCTGAGCTCGTGCAGCACAACGCCTGGCAAGAGGACGAACCAGAGCAGCGCCATGCCTGCGTTGCTGCTGTTGAACAGCAAGATGCCAATGCCCTGCACGTGCTGACTGGTCCAGCGCTGCAGCCAGTAGAGCAGCATCACCAGGATGGCGAAAACGAGGAGCGTGGGGAGAAGGGAGGACATCGGGTGACCGGTAAACGGTGAACAGTAAACGGTAAGCGGTAAGCGAACCTCTGACGACCGCTTACCGTTTACCGCTTTACCGTTTACCCTCTGGCGGGTTAGCCGCGCACGCGGGCCGTGGCTTTGACCATCTCGACGAAAGACTCGGCCTTGAGGCTGGCGCCGCCGACCAGCGCGCCATCGATGTCGGGCATGGCCATGAAGTCGGCGATGTTGGCAGCGTTGGCGCTGCCGCCGTACTGGATGCGCACGGCCTGGGCGGTGGCCTCGTCGTACAGATCAGCCACTGTGCCGCGGATGGTGACGCCGATAACCTGGGCCGCGCCGGCCGGGTCGGCGTTGAGGCCGGTGCCGATAGCCCAGACCGGCTCGTAGGCGATGACCAACGACGCGACCTGCTCTTTGCTCAGCCCTTGCAGCGCGCCGGTGACCTGGGTGCGCACCACCTGGTCGGTCTCGCCAGCCTGATTCTGCGCCAGGTTCTCGCCCACGGCGATGATGGGGATCAGGCCGTGCTTGAAAGCGGCGTGGGCCTTCTTGTTGACGCCCTCGTCGGTCTCGCCGAAGTACTGGCGGCGCTCGGAGTGGCCGAGGATGACGTACTGGCACAGGCCGACCAGCATGTTGGGCGCGATCTCGCCGGTGTAGGCGCCGCTTTCAGCCCAGAACATGTTCTGCGCGCCGACGCCGACCTTGCTGCCAGCCAGCGCGTCGGCCACGGCCGGCAGGGCCACGAAGGTGGGGCAGACCACGCTCTCGACGCTCTCGATGGCGTTCAGATCGCGGCGCATGGCCCGCGCCAGCTCCACCGCCTCGGCGATAGTTTTGTTCATTTTCCAGTTGCCGGCAATGATGGGTTTACGCATGGGGGATGCTCCTTGTGGGTGAATGGGGAATTGGTAGATTGGTAAACTGGTAGATTGGTCGCGTGGTGAACGGGTGGGTAGCCAGATGACTGAAAGCAACGCGCGCCACACGAGTATCACGCATCACGCATTACGCATTACGTTTCACGCTTCACTCCCCGCCTCATCGACGAAGCTGCCGCCGCTGATCTCGCGGTCTAACAGCCGTTTGTTGGCGTCGAAGGTGAGCTGCACCTCGATTTGTTGGAAGCAGCGGTTGGCGCCGCTGCCGCTGACCAGCTTGCGCACGAAGAAGACGTCCCGCTCGTAGTCCTGGCTGAGGTCGTTGGCCAGGTTGATGGCCACGGTCAGCTCTTCGCCGCAGCGCCGGCAGCGCACGGTAACGGGGAACAGCTCGCGGCTGGCAGTGGGTGCGCCGCCGCTCAGGCTGGCGCGCAGTTTTTTGAGGAAGCTCATGGCAGATCGACCTTGATCGTGGGTGGTGTGGAAGCTCGTCGCCATTATACCCAAAAAGAGAGCAAAGCACCAACGGTAGCAGGCATCATGTTGCGCCGGCTTGTGGCGTTTTCAGCAACCTCGCAGGTCTGTCAGAGCTACTTTGACGCGTCTGGTTGTCAAGGCTATAATCCCTCTCTACCGCACGTCCTTTTAATCACCTTCGCTGGAGGTTAGCCATGACACACAGTCTGCACCCTGACATCGAGCGCGTCCTGATCGACGCGGACAGCATCCAGCAGCGCGTGCGCGAGCTGGCGGCTGAGATCGACCGCGACTATGCCGACAAGCCACGCCTGCTGATGGTGGGCGTGCTGAAAGGCGCGTTCATCTTCCTGTCCGATCTGTGCCGAGCGCTGACCGTACCCCATGCCGTTGACTTCATGGCTGTGTCCAGTTACGGCATGACAGCCACCAGCGGCGCTGTGCGCATCGTGTTGGACCTGCGCGAGCCCATCGAAGACAAGCATGTGCTGCTGGTGGAAGACATTGTAGACAGCGGCCATACGCTGCACTATCTGCAACAAGTGTTAGCCAGCCGCAGCCCGGCCTCGCTGCGTACCTGTGCGCTGTCCAGAAAGGCGCGGCCGGAGGCCATGACCGTGCCGGTTGACTATCTGGGCTTCACTATCCCCGATGTGTGGGTCGTGGGCTACGGTCTGGACTACGCCGACACCCATCGTACCCTGCCGTACATCGGCGCCCTCAAACCGGAGGTTTATCGATAATGGAAACTGACGAGCAGAACGCGCTGCCGCTGCCCAAAGTTTTTGGCATCTACTTGCAGCTCGCCAACTATCCGATCTTGTCCGACCGCATCCGCCGGCGCATGCGCGAGGAGATGTTCACGCGCGGTGTGATCGCCCACGAGGTATTTGAGCAGGAGGTCTCCCAAAAGGCCAGGCTTTCTCAACAGCGAGAGGGGCTGGACGATCCTTATCACCAGGAGTCGTCGGAGATCTGGGAGCGGCGCAAGAACCGCATCCGCAACCAGTTGACTGACTTTTACTTTGCCTATAATCTGCCGCACCGGCTGTTGACCGACATCATCCAGGAAGCGATCGGGCGGGAGGATCACGACGAGCTGACCATGAGCTTCAACCCGGAGTTGGCGCCGTGGGATGTATTGCTGACCAGAGGCAGGCAGTACGAGGCGCTGCCGCCTGAGCAGCGGGAACAGTTCCGCCACCACCTGGAAGAGATCAAAGTGGTGCTGATCAAAGCAATGATCAGCGACCAACTGGCTTTCGTAGGCATTGCGCGCAACTACTTCAGCATCGCCGACCTGGACGAGATTCGGCATCATCGCATCGGTCGCGGCAAGATCGGAGGCAAGGCGGCCGGCCTGATGTTGGCCTGGACCATTCTGCACAGCGCGCAGGCCGGCCTTGACCCTGATCTGAAAGCCCACCTGGCAATGCCAGAGTCCTTCTTTGTGGGCGCTGATGTGTTCTACGACTTTCTGGAGCTCAACAACCTGCTGGACCACCTTAACCAAAAGTACAAGTCCACGGAGCAGATCATTGCCGACTATCAAACGCTGCCCGATCGCTTCGCCCGGGGACAGTTTCCCCAGGGCGTGGTCGCCGAGCTGTCTGTGCTTCTGGAGCGTGTGGGCCAGGCGCCGTTGATCGTGCGCTCCTCCAGCTTGCTGGAGGACAATGTCAACACCTCCTTTGCTGGCAAGTATGAAAGCATCTTCTGCCCCAACCAGGGCACGCATGAGGAGAACCTGAATGACCTGGTGTGGGCCATCTCGCAGGTCTACGCCAGCGCGCTGAACCCCGATGCGCTGCTATACCGCCGCCAGATGGGCCTGATCGACTATGACGAGCGCATGGCCATCATCATCCAGAAGGTGGCCGGTGAGCAGCACGAACACCTCTTCTTTCCGACCCTGGCTGGCGTGGGCTTCAGCCGCAACCCCTTCCTGTGGACGCCGCGCCTGCGCAGCGAAGAAGGCTTTGTGCGTTTGGTGGCCGGGCTCGGCACCCGGGCGGTCGATCGTGTGCCCGACGACTACCCGCGCATGATCGGGCTCAGCCACCCAATGCTGCGCCCTGTTACGACTGGCCGCCAGATCGCCCATTACAGCCAGCATCAGATGGATGTGCTTGATCTGAAAGCCAACGAGCTGCGGACTGTTCCGGTGCGCGATGTGATCACAACCAACTTCCCCTGGCTGCGCCTGCTGGCGTCGCGCTTCACCGATGGCGTCATCCAGTCGATCACTTCCACGGCCACGGATGTTCCACCTGACGAGATGGTGCTGACCATGGATGGGGTAGTGGAGCGTACCAGCTTCGTGGCGATGCTCAAACAGGTGCTGGCAGCATTGGAGGTGGCCTACAACTGCCCGGTCGACGTAGAGTTTGCCCTGGAGTTTCACGGCACGGTGCGCAAGCCTGAGCCGATCCTGCACCTCTTGCAATGCCGTCCCCAGAGCAGCAGCGATCAGGGCGCGCACATTGAAGTGCCCGGCGGCGTGCAGAAAAACGACAAGCTGTTCACGGCCAACTACCTGATCCCCAACGGTATCGTAGAACGCATCCGCTACATCATCTATGTCGATCCCAGCCAGTACGCGCGGCTGGCGCCGCCGTCAGAAAAGCTGGAAATCGCCCGCGCGATCGGCCGGCTGAATCAGGCGTTGAAGGGAGAGCGTTTCATCATGATCGGCCCTGGCCGCTGGGGCAGCGCCAACATGGACCTGGGCGTCAAGGTCACCTATGCCGATGTGTTCAACACCAAGATGCTGATCGAGCTGGGCTTCAGCCAGGCCGGCGGCATGCCCGAAGTTTCTTACGGCACCCATTTCTTCCAGGATCTGGTGGAGGCCCGCATCTACCCGCTGGCAGTCTTTCCTGACCAGGAGGGAATCATCTTCGACAAGCGCTTCCTGGCTGAAGCGCCCAACCTGCTGACCGGCATCCTGCCCGGCCAGGCTGCATCGGAAGGAGTGCTGAAGGTGATCGACGTGCCAGCCACGCGCGGCGGGCAACTACTGGAAGTCGTCATGAGCAGTGAACAAAGCAAGGCGCTGGGGTGGTTCAGACGATACGACTGATCAGGATAGCATCTCACTGCCACGGACGCGGGCTTGTGCTAGGATAGCGCCATGACATCGATCTGTCTGGAGTTGTGACTATGAAAACAAAGATTGTAGGGACTGTTCTGGCGCTGACCTTTACGCTGGCCTTAGCTGCCTGTTCGACCGGAGTTACACAGCCAGAGGCGACCGAACCGCTGCCTGTGGCCACTGCACAAGCTACACCAGCGCCAATGCCCACGGCGACGACAGCGGCGCCGCCCCCTGAGCCGACTGAGGCCGCGCAGCCTGCGCCCACGGCCACCGACGAGCCAACCGCGCCGCCTGCACCTGCTGAGACAGCGACGCCTGCGCCCACCAACACACCCGCGCCCGCCGACCTGACTTCGCTGCGCATCAGGCTGGAGCCGCTGGCTGCTGGCCTGCGGCAGCCCGTCTTTGCTACCCATGCCGACGACGGCAGCGGCCGCATCTTTGTCCTGGAGAAGGCGGGGCGGATTGTGGCGCTGGACGCCGATGGCAGCAACCCGCGAACCTTCCTGGACATCACCAGCCGCGTGGGCTCCAGCAGCTCCGAGCAGGGCCTGCTGGGCCTGGCCTTTGCCCCTGAGTTCGCCAGCAACGGCCGCCTCTTCGTCTACTACACCGACAGGAACGGCGACACGGTGATCGCCCGCTTCGCCGCCAACGCCGATCGTGCGACCGCTGACCCGGCCAGCGAGGTGATCTTGCTGACTGCCGCGCAGCCGGCGGCCAACCACAACGGCGGCATGATCGCTTTCGGGCCGGATGGCTACCTCTACGCCGGCCTGGGCGACGGCGGCGCAGCCAACGACCGCTTCGGCCACGGCCAGAATCTGGGATCGATCCTGGGCGCAGTGATCCGTATCGACGTCAGCGGCGACGGCGCGGTGGTCCCGGCCGACAATCCCTTCGTGGGCAGGCAGGACGCGCGGCCGGAGATTTGGGCTTACGGCCTGCGCAACCCGTGGCGCTTCAGCTTCGACCGGCTGACGGGCGACCTATGGATCGCCGACGTGGGCCAGAACCAGTGGGAAGAGGTCAACGCGCAGCCAGCGGGCAGCCCCGGCGGCGAGAACTACGGCTGGCCGATCATGGAGGGCACGCGCTGTTTCCAAACCGAAACCTGTAACCAGCAAGGCTTGACCCTGCCGGTGGTCGACTATGCCCACTCGCTGGGCTGTTCCGTCACTGGCGGCTATGTCTACCGCGGCGAGGCCCAGCCGGCTCTGGACGGCGTCTACTTCTACGGCGACTTCTGCTCAGGCCGTATCTGGGGGTTTACCGCGGATGCCGCTGGACAATGGCAGAACCGAGAGCTGTTGGGCAGCGGCGCGCAGATCAGCTCGTTCGGCGAGACGGAGCAGGGCGAGCTGCTGGTGGTAGACTACAGCGGCAGGCTCTTTCGCCTCAGCAACGAAGATTAACATGCAACCACACACATCCTTAGAACAACTTGTTACCCTCTCGCGCACCCTGGGCAATCCGGCCAACGACTACGCCATTTTGGGTGAGGGCAATACCTCGGCCCGCGCGGGCGAGGCCACCTTCTGGGTCAAAGCCAGCGGTACGGAGCTGCGCACCATCGACGCCAACGGCTTTGTCGAGGTGCGCTTCGACCGCGTGCTGGCCCTGCTCGATGCGCCATCTCTGACCGACGCCGAGATCAAGCAGGGGCTGAACGAAGCCAAGGTGGACGCGGCTGGTCTGGGCCATCCCTCAGTGGAGACGGTGCTGCACGCGCTCTGCCTGCAACTGGAGGGCGTCAACTTCGTCGGCCACACCCACCCCACGGCCATCAATGCGCTGACCTGCTCGGTGGGCTTTGATGCGGCCTTCGCTGGCCGGCTCTTCCCCGACGAGATCGTGGTCTGCGGCCCGGCGCCGGTGCTGATCCCCTACGTGGACCCTGGCCCGCCGCTGGCGCGCGCGGTCAAGGCGCACATCGACGCCCACATCGACTACTACGGCGAGGTCCCCAAGGTGATCCACATGCAGAACCACGGCATGATCGCGCTGGGGCGCACCGCGCAGCAGGTGGCCAACATCACAGCCATGGCCGTCAAGGCCGCGCGCGTGCTGGCTGGAACCTACGCCCTGGGCGGCCCGCGCTTCATGACCGCCGAGGCCGTGGCCCGCATCCATACCCGGCCGGATGAGCATTATCGGCAAAAGGTGATTGCGCCTGGGGCGTGAATGCGTAACGAGTAATGCGTAACACGTAACCCGGAAAGGAGCGAGGTGTCCGCTGTCCCGGGTTACGTGTTACGAGTTACGAGTTACGCTCTGCGGACAGCCTCGCCTACACCAGCCACCTTTCACCTTTCACGTTGCACCAGATGAATCACCCCGCGCTTGCCGTTGATCAGCCAGGTGGGGTCCTCGGCGGCAAGCTGCTCGGCCTGGCCCGGGGCTAAGCCGACCATGATCTCCCCTTTGAGCGTGCGCAGAGCGACGAAGGCGGTGGGAAAGTAGCCGGTTACATCCTCCATGCGCGTCGTCGGGGGCCAGTGGCGGTCGTCTAGCAGGCGGCGGTAGTTGACGTCCCCTTTGACGATGGCCAGCGCAGCGGTGCTCATGTCTGCCCGCAGCGCTGCCGGCATGTCACGCAACATCAGAAAGCTGGTCCAGAAGGGGTGAGTTTTGAGCAGCAACCGGCCGGGGGCCAGCGCGTCCGCCAGCCGGGCCGCCAGGTCGCGCAGCGATGGGCTGGCTGATCGGACCATCGACGCTAGTACGATCTCGATATCCTGCGGCATGGCGTCGGAGACGAAGAAGGGGCAGTCTTTCAGATGCATGACCACCTGATGCGTCCAACCGTGCGCCAGCAGAAAGTCGGCCAGCGCCAAATCGAACAAAGAATCAAGCCCCACGTTGTCGTTGATGAAATCGACCCGCTGCACACCAGCGGCCAGCAGGGCATGGATTTGAGCGCTGTGGTCGATCAGCAGCAGGTGTTTTTCGTCCTGTGCGGCCAGGCCGGCCAGGGCCTCTTCCTTAACGGTCAGGTTGCTCAGGTCGGCGCGGTTGCCCCACAGCGCCGAGTGCAGCAGGGTCTCGAACAGCACATCGGCCTCCAGGGGGGCCAACTGCTCCCAACTGGCCTCCAGCCGGGTCAGGGCTTCGGCCTCCTGCTGGCGCTTCTGCGGACCAAAGGGGTCGATGCCCTGCCACGGCCCCGGCTGCAGGTAGCGCACCGCCTCCAGCAGCTTGCGATAAAAGTAGGTTTCGGCGAAGTACCAGGGGACCTCCAGCCAGGTACGGCCAGCGTAGCGGGCCAGTTCGTCGTTCCAGGCCGCCGTGTTAGCGCTCTGCTCGCGCAGCGGCTCCATGGGCTGGGAGGCGATCTCGTCCCGAAAGGCATGCAGAGCGGCCACGATCTCGGCCGGGTAGTCGTGGTCGGCCAGCACCTGGGCGATGATCTGCGGCTTGCGCTCGACGATGGTGCCGCGGGCGAAGGAGCCGGGATCGGAGGTCATGAGAGGTGGGGGAAGAAGTGGAGTCATGGGCGGGAGAAGGGTAGGCAAGGTAGGCAAGTAGGCAAGTGGACAAGGACGACGCTGCGCCAATGTTTTGATTCGTGCGATCCGTGTTCATCAGACTCTATCAATCGTTCGTTACTACTCAGGTGCCGGGCACTTGCAGCTCATGAACGGCTGAAATCGGCTCCACAGACTTGGTTGCAGGCGCAGATTCCAGTGCCCGGCACCTATGGCTGAGTAGTAACAATCGTTCTTCACAACTGCAAACGCAGTAACTCCGCCTCCGCCTCCACCGTCCACGCTTCACCAGGCCCCAGCTTGGCATAGACCTGCGGCAGCCGCTCGCGCAGATCGGCCAGCGGAGTCAATCCCAGCCCTGTGATGTGCGGATAAACCACTACCTTGCCGGGGAAAGTTCCCTGGCTGACGGCGTAGATGCCGTCGTAGACGCCGTCCAGGCCGGCGATGGCAGCCACGGTGCGGTTGGTGTCCAGCACGCCCTGCTCCACCAGCACCAACATGGCGCGCATGTCGGCAATGCTGGAGCCGCTGCTGCCGATGAAGCGAATCTGGCGGCCATCGATCACCGGGTTCAGGTCCAACAGCGCCTCCGTGCCGCGGGTTAGCCCGGCGAAGACGTTGACCACGCCGCCCGGCGCGGCCATGGCCGCGGCCTCCTCGATGGCCTGAATGCTGGGTGCGAGGATGACGATGTCGTCGAAGCCCTCGCCGCCGGTCAACTCCAGCAGGCGCTGGCGAAAGCCGGCCGGCCCCAGCGTCTCCTCGGTCAGGCAGACCAGGTCGATGCCGTGCTCGCGAGCGGACTCGCCATACAGCTCGGTGAGCGCGTTGATGCGGTCGGAGCTGCGGTTGGTCGCCACCAGCAGGCCCGGCCGCGGCCCGACCTGGATGGCGCGCTGCACGTGCATGTGCCCCATAGGCCCGGCCGCGCCCATCATCCAGCAGTGGCCGCCATAGGCCAGCTTGGAGCGGATCGGCCCGTAGCTGGCGGCGATGTCGCGGCTGGTGGCGCCGACGATGGTCATGTGGTCGTAGTGCAGCCAGCCGGCGTCGATGGGCGCCCGCTCCGGCAGGGGGATGTCGCTGACGATGTTGAGCATGCCGCCCCTGGCCAGGGTGCAGAAGGCGTTGGCAATCAGGTCGCCGCTGGCCGGGCCGAGCAGCACCAGGTCGTCCACACCCTCGCCCGTGCCGCTGTCTGGCCCGCAGCAAGGGATCAGGTCGGCCAGCGCGTCGCGAAAGTCGCACGGCTCCAGGCCATCGCGCTGGATGACCTCCACGCCCAGCTCGGCCGCGCGCTCCCGGATCCAGCCGGCAAAAGCGGGCGGCGCATCGGTCAGGATCACCGTGGCCGGGTGGCTGAAACGGTCGA